>JBILIK010000087.1:0-5772 GCA_044350025.1 Polaromonas sp. | reverse complement strand
CAGCATGAATTTCAAGCCGATGCCTATGCTGCGATGCAAACTGACGGGCGTGATCTGGCCAGTGCACTGCTCAAGCTGTACCAGGACAACGCCAGCACGCTCACGCCGGATCCGGTATTTGTGAAGTTTTACTACTCGCATCCGCCCGCCAGTGAGCGCCTGGCCCGCATGGGCGTCGCCGGATGAACAAGGTCCACCAGGGTCGGCGCGCCCTGAGCGCGACCGAAGTTGTCACGCAGCTCAGCCAACTCAATGGCGAGCAGGCGCTGGGCTGGCGACTGATCGATGGCGCGCTGGAAAAATCTTTCAACTTCAAAGACTTTCACCAGACCATGGGTTTTGCAAATGCGGTGGCTTTCATTGCCAACACCGAAGACCATCACCCGGCCCTGGCACTGAGCTACAAACAGTGCACTGTGCGCTTTCACACGCATGATGTGAACGGCATCACTGTCAGTGATTTCTTTTGCGCGTCCAAGGTTGACGCCTTGATGGCTTGAAGCCTTCCGGCAAACCGGCCGGTATGTCACGGCCCGCCGTCTCGGGCACACAAGCGGGCCTGGTGGTTGCAGGTTTCGGCCGGCATGTGCTGGTTGAAAAGGCGGGCGGCGAGCGCGTCATTTGCCATCCGCGTGGCAAAAAAGGCCAGGCTGTGGTCGGTGACCGGGTGCGTTGGCTGCCCTCAGAAGACGAAGGTACGATTGAAAAAGTCGAGCCACGCGACAACCTGTTTTACCGCCAGGACGAACTGCGCACCAAGTCCTTTGCGGCCAACCTGGACCAGGTGCTCATCCTTATGGCTGCCGAGCCGGAGTTCTCTGAAAACCAACTCACGCGTGCGCTCATCGCCGCCGAGGCCGCGGGCATACGCCCTGTGATCGCGCTGAACAAAAGCGACCTGACCGAGCCCTTTGGTCGAGCCTGGGCCAAGCTGGCCCCCTACCGCGCCATGGGCTACCAGATGCTGTCGCTGGCCATCAAACCCAAAGCCCAGGACGACCCGGGGCAGACCTCGGTGCACTCGCTGATGCCGCTGCTGCAGGGGAAAAAGACCCTGGTGCTGGGCCCCTCGGGCGCCGGCAAAAGCAGCCTGACCAATCTCTTGATACCGCATGCACAGGTACTGACAGCGGAGATTTCTCAGGCGCTGAATTCCGGCAAGCACACCACCACCAGCACCACGCTGTACTGGATTGATGCCGGCCGCAGCAGCGCATTGATTGACTCACCGGGTTTTCAGGAATTCGGGCTGCACCACATTGAGCCCATGCACCTGGCCGCTTACATGCCCGACCTCAAGGCCCATGCCCAGCATTGCAAGTTCTACAACTGCACGCACCTGCATGAGCCGGGCTGCGGCGTGATTGCCGAGCTGAACCGCAGCGACAGCGCCAGCAGCATCAGCGCCAGCCGCTACCGTTTGTACGGCGAGCTGTTCGCAGAGTTGTCGCAAACGCGTTACTGAGCAGCCGCCAGCCCCGAGCGCTGCAGTTTCTAGCCGATCAAGCGCGCCAGCGTGAGGAGCGCCAACAACACCATCCACAGCACCACGCAGCGCCAGACCAGCCCTACGATGCTGCGCAGATGCGCCAGCTCAGGTTCGCGCCCGGGCGTGGCCTGGGTGGCCGGCGGCACCGCATTGTCATCGCCCGGAGAAAAGGGCAGGCGAATCGCCTTCAAGGCGCTGCCGCCCAAGCGCACATTGACCGCACCGGCTGTGGCCGCTAGCACAACGCCATCATTTCGAATGGGCGAAGCGGCCTTGGCGTCAAGCGCAAAGCCCTGTGTGTAGTGGCGCCAGCTGTCGATAGCGTCCTCAAAGCTGCCGACCACCGCAAAGCCCAAGGCCGTGAGGCGAGCCGGTAAAAAATCAATCACCCCCCAAGCCAACAGTGCCGCCTGTTGCAGGGCCGGGCTGGCACCCTCACCCGAGGCGCGGAACTTGTAACTCCAGTAACGCGCAACGAACTCGCTCAAGCGGTAAAGCACCGCACCTGTCGGGCCCAGACCCAAGGCAGCCAAAATACAAAACCAGCTCAAAACGCCAAATACATGGCGGTGCGCAGCCAGCACCGAGTGCTCAATGACATGACGCACGATCTCGCTGCGCGGCAACAAACTGGCATCAACTTGCTGCCAATCAGCCAGCAACTGACGCGCGGCTTCTTCGTCGCCCATGTCCAGGGCGTCGCGAATGGCTGTGAAATGGTGACTGAATTGGCGAAAACCCAAAGACACATACAAAACCAGCACGCTCCAGACAAAAGCCAGCAAGCCGTGCACGCTCCACAGCAGCCAGTGGATGCCGAAAGCCAGCAGCGCCGGCAGCAGCACCGCCAGGGACCAGGCCAGCCAGCCATGCTGCTGGCGACCCGCGTCCAGGTTGCGACTGCACCAGCGCGTCCAGGCGCGCACACCCGCATGCAGAGAATTGCCCGGTGACAGGGGCCGGGCCTGCTCCATCAGCAGGGCAAACAGAACGGCAAAAAAGCTCATGCCAAATCATAACGGCGCAGCGTCAGCGCCGGGCCATTGCAAATTGAGCGATTCAGGCGCATGGTTCAGGACGCCATGAAACGGTAAAAATTGCGAAGCATCGCGGCCGTGGCACCCCAGATGTAGCGCTCCTTGGGATGAGCCGGGTCACTGCTGGTGTAAGGCATAGAGAACCATTGACGCACAGCGCCATCGAACTCAAAAGCGTGACGGCGGTGGTTGGCCGGGCTCATGAGGTGGCTCAGGGGAACTTCGAAAACATCCGCCACCTCCGCCGGATTGGGCTTGAGTTCAAAGCCGGGCCGCACCAGCGCCACCACGGGCGTCACGATGAAAGCCGTGCCGGTAACGTAAATGGGCAGACTGCCCAACACTTCCACATGACTGGCCGGCAAACCGATTTCTTCGTCTGCCTCGCGCAAGGCCGTGTGCACAGGGTCACGGTCGCTCGCATCGGTGCGCCCGCCCGGAAAAGCGATCTGCCCGGAGTGGGTCGATAAATTCAAGCCCCGTTCGGTCAGCAGCAGCGTCAGTTCCTGGCGCATGACCAGCGCAATAAGCACCGCCGCAGGGGCGGGCTGACGGTCACCGAATTTCTTTTCAACGCTGCTTTCGGGCGTCCAGACAGGGGGGCGGCGAAAACGCGCCCGCAAAGCCTCTGGCGTGAGATGCTGGGCCGGCACATCCGGCAGGTGTGTGTCCACGCTCAACACCGGCACAGTGCGGGGGTCAATTTTGGGCAGCGGACGGGTGATGGTCATGACTGAAAGGGTTTGGTGGTACCAAGAAAAAAGCCGCTCAGGGAGCGGCTTTTCACAGGACAGTGTCCGGGAGCTTGACGCCGCCTATCAGGCCGCTTTGGCGCCCAGCTTTTCCTTGATACGAGCCGACTTGCCGCTGCGGCTGCGCAGGTAATACAACTTGGCGCGACGCACATCACCGCGGCGCTTGACTTCAATTTTGGCAATCAAAGGGCTGTAGAGCTGGAATGTACGCTCGACGCCTTCGCCGTTGGAAATTTTGCGAACGATGAAGCTGGAGTTCAGGCCGCGGTTGCGCTTAGCAATCACCACACCTTCGAAAGCCTGCATACGCTTGCGGGTGCCCTCAACCACGTTGACGCTCACAATGACAGTGTCACCAGGCGCATACGCGGGAAAGCTTTTGTTCAGACGAGCAATTTCTTCTTGCTCAAGGGTTTGAATCAGGTTCATACAATGTCCATCTCACTTCATTTTTCGTTCATGCACGCGCTACGCTAAAGACCGCAAATCCAGAGGTGACAAAAACGGTAAACCGTTGTCGCTTGGTTGCAATGGCCGCCAGAGGACCGAAAAGCCCATGATTATAGCCAATTACGGCGGGCTTCCTGTTGTGCCGGCCAGCCCGGCCAAAAAAGCCTCATCTGCGGGCGTCAGCCCTCCGGCTGCCCGGGCGGCCGCCAGCAAGGCCGGCCGCAGGGCCTGGGTCAGCGACAAACGCTGTTCCCGGCGCCATCGCTCTATGTCCGCATGGTGACCCGACAGCATCTGCGCCGGCACGGTCTGGCCGCGCCAGATTTCGGGCCGGGTGTAATAAGGGCAGTCCAGCAGGCCGTCGATAGCCGGGTTGAAACTGTCGAACTGGTGGCTACCCTCGTCGTTGAGCACGCCGGGTTGCAAGCGGGTGACCGCGTCAACCAGGGCCATGGCGGCGATTTCGCCGCCCGAGAGTACAAAGTCGCCCAGACTGATCTGACAGTCCACATGCGCGTCAATGAAACGTTGGTCCACACCTTCGTAGCGGCCGCAGACCAGCACCGCCCCGCTCGAAGCCGCCCAGCCCTCCACGGCAGTATGGTTCAGGGTCTGGCCGGTGGGTGAAAACAAGACCACCGGGGCAGGCGTGGCCTCGCTACCAGCACGCTCCGCGCGTATGGCCTCCAAGCACAAGGCCAGCGGCTCGGCCATCATGACCATGCCCGGGCCGCCGCCAAAAGGCCGGTCATCGATGCGCCGGTAATTGCCTTCTGAATAATCCCGCGGGTTCCACAGGCGGAGCAGTACCTGGCCGGACTCGTAGGCACGGCGCGTCACGCCGCTGCTCACAAAGGGGGCAAACAGCTCAGGAAAAAGGGTGATGACGTCAAAACGCATGCGGGTATTGTGCGCGGCGCGGGACAGCCATTGGCCTGTCAGCGCGGGGCAGGCTTCAGTAGTCTGGCTGCCAGTCGACCGTGATGCGCTTGCCCGGCACATCCACCGCATCCACATAGGCGGCCACAAAGGGAATCATGCGCTCGGCGGCTGACTGCGTGCCGTCTTCGGCAAGCGCCTGGTATTCAACGCACAGCACCGCCTGCGGGCCGGTGGTCATGAGGTCACGTACCGTGCCCAGGCTGAGGCCTTCACGGTTGATGACATCCAGGCCGATCAGATCGACCCAGTAGTACTCATCTTTCGAAGCGCTGGGGAAACTGCTGCGCGGCAAAAAAATACGTGCACCCCGCAAGGCCTCGGCGGCGCTGCGGTCTTCGAGGCCGGCGATCTTGGCAACCACGGTGTCCGAATGCACTTTGCACTCCTGCAAGCTGATGGATACGGTGCCCGAGAAAGCGGAAAAGCCCGGGCGAAACCGGGCTTCGGGAGCTTGCAAAAACCAGTCTTTGGCCGCAAAAAGAGCCTCAGGCTCTGCGCTGTGCGCAAGCACCTTGACCCAGCCCTTGACGCCCCAGGCGTCAAGAATGCGACCCACTTCGATCGCATCTTCGGGCAAGGCGGCCTGCTTGAGGCCGGGTGAAAGTTCAGTCGCCATGTTGCTGCATGTCATGCCATGGCTGGCGGGTTGGCAGACCTTCGCAAAAAGGCCTGCAAGCCCGTTCAGGCCGCTTTGGCAGCGCCCTGCTTGACCAGACGCTCAACGGTTGGCGAGGCTTGTGCGCCTACGCCAAGCCAGTGGGTCAGACGGTCTTGCTCAATGCGCAAGCCCTCTTCGCCACCCTTGGCAATCGGGTTGTAAAAACCGATACGCTCGATGAAACGACCATCGCGGCGAACGCGTTTGTCAGCCACAACGATATTGAAAAAGGGACGGTGCTTGGAACCGCCGCGCGCGAGTCGAATGACGACCATGATTTATCCTTCGGGTGGTGGGAAGACAAAATTGTCTAACCAACATGAGTTTGCAGCGCTTGAGACACACGACATGGCCACCCGGCCAGCGAATTGCTGCAAAGCCGCAGATTATAGCCCGAGACACAGCCAAGCGAGCACCCATGACTATCCTGCGCCCAAGCCA
>JBILIK010000045.1:0-21325 GCA_044350025.1 Polaromonas sp. | reverse complement strand
TCGCTGCCCGAACGGGCTGCCCGGCCGTGCTGCTGAACCCGGCGGTCCATCCGGCGCGCGACCTGGCAAGCCACATTGGCGAACAAAGCGCCTGGCACTCACCGCAAGAAACTTTCTTTTTCCAGCCTGAATTCGTGCAAGAGCTGCGAGATCTTGATGCCGGCTCGCTAAGTCGCCCGGAACGTTTTTACACCCTGATCGCTAAAGGTGATGAGCTGCTGGACTGGCGCGAAATGAGCGCCCGCTACGCCGGCTCGCAAGGCCTGCTTCTCGAGGGCGGTGACCACGCCCTGAGCGACTTTGACGCGCACCTGGCGGGCGTTCTGCGCTTTCTTGCGCTGGCCTGAAGCAGCCCGGCGGGCCGGCAAGCCCATGGGACAATTCGGCTCATGCACACATTGTTTGAAGAAGCCGGCAAGTTTCTGGCCGGCCGCATCCTGTCCGAGACCGACGCTTCTATGCAGGTTGAACTCGACTCGGGCAAGCGGGTCAAGGTCAAAGCGGCCAACGCCCTGCTGAAATTTGAAAAACCGGCGCCCGCAGAACTGCTGGCGCGCGGCCAACTGCTGAGTCTGGAGATTGACCTGGACCTGGCCTGGGAATTTGCCAGCGACGAGGAATTCGGCTTTGCCGACCTGGCGCGCGACTACTTCAGCGCCGACCCCAGCCAGGCCGCCAGCCTGGAGCAGCAGGCGGCTGCACTGTTTCGGCTGTTTGAGGCGCCGCATTACTTCCGGCGCGCCGGTAAAGGCCGCTTCAAAAAGGCACCTGCCGAAATTTTGCAACTGGCGTTGGCAGGCATTGAAAAGAAAAAGCTGCTGGCCGCCCAAATCAGCGCCTGGGCCGACGAACTGGCCCAGGGCCAATGTCCGGCACCCGTGCGGGAGCAACTCTACAAAATCCTTTTCAAGCCCGACAAAAACAGCGCCGAATACAAAGCCGTGGTCGAGGCGGCGCGGGCTTCGCACTTGCAGCCGCTGGACTTGCTGCAACGCGCAGGCGCCATCACCTCGGCTTACCAGTTTCACTGGAAGCGCTTTTTGTTTGAGAACTTTCCCAAGGGGACAAGCTTTCCAGCCTTGCAGGCGCCCGTAGCCAAGGACGAATTGCCGCTGGCCGATGTGCGGGCTTTTTCCATCGACGACTCCAGCACCACAGAGATTGACGACGCGCTGTCGGTCCAGGGCCTGGGCAGCGGCACAGTCACGCTGGGCATTCACATCGCCGCGCCCGGCTTGGCCGTGCACCCGGGCAGCGCCATCGACCTGCTGGGCCGCGCCCGCCTGTCCACCGTCTACATGCCGGGCTACAAGCTGACCATGCTGCCCGACGAGGTGGTGCAAAGCTACACACTGCAAGAAGGGCGTAACTGCCCGGCGCTGTCGCTGTATGTCACGATCGATGAAGCCACGCTCGAAGTGCGCGAAACCGTCACTCGTCTTGAGCAGGTGCCGATTGCCAGCAACCTGCGCCACGACAAGCTCGACACAGTTTTCAACGAAGCGTTTTTTGAAGATGCCGTAGCCTCGGGCGCGCCCGCGGCCGATGTCGCCTGGGGGCCGGAGCTGAGCTTTTTGCACCGGCTGGCGCGCGCGCTGAAAGCCCAGCGCGAAGTGGTGCGCGGCAAGCCCGAAAACTTCAACCGCCCGGACTACAACTTCAAGCTCGACAACGCGGGCGGCGGCGAACCGCAGGGCGAAGAGACTGTCAACATCAGCACACGACAGCGCGGCGCACCGCTGGACCTGATCGTGGCCGAGGCCATGATTCTGGCCAACAGCAGCTGGGGCGAGTGGCTGGCCGAGCACGGCGTGCCGGGCATCTACCGCAGCCAGGCCAGCATGGCGCCCGGCGTCAAAGTGCGCATGGGCACGCGCGCCCTGCCGCATGCCGGCCTGGGCGTGAAAAGTTACGCCTGGAGCACTTCACCGCTGCGACGCTATGTGGACCTGGTCAACCAGTGGCAGCTGATCGCCTGCGTGCGCAACGGCCGCACCGCTGCGCTGGCGGCGCCCTTCAAACCCAAAGACACCGATTTATTTGCCATCATCTCAAGCTTTGACGCGGCCTACAGTGCTTACAACGGTTTTCAGGCCGGTATCGAACGCTACTGGACGCTCAAGTACCTGCAGCAAAACGGCATCACCGAGCTCACAGCAACAGCTTTCAAGGACAACCTGGTGCGCGCCGACGAGCTGCCCCTGGTCTTGCCGGCCGCTGGTGCGCAAGGCTTGCCGCGCGGTGCGCGGGTTCGTGTGCGCCTGGGCGAGATTGACCAGATCACGCTGGACGTGCACAGCACGGTGATCGAGCGGCTGGACGCTGAGCCTGAAAACGCGGACCTGGAGGACGAACTCGATGGCGGCGAAGAGCTGGCTGCCGGGCCTATATCCATCGCTGTGGACATGAGCGAGCCTGGGCTTGAAGCGCCCGGCGACGCGCCCGTGTCCTGATGTCTGCGGCCGGCTGGAGCATCTGAACTTGAAGCGCCCCAGCACTTTGCAACTGGCGCTGGGCATTTCTCTGGCCCTGCATGGTCTGCTGCTGGCCTTGCGGCTGGCCGACCCGGTGCGTTTTGAGCGGCTGTTTGAAGACGCTCCGCTGGAAGTGATTCTGGTCAACAGCCAGACCAAGGCCAAACCCGATAAGGCTAAAGCGATTGCACAGTTTTCGCTGGCCGGCGGCGGCACGCTGGACAAAGGCCGTGCCAGCTCACCCCTGCCCCCGGCAGCGCAGACCGAGCTGGGCCAAGCCGCTGAAGCAGCGCAGCGTGAAATAGACAAACTCTTTGCGCAGCAAATGCAAATGCTGACCCAAATCAAACAGCAACTGGCCGAGCTGCCACCCCCCGAATTAGCGCGTTTATCCAAAGACCCAGCGGAAGCTGCGCGCGAAGAAAAACGCCGTCAACTGATGAACATCCTGGGCGAGATTGACAAACGCATCAGCCTGGAGAACGAGCGGCCGCAAAAACGCTACATCAGTCCGGCCACGCGGGAGGAAGCCTATGCAGCGTACTACGACCGCTTGCGGCGCAAAATTGAACGGCTGGGCACCGCTGCCTTTCCAGTTCATGCGGGTGAAAAACTGTATGGCGAATTGACACTGGCGCTGACTGTCAACTCGGCCGGTCAGTTGCTGACCAGTGAAGTGCTGAAAAGCTCTGGCAATGCCCAGCTGGACCGGCAAGCGCAAAGCATTGCCGCGCGGGCCGGACCCTTTGAGCGCTTTACACCCGGCATGCTGCGCCAAGCCGAGCAAATTGTGGTGGTTTCGCGCTTTACCTTTGCGCGGGACGACACGCTGCAAACCCTCATGGGAGCCGGAAACAACACGCGCTGAGCAGTTGTTTACCGCGACAATCAGTGTCTAGTCGATACTCGCATTCACTCCAATTTCGATACACCATGCCCAGATTCTTGCCTTTGCTTTCGGACCTATGCCTGCGTTGAAAGTTCTGCGTCAAGGCTTTGTACGGCTGCTGGTTTTATCGCTGGTGGCCCTGGCGGGCGTGCAGCTTTTTTTTGTCGCACGCATCGCACTCATGGCGGTCATCGCACCCGAATCCACCGCCTTTGAGCGCTCGGAAATCTACCGCATCACCAAAACCACCAGGGTGCTGCCCTGGCGCCAGCAATGGACGCCTTACGCCAAAATTTCTGTCAACTTGCAGCGTGCCGTCATCGCCTCTGAAGACGCCAGCTTTACAGAGCATGATGGCCTGGACCTGGAAGCGCTTGAAAAAGCCTGGGAAAAAAACGCTGTGGCTGAGCGACGGGCTCAAAAAATCGCCGAGCAACAAGCTGCCCAGGCCGCCCGCCAGGGCAAAAAACCAGCAGCTGCCGTGGCCCAGAGCCCGGTCGCCAAGCCAGTCAAAATCGTAGGCGGCTCCACCATCACGCAGCAACTGGCGAAAAATCTTTTTTTATCGGGTGAGCGAACTTTGCTGCGCAAAGGCCAGGAACTGGTGCTGACCTTGCTGCTCGAATCGCTGCTCGACAAACAGCGTATTTTAGAAATTTACCTCAACAACGTTGAATGGGGCGAAGGCATCTTTGGCGCCGAGGCCGCGGCTCAGCATTACTTTCGCAAGCCCGCTGCACGCCTGAGCCCCTATGAAGCGGCCCGACTGGCCGTGATGTTGCCGCGCCCGCGCTATTTCGAAACGCGTCCGAATTCTGACTACCTGGCCACGCGCGCTAATGCGATCGTGGCGCGCATGGGCAGTGTGGACTTGCCATGAGCCGCAGCATGCGCATACTGGGTATTGACCCGGGTCTGCAAATCGCCGGCTTTGGCGTGATTGATGTCGAAGGCCAGACGCTGCGCTATGTGGCCAGCGGCACCATCAAAACTGCGCACATGGTGCAAGCCGGTCTGCCGGCCAGACTCAAGGTGCTTTACGACGGCATACGAGAAGTTGTGGAGCGCTACCAGCCAGACGCCGCCTCGGTGGAGATTGTTTTTGTCAACGTCAATCCGCAAGCCACTTTGCTATTGGGCCAGGCCCGTGGCGCCTGCCTCACCGCCCTGGTTTCCTGCGATCTGGCTGTGAGCGAATACACCGCTTTGCAAATGAAAAAAGCCGTCGCCGGCTATGGCAAAGCCGGCAAAGCAGAGGTGCAGGAAATGGTGATGCGACTGCTCAAATTACCCGCGCTGCCCGGCAAAGATGCCGCCGATGCGCTGGGCCTGGCCATCACGCATGCCCACGTGGGTCCGGCCATGGCACGCTTGGCCCAGGCTGGCGGATTGGGCGCCGAGCTGAAAACAAGTTACCGGGACGGGCGCAGCCGTTAGCCTTCGCGCGGGGCAGGCCAGAGACGCACCGCCTTCAAATCATGCGCTCGAAAATCAAGACGCCGAAAAAGCCCAAGCCCGCCAGTACCGTCCATTTGAGGGTGATCAGGCCCCAGCGCTTGTAGCGTATGTCGCCGGTGATGGCGTACAAAGCGAAAAACACGCCGGCTAACAGCAATAAAAAATAAATCAGGCCCCGAACAATCTGCATGTTGACTACCAGGCCGGCGCCAGCCGGGCCAGGCCACGCGGCGCTTGAAGCTCGTCTGCAAAGCTGACAATTTCATAGCTGTCGGGCTGCGCCAGCAAAGCGCGCAGCAGCTTGTTGTTGAGCGCATGACCGGAGCGAAAAGCGCTGTAGGCGGCCAGCAAAGGATTGCCCAGCAAAAACAAGTCGCCCATGGCGTCCAGGATTTTGTGTTTAACGAACTCGTCGTTGTAGCGCAAGCCTTCGTTGTTGAGCACCTTGTAGTCGTCCATCACGATGGCGTTGTCCAAGCCACCACCCAGGGCCAGGCCATTGGCTCGCATCATTTCGACGTCTTTGGTAAAGCCAAAGGTACGGGCACGCGCTATGTCGCGCACATAAGAGCCTGAGCCCATGTCGAACTCGACCCGCTGGCCGGTGGAGTCCACCGCCGGATGGTCAAAATCGATTTCAAAACTGAGCTTGTAGCCATCGTAAGGCACCAGCTGCGCCCATTTGGTGGCGGCGCCTTCGCCCTCGCGAACCTCGACGGTTTGCAGCAGACGAACAAATTTTTTCGGGGTTTTCTGCAGTTCGATACCGGCCGACTGCAAAAGAAAAACAAACGAGGCGGCCGAACCGTCCAGAATGGGCACTTCCTCGGCAGTGATATCAATGTAAATATTGTCAATGCCAAGACCCGCACATGCAGACATCAGGTGCTCGACCGTGAACACCTTGGTGCTGCCATTCGAGATGGTCGAAGCCAGGCGCGTGTCGGTGACGGCCAGCGCCGAAACGGCAATGTCCACCGGTTGCGGTAAATCCACCCGCCTGAAAACAATGCCGGTGTCGGCGGGGGCCGGGCGCAGCGTGAGTTCCACCCGCTGACCGCTGTGCAGGCCAACGCCGACCGCACGGGTCAGGGATTTGAGGGTTCTTTGCGCGAGCATGCTTCTAGTTTAAATGGCTTGAACCATGCTCGCGCAATGACCCGTGGCGTCAGCTGCCTTTTTGACTTACCCCTTAATCAGCCTGCTTGCGCAAAAAGGCCGGTATGTCCAGGTCGTCCATTCCGCCGGAAGCCAGCGCATCGACTTTGGCGGCAGCTTGGGTGCGGTTGTTGCGCCACACACTGGGCGTGGCCATGTTGCCGTAGTCCGGTTGCGCCGGGGTGATCGACTGCACATTGGTGCTGCCGTCGCTGAAACTGGCCGGCTGCATCATATGGCCCACCGCAACGTTGAGCACAGGCAGGTTGTCGGTACCGGTACGCAGCACCTGCAAGGGCGGCGCCGCACGGCGCACCGGCGAACGGCTCAGGCCGGTAGCCACCACTGTCACACGGATTTCCTCACCCAGCGTGTCGTCGTAGGCCGTGCCGTAGATCACGTGCGCGTCCGGTGAAGCGTAAGCGCGGATGGTGTTCATGGCCATCTTGGACTCGCTGAGCTTGAGCGAACCCTTGGCCGCCGTGATCAAGACCAACACGCCTTTAGCACCAGACAGGTCAATGCCTTCGAGCAGCGGGCAGGCTACAGCCTGCTCAGCGGCGATGCGGGCGCGGTCCGGGCCGCTGGACAGGGCGGTGCCCATCATGGCCTTGCCGGGCTCTCCCATGACGGTGCGCACGTCTTCAAAGTCAACGTTCACATGCCCGGGGACATTGATGATTTCAGCAATACCACCGACAGCGTTTTTCAACACATCGTTGGCGTGTGCAAAGGCCTGGTCTTGCGTCACGTCATCGCCCAGCACGTCCAGTAATTTTTCGTTCAACACGACGATCAGTGAATCGACGTTGGCCTCAAGTTCGGCCAGACCGTTGTCGGCGTTGCTCATGCGTTTCGGGCCTTCAAAGTCAAACGGCTTGGTGATCACGCCGACCGTCAAAATGCCCATCTCTTTGGCCACACGGGCAATCACGGGTGCAGCACCGGTGCCGGTACCGCCGCCCATGCCGGCGGTGATGAACAGCATGTGGGCGCCGGCAATCGCTTCGCGGATGTCGTCCACCGCCAACTCAGCGGCTTCGCGGCCTTTGTCAGGCTTGCTGCCAGCGCCCAGCCCGCTGCCGCCGAGCTGAATGGTTTTGTGGGGCGTGCCCCGGCCCAGCGCCTGGGCATCGGTGTTGGCACAAATGAACTCGACGCCTTGCACGCCGGACTGGATCATGTGCTCAACCGCGTTGCCGCCGCCGCCGCCGACGCCGATCACCTTGATTTGGGTGCCTTGGTTGAACTCTTCGGTTTCAATCATTTCGATGCTCATGGAGCCTCCTGTATTTGTTGCAGTTGCTTGATTTTTCGGTATATGTTTTTTCTTATGTGTCGCGGCAAGTTCAGCCGGGCGGATCCGCCCCGCCCAAATGCGTGGGACACGATGATGCACAGCGTTGAGTGATTGAATAAGTCATCAGAAATTCCCCACCAGCCAGTCTTTGACCCGACCGAAAGCGTTGTGAACGCTGCCGGCTTTTTGCGAGACCTTGTAACCACGCATGCGGGCCATGCGGGCTTCTTCGAGCAGGCCCATCACCGTGGCGGCACGCGCTTGGGCCACCATGTCAGACAGCGCGCTGGAGTAGCGCGGTATGCCGCGCCGCACCGGCTTCAAAAAGATGTCTTCGCCCAGCTCAACCATGCCCGGCATGACAGCACTGCCGCCCGTGATGACGATGCCGGAGGACAGCACTTCCTCGCAACCGGAGTCGCGTATGACCTGCTGCACCAGCGAAAAAATTTCTTCGATGCGCGGCTCAATCACACCCGCTAAGGCCTGGCGGCTGAGCATGCGCGGGCCGCGGTCACCCAGCCCCGGCACTTCAACCTGGCGCTCGGGATCGGCCAGCAACTGTTTGGCGTAGCCGTTTTCAACCTTGATGTCTTCGGCGTCCTTGGTCGGTGTGCGCAGCGCCATGGCGATGTCACTGGTGATCAAGTCGCCGGCGATCGGTATGACGGCGGTGTGGCGGATCGCGCCGTTGGTAAAGATCGCCACATCGGTGGTGCCGGCGCCGATATCGACCATGGCCACGCCAAGTTCACGCTCATCTTGTGTCAGCACCGACAAGCTGGAGGCCAGCGGGTTGAGCATGAGCTGGTCAACTTCCAGGCCGCAACGCCGCACGCACTTGATGATGTTCTCAGCCGCGCTTTGGGCGCCAGTGACGATATGCACTTTGGCTTCGAGCCGGATACCGCTCATGCCGATGGGTTCGCGAACATCCTGCCCGTCAATCACAAACTCCTGCGGCTCCACCAGCAGCAGGCGCTGGTCGGTTGAAATATTGATGGCTTTGGCGGTTTCAATCACGCGGGCTACATCGGCCTGGCTGACCTCTTTGTCCTTGACAGCGACCATGCCGCTGGAGTTGATACCGCGGATATGGCTGCCGGTGATGCCGGTGTAAACCCGTCCGATCTTGCAATCGGCCATGAGTTCGGCCTCTTTCAAGGCCTGCTGAATGCTTTGCACAGTCGCGTCAATGTTGACAACGACGCCGCGCTTGAGACCGCTGCTGGCCGCAATGCCCAGACCGGCGAGTTTGAGCTCGCCGCCCTGCAACACTTCGGCCACCACCACCATCACTTTGCTGGTACCGATGTCGAGGCCGACAACCAGTTCTTTGTATTCTTTGGCCATAGTTCTTCTACCCTTATTTCCTGTCTTTTTTTCCGTCGCCGACTGTGGTGACACCGCGTAACTTCAATGCATAGCCGTTTTCATAACGCAAATCTGCCGACTCTAGGTCGCGTCCGAACTTGGACGAGGTCTGACTCACCGTGGCCACAAAGCGCTGCATGCGCGCCTGAATGTCTGCCGGCTCTCCCTGGCCCATTTCGATGACCGCACCACTTTCGAGTCTGGCGCGCCAGGAGCCGCGTCCCGTGAGCTCCAGCTGGCTCACACTGGTATCGAGTTTTTCAACCAGCGGAGTCACCAGGCGATAGCCTTGCAGCACCCGTGCAGCCTGACCCTGGGGTCCGTTGAGCAAGGGCAGGTCATCGGCTTCCACATCGCCCTGGTTGACTTCAAAAACTTCGCCCTCACTGTTGATCAGGCGCGTATCCGCTTCATCGCCCCAGAAGGCTACCGCTTGATGCTCTTGCACCAGCACGCGCAAACGGTCTGGAAACTGGCGCCGCACCACCGCATGGCGAACCCAGGGAATCGACTCAAAGGCAGCACGTGTGCGCGCCAGATCCACTGAAAAGAAGTTGCCCGCCAGCTTGGGGCCCACATTGGCGCGCAAGGTGACAGCGTTGTTGTGCACCAGCTCGTTGTCGATGTAAATCGCCTTCAGACTGAACACTGGCTGACGAGCCAGCCATGACAACAAGGCCGCCAGTACCATGCCGGCGAAGAACACCATCAAAACCACGGAGCCGTTGTTCATCAGCCGGATGTCCAGCGGCAACGGTGGCGGATTAAAAACGGGCACGGGGCGTTTCATGTGCGCTCTCCAGGCGAGGAGGCGACTGCCTTTTGCACCGGGTAGTCCAATGCGGCACTTTGCAAGACCTTCAGGCACAGCGCCTCATAGCTCAAACCGGCAGCCTTGGCGGACATCGGCACCAGTGAATGACTGGTCATGCCGGGTGATGTGTTGATCTCCAGCAAATAGGGCTGGCGGGTGCGTGCGTCGATCATGACGTCTGCACGTGCCCAACCGCGGCAGCCCAGCGTGCGGTAAGCCGCCAGCACCAATTGCTGGATGGCGGCTTCTTCACCAGCCGGCAAACCGCAGGGCACCAGGTACTGCGTGGTGTCGGTGAAGTATTTATTCTGGTAGTCGTAATTGCCTTCAGGCGCCACGATCCGGATCACAGGCAAGGCCTTGGCTTGCTCGCCGGTACCCAGTACAGGGCAGGTGACTTCGTCGCCAGCAATGAACTGCTCGCACAACACATCGGCGTCCAGCTGCGCGGCCAGCGCGACTGCGGCGCTCAACTGCTCTGCCGCGACCACTTTGCTCAGCCCGATTGACGAGCCTTCGCGCGCCGGTTTGATAATCAGCGGTAATCCCAAGGCAGCAGGCACGGCCGCCACATCGGCGTCGGTGTAAGCGCCACGGCGCAGCAGCACATAGCGCGGGGTTGACAATCCATCAGCCAGCCAAATCCGCTTGGTCATGACCTTGTCTATGCACATGCTCGAGGCCATGACGCCGGAGCCGGTGTAGGGAATGCCCAGTAGTTCGAGCGCGCCTTGCACCGTGCCGTCTTCGCCAAAGCGGCCATGCAGTGCAATGAAGCAGCGCGTAAATCCTTCCGTCTTGAGCTCGCTGAGCGGGCGCGCAGCAGGGTCAAAAGCATGTGCATCAACGCCCTGCGCCCGCAAAGCTGTCAGCACGCCATTGCCGGTCATGAGGGATATGTCGCGCTCGGCAGACACACCACCCATCAGCACGGCCACCTTGCCCATGGCTTGCGCAGGGGTCTTATCAGCCGGCATGCTGAGCTCCCAAAATGAGTACCTTGGCGGGCACCTGACCAATAGAGCCGGCGCCCATGCACATGACCACATCACCATCCCGTGCGTTGTCGAGAATCGCTTGCGGCATGGCCTCGATGGCATCCACAAACACCGGCTCAAGCTTGCCGGCCACACGCAAGGCCCGGGCCAGATCGCGACCAGTCGCTGCAACGATCGGTGCTTCGCCAGCGGCATACACCTCACTTAGTAGCACGGCATCGGCCAGGCCGATGACTTTGACGAAGTCTTCAAAGCAGTCACGTGTGCGGCTGTAGCGGTGCGGCTGAAAGGCCAGGATCAGACGTTGCCCGGGAAATGCACCACGTGCTGCTGCCAGGGTCGCCGCCATCTCGACCGGGTGATGGCCGTAATCATCGATCACGGTGCAGCTGCCGCCTGACTTGAGCTGGACTTGGCCATAGGACTGAAAGCGCCGGCCGACACCGCGAAACTCTGCCAGCGCTTTTTGCACGGCCGCATCCGGAATATCCAGCTCGACCGCAATGGCCACGGCGGCCAGTGCATTGAGCACGTTGTGCTCGCCCGGCAGGTTCAGCACCAGCGGCAGGTCCGGCAAAGTCACGCCGTTGCGCCGCTGCACGGTGAAATGCATCTGTCCGTTGACGTGACGCAGATTGACGGCGCGCACCTGCGCCTCTTCCCCCAGTCCGTAGCGGGTGATCGGGCAAGACACCTGCGGCATGATCTCGCGCAGGGCGGCATCGTCAGAACACAAAATGGCTGTGCCGTAAAAAGGCATGCGGTGCAGAAAATCGACAAACGCGGCTTTGAGCCGGTTGAAATCATGGCCGTAGGTTTCCATGTGGTCGGCGTCAATGTTGGTGACCACCGCCATCACGGGCAACAAATTGAGAAACGAGGCGTCGGACTCATCGGCCTCCACCACGATGTAGTCACCCGCACCCAGCTTGGCATTGGCGCCGGCGCTGTTCAGCCGTCCGCCGATCACAAAGGTCGGGTCCATGCCGGCCTCAGCCAGTACGCAGGCGACCAGGCTGGTGGTAGTGGTTTTGCCGTGTGTGCCGGCAATTGCAATGCCGCGCTTGAGCCGCATCAGCTCGGCCAGCATGAGCGCGCGCGGCACCACAGGGATGCCTTTGCTGCGGGCGGCCAGCACTTCCGGGTTGTCAGCGCGCACAGCGGTTGATGTCACCACAGCGTCCACGCTGGCCAGGTTGGCCGCAGCATGGCCCACAAAAGTCTTGATGCCCAAACCTGCCAGCCGGCGCAGCGTGGCGCTGTCGGCCAGATCAGAGCCGGATATCACGTAGCCCAGGTTGTGCAGCACCTCGGCGATGCCGGACATACCGGAGCCACCCAGGCCGATGAAGTGAATGTTGTTGACTGCGTGCTTCACGACGCCAACTCCTCGCAGGCTGCAACGACGCTGGCCGTGGCATGGATTTGTTTCAGGCGGGCAGCCGCTTGCGCGCGTTCGAGCAAGCTGCTGCGGTCCATGCCTTGCAACAGGCTGGCCAGCGCTTCGGGGGTCAGACCGGCTTGCGGCATCAACCAGCCACCGCCGGCTTCGACCAGAAAACGGGCGTTGACAGTTTGGTGGTCGTCCACAGCAGCAGGAAAAGGCACGAACACAGCGGCAGCGCCCACAGCGGCCAGTTCGGTCACCGTGCTGGCACCGGCACGGCAAATCAGCACATCGGCATCGGCAAAAGCCTGCGCCGTGTCATCGATGAAAGGCGTGAGTTCGGCACGGACGCCGGCGGTGGCGTAATGCGCACGCAAGGCCTCAATTTGCGCTGCGCCGCTTTGATGTGTGACCTGCGGCCTTTGCTCAGGATGGATCAGGGCCAATGCCTTGGGCACCAGTTCGTTGAGCGCGCGTGCGCCCAGACTGCCACCGACCACCAGCAATTTCAGCGGGCCGCTGCGCCCGGCAAAGCGCTCAGCGGCAGCCGGCTGCTGCGTGAAGGCGGGTCGCAATGGGTTACCCACCCATTGCGCATTCTTGAGAACATGGGGAAAGGCGGTAAATACGCGGTCAGCTATTTCTGCCAGCACGCGGTTAGCCATACCGACCACCGAGTTTTGCTCATGCAAGATCAGTGGCTTGCCCAGCAGCACGCTCATCATGCCGCCCGGAAAGGTGATGTAACCGCCCAGCCCGAGCACCACATCCGGGCGCACGCGGCGCAGCACCTGAATGCTTTGCCAGAAGGCGTGCAGCAGTCGCATGGGCAGCAAGGCCAGCGTCAGAGGGCCCTTACCGCGCACACCGGAGAAATCTATCGCCTCAAAAGCAATGCCATGCGCCGGCACCAGCTGGCTTTCCATGCTGGGCTGACCGGGTCGGCCTTTGCCGCCCAGCCAGTGCACGTTCCAGCCGCGCTCGCGCAAGGCCTGGGCCACGGCCAAGCCCGGAAAAATATGACCGCCTGTACCGCCGGCCATGATCAATGCTGTGCGAGCCGGCTGCATTAACGCCCTCCCCGCTGCATCAAAATACGGTTTTCATGGTCAATGCGCAGCACCACGGCCAAGGCCACCATGTTCATCAAAATAGCAGAGCCGCCGTAACTCATCAGCGGCAAGGTCAGACCCTTGGTAGGCAGGGCGCCCAGGTTCACACCCATGTTGATGAAGGCTTGAAAGCCGATCCATATACCCACGCCCTGGGCCACCAGACCGGGGAACAAGCGGTCCAGCGCAATTGACTGACGGCCGATATGAATAATGCGGCGCGTCAGCCACATGAAAAGCCCCAGCAGAACAAGCACGCCGACCAGACCGAATTCCTCACCGATCACAGCCAGCAAAAAGTCGGTGTGTGCTTCCGGCAGCCAGTGCAATTTTTCAACACTGCCGCCCAGCCCCACGCCAAATATTTCGCCGCGCCCGAAGGCGATCAAGGAATGCGACAACTGAAACCCCTTACCAAGCGCATGCTTGGCATCCCAAGGGTCCAGGTAGGCAAAAATCCGCTCGCGCCGCCAGTCGCTGAGCGCCACCATCAAAGCAAATGCGATCACCACCACCGTTGAAATGGCAAAAAACATGCGGGCGTTCACGCCGCCCAGAAACAAAATGCCCATGGCAATCACCGAGATCACCATGAAGGCACCCATGTCGGGCTCGGCCAGCAGCAAAACCCCGACGATAGCCACCGCAGCAGCCATGGGCAATACAGCGCGAAAAAACCGTTCCTTAACATCCATCTTGCGCACCATGTAATCGGCGGCATAAAGCAAGACGGCAAATTTGGCCAGCTCGGAAGGCTGAAAGTTCATAAAGCCCAGCGAAATCCAGCGCCGCGCGCCGTTCACGCTTTTACCCACAAAAGGCAGCAAAACCAAGACCAGCAACACCAGCGAAGCAATGAACAACCAGGGCGCCATCTTTTCCCAGGCAGCCAGTGGCACCTGAAAAACCAACACTGCCATCACCAGGGCCAGGCCCAGCGATATCAAGTGCCGCATCAAAAAATGACTGTGCTGGTACTGCGAGAACTTCGGGTTGTCAGGCATGGCAATCGAAGCGGAGTACACCATCACCAAGCCCCAGATCAGCAAAGCCAGCGTTACGCCGACCAGCGCCTGATCAAAGCCAAGCAGGCGCACCGGCGTTGCGTTGCTGACGCGGCCCATGCTGGTTCGCACAGGCAGTGCGTCCGGCTCAGCCGCACCGGCGCCGAACCAGGACATCAGACGCTGCGCAACACTCATAGCGTGACCCCCTCGTCCAGTGCAAGTGCCTGCACCGCATCACAAAACACCTGTGCGCGGTGGCCATAGTTGTCAAACATATCGAAGCTGGCGCAGGCCGGGGACATCAGCACCGCATCGCCGGCCTGCGCCCGGTCGGCCGCCAGCGCCACCGCAGTCGCCATGCTGTCAGCCGCCAGCAATTCAACACCTGTGCTTTCCAGGACGGCGCGGATCAAGGGCGCATCCCGACCGATCAGCACTACGGCACGCACATAGCGCGACACCGGCGCCGCCAGCGGTGTGAAATCCTGGCCTTTGCCCTCGCCGCCCAGGATCAGCACCAGGCGGCGCTCGGGACCCAAACCATGCAGGGCTGCCGCAGTGGCACCGACATTGGTGCCCTTGCTGTCATCAAAATACTCGACCCCGCGCACCACCAAGACCGAAGCCATGCGGTGCGGCTCGCCGCGGTACTCACGCAGACCATGCAACATCGGCGCCAATGAGCAACCGGCGGCGGCAGCCAGCCCCAAAGCGGCCAGGGCATTGGCGGCATTGTGCAGACCGCGTATGCGCAAAGCGTCAACCGGCATCAAGCGCTGCACATACAGCGGAGTTTCTTCTTCATGGCGGCGCTTGATGGTTTCATCTGCTTGACTGGCGCGCACCAGCCAGGCCATGCCATTGACACTCTCAATGCCGTAGTCACCGGGCTGGGTCGGCATGTCCGTGCCGAAGGTGTGCACTTTGCGCCCTAGCACACGGTTTTTAGCGGATGATTTGCCAAATGCCTTGGTGGCAGCTTTTTCAACGGCCGGTAGCGCCTCCATGACCAGCGGGTCTTGCCGGTTGAGCAGCATCACGCCATGCTGACCGTACACCGCCGACTTGGCGCGCACATAAGCCTCCATGCTGCCGTGCCAGTCCAGATGGTCCTGGCTGATGTTGAGCACGCTGGCGACGGTGGGCTCAAAATCCGTCACACCTTCCAGCTGAAAACTGGACAGCTCCAGCACCCACACATCGGGCAAGGAATCGTTGTCCATGCAGTCCGACAAGGTGTCCAGCAATGTCGGGCCGATGTTGCCGGCCACGGCCACCTTTTTGCCGGCACGCTGAACCAGCTGGCCCGTCAGTGCAGTCACGGTGGTCTTGCCGTTGGTGCCGGTAATCGCAATCACCTGGGGACGGTAAGCCAGCGAGACAGGTGGCGGCACCAGGTACACCGGCGCGCTGTCATCATCCTCGGGCAGCACTTCGTCTGTGGGCTGCACTGATTCTTCGTGCTGCGCAGAATCTATTGGTATTTCTAAGGCGTTGACTGCAGTCGCAACTGCCGGCGCTGTCTCATGCGGTGCAGGAACTTGCGGCTCAGGCTCCTGGCCCAGTTCGCGCAAGGCCTGTCCAAACAAGCTCAACTCATTGCCCCAGGCCGTCGCTTTGTCTTGGCTTGCCAGCAGCACGGGTGCAATGTCATGAGGCGACAAGCCGGGGCTGCGCAAAATCAAATCAAAGGTTTCACCACCGGCCATGAGTGCTGCAAAGTCACCGGCCACAAATCGCACGCCGGGCAACTGCTGTAAGGCGGTCAACTGTGGCGGTGCGCTGCGCGTGTCGGCCACGGTCACAGTGCTGCCATGGCGCACGCACCAGCGCGCCAGCGCCAGGCCGGACGCGCCGAGCCCGAGCACCAGAACCTGTTGACCGGCTAGATTTTTCATCGCAATTTCAAGGTCGATAAACCGACCAGACACAGCAGCATGGTGATGATCCAAAAACGCACAACCACTTGCGTTTCTTTCCAGCCGCTTTTCTCAAAGTGATGATGCAGCGGTGCCATTTTCAAAATGCGCCGGCCACTGCCGTATTTTTGTTTGGTGTATTTGAAATACAGCACCTGCAGCATGACCGACAAGGCCTCAGCCACAAAAATGCCGCCCATGATGGCCAGCACAATTTCCTGACGCACGATCACGGCAATCGTGCCCAATGCTGCCCCCAGCGCCAGCGCACCCACATCGCCCATGAAGACCTGGGCCGGGTGGGTGTTGAACCATAAAAAGGCCAGGCCCGCACCAGCCATGGCGGCGCAAAAAATCAGCAGCTCGCCAGCGCCCGGAATGTGCGGCAAAAACAGGTAGCGCGAAAACACCGCACTGCCGGTGACATAAGCAAAAACGCCGAGCGCCGAACCCACCATCACCACCGGCATGATCGCCAGGCCGTCCAGGCCGTCGGTCAAATTCACCGCGTTGCTGGAGCCGACGATCACCAGGTAAGTCAGGATCACAAAGCCAAAGACGCCCAGGGGGTAGCTGACTTCCTTGAAAAACGGCAGCAAAAGACCGGCCTTGGGCGGCAGGTTCACATCAAAACCCGATTGCACCCAGCTCAAGAAAAGTTCCAGCACCCGCAGGTTGGAGCTCTCAGAAATACTGAACACCAGGTACAGCGCAGCCAGCAGGCCAACCAGTGACTGCCATAAATACTTGTCGCGCGAGCGCATGCCCTCGGGATCTTTGTGAACCACTTTGCGCCAGTCATCGGCCCAGCCGATGGCGCCGAAGCCCAGCGTGACCAGGAGCACAATCCACACGAAACGGTTGCCCAGGTCGGCCCACAGCAAGGTGGCAATGGCAATCGCCAGCAGCACCAGCACGCCGCCCATGGTGGGTGTGCCGCTCTTGCTCAGGTGCGTTTGCATGGCGTACTCACGGATCGGCTGGCCGATCTTCAGCGCCACCAGGCGCCGGATCACGAAAGGCCCGGCGATCAAACCAATCAGCAAGGCCGTCAGTGCCGCCATCACAGCCCGGAAGGTCAGGTACTGGAACACCCGGAAAAAACCGAATTCAGGCGACAGGGTTTGCAGCCACTGGGCCAGGTTGATCAGCATGCTTTTTCCTTTGGAGCAGATGTAAGCGGCTGTGATGCAGCCGCCGCTTGTTGCTGCATGTCCTCAAGCACACGCTCCATCTTCATGAAGCGCGATCCCTTGACCAGCGCGCTGGCGCAGCCCGGCAGGTGTTGCCTGACGTCTTGCAGCAGCGCTTCGAAATCTGCGTGATGGCGTGCGCCAGGGCAGGCGGCGGCGGCGTGCTGCATCAGCACACCCGTGCAGACCAGCTGCTCGATACCGCATGCCTTTGCATAGGCCCCGATCTCCGCATGAAACTCAGGGCCGCGCTCGCCCACTTCACCCATGTCGCCCAGAACCAGCAGGCGGGGCCCCGGCAGCTCGCTGAGCACCTGGATGGCAGCCCGCACCGAATCGGGATTGGCGTTGTAGCTGTCGTCCACCACCGTCAGCGGCTGGCCGGCCAGCGACAGTTGCCATGCGCGTGAACGGCCCTTGACGGGTACAAATGCCGTCAGCCCGGCGGCAATCGCTGCCAGGGGCACACCTGCGGCCAGCGCACAAGCAGCCGCAGCCAAGGCATTTTTGACGTTGTGGCGACCGGCCACGTTCAGCGCAAAGACCAGGGCGCCTGCGGGTGTTGTAGCTTTCACTTGCCAGCTGCTCCCGGTCCAGCTGGCGCTGCCGCTGAGGTCTGCAGCGCTGTCCAGGGCAAAGGTGATGGTGCGACGCGCACCGGCCAGTGCACGCCAGATCGGCGTGTGCGCATCGTCGGCCGGGAAAACTGCTACGCCGTCTTCGGCCAGGGCGCTGATAACGGCACCGTTTTCACGCGCCACCGCTTCCACGGTGACCATGAACTCCAGATGCTCACGCTGGGCATTGTTGACAAGGGCCACGGTGGCTTGCGTCATGGCGGCCAATTCAGCAATTTCGCCGGGGTGGTTCATGCCAAGCTCGACCACACCCGCCTGGTGCGAGGCTCGCAAGCGCAACAGCGTCAGCGGCACGCCGATGTCGTTGTTGAAATTGCCTTCGGTGGCAAATGCCTGCTCGCCCCTGAAGTTGCGCAGGATGGCAGCGATCATTTGCGTGACGGTGGTCTTGCCGTTGCTGCCGGTGACTGCCACCAGCGGCAGCGTGAACTGCGCGCGCCAACCGGCAGCCAGCTGGCCCAGCGCCGCTTTGCTGTTGGCCACCTGCAAGCCCGGCAAGCCCGCTTCGGCCAAGCCCTGCTCTGCCAAGGCGGCGACAGCGCCCTGGGCGCCGGCTTGCGCCAGAAAATCATGCGCATCAAAGCGCTCGCCCTTGAGCGCTACAAACAAGTCACCGGTGCGCAGGCTGCGCGTGTCCGTGTGAACGCGCGCAAATTGCAAGCGGGCGTCGCCCACCAGCTGCGCACCCGGCAGCATGGCTTGAGCCTGGGCCAGCGTCATCATGCGCCTGCCCCTGCGTCTTTCGGGGTGTAGCTGGCCAGCGCTGCTTGAGCCACCGCACGGTCGGAAAACGGCAGTTTCTGCCCCCGGATTTCCTGGTAGTTCTCATGACCTTTGCCCGCAATCAACACCACATCCTGCGCACCGGCTTGTTGCAGTGCTGAGGCAATGGCGATGGCCCGGTCGGCTTGCACCTGCGCTGATGCCGAAGCCGGCAAGCCGGTCAGTATGTCGGCCATGATGGCGCCGGCGTCCTCGCTGCGCGGGTTGTCACTGGTGATCACCAGATGGTCTGCGCCAGCTGCTGCAGCGGCGGCCATCAGCGGGCGCTTGCTGGCGTCGCGGTCACCGCCGCAACCGAACACGCAGCTGAGCCGGCCGCCCCGCTGGTGCGTCAGCGGCCGCAGTGCTTGCAGCACTTTGGCCAAGGCGTCCGGTGTGTGGGCGTAATCAATCACCACCAAGGGCCGACCTTCGTTCGCCAGTGTCTCCATGCGACCGGGTACCGGGCTCAGGCCAGCGCAACTGTCAGCAATCTTTTGCAGCGGCAGACCCAGGCTGCGCAAGGCTGCAATCACGCCCAGCAAATTGGCCAGGTTGTAGTCGCCGACCACCGGCGCTTGGATCTGACAAACTGACTGGCCTTCGTGCACGTCAAAGCTCATGGAGTTCAGGCCATAGCGGATCGCATCTGCCCTCAACCGCGCTGGACCGCTGGCCGACACCGTCCAGAGGTCCAGGCCGCGCGTCTTCAACTTCTCAACCAGACCCGGGCCGTGCGCATCATCGATGTTAATGACCGCTGCCTTCAGGCCGGGCCAGTCAAACAGCTTGGCTTTGGCCGCCCAGTAGGTCTGCATAGAGCCGTGGTAATCCAAATGGTCTTGGGTGAAATTGGTGAAGATGGCGGTGTGCACCTTTGTCGCGTCAAGGCGGTGTTCAGCCAGGCCGATGGAAGAGGCCTCTACAGCGCACGCCGCATAAGCTTCGTCCACCAGACGACGCAAAGCTTGCTGAAAAATCACCGGGTCCGGCGTCGTCAGTCCGTTGAAAACCACAGCGCCCGGCTCGCCAATACCCAGGGTGCCCACCACCGCACAGCGCTGGCCCAAGCGGCTCAGGGCCTGCGCCAGCCACCATGCGCTTGAGGTCTTGCCGTTGGTGCCGGTGACTGCCAGCACCGACAAGTGTTCGCTGGGCTGACCAAAGTAGGCGGCAGCGATGGGAGCGGCATCCCGCTTGAGGCCGGCGTAAGTGGCCACACGCGCATCACGCCAGTCGTAGATCTGCGCACCGTCGGCCTCTACCAGGCAGGCAGCAGCGCCTTCGGCCAGCACATCGGCCACGTAACGCCGCGCATCGGTGGCCGCGCCCGGCCAGGCCAGAAAACCGTCGCCACGGCGCACATGGCGGCTGTCAGAGCGCAGCGTGCCGGTGATGTGCTGCTGCAGCCAGCTGGCGGCCGCTTGCGGTGTCGCCAAGGCCTGCGTGGATGATGACGCGTTCACAGCGACTCCTCCACCGGGTTGGCCACGATTTGCGGCTTGACCGTCACATCGGGTTGCACATTCATCAGGCGCAGCGTTTGCTGCACCACTTCACTGAAAACAGGTGCCGCCACCACCCCGCCGAAATACTGCCCGTTGCTGGGCTCGTCAATCATCACGGCCACAATGATGCGCGGCGTGTCGATGGGTGCCATGCCGGCGAACCAGGCGCGGTATTTGTCACTGGCATAGCCCTTACCAACTTGCTTGTGCGCAGTGCCTGACTTGCCGCCCACTGAATAACCCACCGTCTGCGCCAGCTGACCGGTACCGCCGGGGGCTGCCGCCATTTGCAGCATGCGCCGCACCGCCTGGGCGTTTTCAGGGGAGAAGACCTTCACGCCCACCGCCGGCTCTGTGCTCTTGAGCATGGTCAGCGGAATGATGCGTCCGTCATGCGCAAAGGCCGTGTACGAATGCGCCATTTGAAACAGCGAGGCCGACAAGCCGTAGCCATAGGACATGGTGGCCTGGTCGACAGGACGCCAGTTTTTCCAGGGGCGCACCCGGCCGGTGACAGCGCCGCGAAATTGAATCTGCGGTTTTTGCCCGTAACCCAATGCGGTGAAGGTGTCCCACATTTCATGCGGACTCATTTTTTGTGCAATCTTGAGCGCGCCCACGTTGCTGGATTTTTGAATCACACCCTCGACCGTCAGCGTGCCGTAGTTGTGCTTGTCGGTGATGTTGAAGCCGCCAATCGCATAGCGTCCCGGCCCGGTGTCGATGAGCGTTTGTGGCGTGACGCGGCCGGCTTCCAGGGCCATGGCCACGGTGATCGGCTTCATGGTCGAGCCCGGCTCAAAGGTGTCCGTCACAGCGCGGTTGCGCAACAGCTCGCCCGTGAGGTTTTTGCGTTTGTCAGGCATGTAGCTGGGGTAATTGGCCAGCGCCAGCACTTCGCCGGTGACAGCGTCGAGCACCACCACGCTGCCGCCCTTGGCTTTTTGCGCAGTCACGGTCTCGCGCAGTTTTTGATAGGCAAAAAACTGAACCTTGCTGTCCAGCGAGAGTTGCAGGTCCTTGCCATCGACAGGCGGCACTTTGTCGCGGATGTCCTCCACCACGCGGCCTTTACCGTCTTTGATCACGCGCCTGGAGCCCGAGCGTCCGAGCAAGTGCTTCTCAAAAGTCAGCTCCATGCCATCGAGGCCGGTGTTTTCAATGTTGGTAAAGCCGATCACGTGCGCCGTGGCTTCGCCATCCGGGTACTGGCGCTTGAATCCGCTGTCCTGGTGAATGCCTTTGAGACCGAGCTCGGTGATGCGCTTGGCCACCGGCTCTTCGACCTGGCGCTTGAGCCAGACAAAGCTCTTGTCTTCATTGCCCAGCTTGTT
>JBILIK010000044.1:0-22456 GCA_044350025.1 Polaromonas sp. | reverse complement strand
AGCCAATCGAGCATGGCATCCGAGGACACATCCCAGGCGGCTGCACGCAGCAAGCTCATGATGCTCGCCGCAGCGCGGGTCGTCGACAGCTTCCAGCCGGTCTCGTCGCGAACGGCCACCCCCAGGTCGGCCAGCATGGCGCGCACGCGGCGTGTGAGCAAGCGGTCTTGCGCCACCAATGCCACCGGGCTCAAGCCTTGGCTCAGGCGCGCCAGCACACAGGCCGCAGCGCGCTGCGCTTCGTCTTCTGCATCGCTGGCGGCTTGCAGCGCAGTCTGCCCAGGTGCACCCGGCACCAGCAAGGGCAAAGACAGCGACCGCTCACCCCAGCGAGCCTGGAGTGCGTCGCTCAAGGGGTCCGCCTGAAAACCTTCCAGCACGACCAGCAACTCGCCTTTGGCCAAAAACAGCACATCGGTCGGGTACGCAGAAGTGGACGCCCAGGCCAGGGCAATTTGGCCTACAGCAGACTCCAGCTTCAACAAGGGGGAATCCATGCCAGCAGCCAGCTGCGGCGCCAGTTTTTGACCCCAACCGGCGCGCTCCTGCGGCGGCCAGGCAGCTGCCAGGCGCGCCAGCGACCAGGCGGCCTCAACCAGCCGCCCCGCCAACATCTCCTTGTGCGCACCCAAACCGGCCTGCGTCAGCAAACCGGCGGCAGTCAGCCAGTCGCACGCCGTGTCCATGGTCAGCTCGCCTGGCCCCGGCACCAGAGGCCCGGCCAGGGGCATCTGCAGGTTGTTGGCCCAGTTCATGGTGGTCTCAAAACGCGGCACAAAAGCAGCGTCACCCTGCTCGGCCCAGGCTTGGCGGGCCTGGGGCATCAGCTGCGCATACGGCACCAGCACAACGCAGGCGCTGGGGTGAAGCCCCCTGGCGGCGATCTCCTCACGTATCAAGCCCATCACCCTGCGCCAGTTGCTGTCAATAAAGTGCTGGTTGCTCATGGGGTGCAATTGCCGTGGTCTGTAGGAGGCTGATGAAAGAACCTGTGCGGGGGCGGGTCGGCCAAGGTACCGGCTTTCTGCCACAATGACACTCACTTTAGCCGTATCTTGAACTAATTCTCAAGGAGCCTTCATGGCCAGCGATCTGATCAAACACACCACCGACGCCACATTTGAAGCGGATGTACTTAAATCAAGCACACCGGTGCTGGTGGACTACTGGGCGGAATGGTGTGGTCCTTGCAAGATGATTGCACCGATTCTCGACGAAGTGGCAGCCGGTTACGTAGGCAAACTTCAGATCGCCAAGATGAACGTCGACGAAAACCGTGACGTGCCGGCCAAATTCGGCATCCGCGGCATTCCCACCCTGATGATCTTCAAAGGTGGTGAGCTTGCGGCCACCAAAGTCGGCGCCTTGAGCAAGGCCCAATTGACCGAATTCATCAACCAGCAACTGGCCTGAGTCCCGGCTTCAAGGCCAGTGTCTGTGCACTGGCCTTGGTCATCCTGTTGGGCTTGGCAATGATCGCCCGGCCTGCCTCACCAAAACCTTGTTTTTTCCTGTCATAATTCACCAAAGCTTTCGGACTTTCCCTCAAAGCATTTGAATACCGGCCTTGACAAGCTGGTTTAGAGCCATTGAAGCCCATCGCCGGCTGGCTCATCTTTCCACACCCCCCAGTTTTCAGTTGAACGCCACTTTCCAGGTGTTCCATTCACGCAGGTAACTCCATGCACTTAAACGAACTCAAGGCACTGCATGTGTCTGAAGTCCTCAAGCAAGCCGAAGCACTTGAGATCGAAAACGTCGGCCGCATGCGCAAGCAGGAGCTGATGTTCGCCATCATCAAAAAGCGCGCCAAAACCGGCGAGACCATCGTTGCTGACGGTGTGCTGGAAGTGCTGCCCGACGGCTTTGGATTTTTGCGTGCACCGGACTCGAGCTACACCGCCTCGACCGACGACATCTACATCAGCCCCAGCCAGATCCGCCGCTTCAATCTGCACACCGGCGACATGATCGAAGGCGAAGTGCGCACGCCCAAAGATGGCGAGCGTTACTTTGCGCTGAACAAGCTTGACAAGATCAACGACGGCGCACCGGAAGACAACAAGCACAAGGTGATGTTCGAGAACTTGACTCCGTTGTTCCCGCGCGAGCAGTACAAGCTCGAACGCGAGATGAAGGGCGAAGAGAACCTGACCAGCCGGATCATCGACATCATTGCCCCGATCGGCAAAGGCCAGCGCGCCTTGCTGGTGGCGCCGCCCAAGTCAGGCAAGACCGTGATGATGCAAAACATCGCCCATGCCATCACCGCCAACTACCCCGACTCGGTGATGATGGTGCTGCTGGTGGACGAGCGCCCTGAAGAAGTGACCGAAATGCAGCGCAGCGTGCGCGGCGAAGTGATCTCTTCGACCTTTGACGAGCCGGCCGCTCGCCACGTGCACGTGGCCGAAATGGTGATTGAGCGTGCCAAGCGCCTGGTCGAACTCGGCAAGGACGTGGTGATCCTGCTGGACTCGATCACCCGCCTGGCCCGAGCCTACAACAACGTTTTGCCCTCATCCGGCAAGGTGCTGACCGGCGGTGTTGACGCCAACGCCCTGCAGCGGCCCAAGCGGTTTTTTGGTGCGGCCCGCAAAATTGAAGAAGGCGGCAGCCTGACCATCATCGGTACCGCACTGATCGACACCGGCAGCCGCATGGACGAGGTGATCTTTGAGGAATTCAAGGGCACCGGCAACTGCGAAATCCACCTGGACCGCCGCCTTTATGAAAAGCGCGTGTTCCCTGCCATCAACCTCAACCGCAGCGGCACCCGCAAGGAAGAGTTGCTGCTGTCCCCCGAGATTTTGCAAAAGTCGCGGATTTTGCGCCAGTTCATGTACAACATGGACGAGATCGAGTCGATGGAACTCATGCTCAAAAACATGAAAGCCACCAAGAACAACCACGAGTTCTTTGACATGATGCGCAGAGGCGGGTAATTAAGGGCCCCCACGCTTTTCACTTCGTGTAAAAGCTGCCCCCCGAGGGGGTGCTGCGCCTGCGGACCGGCTAAGCCGGATCCGCGGCCCCTGCTGGAAGGGACAACCGGTCTTCCCTCTTTTAACCCTCCCCTTTAGGGGTGCTGCGCCTGCGGACCGGCTAAGCCGGATCCGCGGCCCCTGCTGGAAGGGACAACCGGTCTTCCCTCTTTTAACCCTCCCCTTAAGGGGTGCTGCGCCTGCGGACCGGCTAAGCCGGACCCGCGGCCCTTGCTGGGTGGGGATGACGGGTGGGGTGCTTTTGCGTGGCATAATGTGCGGCTTAGTGGAAAGTGTCTAGGACTGGCTTGGATGGCTCCCGCAACGATCAAGGAACAGAGAAATGAAAGACGGCATTCACCCTAACTACCGCGAAGTTTGCTTTTTGGACTTGTCCAACAACTTCAAGTTTGTCACGCGTTCATGCGTCAACACCAAAGAGATGGTGAAGATGGATGACGGCCGCGAGCTGCCTCTGTACAAGCTGGACACTTCCAGCGAATCACACCCTTTTTACACCGGCACGCAAAAATCCGTGGACAACATGGGTGGACGTGTCGAGAAGTTCCGCAACCGTTTCGGCAAGACTGCCGCCAAGTAAGCTGCGAAGAATTTCGAGTCGATACAAAAAGCAGCCTGAGGTTCAGGCTGCTTTTTTTTCGCCCAACAGGCCCGCTTTTCCCTCATCATTCAGGCTTACGTCCAGAAACCTCTGACCTCCCGCTTTTGCTTTGAACCTGCCCTCCCCCGCCATCATTTCCCAGTCTGCGGTTCGCAGGCTGCCTCGCCTTGCGCTGCTGTTGTTTGGCGTGGCTTATGTGCTGCCAGGCTTTGTCGGCCGTGGCCCATGGAAGAGCGCAGACATCACCGCTTTTGGCGTGATGCAAGAACTTGCGCAAACCGGCAGCGGCTGGTTGCAACCCAGTCTGATGGGTCAAACCGCGGGCCTTGACGGGCTGCTGCCTTATTGGCTGGGTGCTGCGGCAATCTGGCTTTTGCCTTTTCTAGACCCGGCCTTGGCCGCACGCCTGCCCTATGTGTTGCTGTTGGCATTGACGCTGCTAGCTACCTGGTATGCGGTTTACTACCTCACGCGCAGTCCGCAAGCCCAGCCAGTGGCCTTTGCCTTTGGGGGCGAAGCCAAACCCACTGACTACGCCAGAGCCATCGCGGACGCCGGCCTGTTGGCGCTGCTGGCTTGTCTGGGTCTGGCGCAGTTGTCGCACGAAACAACTTCCAGCATGACCCAACTCAGCTTTGCCACGCTGATGTTTTACAGCGTGGCAGCCAGTCCTTACCGCAGCCCCTGGCGGTTGCTGGGTCCGGCATCCGCCTTTGTCACCGGCATTGTGGGACTCTCGCTGAGCGGCGCACCCGCGGTGGCCAGCTTGCTGGGGCTGGGCTGCGTTGTGGTGGAGTGGTCTCACAGCCGCTGGGGCGGTGTGACCGAAGACCATCCTACAAGCAGCCAGGGCGTGCAGACAGACACCCGCGGCTGGATGCTCTTGATCACCCTGGCCACCGCCGGCGCTGCGGCCCTGGCTTATGCGCTGGACCAATGGGCCTGGCGCGTCAACTTCAATGCCCTGAACCCCAGCCGGGCCAGCACAGAGTGGGGCCGCATTTTTCGCTTGTTTTTATGGTTTCCTTGGCCGGCCTGGCCACTGGCTTTGTGGACCTTGTACCGTTGGCGCCTGCAACTTGCCAGCCGCCATGTGGCGCTGCCACTTTGGTTTGCGGCGGTCGCCATTGGAACCACCGTGTTTACCAGCGCATTTGAGCGCGCCCTGCTGCTGGGCCTGCCACCGCTGGCGGCGCTGGCGGCCTTTGCACTTCCAACGCTCAGACGCAGCGTGGCATCGCTGATCGATTGGTTCACTCTGCTGTTTTTCACCTCGTGCGCAATCATCATCTGGCTGATCTGGGTGGCCATGCAAACCGGTGTCCCTCGGCCCATGGCCAACAATGTGGCCAAGCTGGCACCTGGCTTTGAGCCTAGCTTCTCGGCGCTGGCCTTTGTGCTGGCACTGGCCGGCACCCTGGCTTGGGCTTGGCTTGTGAAATGGCGTACCGGCCAACAACGCGCTGCCATCTGGAAATCTCTCATCCTGCCGGCCGGGGGCACCACGCTGTGCTGGCTGCTGTTGATGACTTTATGGCTGCCGGTGCTGGACTATGCGCGCAGCTATCTGCCAATGGCCCAGCAAGTCGCCAGACAAGTTAATCGGCACACTTGCGTCTCGGTGCTGGGCTTGAACTCCGCCCAGATCGCAGCGCTGCGCTACCACAGCAAGCTTGATTTACGACCCGCTGCACAAAGCCAGAACTGCCCATACATGGTGGTTGACAGCGGCTCCCTGGCCACGATGACACTGACCCACCCTGAAAAAGAGTGGCAGCGCTTGATCATGATTCGACGGCCCATGGACCGCAGCGAAAACGTGGTGGTGTTTCGCCGCCTGATACCTGGCGCGTGAAAGAACTCAAGCTCATCTTGCGCCATGCCGGCACCGTGCTGCTGGGGCAACTGGCTGTGATGGCTTTCGGGGTGGCAGACACCGTGATTGCCGGGCGCTACAGTGACACGGCACTGGCTGCGCTGTCGGTTGGCTCAGCCATTTACATCAGTGTTTATGTCGGTTTGATCGGCGTGATTCAAGCGCTTTTGCCCATCTGGGCGCAGATGCGCGGGGCCCAACAGCACCATGCGCTGGGCCAGTCCATCCGCCAAAGCCTTTACCTGAGCGCGCTTTTGAGTTGTGCCGGCATGGCCGTATTGCTGCTGCCGGGCCGCTTGCTGCAGTGGGCCGACATACCGCCAGACATGCAAGCTGAGGTGCGCGCTTATCTGGCTGTGCTGGCCCTGGCCTTTGCGCCCTCTCTTTTGTTTCGGCAGTTCAGCACGCTCAACCAGGCCTTAGGCAAACCGGTGCTGGTCACTTGGCTGCAAGTCGGCGCGCTGGTTGTGAAAATTCCTCTGTCGATCTGGTTTGTTGCCGGCGGCGCGGGCCTTTCGCCCCAGGGTGCTGTGGGTTGCGCATGGGCCACGCTGGTGGTCAACTATTTCTTGCTGCTGATGGCAGTGCTGCTCTTGCGCAGCAACCCGATTTACCGGCCCTACCGGATCTGGGCCCGCATGGAAAAGCCCGACTGGCGGCAGATTGCCAGCTTCGCAAGGCTGGGCCTGCCGGCCGGTCTGTCTTACATGGTCGAGGTGACTTCCTTCACACTGATGGCGCTTTTCATTGCCCGGCAGGGCACAGTGGCTGCAGCCAGCCACCAGATTGCCGCCAGCCTGGCTGCGCTGCTTTATATGGTTCCCCTGTCTTTGGCCATTGCCAGCAGCGCACGCGTGTCTTATTGGATAGGCGCCGGCGAGCCGTCTCTGGCCCGGCGCGTTGTCGGTATGTCACTGGGGCTGTCAGGACTCAGCGCCACGGCCTTGGCACTTTTGCTGTGGCTTCTCAGCCTGCACATCCCGGCCTGGTTTTCACGCAACCCTGAAGTGGTGGTAGCGGCGTCCTCTTTGCTGGGCTGGGTGGCGCTCTACCATCTGGCCGACTCAGTGCAGGCGCTGTGCGCCTTTTTGCTGCGCTGCTACCGCATCACCCTGGTGCCCCTGCTGATCTACGGAGTCCTGCTGTGGGGTGTTGGCTTGGCCGGTGGCTACTTCCTGGCCTATGGCGGCAGCGCCAGCCTGCCGGCGGCGCCCAATCCGGCCAGCTTCTGGTCAGCGGCAACACTGGCCCTGGCGGCTGTAGCGCTGAGCTTTTTGGCCCTTTTGTGGCGAGCCTTGCAAGCCCCAAGGGATACCGCGCCAAGACCCTGAAGCGGATGGCCCCCGGGCGCACCCCAGCCCGCCCAAGGGGGGATAGCCCTGAAAATATGACAAGATCTAAATGTCACAGAACTGTCATGTTGCCAACCTAAAGTGAGGACTGTCTTTTCACAACCGCAACGAGGATTTTTTTATGAACTTCAAACGCACAATGCTTAAAACGGTTGCCGCAACCGTCTTTACCTGCATCGCCATGGGCTCTGCAATGGCCGCCGACATCACCGGCGCCGGCGCTACATTCCCTTTCCCTATTTATGCCAAGTGGGCCGAAGCCTACAAAGCCGTTACCGGCACCGGCATGAACTACCAGTCCATCGGCTCGTCCGGCGGCATCAAGCAAATCCGCGCCAAAACAGTGACTTTCGGCGCCACCGACGCACCTGTGCCCGGTGCTGAGCTGGACAAAGACGGCATGGTTCAGTTCCCCGCCATCATCGGCGGTACCGTGCCCGTGCTCAACCTCGATGGTTTCAAGCCTGGCGAGTTGCGCATTACCGGCCCCGTGCTGGCTGAAGTATTCATGGGCACCATTTCCAAATGGAATGACGCCAAACTGGCAGCCCTGAACCCAGGCAAAAACCTGCCTGACGTGGCCATCACCGTGGTGCACCGCGCTGATGGTTCCGGCACCACCTTCAACTTCACCGACTACCTGAGCGCTATCAGCAAAGAGTGGGCTGACAAGGTTGGCAAGAATGCCGCTGTCAAGTGGCCAGCCGCTTCGTCGGTTGGCGGCAAGGGCAACGAAGGTGTTGCAGCCAACGTCAACCGTATCAAGGGCTCGGTCGGCTACGTTGAGTATGCCTACGTCAAGAAAAACGGCATGAATTTCATGCAGCTGCAAAACGCCGATGGCAGATATGTGGCTCCCGATGACAAGACCTTTGCTGCGGCCGCTGCCGGCGCTGACTGGTTCAGCGTTCCAGGTATGGGCGTGTCCATGGTGAACGCCAAGGGTGCCACATCCTGGCCCATCAGCACCGCTTCGTTCATCCTGATGTACAAGCAACCCGCCGACAAAGCAGCGTCTGCTGAAGCACTGAAGTTTTTTGACTGGGCCTTCAAAAATGGCGCCAAGATGGCTGACGAACTGGACTACGTCGCCCTGCCTAACAGCCTGACAGATCAGATCCGCAGCAGAGTCTGGTCACAAATCCAGAAGTAAATTCTGTAAAAACCGGCCGTGGGCCTGCAACGCGCAGGCCCACGGTTTTTTTAGAATAAGCAAAATGGCCAGGGTAATGTCATGAGCATAGAAGCCAGTATGAATTCACCAAACGCACAGAATGAATCTGTGATGTCGGAATCCAGCCAGACGAACATGGTGGGTATCGCCAGGCGGCAAAGATTTCAAGACGTCGTCTTCCACCGGCTCACGCAAACTTTCTCGCTGCTGGTCTTGCTGGCCCTGACGGGCATCATTGCTTCGCTGTTCATCAATGCCTGGCCGGCATTTCAAAAATTTGGTATCAACTTTATATGGCGCGTCGAATGGGACGTCGTCAACGAAGAGTTTGGTGCTGCGATATCCATCGCCGGTACGCTGGCCAGTGCCGGTATCGCCATGCTCATCGCCGTTCCCCTGGCATTTGGAATCGCGGTTTTCCTGACAGAAACTTGCCCCACCTGGTTACGCCGTCCGCTGGGAACCGCCATCGAGTTATTGGCTGCTGTTCCCTCGATCATTTACGGCATGTTCGGTCTGTTTGTTTTTGCACCACTTTTTGCCGACTACCTGCAAGTGCCGCTGCAAAAAATCCTGGGCGGTATGCCTTTGGTCGGTTTTTTATTCGGCGGCTCCACCAACGGCATGGGCATTTTGGCGGCCGGCATTGTGCTGGCCTTCATGGTGCTGCCCTTCATTGCCGCGGTGATGCGCGACGTTTTCGACGTCACACCGCCCATCCTGCGCGAATCAGCTTACGGCTTGGGTTGCACCACCTGGGAGGTCATCCGCAATGTCGTGCTGCCCTACACGCAAACGGGCGTGATCGGCGGCATCATGCTGGGTTTGGGTCGGGCACTTGGCGAAACCATGGCGGTCACCTTCGTCATCGGCAATGCCAACAGAATGCCGACATCTTTGTTCTCACCCGGTACATCTATCGCCTCCACCCTGGCCAATGAATTTGGTGAGGCGGCAGATTTTCACATCGCCACTTTGTTTGCGTTGGCGTTCCTGCTGTTTGTGATCACTTTTGTGGTGCTGGCCATGGCCAAACTGTTAATTAACCGCACTGAAAAAGCCAAAGGGGGTTGATATGTTGACCAATTTCAATCAACAGCTTTACGCACGCCGACGCCGTTCCAATACACAGGGACTTTTTCTGTCCATGTGCGCTATGGCACTTGGTTTGACAGTGCTGCTCTGGATTTTGTTTGTGCTTTTCTCCAATGGTCTGGCCGCGCTGGACTGGAATTTGTTCACCAAAGACACGCCGGCACCGGGCACTGAGGGAGGCGGGCTGCGAAATGCCATCATTGGCAGCCTGATGATGGTGGGCTTGTCTGTCTTGGTGTCTACGCCTGTTGGTATTTTGGCAGGGGTTTACCTGACTGAATATGGCGACCAGAGCAAGACTGCAGTGCTGACACGCTTTGTCACCGACATCATGTTGTCGGCCCCTTCCATCGTTCTGGGGCTTTTTGTTTACGCCATCGCTGTGGCTACTTTCGGCAGGTTCTCAGGTTATGCCGGCAGTCTGGCCTTGTCACTGATTGCTATTCCGGTGGTCATGCGTACCACTGAAAACATGCTCAGGCTGGTACCCGGTAGTCTTCGAGAGGCGGCCTTTGCCCTTGGCGCGCCACGCTGGAAGGTTTCTACCCTAATTACGCTGCGGGCTGCCAAAAGTGGCGTCATCACGGGCTTACTTTTAGCCCTTGCACGCATCAGCGGCGAAACTGCGCCTCTTTTGTTCACTGCCTTGAACAACCAGTTTTACAGCACAGACATGAGCAGGCCCATGGCCAATTTGCCTGTGGTGATCTTTCAATTCGCCATGAGCCCCTACGATAACTGGATACGTCTGGCTTGGGGCGGCGCTCTGCTTGTCACCTTGGCCGTACTGGTTTTGAACATCCTGGCGCGGGTTTTCTTCCGTGAAAAGGTAAGTGCGTAAAACTGCCAAGCTGCCGACTTGACTCATTTCAAACATCGACTGACTGAACACCAACCGGACCGAAAAAATGCCTGAAACCCTCACAGAACTGAAAAACGCGATCGAAGTGCGTAATCTCGACTTTTATTACGGTAACTTCCGCGGGCTCAAAGAAGTCACTATGAACATTGCGGAGCGAAAAGTCACTGCATTCATCGGACCCTCAGGCTGCGGAAAGTCGACTTTGCTGCGAACACTCAACCGCATGTACAGCCTGTACCCAGGCCAGCGGGCTGAAGGCGAGATCAACTTTTACGGCACCAACATCCTGGACAAACAACAGGACTTGAACCTGCTGCGCGCACGCATTGGCATGGTTTTCCAAAAGCCAACGCCTTTTCCGATGACTATTTATGAAAACATTGCTTTTGGCGTTCGTCTCTACGAAAGCATGAACAAAGTCGACATGGACGAGCGGGTAGAGTGGGCTTTGACCAAGGCCGCACTGTGGAACGAGGTCAAAGACAAACTGGGTCAAAACGGCCTATCGCTGTCTGGCGGACAACAGCAGCGTCTTTGCATTGCCCGCAGCGTGGCAGTTAAACCGTCGGTGTTGTTGCTTGATGAGCCGACCTCCGCACTGGATCCGATTTCTACCGGCAAGGTAGAAGAGCTGATCAATGAGCTCAAAAAAGATTACACCATTGCCATCGTGACGCACAATATGCAGCAAGCTGCGCGATGCAGCGACTTTACCGCCTACATGTACCTGGGTGAACTGATTGAGTTCGGTGCGACCGAGCAGATATTTTTCAAGCCAAAACGTACTGAAACAGAAGACTACATCACAGGAAGGTTTGGTTAATCATGAGCGACAAACACATCTCCAGCCAGTTCGACACAGAACTCAACTCCATCTCTACCCATGTCTTGGAAATGGGCGGAATGGTTGAATCACAGCTGCACCAAGCCATTTATGCACTGGTGCATCTGAGCCTGGAGACAGCAGAACAGGTACTTGAAAAAGAAGCCGTCATCAACCAGATGGAGATGAGCATTGACCACGAGATCATCTCCACCATTGGCCGTCGCCAACCGACAGCACGTGACTTGCGCTTTCTGATGGCGATTTCACGCACCACCCAAAATCTGGAGCGTGCAGGTGATGAAATCGCCCGTATTGCACGCATGGTCAAATCCATCATACAAAACGGCACACCACGCAATTTGCCCAGCTCAGAATTGCGCGTCGCTTCCGACCTGGCAGCTGCCCTGCTGCGCAAAACGCTTGACTCGTTTGCTCGACTTGACACCACCATGGCAGTGGCCATCATCAAGCAGGACAACGAAATCGATGACGAATACAACGGATTTTTGCGTAAGCTGATCACCTACATGATGGAAGATCCGCGCACCATTTCGCCCAGCCTTGACTTGCTTTTCCTCGCCAAGTCGATAGAGCGCGTTGGCGATCACGCGAAAAACATTGCAGAACAAATTATTTTCATCGTCAAAGGCGAGGATGTACGTCACACGCCAATGAGCCAAGTGGAGTCCGTCGTCAAATGAGAAAATTGCCCAGAGTTCTGGTGGTGGAGGACGAACCCTCTATCGCCGAGCTGATCGCGGTGAACCTGCGGCATAACGGATTTGCGCCAACTGTTGTGTATGACGGCTCTGCAGCCCAGCGTGAAGTTGATGCCGTGCTGCCGGATCTGATTCTGCTGGACTGGATGCTTCCCGGTGAGAGCGGCGCTTCTCTGGCAAGACAGTGGCGTAAAAACGACCGCACTAAATCCGTACCCATCATCATGCTGACTGCCCGCAGCGACGAATCCGACAAAATCCAGGGCCTGGATGCAGGTGCTGATGACTACATCACCAAACCCTTTTCAACGCAAGAAATGCTTGCACGAATCAGGGCGCTGATGCGCAGACGCGCACCCGAAACGATCAAAGATTCGGTACAGGTGGGGGAGCTGATACTGGATGCCAGCACCTACCGGGTTTCATTCCAGTCTCATGAGCTCAAAATCGGACCGACAGAGTTCAAGCTTTTGCACTACCTGATGAAACATGCCGAGCGGGTACACAGCCGCAGCACTTTGCTGGACAAGGTGTGGGGAGATCATGTATTTATTGAAGAGCGCACAGTGGACGTTCATGTCAAGCGACTGCGCGAATCCCTTGGTGATGCATCCTGCATGGTTGAAACCGTCAGAGGTGCTGGTTATCGATTGACCGTTCAAGGCAAGCCAGTCATGGCGGCATGACGCGACGCCCGATTGAACTGCTGGCCCTTGTAAGCCTTGGCGCTGCCTGGGGTCTTTTCGAAGGTTCTCCAGGTTTAACTTTTGCCGGCGCGGCATGTGGTGCAGTTGTTTGGAGCGCCTGGGATGCAGTGCGTGCAGCGCGTCTGCTGACTTGGCTGAACAACTTTGATTTATCGAGCTCTCCGCGACTCACCGGCTTATGGTTAGAACTGTATGACCGAAGCAGGAAAATATTCAAAAAACTAGAAAAGCAACGGCTATCAAGTGACATCAGGCTGTCTAATTTTCTGGCTGCAATTCAAGCCTCGCCCAATGGCGTCGTGCTGCTCGATGATTCAGGTCGGATTGAATGGGTTAACCTGACCGCAGCCAACCAATTGGGTGTTGATCCCCAACGCGACATCGGCCAGCATGTACAAAACCTGGTGCGCTCCCCTGTTTTTTCTGCCTACCTTGCCAATGCAGACTTCAGCGCCGAAATCCAGATCAACGGCGTACGGGCCAGTGCAACGCATCCTTCACGCATATCCATTCAAATTCACCCTTATGGAAGCCGGCGCAAACTGATGCTCACCCGAGATGTGACTGCCGTAGAACTGGCAGAAGCAATGCGCAAGGATTTTGTGGCCAACGTCTCGCACGAAATCCGCACACCCTTGACCGTTCTGAGCGGATTTGTAGAAACACTGCAAACTCTGCCCATTCAAGAGCCCGAGCGCAATGTCTACCTTGGCTTGATGAGTCAGCAAGCTCTGCGCATGCAAAGTTTGGTGAGCGATTTGCTAACGCTGTCTCGCCTCGAGGGTAGCCCCGCACCCGGACAAGGTGAGTGGCTGGGCAGCAAGGAGTTACTCACCCAAGCTCTTCTTGAGGCCAAGGGCTTGTCACAAGCGATCTCCCATCCGCCTCATGACATCCGCAGCATTGACGGGCCAAGCTTTCTGGTGGCGGGAGCGCGATCAGAGCTGCTGAGTGCCTTGTCTAACCTGTTGAGCAATGCAGTTCGTTACACGCCCGAGGGTGGTCTGATCAGTGCAGGATGGCGACTCAAGGACGGTGGTGCTGAATTTTTTGTCGAAGACAGCGGGCCGGGTATTGAAGCTGAACACCTGCCGCGCCTGACAGAGCGTTTTTACCGCGTTGACCGCAGCCGTTCGCGCGAAACCGGTGGTACTGGCTTGGGGCTGGCCATCGTGAAACACGTGGCTCAACGCCATGGCGGGCATATCAACATACAAAGCACGGTAGGTAAAGGTTCTATTTTTTCTATCGCGCTTCCGATGTCACGGGTTCAAGCATTTTCTAAAGAAGAAACACACCTCCAGCCAATCACACCAGTGCCAGTGATTCAAGCTTCAACTGAAAATGAGCGAGCTTAGGCGTGACGGCTTGCGGATCTTTAGCCAGGTCATCGTAACGCCGCAGTCGTACGGCCACATCTGCAAATGGCTGACTCATGAACACTTCGCATTGCGCAAGCGTGTAGGGCCCGCCTTGTAATTCCAGACTGCGTTTGGAAGCCGGTGACAAACTCTCCCAATAGGTGGGAATAGCTGCGCACAGATAGCGCTTTGCGTCGACATGCATTCGAATCGGCTCGATCACAGCATCTGGAAGCAAACCACGCAAAAACGGAATAGCAATATGCTGGTGCAAGTCATCCCGCTGCTGCACATCCTCGGACGCAGACTCCGTCGTATTCCCTAGCAAGTGTCCGAGATCGTGCAGCAAGGCAGCCACCACAGCGGTGTCGTCCTCTCCGGCCAGCTCGGCCAGATGCGCACATTGCAATGCATGTTCGCGCTGATTCACGGCCTCGCCTCCGTACTGCTCGGTCGCACGCGTCTTGAACAATTCAACAATATCAGCGGTGGTGAGCGCCATGAAAAATCCCTCTTCTCTTATGCAATCCAGAATTTCTGTCTTCAGCATAAACCAGATCAATGACGACGACCCTGATTTGAAATGCGCAGTTGAAATCGATGTTTTGTCATTATTTTGAAACACATGCTGAATATGCTGACATTCAGTCATCAAAGACCGTGTTGAAAAACATTACGCCAATCGATTTTTTAACGGAGCCCTCATGAAACTGAACCTTTTATTTAAAACCATGCTGACCGGCGCGCTGGTCACTTTATTGGCACTGCCGGCCCTGGCCCAAAAAACTGTTTTGTCGGTGTACACCGCTTTGGAAAACGACCAATTGGTCCCCTACAAAAAAGCTTTTGAAACCGCCCACCCCGATGTGGAAATCGCCTGGGTGCGGGACTCCACCGGCATCATGACCGCGCGCATCTTGGCCGAAAAAGACAACCCACGCGCCGACGTGATTTGGGGCCTGGGTGCTTCCAGCATTGCCTTGTTTGACTCCATGAACATGCTTCACGCCTACAGCCCCAAAGGCGTTGAAAAACTCAAGCCCGTGTTTCGCAGCAGCAAGAACCCCACCACCTGGACCGGCATGGACGCTTGGTTGGCGGTCATGTGCTACAACACCGTAGAAGGTGGCAAAAAGAACATGCCCAAGCCCGAGTCATGGGCTGACCTGATCAAGCCGGTCTACAAAGACTCGGTGGTCATGCCCAACCCTGCGTCTTCGGGCACGGGTTACCAAGCGGTTTACGCTTGGTTGCAGCTGTTAGGTGAAAAAGGCGGCTGGGAATTCATGGACAAACTGCACCAGAATGTGGCGGTTTACACCCATTCGGGCTCTGCGCCTTGCGTGCAAGCGGCCAAAGGTGAGCGCGTGGTGGGCATTGGCGTCGACATGCGCGGCGCCCGCGAGAAAACCGCCGGTGCCCCCATCGACGTGATCTTGGGCAAAGAAGGCTCTCCTTGGGACATGGAGGCCACCGCGATTGTCAAAGGCACCAAAAACTTGGCCGCAGCCCAAAAGCTGGCCGACTTTGCCGTCACCCAGCCCGCTTATGAGCTGTACGGCAAGTACTACGCCATCGTGGGTTACCCCGGCATGAACCCAGCCCCACCGAACTACCCACCCAGCGCCGACACCGCGATGGTGAAGATCGATTTGGCCAAGATGGGTGCTGAGCGCGCCCGCATTTTGGCCGAATGGACCAAGCGGTACGACAGCAAGTCGGCACCTCGGTAAAACGCGCTGCATGGGCTGGGCGCTGCGCACTGCGCGTCTAGCCCACCGCAAATCGGGGGCGCTGCCACAGCGCCCCCCTTTTCATTTTGGCAACCCCACACCACCTCATGACCGCCCCCTACCTTGTAGTGAAGCAGGTAAGCAAACGCTTTGGCGACTTTTGGGCGCTGCGCGATGTCTCGCTCAGCATCCAGCCCGGCGAGTTTGTGTGTTTCTTGGGGCCCTCGGGCTGCGGCAAAACCACCTTGCTGCGCATCATCGCGGGCTTGGAGCAGCAAGACGGCGGAGCGATTGTGCAAAAAGGACGCGACATCTCAGGCCTGCCGCCGTCGCAGCGCGACTTTGGCATCGTGTTCCAGTCTTACGCCTTGTTCCCCAATTTGAATGTGCGCGACAACGTGGGCTATGGCTTGCAGGGAAAGGCCTGGCTGCGCGAGAAACGCCAAGCCCGTGTCGACGAGTTGCTCACCTTGGTGGGTTTATCGGCCTCGGACAAGCAGTACCCGGCTCAACTCTCTGGCGGAATGCAGCAACGCGTGGCACTGGCCCGGGCCTTGGCCACATCGCCCGGCTTGTTGCTACTTGACGAGCCTTTGAGCGCGCTGGACGCGCGGGTCCGCGCGCATCTGCGAGGCGAGCTGCGCCAATTGCACCAGCGCTTGGGCGTGACCACCATCATGGTCACGCACGACCAAGAAGAGGCATTGAGCTTGGCCGACCGCATTGTGGTCATGAACCAGGGTGGCATTGAGCAAGTAGGCACACCGCAAGACATTTACGAACAGCCGCAAAGCGCCTTTGTGGCCGACTTTGTGGGCAAGACCAACCCTTTGCAGGCGCAATGGGTCTCGCCTGGGCGCTTCAATTGGCACGGCATCGAACTGCACTGCCAGCCCAGCCCCGCTTTGACGGTCGGTGCCAGCGTGACTCTGGCCTTGAGGCCTGAAGACATCGTGTTGCACGCAGGCGAAACACCGCTTGCTGAGGCTGCTAACCGCTGCGCCGCAAAGGTGCAAGACCTGGAGTTTTTGGGTGCGTTTTGCCGCGTGCGCATGCTCCTGCCCTTGAATGGCCAGACCCTGTGGGCCGATGTGCCCAGCGCCCAAGCCTGGCGCATGGGTTTGCACAGCCAGCCCCACCTGGCCATTGATCTGCCCGCCGACAGGCTGCGCGTGTTTAGCCCCAGCGCCAAGGAGCTCTGATGGCCACACCATGGCGGCGACTGGACCGCGACGACGCGTGGATGCGCACAGGCGTGCTGCTGATGGGTCTTTGGTTGCTGCTGACCTTGGTTTTACCCTTGGGCAGCTTGCTGCGCAAAAGCTTTGAAAATGCCGATGGTGCGTGGGTAGGCCTGGCAAATTACGCCCGTTACTTTGCCACCCCCGCGCTGACCGATCCTTTGTGGAACAGTTTGTGGGTCTCGAGTCTGGTGGCCATCATCACACTGAGCTTGGCGTATGTGTACGCCTATGCCCTGACGCGCAGTGCCATGCGCGGCAAAACGTTGTTCAAGGCTTTGGCCTTAATTCCTATCTTGGCCCCGTCATTGCTTCCTGCCATTTCGTTGATTTATTTGTTTGGCAACCAAGGCCTGCTCAACAGCTGGCTCATGGGCGGCACGATTTACGGCCCACTGGGCATCGTGATCTCCCAGGTGTTTTACTGTTTTCCTCATGCCCTGATGATTTTGGTGGTGGCCCTGAGCATGGCTGATGCGCGGCACTACGAGGCGGCCCGTGTGTTGGGCGCCTCACCCTTTCGAGTCTTCCTCACTGTCACCTTACCGGGCAGTAAATACGGTCTGATCAGCGCAGGCTTTGTGGTGTTCACATTGGCCATAACCGACTTTGGCATTCCCAAAGTCATTGGTGGGCGCTTCAACGTGCTGGCGACCGACATTTTCAAGCAAGTCATTGGCCAACAAAACTTCTCCATGGGTGCGGTGGTGGGCTTTGTCTTGCTGTTGCCCGCTGTGTTGGCCTTTTGCGCAGACCGATGGGTGCAGCGCCGCCAAGTGGGCTTGCTCAATGGCCGTTCGGTGCCTTTGGTGCCGGTGCAACATGCTCCGCGCGACTGGGTGCTGTGGTTGTTTTGCGCCTTGGTGGCGGGCATCTTGCTGCTCATCTTGGGCATGGCAGTATGGGCTTCTTTGGTCACGCGCTGGCCTTACAACCTGAACCTGACCTGGACCAATTACCAGTTTGAGGAATTCGACAGCGAAGGCTGGAAGGCCTACTTCAACTCGCTGCGCCTGGCCGCATGGACTGCGGTCGTGGGCACCTTGGTAGTGTTCACCGGCGCTTACCTGATGGAAAAAACACGCGGCTTTGTGTGGGTGCGCAGCGCCACACACCTGATGGCCATGCTGTCCATGGCGGTGCCGGGTTTGGTTTTGGGCTTGGCGTACATTTTCTTTTTTAATGCACCAGGCCACCCGTTGGGCTTCATTTACGGCACGTTGACGATCTTGGTGCTGAACTCGATGGCGCACTTTTACACTGTAAGCCACATCACTGCGACGACCGCACTCAAGCAACTCGATGGCGAATTTGAATCGGTTTCCGCATCGCTCAAAGTATCAGTGGGCCGCATGTTCAGGCGGGTCACGGTGCCGGTCTGTCTGCCCGCTGTGCTCGACATCAGCATTTATTTTTTTGTCAACGCCATGACAACGGTATCGGCGGTGATATTTTTGTACGGCTCCAGTACCAAGCTGGCGTCGGTATCGATCATCCACATGGACGAGGCCGGCTTTACCGCCGCCGCTGCCGCCATGGCGGTGGTGATTGTGGCCACCTCAGCAGCGGTTAAATTACTACACAGTCTGTTGACCTACCAGTTACGACGAAAAACACAGGCTTGGCGCGTTCGGTAAGCCTGCGTTGAGCGCTTTGACAACCACCGTTTTAAGCATCCTTATGACCCCACAACTCGAAGCCGTTATTTTTGACTGGGCCGGCACCATCGTCGACTTTGGCTCCTTTGCCCCCACCCAAATTTTTGTCGATGCCTTTGCACAGGCATATGGTTTTGAGCTCAGCTTGGAAGAAGCCCGCAGGCCCATGGGCCTGGGCAAGTGGCAACACATCGAAGCCTTGGGCCAAGACTCGGATGTGGGCCCGCGCTGGACCGCGCAGTTTGGCCGCACCATGTCTCAGGGTGACGTGCGCCATATTTACGAAACCTTCATTCCGCTGCAAATCGAACGCGTAGGCGAGCACAGCGCCTTGATTCCCGGCGCATTGGAAGTGGTGCAGGGCTTGCGCAGCCAAGGGCTCAAGATCGGCTCCACCACCGGCTACCCACGCCCCGTCATGCAGCGCCTGATGGCACTGGCCGCCGAGCGCGGCTACACGCCCGACTGCACGGTGTGCGCCGACGACCTGCCCGCAGGCGCCCGGCCCGGCCCTTGGATGGCACTGGCCAATGTGCAAAGCCTGCACATTGGCGCGGTCTCGCATTGCGTCAAGGTCGACGACACCGTGCCCGGCATTGCGGAGGGACTGAACGCAGGCATGTGGACTGTGGGCTTGGCCTTGTCGGGCAGCCCCGCCGGTCTGACCTTGGCCGAGTACGAAAGTGCCGACGCCGCTGCACTCCAAGTGGTGCGAGCGCGCGTGACGCCCATCTTTGAAGCCGCAGGCGTGCACTACGTGATCGACACCGTGGCCGATTTGCCTGAGGTGCTGCGCGACATAGAACATCGACTGGCCCAAGGCCATCGCCCTTGAACGAGACAAACCCCATGCCCAATAACTTGCACGAACTTTCTGCCGAACCCTATGACCTGGTGGTGGTGGGTGCAGGCATCATCGGCCTGGCCACGGCCTGGACGGCCCGACAGCGCGGCCTGCGCGTAGCCGTGGTCGAGCGCCACGCCAAAGCCATAGGCGCTTCGGTGCGCAACTTTGGTTTCATCACCGTCACGGGACAGCGCCGCGGCGTGCACTGGAAACGTGCTCATGAAACTGCAGCAATTTGGCGTGAAGTGGCGCCCCAAGCAGGTATCGAGGTGATACATGAGGGTTTGCAAGTCCTGGCACAGCGGCCAGAAGCCGTAGCTGTGCTCGAGGCTTTTATGCAAACTGAAATGGCCGAAGGTTGCGAGTTATTCAACCATCCGCAAGCGATGAGCAAGTGGCCTTGGTTGCAACCGGGTCTGGCGCTTTTGCATAGTCCACACGAATGTCGTGTGGAGTCGCGTGATGCCATTCCCCGCTTGAGCCATTGGCTTGAAAATGTTTGGGGTGTTGATTTTTATTGGAACACTCCCGTTAGCGCTGTTGATTTACCGCAGATCTTCACCAGCCGAGGCACTTTGCGGGCCGAACTGTGCGTGGTGTGTCCAGGCAATGATCTCAATACGCTTTATCCCACTTTCCTGAGTGATGCTGGCATTCGACAATGCACCCTGCAAATGTTGCGGGTGTCACCGGGTGAATGGTTCAAAATGCCCTGCGCGATCATGTCCGATCTCAGCTTAATTCGTTACGAAGGTTATGCTGACTTGCCCGAATCTCAAGCCCTCAAAGCCAGATTGCAAGCCGAACAACCCAACCATTTATTGCAAGGCATACACCTGATCGTTGTTCAGTCATCCGACGGCTCTCTGGTGGTGGGCGACAGCCATGTCTATGGAGATGCCGAAGACCCGTTTGCAAATGCAGAAACCGAAGACTTGATCATGAACGAGTTCCATAAATTGTTGAAGCTGCCCAAGGCGAAAATCATACAAAGATGGAACGGCAGCTACGCATCAGCCAACGATGTGGTTTACAAAGCCACTCCTAGCCCGGGGGTCGCTTTGGGCGTGGTAACCGGTGGCACTGGCGCATCTACATCGTTTGCATTTGCACGTGAATTGCTTGACTTGGCGATGGTCAATTGAATTTTTCCGATGCAAGACCAGTTATTCAAGCTTGCACCTGCCCTACGAGCCCGCTGGATTGAGCTTGCAGACCAAGCACCCCTATCCCCCCGCCTTCCCTTGCGCTTGCACGGCCTTGTAGTGGGTTCGGTGGCTCAGTCTCTGGTGCACTTTCTCAGTCGTACTGGCGCCGATCTACATTGGCATGAGGTGACGGATCATGAAGGTCGATGCTTGCACTTACCGAACGACCCCGCCGCAACCTTCGCAGCGATTCATCAGGTTTTAGAGCAACACGGCTGCATAGTTCGGCCGGGTATTGAATACCTGCCTATTTTGGACGCAAAAGAGCAAGATCTAGGACCGGTACCGCGAGGCCTGGCTAGGTTTTTGGGACTTAACACCCACAGCGTGCATTTGGTGGGTTGGCAGGAAAAGGTGGCCTGGGTACAGAAACGGGCCGACAACAAGACTGAGGACCCTGGCCTGTTAGACACTTTGGTTGGGGGCACTGTGGCATGGGGCGAGAATCCTTCCGTCACCCTTGAGCGTGAAACTTGGGAAGAGGCCGGTTTGTCCATGCGCCAATTAAAGGCATTGACCTCCTATGGCACCTTCAAAATTAAAAAACCGAGCCTTGACCCTGAGTGTTGGGGCTACCAAATTGAGACAGTACATTGCTTGTCAGCGCAAGTGCTTACCGACGTTCACCCCGTTAATCAAGACGGTGAGGTAGCGGAATTTCACCCCTTCAGAGCCGAAGAGTTGAGCCATGCACTCGAGACTGAGCGCTTCACTCTTGCAGCCACGGGCGTCTATTTGCAACTCACACAGGCCATACCTGCAAGTGCTGTCATCAAGCCTTGAGATTGACCACCACCACACCTACAACAATCATGGCCAGTCCAATTATTTGTACGGTCGAGAGGCTCTGTTCGTAAATGAAAAAAGCCAGAACAGACACCAGAACAACTCCCATACCTGACCAGATGCCATATGCCACCCCTACAGGGATTGACTTGATAGCAACCGACAAGCCAAAAAAGGCTATCGCATAGCCCAGAATAACGATAACCGATGGAAGCGGCTTGGTAAAAGCGTCGGTGGCTTTGAGAGCCGTGGTGGCAAGCACTTCTGCTGCAATGGCCATAGCCAAAGCCCAGTAGGGGGTCATGTTGAGATCCCTTTCAGGTCCTGGTGCATAAATAAAGACGATTTCATCCTCATCGAGAGACTTTAAAACAGCGTGACAAACTTTGCATTAATGGTGGTTTTGCTGGCGGCATTGATGCACGCTATTTGGAACTCACTCATCAGTCAAGCCAGTGAAAAAGGCTTGTTCACGCTGGCTTTGCATATTTGTAGCGCTGTTCTGGCTGTGCCTGTTTTGCTGGTGGTCGGTCTTCCGTCAGAGTTGAGTTACCCGTATTTGTTGGTTTCGATTTTTTTACACGGCTTGTACATTTACATTTTGACCAAGGTGTATGCCAAGAGCGCATTTGGCCCTGCCTACATCGTGATGCGGGGAATAGCGCCAGTGTTTGTGATGATCATCTCCCTGCTTTGGATGAACGAATCGTTCGACACAGCTTCATCTTTAGGATTGTTATTTTTGACCTTAGGTGTTTTGTTTCTCATGAACGCCTACCAAGTCAACATCTCACGATCATTAAAGTGGGCGCAAATTAAATTTGCCCTACTCAATGCAGCGGTGATTGCTGCATACACGGTTGTCGACGGTGCTGGTGCGCGTCTGTCGGGGAACCCATTGGCGTATGTGATGCTGTCTGCTGTTTTTGAACCCATTCTGGTGTACGCATTGGCCTATCGAGACCAGACAAATCAGTTGTTTATTTTTTCAAGGTCAAACGCTTTTTTGATCGTGTTTGGCTCGGTTATCTCATTAGCCGGTTATGCAATGATCCTGTGGGCCATGACGATCTCACCCATCGCATTGGTATCCGCCTTAAGAGAGACATCTGTAGTTTTCGCAATGTTGATCTCGATTTTTTTCTTCAAGGAAGGCAGGTTGAGTTCGGCCGCGCTTTCAGTCATCATGGTATTGGTCGGGATTTATTTTTTAAAAAACTGAACCCACAAAACCTCTGACCAAAGCGATAAATTAGTTTTGTCGATTTAATTTTTCCTGGCGGATTCAAGCACGAAGTGCAACACGAGATAACGATTGATGAAACACCTCTGCAGGCGTTCTGAATCCCAATCGTTTGCGGGGGCGGTTATTCAATCTGTTTTCGATCATCTTAATTTCCTCGTC
>JBILIK010000007.1:0-75555 GCA_044350025.1 Polaromonas sp. | reverse complement strand
GGGCATTGGCCTGAAGCTTTGCCGCAGTATTGTGGAGTCTCACCAGGGCCGATTGGATGCCGAGAACCTCTACAATGGCAAAGAGGTTGTCGGATGCCGGTTTACCTTCTGGCTGCCTGTCAATCCCTTGCTAACTGTTTCATCAACCGCCGCCGAACCGGCTGGCGTCAAAGATCGCAAAAGCACACTTTGATGGTTAAAGGATTTGCATGAGCTTGATTCCGAAAAAAGGCACCGTTTACGTTGTCGATGACGACGAAGGTGTGCGCGACTCTTTGCAGTGGCTTCTGGAAGGCAAGGACTACCGGGTGCGCTGCTATGACTCAGCAGAAACTTTTTTAAGCCGCTATGACCCCCGCGAAGTAGCTTGCCTGATTGTCGACATCCGCATGGGCGGCATGACCGGACTGGAGTTGCAAGACAGGTTGCTGGAGCGCAAATCACCACTGCCCATTGTCTTCATTACCGGTCATGGTGACGTTCCCATGGCGGTCAACACCATGAAAAAGGGCGCCATGGATTTCATCCAGAAGCCTTTTCAAGAAGATGCGCTGGTGAGCTTGGTTGAACGCATGCTCGACCAGGCCAAAGACGCCTTCACCGAACACCAACATTCAGCCAGCCGCGACGCCCTGCTTGCCAAGCTGACCTCGCGTGAGGCTCAAGTACTGGAACGCATTGTGGCCGGCCGGCTTAACAAGCAAATTGCCGACGATCTGGGTATCAGCATCAAAACTGTTGAGGCGCACCGTGCCAACATCATGGAAAAGCTCAACGCCAACACCGTGGCCGATTTGCTGAAAATTGCTTTGGGTTCCACCACCGCGCCCAAAAATTAAATCATCGTATCGGCCAGTTTCAACACAACGCCCGTGGCTCGCAAGCTGCGGGCGTTTTAATTTACACACAAACCATGAGCGCACAACTTATTGACGGCAACGCACTTTCGGCGCAACTGCGTGCCGACGTCTCTCGCCGCGCCGCCGCCCTGCGCACCCTAGGCATCACCCCGGGCCTGGCGGTGATTCTTGTCGGTGACAGCCAGGCCAGCCAGGTCTATGTACGCAACAAAGTCAAAGCGTGCCAAGATAATGGTCTGCATTCGGTGCTTGAGCACTACCCCGCCACTTTGAGCGAAGCCGACTTACTGGCTCGCGTTGAGGCACTGAACCAGGACCCGACCATCCACGGCATTCTGGTGCAGTTGCCGCTGCCGGCGCACATTGACTCGCACAAGGTCATTGAAGCCATTTCACCGGCCAAAGACGTTGATGGTTTTCATGTGGCCAGCGCCGGCGCGCTGATGGTCGGCCAGCCCGGCTTCTGGCCATGCACGCCTTATGGCTGCATGAAGATGCTGGAGTCGCTCAACGGCGGTAAGGGCTACGATCTGCGCGGCAAACATGCGGTGGTGATCGGGCGCAGCAACATCGTCGGCAAACCCATGGCCTTGATGCTGCTGCAGCAAAATGCCACGGTGACCATCTGCCACAGCGGCACCGCTAACCTCAAAGCCATGACCTTACAGGCCGATGTGATCGTGGCAGCCGTGGGCAAGCGCAATGTGCTGACCGCAGACATGGTCAAGCCTGGCGCAGTGGTGATTGATGTGGGTATGAACCGCAATGACGAAGGCAAGCTCTGCGGCGACGTGGATTTTGCGGGTGTCAAGGAAGTGGCCGGCTACATCACCCCGGTGCCCGGCGGTGTCGGCCCCATGACCATCACCATGCTGCTGGTCAACACACTGCAAGCAGCCGAAAACGCTGCCTGACAGAAGTAGCCCGGCTCAGCGCCGGGACGAAAGGCGCCAGAGCGCCAGGCCCGCGCAGAGCCACTGCCCGAAGTACATGGCACTGCCCAAGCCGTGCCACAAACGAAGGTTACCGCCGCTGGCGCGGGCACTGACGATTTGGGCCGCCACACCGAACTCGACCAGCAAAGCCAGCAACAAGCCTGCCACGGCCCAGGCCGTGACTTGGCGAGTGTCAGCATGGGATTGAGATTGCTCGGTGTCTTTGCGGTTCAACATCAGCAGCAGGAGCATGGTGCAGGCCACTGAAACCCAAGTTTGTGCAGCAAACAGTTTGGCTGCCATCGCGCCGGCCTCGGCTGGCGTGCCCAGGTGCTTGAAAAGCAGCGGCACCACCACAAAACCCAGGCCGCTCAGGCTGCCCCACCAAAGCGCCGACAGGAAAACCGCTGCGCGCGCCTGAAAGGCCGGCATCAGATGTACTTGACCGCCATGATCTCGTAACGCTTGATCCCGCCGGGTGCAACCACTTCTGCGGTTTCACCCTCGGTCTTGCCGATCAAGGCGCGCGCTATCGGCGAGCTGATGTTGACCAGCCCTTTCTTCAAGTCAGCCTCGTCTTCTCCAACGATCTGGTAAGTCACTTTGTCGCCGGTGTCTTCGTCTTCCAGGTCAACGGTCGAGCCAAAAACAACCTTGCCATCTGCGTCAACCGATTGAGGGTCAATGATGAGTGCGGCCGATAACTTGCCTTCAATTTCTTGAATCCGGCCTTCAATGAATCCCTGACGGTCTTTGGCAGCGTCGTATTCGGCGTTTTCACTCAAGTCACCTTGAGCGCGGGCCTCTGCAATGGCACCAATCACCCACGGACGGTCTACTGTCTTGAGTTGATGCAACTCGGCTTTGAGTTTTTCTGAGCCGCGCTTGGTAATCGGTAAGGTGGTCATGGGGATCTTGTCTCCTGCAAAAGCGAAACCGCCGCCAGACAACTGGCGGCGGCGTATTTATGGACTTGAGTTTAATGCAATTGCCCGGGAGCCCTAAAAAGCTCAAATGAGCTGCGCATGCATCTCTTGCAAGGAAACCACACCAAGGTTGTCCATGTGGGCCATGCCCTGCACCGCCGCCTCTGCACCGGCAATGGTGGTGAAGGTGGTAACGCGGGCCAGCAAGGCCGAGGTCCGGATCTGCCGCGAATCGGCAATGGCGTTGCGGCGCTCTTCCACGGTGTTGATGACCAGCACAACCTCGTTGTTCTTGATCATGTCCACCACATGCGGACGGCCTTCAGTGACCTTGTTGACCACGCCACAGGCAATGCCCGCTGCCTGAATGGCCGCGGCAGTGCCCTTGGTAGCGACCAAGTCAAACTTCATGTCAACCAGCGCACGCGCCACAGCCACAGCACGCGGCTTGTCGTTGTTCTTGACGGTGAGGAAGACTCGACCGGATGTCGGCAACTTGGTGCCCGCGCCGAGCTGCGACTTCACAAAGGCTTCACCGAAGGTCTTGCCCACGCCCATGACTTCGCCGGTGGACTTCATCTCAGGGCCGAGGATGGTGTCCACGCCGGGGAACTTCACGAACGGGAAGACAGCTTCTTTCACGCTGAAGTAAGGCGGCGTGACTTCTTGGGTGAAGCCTTGCGCCGCCAGCGTCTGGCCGACCATGCAGCGTGCCGCCACCTTGGCCAGCTGAATGCCCGTGGCCTTGCTGACGAAAGGCACGGTGCGGGATGCCCGGGGGTTAACCTCGAGCACGTAAATCACGTCCTGTCCGTCGATGTTCTGGATGGCGAACTGCACGTTCATCAAGCCAACCACGTTCAGCGCCTGCGCCATGGCGGCTGTCTGGCGCTTGATCTCATTGACCGTGGCAACGCTGAGCGAATACGGCGGCAAAGAGCATGCCGAGTCGCCGCTGTGAACACCGGCTTGCTCAATATGCTCCATCACGCCGCCGATCAGCGTCTTGCCGGCCACATCGCGGATGCAGTCCACATCGCACTCAATGGCGTCGTTGAGGAAGCGGTCCAGCAGCACCGGCGAGTCATGGCTGACCTTGACGGCTTCGCGCATGTAACGCTCCAGATCGCGCTGTTCGTGCACGATTTCCATGGCGCGGCCGCCGAGAACATAACTAGGACGCACCACCAGCGGGTAACTGAGGGCGGCAGCTTTTTCAAGCGCCTCGGGTTCGGTACGGGCCGTCGCGTTGGGTGGCTGGCGCAGCTTGAGCTCGTGCAAGAGCTTTTGAAAGCGTTCACGGTCTTCGGCCGCGTCGATCATGTCGGGCGAGGTGCCGATGATGGGCACGCCGTTGCGCTCGAGGTCGAGCGCCAGCTTCAAAGGCGTCTGACCACCGTACTGCACGATCACGCCGAACGGTTTTTCTTTGTCAACGATCTCCAGCACGTCTTCCAGCGTCAGCGGCTCAAAGTACAGGCGGTCCGAGGTGTCGTAGTCGGTGGACACGGTTTCGGGGTTGCAATTGACCATGATGGTCTCGTAACCGTCTTCGCGCATGGCCAGCGCCGCGTGAACGCAGCAGTAGTCAAACTCGATGCCCTGGCCGATGCGGTTGGGGCCGCCGCCCAGCACCATGATCTTTTTCTTGTCGGTGGGTGCGGCTTCACATTCGCTGCCTTCGGCCTCGTAGGTCGAGTACATGTAGGCGGTGTTGGTAGCGAACTCGGCCGCGCAGGTGTCCACCCGTTTGTAAACCGGGCGCACACCGAGCGCCTTACGCTTGTCGCGGATGGCGGTATCCGTGGTTTTGAGCTGGCGCGCCAGACGGCGGTCTGAAAAACCTTTTTGCTTGAGCGCGCGCAAAGTGGTCGCGTCAATCTGCTCCAGCGACATGGTTTCGAGCTCAAGCTCGACCTTGACGATCTGCTCGATCTGCACCAGAAACCAGGGGTCGATCTTGGTCAGCGCAAACACCTCGTCTACGCTCATGCCCAAGGCAAAAGCATCACCGACGTACCAGATGCGCTCGGGACCGGGCGCGCCCAATTCTTTTTCAAGCACTTCACGGTCTTGCGTCTTTTCGTTCATGCCGTCCACGCCGACTTCCAGGCCGCGCAGGGCTTTCTGGAACGATTCCTGGAAGGTGCGACCCATGGCCATCACTTCGCCCACTGACTTCATTTGCGTGGTCAGGCGTGAATCGGCGGTGGGGAATTTCTCGAAGGCAAAGCGCGGGATCTTGGTGACAACGTAATCGATGCTGGGTTCAAAGCTGGCTGGCGTGGCGCCACCGGTGATGTCGTTACGCAATTCATCGAGCGTGTAGCCGACGGCCAATTTGGCAGCCACCTTGGCAATGGGAAAGCCCGTCGCTTTGGAAGCCAGCGCGGACGAACGCGAAACGCGCGGATTCATCTCAATCACCACCATGCGGCCGTCGACCGGATTGATGGAGAACTGCACGTTCGAGCCACCCGTGTCCACGCCGATTTCGCGCAGCACAGCCAGCGACGCATTGCGCAGGATCTGGTATTCCTTGTCTGTCAGCGTTTGCGCCGGTGCCACGGTGATCGAGTCGCCGGTGTGCACGCCCATCGGGTCCAGGTTTTCGATCGAGCAGACGATGATGCAGTTGTCCGCCTTGTCACGTACGACTTCCATCTCGTACTCTTTCCAGCCGAGCAGTGACTCTTCAATCAACAGCTCGTTGGTGGGTGAGGCTTCGAGGCCACGCTTGCAAATCGTCTCAAACTCTTCAGAGTTGTAGGCAATGCCGCCGCCGGTGCCGCCCAGCGTGAAGCTGGGGCGGATGACCGTGGGGAAACCCAGCGTTTTTTGCACTGTCCAAGCTTCATCCATGCTGTGCGCAATGCCGGAGCGGGCCGAGCCCAGGCCGATTTTGGTCATCGCGTCCTTGAACTTCAGGCGGTCTTCAGCCTTGTCAATGGCCTCGGGCGTGGCGCCTATGAGTTCCACCTTGTACTTGTCGAGCACGCCGTGGCGCCAGAGGTCGAGCGCGCAATTGAGCGCAGTCTGCCCGCCCATGGTCGGCAGGATCGCGTCGGGGCGCTCCTTGGCGATGATTTTCTCCACCGTCTGCCAGGTGATCGGCTCGATGTAGGTGACGTCGGCAGTCGCCGGGTCGGTCATGATGGTGGCGGGGTTGCTGTTGATCAGGATGACCTTGTAGCCCTCTTCGCGCAGGGCCTTGCAGGCTTGCACGCCGGAGTAGTCAAACTCACAGGCCTGGCCGATGATGATAGGACCGGCCCCGATGATGAGGACCGATTTGATGTCTGTGCGCTTGGGCATTATTGAACTCCGGCAGTCGGCGCTGCGGCCTCCATCAACGCGGTGAAGCGGTCGAACAGGTAGGCAATGTCATGAGGTCCGGGTGAAGCTTCGGGGTGACCCTGAAAGCAAAACGCCGGCTTGTCGGTGCGGGCCAGGCCCTGCAAGGTGCCGTCAAACAGGCTGATGTGGGTGGCGCGCAAATTGGCGGGCAGCGATTTTTCGTCCACCGCAAAACCATGGTTCTGGCTGGTGATGCTGACGCGCCCAGTGTCCAGGTCTTTGACCGGGTGGTTGGCACCGTGATGGCCGAACTTCATCTTGAAGGTCTTGGCCCCGCTGGCCAGCGCCATGATCTGGTGCCCCAGGCAAATACCGAAGGTCGGGATACCGGTCTCGATCAGCTCACGGGCTGCGTCAATGGCGTAGTCACAGGGCTGTGGATCACCGGGGCCGTTAGACAAAAAGATGCCGTCCGGCTTGAGCTTGAGCACCTCAGCGGCAGGTGTCTGCGCCGGCACCACAGTGATGCGCGCGCCCCGCTCGGCGAGCATGCGCAGAATGTTTTTCTTCACGCCAAAGTCATAGGCGACCACATGGAATTTAGGCGCGCTTTGAACGCCGTAACCCGAGCCGAGCTTCCACTCTGTTTCGGTCCATGGATAAGGTTTTTGGACAGACACTACTTTGGCCAGGTCTTGTCCGTTCATGCTGGGCGCGGCCTTTGCTGCAGCCACGGCCTTGGCAATCGCTGCGGGGCTGACAGCCTCGCCGGCAGCCAGAGCCATGATGCAGCCGTTTTGTGCACCGTGAGTGCGCAGGTGGCGGGTCAGTTGACGGGTGTCGAGGTTGGCAATCGCCACCGTGCCCTGGCTGACCAGGTAGTCGGAAAGCGAGACCGACTTGCGAAAATTCGAGGCCACGAGCGGCAGGTCTTTGATGATGAGGCCGGCGGCATAGACTTTGTCGGCTTCGACGTCTTCGAGATTGACGCCGTAATTGCCGATGTGCGGGTACGTCAGGGTGACGATCTGCTGGCAGTAGCTGGGGTCCGTCAGGATTTCCTGGTAGCCGGACATGGCGGTGTTGAAGACCACCTCACCCGTGGTGGCACCCGGGGCGCCTATGGAATTGCCGATAAAGACCGTGCCGTCTGCGAGCGCCAGAATGGCGGAAGGGTTGGTTCCCTGTAGAGACAAAAGCACTGGGTTCTCCGTGTGGTTACGGTTCGCCCAAGCGTGCACAAGAAGGTCTGGTGAAAGACACTGATTGGCGGTTATTGGAAGGTTTTTGGCTTGACTTGGCGCTCGGGCGAAGCTGATTTAGAAAAGCCACTGATTATAGCCGAGCCGGAGCCCGCATTCAGCTTCGCAGGGCCGCCGCCGCACTGGCGTAAAGGCAGATGGCCGCCGCGGCGCCCACATTGAGCGACTCCTCGCCGCCCGGCTGGGCGATACGCACCGACAAGCGCGCCATGGCTGACAAGCCGGCACTGACGCCCCGCCCTTCATGGCCCATGACCCAGGCGCAGGGTGATGGCAGTTTCTGCTGATGCAAATACCCGCCTTCATGCGAGCTGGTCACCACCAGCGGCACGGCCAAGGCCTGCAAGTCTTCCAACTCCAGCCCTTCGATGAGTTGCAGCCCGAAATGCGCGCCCATGCCGGCCCGCAGCACCTTGGGCGACCAGAGCGCGGCCGTGCCTTTGAGGGCCAGTACCTGCCTGAAACCAAAGGCTGCCGCGCTTCGCAAAATCGAGCCGACATTGCCTGCGTCCTGCACACGGTCAAGCACTACTGTGGCGGCGTCTGCTTGCAAAGCGGGCGCTGCCGGCAAAGTCATCACAAAACCCATGGCGGCCGGTGACTCCAGAGCGCTGAATTCGGGCCACAGGGCATCGGCAATCACCAAGGTCTTGCCGGCTGCGGCCGACCACTGGGCAGGGGCCTGGGGCCAGAAAGATTCAGAAAAAACGGCTGTTTGCGGCGACCAGCCACGCGCCAACGCGGCGCGGCACAGATGATCGCCCTCCAACCAGACCAGCCCTTCCTTGCGGTAGGCCGTACTCTCGTGGGACAGCTTGCGCAAGGTCTTGATGATGGGGTTGCTGCGCGAGGCGATGTGCGTGACGGCGCCAGAGCCGGTGCTGCCGGCGTTGAAGCTCACCGCAACACCTGCGCCACCGGCGAAAAAGTACGCCGGTGCTCGGGGCAGGCGCCATGCTGGCGAAGGGCCGCCAGGTGTTCGGCCGTGCCATAACCTTTGTGCGAGGCGAAGCCATACTGCGGATAAGCCAAATCCATTTCGTGGCACCAACGGTCGCGCCAGACCTTGGCCAATATGGATGCAGCGGAGATGGCTGGCACCAGCGCATCACCCCCCACAATCGCCTCAGCCACGATCACCAGCGTTGGAATGCGGTTGCCGTCAACGAGCACCTTGGCGGGCTTCAGGCGCAAACCCTCCACCGCGCGCTTCATGGCGAGCAGGGTCGCCTGCAGAATATTAATTTCGTCAATTTCAGCTGCCGAGGCCTGCGCGATTGAGAAGCACAGAGCCTTGGCGCGGATTTCGTCATACAGCTTTTCGCGGCGCAAGGCGGTGAGTTTTTTGGAGTCGGCCAAACCCTTGATCGGGTGCAGATCATCAAGGATCACAGCCGCCGCCACCACAGGGCCCATCAAAGGGCCGCGGCCGGCTTCGTCCACACCGGCCACCAGACCGGGGACATCCCATACCAGGGGGGCTTGCTCAGCTTGCAAGAACTTTTTCGATCGCATCTGTTGCCAATTGAGCCGTGTCGCGCTGCAGTTGCACATGCAAGGCAGTGAATTTTTCCTGAACTTCGCTAATCTTCGCAGGGCTTGAATCGGCAGCTTGCAGCCACTCAATGACCGCAGAAGCCAGCGCTGTTGGCGTTGCCGCATCTTGTAAAAATTCGGGAACCACAAACTCGCCACACAAAATATTGGGCAAACCAATCCAAGGCTGCAGCTTGAGCCGACCCTTGAGCCACCATGAAAGCCGGTTCATGCGGTAGGCAATCACCATCGGGCGCTTGAACAAAGCTGCCTCGAGCGTGGCCGTGCCACTGGCAATCAATGTGACATCGCAGGCGGCCAGCACCGCGTGAGACTGGCCGTCGACAATTTTAAGAATTTCAGTCAAGCCAGCGGCAAGCGTCAGGCGCTGCAGCTCTGCCTTGAACCTGGGCAGCGCCGGCACGATGAATTGCGTGCCCGGACGGTACCGGGCAATCAAAGCCACAGCCGCGAGGAATGTGGGGGCCAAATGGTCAATCTCTGCTTGCCGGCTTCCCGGAAGCACCGCCACCACAGGACGGTCCAGCGCAAGCCCCAGGGCCAGACGGACCGCGCCTTGGTCTGCCTGCATGGGAATCATGCTCGCCAGAGGGTGACCCACATAGGTGGCCGCAATGCCATGCTGCGCCAACAGAGCGGGCTCAAAAGGAAAAAGGCAGAGCACATGGTCTGCACTGCGCTTGATTTTGTGCACACGCTCAGGCCTGGAGGCCCAAATCGAAGGGCAGACAAATTGAACCGTCTTGACACCGGCCTGGCGCAACGATGCTTCGAGGTCCAGATTGAAGTCAGGCGCATCTATGCCAATAAAAACATCCGGGCGCCGGGCCAGCAGCCGCTCTTTTAAATTGCGGCGTATGCCAGCGATCTCCCGGTAGTGCAGCAGCACGTCCACGTAGCCGAGGACGGCCAGTTTGTCACTGGGCCACAAAGCCTTGAAGCCGAGCGCCTGCATGCGCAGGCCGCCAATGCCTTCGGCTTTCAATTCAGGCCAGCGCTTTTGTAAGCCGCTAAGTAACAAGCTTGCCAGCAAATCACCGGATGTTTCTCCGGCCACCATCGCCAGATGCGGGCTGTACGGGGCAGCCGCCAAACCGGCATGAGGCGCTAACACGGCAGGAAATGTAGGCGCACCGGCCATTGAAAAATCAGCGCACGATACCGCGCTGCGGCGAGGTTCCGGCCAGGAAATCAATCATCATGGCCAGGTCGGCTTCGGCCTCGGGATGGCTTTGCACCAGGCTGGCAATGCGCTCTTTGGCTTGTTCAAGCGTCAACTCATCACGGTAAAGCGCGCGCTGCATGGCTTTGACGGCGGCAATTCTCTCGGGTGAAAAGCCGCGCCGACGCAAGCCTTCAAAGTTCATCGATCGCGCTGCAGCAGGCTGCCCCTGGCACATCACATAAGGCGGCAGGTCAGCGAAAAGCAAGGAGCACATGGCCGTCATGCTGTGGGCGCCAAGGCGCACAAACTGATGCACCACCGTGAAGCCGCCCAAAATAGCCCAGTCACCCACATGCACATGGCCGGCGAGCTGGGCGTTGTTCGCAAAGATCGTGTGATTACCCACCACACAGTCATGCGCGAGGTGAACATAAGCCATGATCCAGTTGTCGTGACCCACGCGGGTGACACCGGCATCACCGGGCGAGCCGATGTTGAGGGTGCAAAACTCACGGATGGTGTTTCGATCACCAATCACCAACTCGCAGGGTTCACCGGCATATTTTTTGTCCTGCGGAATAGCGCCTATGGAGTTGAACTGGAAAATCTTGTTGTCGCGCCCTATGGTGGTGTGCCCCTCGATCACGCAATGCGCACCGATACTTGTGCCGGCAGCAATACGAACATGCGGGCCCACCACGCTGTAAGGCCCTACGCTGACAGATTCATGAAGTTGCGCCTTTGAATCAACCAGCGCGGTGGGATGAATAGCCGTCACCTGGAACTCCTTGGCTCAGGGCAGTGTGCGCATGGTGCACATCAGTTCAGCTTCGCAGGCCAGTTGCTCATCCACTCTGGCGATGCCCTTGAACTTGAATATGCCCGACTTCATGCGCTCCAGCGAAACGTCCATCACGAGCTGGTCGCCCGGCTCGACCGGACGCTTAAAGCGCGCACCGTCAATGCCTGCAAAATAATAAATAGTCTTCTCACCGGGGGTGGTGCCCAGCGCATCAAAAGCCAGCAAGGCCGCCGCCTGAGCCATTGCTTCGAGCATCAGCACGCCTGGCATGACGGGGCGGTGCGGAAAATGTCCCACGAAAAACGGCTCGTTGATGGTGACATTTTTAATCGCCTTGATACGTTTGCCTTTTTCAAGCTCCAGCACCCGATCCACCAGTAAAAAAGGGTAACGGTGCGGCAGTTGCTTGAGAATTTCGTGAATGTCCATCATGGCTGTTCTTTGGTTGCTGGCAAAGCAGTGGGCTGCTGCAGTTCAATCTGCTTTTCAACTTGTTTGAGCCGGTCGCGCAAACTGTGCAAATGCTTGAGAGTCGCCGCATTTTTTTCCCATGAGGCATTGTCGTCGACGGGAAAGAAACCGCTGTAGTGACCCGGCTGCAGGATAGAGCGCGTGACAACAGTTGCCACCGAAATATTGACCCGGTCGGCCAGGGTCAAGTGCCCCAGAATCATGGCCGCACCACCGATAGTGCAATGCGCGCCAATCCGGGCGCTGCCAGCCACACCCACACACCCGGCCATGGCCGTGTGCGCGCCAATATGCACGTTGTGGCCAATCTGTATCAGGTTGTCGAGTTTGACGCCGTCCTCGATCACAGTGTCATCCAGCGCGCCACGGTCAATGCAGGTATTGGCACCAATCTCAACATCATTGCCGATGCGCACCCGGCCCAGCTGTTCGATTTTCTCCCAACCACCGGCATGCGGCGCAAAGCCAAAGCCATCCGCGCCTATGACAACGCCGGGGTGAAGAATGCAGCGCTCACCCAAGAGGCAGCCTTCGCCCAAAGTAACCCGGGCAGCTAAACGGCTTCCGGCACCGACCTGCGAATTGCGCCCGATCACTGTGTGTTCACCGATGCGTACGCCGGCTGCGATCACAGCACCGGCGGCAATGCAGGCAAAGGCACCCACAAAAACCTCATCCCCGATTTGCGCTGAGGGGTCAATGACGGCAGTAGGGTGAATGAGCGCTGCAGGCAACACGTCGTGATGCAGCTTCCACAGCTGAGTCACACGTGCAAAGTAACGATATGGATCACTGACCACAATGCACGCACCGCGCGCCAGGGCTGCCGCCTTGAACTGCGGGGGAACAATCACGCAAGCAGCCGCTGATGCGGTCAGTTGGCTCAAATACTTGGCGTGGCTGAAAAAGCTCAGAGAATAAGGTGTTGCAGACTCTAAGGACGACAGGCTCTGAATCTGGGTCTGGGCATCAGCGAGCAACTCAGCCTCGAACTCATCGGCAAGTGCACCGACAATTTCACTCAGGCTCAGAGACACGCCGCGCCGTACCAGGGGAATTTACCGGGCGTTGCCGGCATTCAAGGCCTTGATCACCTTGTCGGTAATGTCATGTTTGGCATTGACATACACAGCTTCTTGCAAAATCAGATCGAATTTTTCCGCCTCGGCCAAAGACCTCACCACGCGGTTGGCGCGCTCGATGACCAGCTGAAGCTCTTCGTTTTTACGGCTGTTGAGGTCTTCCTGGAACTCACGGCGTTTGCGCTGAAACTCACGGTCTTGCTCGACCAGTTGGCGTTGCCGTGTATTGCGTTGACTCTCCGACAAAGTCGGTGCGTCGCGCTCGAGTTTTTCAGATTGCGCCTTGATCTGGCCGCCTAAATCAGCGATTTCTTTTTCACGCTTGGAAAATTCCTGCTCAAGCTTGGCTTGTGCAGCTTTGGAGGTATTGGCCTCGCGGAAAATGCGGTCCAGGTTGACAATACCAACCTTGAAGTCCTGCGCATTGGCGGCAGCGCCAGCCAAGAGCAGCAAAATGCAGACGGGAAGATGACGTAGAGAAAAAGTCATTAGAAAGCTGTGCCAATCTGGAATTGAAGTGTCTGTATTCTATCGCCAGCTTCTTTTCGCAGTGGCTTGGCAAAACCCAAACGCAAGGGGCCTACCGGCGAAATCCAGCTGATGCCAACACCCGTTGAAGCTCTCAGGTCGGCCAAGCTGTAGTTGGCAGACTCACTGAAGACATTGCCAGCGTCGACAAAAGCAAACATGCGCAAGGTCCGGTCATTGCCCGCACCCGGGAAGGGGGCAATGAGTTCGGCGTTCAGCGTAATTTTCTTAGGGCCGCCGATTGCGGAGCCGGTACTGCTGTCACGAGGGCCGAGGGAGCCTTGTTCAAAGCCTCGAACGGAGCCAAGGCCACCTGAGTAGAGATTCTTGAATACAGGGTAATCCTGTCCGTTCAGACCAGCGCCCCAGCCCAGCTCGCCGTTCAGCCCGATGGTGAACTGCTTGTTGAGCGGAATGTACTGCTGAACCTGATAATTTGCGCGCAGGTAACGGATGTCTGCCGCAATTCCCCAGTCGCCGTTAACACGCTGGTAGAGGCCCCGAGTCGGCACCAGAGCGCTGTCACGCGTGTCACGCGACCAGCCAACAGTGAGCGGGACAGAGGTGCTTTTAGCGCCGTAGTTAGCCACTTGCAAACTCCAAACCGCCGGCATACCGGAGCCCTCGCGGATATGCAGCGACTCAATTCCACCACCCAGGTAAACCGTGTCGGTTTCAGTGAAAGGCACACCAAAGCGCAAGCTGGCACCCTTAGTGACCAGGGAATAATCGCCCGATTGACCATCCAAAGGCCTGGTAGTACGGGTGTAGACGTCAATCGTACGCGACACGCCATCGGTCGTGAAATACGGGTCCGTGGTGCTGACCACGAGCTGTCGGCTGGACTTGCTGGTGTTGACTTCCAGCCCCAGGTAATTACCCGAGCCCATGAAATTTTCTTGCCGAATACCCGCCATGACGGAAAACTTATCACCACTGGAATAGCCCGCGCCAAGCTGCAAATTGCCCGTTGGCTTTTCAGCCACTGTCAAAGTCAAATCAACCTGGTCTGGCGCATTCGGCACTTCCTGTGTGTCAACCGCCACATTCGTGAAAAACCCCAGGCGGTCCACCCTGTCGCGGGATCGTCGAATGTTGTCGCCGTCGTACCAGGAAGACTCAAACTGCCGGAACTCGCGGCGCACAACTTCATCGCGGGTACGGTTGTTACCGGCAATATTGATGCGGCGAACATAGGCGCGGCGTGAGGGATCAGCCTGCAGCACAAAACTGACCAGGTTGCTTTGACGGTCAATCACGGGCATCGCCTCCACCCGCGCAAATGCAAAGCCGAAAGTGCCAAAATATTCGTTAAACGCCTTTGTGGTTTCGGCCACCTGGTCAGCGTTGTAGGCTGCTCCCGGCTTGATGGTGATGAGCGACTTGAACTCTTCTTCACGACCCAGGTAATTACCTTCAAGACGAATGGCAGAAACCACAAACCGTTCACCCTCAAATATATTGAGGGTGATGCTGATGTTTTGCTTATCCGGGGAGATCGCTACCTGAGTCGAATCGATTCGAAAGTCCAGGTAACCACGGGACAGGTAATACGACCTGAGTGTTTCAATGTCAGCATTGAGCTTGACGCGCGAATAGCGATTGGACTTGGTGTACCAGCTCAGCCAACCGCCTGTGTCCAAGTCAAACAGCTTGCGAAGTGTCGACTCGCTGAAAGCTTTGGCGCCAATTAAGCGAATGTCATTAATCTTTGCAGTTTGACCCTCGGTCACGCTGAAGGTCAGATTGACCCGATTACGCTCAATGGGCGTCACTGTAGTGACCACCTGCGCACCATACAGACTGCGATTGACATACTGTCGTTTGAGCTCTTGCTCGGCCTTGTCTGCCAGCGCCTTGTCAAAAGGTTGACCTTCAAATAGACCCGCGTCGCGCATCGCTTTTTTCAGAAAGTCTTTGTCGAATTCTTTGTTACCCACAAAATCAACGCCGGCCACGGACGGCCGCTCTTCAACAATCACCACCAGCACGTCACCACTGACTTCAAGCCGAACATCCTTGAAAAGACCCAATGCAAACAATGCGCGAATAGCGGCTGAAGCCTTGTCATCGCTGTAGCTTTCGCCAACACGCAAGGGGATGGATGCGAAAATGGTGCCAGGCTCCACCCGCTGCAAGCCTTCGACTCGGATATCACGAACCGTGAAGGGCTCAATGCCCCATGCCAGGCTAGCGCTCAGCAGGCCAGTCGCCAAAGCGCCCAAAGCGCGCAGTTTGAAACGGTCAAATTGGTGATGCATGAAATATCAGGTAGGAAGCTGTTGCAGAGCGCAACGTCAAGTTAAGAGTGTGCCTATGCGCCAAGACGAACCAGATCGTTAAAAAGTGCGACCATCATCAAAAGCAGCAAAAACGCCATGCCGCCACGATGCAACCGCTCCATCCAAAGATCAGAGACGCTACGGCCGGTTGCAGCCTCATAAAGATAATACATCAGGTGTCCGCCGTCCAAAACAGGCACCGGCAGCAAGTTGAGCACCCCCAGACTGACGCTGATCAAAGCTAGGAACAACAGATAAGCGCTCCAGCTGTGGCTGGCAGACTTGCCGGCATATTCGGCAATGGTCAGCGGGCCGCTGAGATTTGTGAGGGACGCCTGACCCGTCAGCATGCGAAACATCATTTTCAAGCTCAGCACCGAAACGTCCCAGGTTTTTTCTACGCCCCCGGCCAAGCCATCCCAAAACCCGTAACTCACCGTCACCATCTCAGGAGGCGCGCCTACAAAAGCGCCAATCTTGCCCACCAAGGCAGTCCCCTCCGCCTGCACCTGGGGCTGCACCGGCAAGGAGATGATCTGCCGGGATCGCTCAACTTGCCAGATCTGGCTTGGGGCCAATCCGCCGGCCACCGGAGAGGGCCCGGGGGTCCGGATCAAATCCCGAAGCTGTTGTCCGTCCCGCACCGGGCGCTCTCCGATGCGCAGCACCAAATCACCCGCAAGCAGACCCGCATTAGATGCGGCACCACCGCTACGAACTTCACCAATGACAGGCGGCGTCCAGGGCCCCAGCAAGCCAATACGGCGAAAAAGCTGGGCATCGATCTCAGTGGCATTCAGGGCGCTCAGCGCCAGCACGTATTCACGGTTGAAGCCCGGAGTTTCAGCAGTCGGGCTTTGGGCCGTCACCTGGCTGCCGCCCTGCCCGGTCACCACGCGCAGCAAAAGATCGCGACCCTGCAGGGCGCCATCGGTGAGCTGCCAGCGCAAATCGTCAAAAGATCGCACATCCTGCATAGCTTCGGGGCTAAAACCTGCCTGCGTGACCCACTCACCACCCTTCAGACCCGCCTGAGCTGCCACCGAGTCGGCCAAGGGGCTGGCCAGTACAGCCCGGGGCTCCTGCTGCCCTGCCCAGTTCACCACCGCATAAAGAAGAACAGCCAACAACAAATTGGCCAGTGGGCCAGCCGCCACCACCGCTGCACGCGCACGCAAAGGCTGCCGATTAAAAGCCTGGTGCGCCTCGGCGGGATCGACCGGGCCTTCACGCTCGTCCAGCATGGACACATAACCCCCCAGGGGCAAAAGTCCGATCGAAAATTCTGTGGGCCGTCCGGCCAAGCGCCAGCTGAAAATCGGCTTGCCAAAACCAATCGAAAACTTCAAGACCTTGACACCACAAGCCCGGGCCACACGGTAGTGGCCATACTCATGCACAGTGATCAACAAGCCCAAAGCAATGACAAAAGCCAACAGCGTCAGCATGCTCAGGCTTCCAGTCGCTTGACAAGTTGCTGCGCCGTATCGCGGGTCTGCTGGTCGATGCGCAGCAGATCTTCGATACCGCTGACGGCGCTCAGCTTCACGCTGTCAAGGGCTTCCCGGTTAACGCGGTGAATCTGGTCAAAGCGAATTTGCCCGGCCAGGAAAGCGGCCACGGCCACCTCGTTGGCCGCATTGAGCACCGCTGTGCTGCCTGCAGGCCCGCCCAGCACTTCCCACGCCAGGGCCAGGCCGGGGAAACGGCGTGGATCGGGCGTGTCAAAGGTCATTTGGGACAAGGCCCGAAAATCCAGTGCTTTGGCACCTGAAGCGATACGCCCCGGCCAGGCCAGACCGTAGGCAATCGGAACCCGCATGTCTGGCGTGCCCAGCTGGGCCACTACCGAGGTGTCGCGGTATTGCACCATCGAATGGATGATGCTTTGCGGGTGAATAACCACCTCAATCTGCTGGGGCGACAGGCTAAAGAGGTAGCTCGCTTCAATCACCTCCAGGGCTTTGTTCATCATGGTGGCCGAGTCCACCGAAATCTTGCGCCCCATCACCCAGTTGGGGTGTGCGCAGGCCTGGTCGGGGGTGACATGCTGCAATGTGTCGGGGTCGCGCTCACGAAACGGCCCACCCGAGGCCGTGAGTATGATTTTTTCCACCCGGTCGGCCCAGGTACTGGGGTCTTCAGGCAAAGACTGAAAAATCGCCGAGTGCTCGCTGTCGATGGGCAGTAACTGCGCGCCCCCCTGGCGCACGGCCTGCATAAAGACCTCACCGCCCACCACCAGGGCCTCTTTATTCGCCAGCAACAGCCTCTTGCCAGCCTTGACCGCAGCCATGCAAGGGGGTAAGCCGGCGGCGCCCACGATAGCCGCCATGACCGCATCCACAGACTCATGCGCGGCGATCATTTCTAGCGCTGCCGGACCAGACAAGACTTGTGTGGGCAGTTGGTGATCACGGATTTTTTCAGCCAGTAACTGTCCGTGGGGCGCACTGGCCATGACTGCAAAAACGGGTTTGAAGCGGCGGCACTGCGCCAGCATCAAGTCAACCTGTACGGCGGCGCTCAGCGCAAAGACCTCAAAACGGTCCGGGTGCAGGGACAACACATCCAGGGTGTTGACACCAATGGAGCCCGTAGAACCAAGAATGGTGATTTTTTGTGTCATCTCAGAGGCTGACCAGCATCATGGCCAGAGGCAAAGTGGGTATGAGCGCATCAAGACGGTCAAGTACACCGCCGTGCCCGGGCAGCAGCGCGCTGGAATCTTTGGCACCGGCGCTGCGTTTGACCAGCGATTCAACCAGATCACCCACCACGCTCATGGCCGCCATAAAGAGCACCATCAGCAGCATCAAGGGCACTGAGTGCCGCTCTGCCAGCGATGTGTAAAAACTTACGCCGCCAGTTGCAACACTGCGGTCCAGCAGAGTCCAGGCCAGGGCCATCAACAGTGCGCCGGCCATGCCGCCCAGCACCCCTTCCCAGCTTTTACCGGGGCTGATAGAAGCGGCCAACTTGCGCCGGATGAAACGCGTACCAAACGCCTTGCCGGCAAAGTAAGCGCCAATATCGGCAACCCATACGAGCACCATGACCGATAGCAAAAAATTCACGCCGATCACTCTGGCCTGTGCCAGTGCCAACCAGGCCAGCATGAGCGCCATAGCGCCTATGAGCAAACGCAGTGCGCGTGGGACAAGCGGCCAGCCCTTTACACCACGCTGCAACAGCCATGCGCCACCAAGCACCCAGGCGGCGCCAACACAACTCCAGAGCCAAGGCAGCGCCAGATTTAAAAACCCGAATTGCCAGGCCATCAGGCCAGCGACAAAACAAAGCACGCCAATCAGCCAAGACAGACCCGGGCCACAGCCGTTGAGCCGGCCCCACTCCCATCCACCCGCAGAAATCAACAACAAAGCCAGCGCGCAAAAAGGCAAAGGAGAAGCATTGAACAGCGCCGGTAACAAAACAGCCAGCAGCAGCACGGCCGTGATCACGCGCTGTTTGAGCATCAAGCGGCTTTCACAGATTGATCCGTTTGCTTAATTTCTGCTGCCTGTATCTGGGCGGAAGATTGTCCAAACCGCCGCTCGCGGCTGCGGTACACATTCAGGGCCTCGTCCAGCGCAGTCTCGTCAAACTCAGGCCAGAGCTTGTCGCAGAAATGCAGCTCGGCATAGGCGGCTTGCCAGAGCAAAAAGTTACTGATTCGTAACTCGCCGCCGGTTCGAATCAAGAGATCGGGGTCAGGCACATGCGCCAGCGCCAAAGCACGGTCGATGGCCTGCTCGGTGATGGGCTGGCCGCTGGCAGCCACCTTTTGAGCGGCCTGGGCCATGTCCCAGCGGCCGCCATAGTTAAAACAGACGTTGAGAACCATGCGCGACTGGGAAGCTGTGCTGAGCTCGGCGCTGCTCAAAGCGGCCTGTACTTTGGCAGACAGACGCTGGCGGTCGCCGACAAAATACAAGCGGACCCCGTTTTTTTGAAGATCCGGCACTTCATTGACCACCGCATGAACCAGCAGCTCCATCAGGCTCGATACTTCTTCAGCGGGACGGTTCCAGTTCTCTGAGGAAAAAGCGAAAACAGTCAACACGCCGACGCCACGTTCAACACAGGCTTTGACACAGCGACGCAGCGCCGCCACGCCTTGCTGATGGCCAGCCAGGCGAGGCAAAAATCGCTTGGCGGCCCAGCGCCCGTTGCCATCCATGACGATGGCCACGTGTTGCGGCATGTTGTGTAATGCGTTAGAGGCCATGAACCTTAGGCCGGCGGGGGCGCCTCAAACCGCCATGATGTCTTGTTCCTTGCCGGCGACCAGTTTGTCGACCTCGGCAATGAAACGGTCCGTGAACTTCTGGATGTCTTCCTGAGCGCGGCGTTCGTCATCCTCAGACACCAGCTTGTCTTTGACCAGCTTTTTAACGCCGTCGTTGGCATCACGGCGAAGATTGCGGATAGCCACCTTGGCGTGCTCGCCCTCACCTTTGACAACTTTGGTCAGCTCCTTGCGCCGCTCTTCAGTCATGGCCGGCATGGGCACGCGAATCAGGTCGCCTTGGGCGGCTGGGTTCAGTCCGAGATCTGAGTCGCGAATGGCTTTTTCGATCTTGGCACCCATGCCTTTTTCCCAGGGGGCCACACTGATGGTGCGGGCGTCCAGCAGGGCGACATTGGCCACCTGGCTGATAGGCACCATCGAGCCGTAGTAATCGACCTGCACGGTGTCGAGCAAGCCCGGATTAGCCCGGCCGGTGCGGATTTTGGTCAGCGCGTGCTTGAAAGACTCCAGCGACTGCTGCATCTTTGCTTCAGCATTTTGTTTGGTGTCAGCAATACTCATGATGGAGACTCCAGATACAGTGAAAAATAAAAAACTGGCAGGCGGTGCTGGCACGCCGCACAGACAGCTCAAATATGGACCAGTGTGCCTTCGTTCTCACCGAGCACAACGCGCTTGAGGGCGCCAAGTTTAAAAATGCTGAAAACTTTGACTGGCAGCTTTTGGTCACGACACAGCGCAAAAGCAGTGGCATCCATCACCTCAAGGTTGCGGCTGATGACCTCATCGAAAGTAATGCTGGTGTAGCGGGTTGCAGCCAGGTCTTTGCGCGGATCTGCGCTGTAAACCCCGTCCACCTTGGTGGCCTTGAGCACGATCTCAGCGCCGATTTCCGCGCCCCGCAAAGCAGCCGCCGTGTCGGTGGTGAAAAAAGGGTTGCCCGTTCCGGCTGCAAAAATAACGACTTTGCCCTCTTCCAGGTACTGCAAAGCTTTGGGCCTGACATAGGGCTCGACAATGCGCTCAATGCCGATGGCCGACATCACCCTGGGCGTGAGGCCGGCCTTGTCCATGGTGTCTCCGAGTGCCAGAGCATTCATCACGGTCGCCAGCATACCCATGTAGTCGGCGGTCGCCCGGTCCATGCCGACCGAGCCGCCCGCAACGCCACGAAAGATGTTGCCCCCGCCGATGACGACTGCCACCTCCACACCCAAGCGCGTCACCTCTGCAATCTCTTCGACCATCCGCACAATGGTGGCGCGGTTGATGCCAAATGCATCGTCGCCCATCAGGGCTTCGCCGGAGAGTTTGAGCAAGATCCGCTTGTAGGCTGGCATGTGAGTCCTGTGTGTGGAAATTGTAGGGAATTTTAACGGGGCTCAAGCCCCGCCAGCTCAGCCCGCCTTGGCCGCTGCGATCTGTGCCGCCACTTCGGCCGCAAAGTCGTCGACTTTCTTTTCGATACCCTCACCCACCACGTACAAAGTAAAGGACTTCACAGTGGTGGCCTTTTCCTTGAGCATCTGCTCGACCGTCTGCTTGTCGTTCTTGACGAAAGTCTGGTTGAAGAGGCTGACTTCCTTGAGGTACTTCTGCACGCCGCCATCGATGCGCTTGGCAACGATCTCTGCCGACTGCACGGGTTTGCCTGCGGCTTGCGCCACGGCAGCGTCTTCTGCGGCTTTGGCAGCGGCCACCGAGCGCTCTTTGGCCACTAACTCTGCAGGCACATCGGCGCTGGACAAAGCCACAGGCTTCATGGCGGCAACGTGCATGGCAACGTCTTTGGCGGCAGTTTCGTCACCTTCGAACTCGACCGCCACGCCGATGCGCGTGCCATGCAAATAAGAAGCAAACTTGCTGCCGGATGCGAAACGCTGGAAGCGGCGAACGCTCATGTTCTCGCCGATCTTGCCAATCAAGCCCTTGCGCACGTCTTCAATGGTGGGGCCGAAACCGTCCATAGAAAAAGGCATGGCGCCAATGGCCGCAACATCCGCCGGATTGTGCTTGACGATGCCCTGGGCAACGGCATTGACCAGGCCCAGAAAACTGTCATTTTTGGTGACGAAATCGGTTTCGCAGTTGACTTCAACCAGGGCGCCAACGCCGCCTTCCGTGTGAATGGCGACCACGCCTTCGGCTGTTACGCGGGAAGCAGCTTTGCCGGCCTTGTTGCCCAGCTTGACGCGCAAAATCTCTTCGGCTTTTTCCATGTTGCCATCGGCTTCGGTCAATGCTTTTTTGCACTCCATCATGGGGGCGTCGGTCTTGGCGCGCAGTTCAGCGACCATGCTTGCAGTAATTGCCATTGTTGTTTCTCCTTGAATGTCGGTTGACTTGATCTAAACGGCAGACCTGAACCAGACTGCCGAAATTGACTTGTGAAAAAGGGGCTACCCGAGCCCCTTTTTCGATTGGCACAAGGCCGCGAAAATCAGGCGGCGGCGGGCACTTCGACGAATTCGTCAGCACCTTCAGCAGCCACGGCACGAACGATCTCATTGCCCGCGCTGGCGCGCCCTTCGATGATCGCGTCAGCAATACCACGGGCGTACAGGGCGACAGCTTTGGAGGAGTCATCATTGCCGGGGATTACATAGTCAATGCCGATGGGTGAGTGATTGGAGTCCACCACGCCGATCAGCGGGATGCCCAGTTTTTGCGCTTCAGCCACGGCGATTTTGTGGAAACCCACGTCGATCACAAAGATGGCGTCCGGCAGCGCAGCCATGTCCTGGATGCCGCCTATGTCTTTTTCGAGCTTTTCGATCTCACGCTTGAAGGTGAGTTGCTCTTTTTTGCTGATGGTATCGAGGCCTGCCTCTTGCTGTGCCTTCATTTCCTTCAGGCGCTTGATGGATGTCTTGACCGTTTTGAAGTTGGTCAGCATGCCGCCTAGCCAACGCTGGTCAACGAAAGGCACGCCGGCGCGCTGGGCTTCAGAAGCGACGATCTCGCGGGCCTGGCGCTTGGTGCCGACCATGAGGATGGTGCCACGGTTAGCGGCGAGTTGGCGGGCGAACTTGGCCGCGTCCTGGAACATCGGCAGCGATTTTTCCAGGTTGATAATGTGGATACGGTTACGGTGGCCGAAGATGTACTGAGCCATCTTGGGGTTCCAGAAGCGGGTTTGGTGACCGAAATGGACACCTGCTTCAAGCATTTCACGCATGCTGACGGACATATAAAAACTCCAAAGGTTGTGTCTAAAATCAGCGCTTATCGACTGGAGTTATTTCCGGTGCGACACCTTGAGTGGCTGACTTGCGATTTATCTTGCAAAGCCTTCACAGGCATTCACAAAACCCTTTGAGTATATCACCCCATCCAGGCGCGAAACCCATGATTGCAGACCTTCACGCCCAGGCCCAAGCCATCGTTGCCGGCAAAGACAGCCTTCAAGACGCCCTTTTGCGTGCCCGGGAGCTCAGCCTCGAAGCTGCCTGCGCCCACGCCTACACCCGGCACCCGGCTGATGCACTGGCAGCAGCGGCCCGCAGCGCCAGCGATGTCGGGGTTAAGAGCCCAGCTGGCGCAATCGGTGCACTGGCCGGCTTGCCGGTGTCAGTCAAAGATCTGTTTGATGTTCAAGACCAAGTCACGCTGGCCGGCTCCACTGCACTGACTGGCGCTGCACCGGCAGTGGCTGACTGCCCCGCCGTAGCACGCTTGCGCAAGGCCGGCGGCCTGATTGCCGGGCGCACCAACATGTCGGAATTTGCTTTTTCCGGTGTTGGCATTAATCCGCACTACGGCTCGCCGGCCAACCCTGCCGACCCTGAAGTCGCGCGCATCACCGGCGGCTCATCCTCTGGCGCAGCCGTGTCGGTGGCCACCGGCGCAGCCTTTGTGGGTCTGGGATCAGACACCGGTGGCTCTATCCGCATACCGGCCGCCTTGTGCGGCCTGGTCGGCTTTAAAAGTACCGCAAGTCTGGTGCCCACTGAAGGCGCGCTGCCGCTGTCCACCACATTGGACACAGTGTGCGCATTGACCCGCTCAGTGCGTGACGCCGTGACAGTGCACGAAATACTGGCCGACCGGCGCGTCACCCTGGCCGGTAAACCTTTGTCTGCCAGCCGTTTCGCCGTAGCCCGAACGCTCATGCAAGACGGCCTGGACGAAAGTGTCGCCCTTGCCTTTGACAACTGCTTGCGCGTGCTGCGCGCAGCTGGCGCGCAAGTCATTGAGATACCGCTTGCAGAGCTCTCGGAGCTGGCCAACATCAATGCCAGCGGCGGACTTTCAGCGGCCGAAAGCTATGCCTGGCACCGCGAGCTGATCGCCACCAAACAAGCCTTGTACGACCCTCGGGTGGCCTTGCGAATTCTCAAGGGGGCTTCCATGAGCGCCGCCGATTACATCGATCTGCTGGCGGCCAGGCACAACTGGATGGGCCGTATGAATGTTCTGTTGGCCGGCTTTGACGCCGTGCTGTCGCCCACCGTGCCCATGGTTGCGCCGCCATTGGCCGGCTTGATCGATGACGATGTGAATTTTTTCAGGGTCAATGGGCTGCTGCTGCGCAACACCGCCGTGGTCAATATGCTCGACGGATGCGCCATCTCTGTGCCCTGCTTTGCGCCGGCTAACACGGCAACTCAGCTGCCGGTCGGGCTGATGCTGTGGCAGGCCGCTTTGCATGACGATGCGATTCTGGACACATCGCTGCAAGTCGAGGCAGCGCTGAACGCAGCGCGCGGGCAGTGATAATTACCCTCATGCCCGATTTGCCCGATTTGCCCTACTTGCCAAACTCAAGCCCGGCTCCAACGGCTTTGTCCGTGATCATTCGATGAAAGTCGCCGTTCTAGGTGCCGGCATCATTGGTGTGACCACGGCTTATGAGCTGGCCGCTGACGGCCACGAAGTCACCGTCATTGAGCAGCACGACTCGGTTGCTGAAGAAGCCAGTTTTGCCAACGCGGGTGTGGTGGCCCCCGGCTATGTGACACCCTGGGCTGCGCCCGGCATGCCGGGCAAGGTTCTCAGTCACCTGCTCAGCCGCCATTCCCCAGTTCGCCTGGGCTGGCCAATGTCCGCCAAGGACATGGCCTGGATATGGAAATGGTGGCGCTCCTGCAAACCAGCCAACTACGCTCTGAACCGGGCCCGTTTGCAGCGACTGGCATTTTTCAGCCGCGAACGACTTCACCAACTCAGTGCCGACTTGCGTCTGGAATACGACCGCAGCGATGGCTACATGGTGCTGCTGCGCTCTGACAAAGACCGAGCCATGGCGGAAGCAGGCTTGCAGGTGCTGCGCGATGCGGGGGTTGAATTCAAGACGATAGACGCCGCCCAGGCCCGGTTGATTGAGCCTGCCCTGAACCCTGACACCGTTTTTTCAGGGGCGATTCACCTACCCGAAGACGAAGTTGCCAACTGCCGCCAGTTTGCCTCCTTGCTCAAAGCGCAAGCTCAGCAACTGGGCGCAGAGTTTCATTTCAACACCACCATCCAAGGGCTCGACAGTGCGCAGCCCACCAGCGTCTTTGTGGCTGGCGAAACCGCAGTCCGCCGCTATGACGCCATAGTGGTCTGCGCCGGGTTAGCTTCGGCGCGCCTGCTCAAGCCGCTGGGGGTGCGGATTCCGACGACCGCCGTCTACGGCTACTCACTGACCGCGCCTGTACGCGAGCCTCTGGATGCGCCCCGCAGCGGCCTGATGGACGAGCGCTACAAGATCGCTATTTCACGCATCGGTAACCGCGTGCGGGTGGCCGGCAGCGCTGAGATCGGCGGCTCGCTGATGCACAAAAATGAAGCTGCGGTGCAAACGCTTTACAAAGTCCTGCAAGACTGGTTTCCGGGGGCAGCGCAGCTCAACGGCAACCAATCCAGCGTACAAATCTGGAAAGGTGCCCGGCCGATGTTGCCGGACGGCCCGCCGGTCATCGGCAGCGCAGGGGTGCCAGGCGTCTGGCTCAACCTGGGGCACGGCTCTAGCGGATGGGCGCTCAGTTGCGGCAGCGCGCGTCTGGTGGCCGACATGCTAGGCGGCAAAAAACCCGCCATCGACACAGAAGGCCTGGGCCTGGAACGACTCACCCGTCCTAAAGGCTGAACCCGCGCGCTGCAGCCACAATGGGGCATGAACCGCCCCACCAAGCTCAGTGCACAACAAAGCTACCCGCTTTACACAGTTGAGGCCACGCGGGCCATCGAGCAACTTGCCAGCGCCTGTCTGCCGAACCACACCCTCATGCAGCGGGCGGGCTTGGCGGCTGCTCAATGGACGCTTGCCCTGGCGCCGCACGCACAGCACATCTGGGTCGCCTGCGGCCCCGGCAACAACGGTGGCGATGGTTTTGAAACAGCGCTGATACTGCACCGCTTCGGCAAAAAGGTCAGCATCACTTGGACTGAACACGCTCAAAACGCGTGCCCGCCAGCCCTTAGCCAAGCTGCCGATGCCAGCGCCTCGCGTCAACGCGCTTTGGCAGCAGGCCTGGAGATATCGGGCAGCCCACCTGCGCAGTTTGATGTTGCCATCGACGCTCTGCTCGGCCTGGGCGCCAGCCTGACGCCCGAGCGGGCCGGTACGGCCCTGATAAATCAATGGCTGCAGCGCATGCACAGCAGCGGCGCACCCGTGCTGGCGCTGGATCTGCCCAGCGGCTTGGATGCCGACACAGGCAACAGCGGCTTGCTGCTGCCGACAGGTTCACAAACTGCCGGCCAAGCGCCTGCCCTCCGCTACACCTTGAGCTTCTTAACCCTCAAGCCTGGTCTTTTCACCGCCCAGGGCCGCGATCTGGCAGGGCAGGTCTGGCTAGCCGATCTGGCAGTGAGCGTGCCGCAGGAAGTGCCGCCTTGTGCCTGGCTTTTGGGTGCAGACCGCGTGTCACCGCTGTCCCGCCAAGGCGCAGCCCAGGCCAGTCACAAAGGCAGTTTCGGCGATGTCGCCGTGCTGGGCGGCGACAAGGGCATGGGCGGCGCGGCTGTGCTCGCGGCATGCGCGGCCTTGCATGCAGGTGCCGGTCGGGTGTTTGTCGCACTGCTGACCAATACCTTCGAGTCCCTGGACATGCAACAGCCCGAACTGATGTTCAGAAGCCCTGATGCGCTGGACTTCAAGCGCCAGGTGCTGGTGTGCGGATGCGGCGGTGGGCAGGCCGTGCGCGCGCATTTACCGGGCGCACTGTCCAGCGCCTGCAAAGCGGTGTTAGATGCCGATGCACTCAACGCCATTGCCAACGACAGGCAATTGCAAACCCAGCTGACAGCGCGCCACGGGCGCGGTGATGCCACGGTCTTGACTCCGCATCCACTGGAGGCTGCCCGCCTGCTGCAATGCAGCGTTCAAACAGTTCAAGCCGACCGGCTCAGTGCCGCGCAAGCGCTGGCAGACAGGTTTGCCTGCGTGGTGATTCTCAAGGGCTCAGGCAGTGTGATTGCGGCAGCGGGGCAAAAACCGCTCATCAACCAAAGTGGCAACGCTCTGCTGGCAACAGCCGGTACCGGCGATGTGCTGGCTGGCATGGTCGGTGCAGCACTGGCAACAGGCCACACAGCCTGGGAGGCTGCCGCCAGCGCAGTTTTCAGCCATGGCCGTCTGGCCGATACATGGGCTCAGCGCTGGCCCGGGGAGATCCTGACGGCATCAGCACTGGCCCGTCGGGCCGGCGCATAAAACCAACTTTCAGTCCAACTTGAAGCCGGATTTCAACCCAGCAGCATCAAACCGATCTGCAGGAGCAATAGCAAGGCCATGGCAGACAGGTCCACACCGCCAATGGCGGGAACCACACGCCGCAAAGGCCTGAGTAAGGGCTCAACCAGACGCGCGAGCAAACCATGAACATAAGAGCCGGGCTGCACCCAGGAAATGATGACAAAGGCAAACACCAGCATGGTCAGCGCCTGCAGGGCAACGCGCGCCAGCATGTGCAGCGAAAGTGTGAGTAAACCCAACCAAGGTAATTGGCCACCGTCCGCCCAGCCAAACAACAAGCCGGCCAGCAAGGCATAAACCAGCGCCAGCAAGGCCGCCGCCATCAAACTGGCGCTGTCCAAGCGCGATCTGGCCAAAGCCTTAGGCAAAACCTGACGCAGAGGCTGGACCAGCCAGTTGGTGAGCGCCATCACAAAGGTACCGGGCTGCGAAGACATGTTGATGCGCAGCCAGTTCATGTAGGCGCGCAGCAAGGCTGCACCCACCAGCAGGTAAGAAACTGTTTCAAGTAAAAACCCAAGCACGCGCAGCATGATCGCCCTATCTTCGTGGTTTCTTGCCGGACTTGCGCAGCCCGCCGGCGGATGCTTTTTTGACAGCCGCTTTCAAAGCCTGAATAGGGGAGCGGGCAAGGCCTCGGTCTGAAGCGCCGCCAGCGCGCGCAGCCGAACGTTTGTCGCGCTTGCTGTCGCCTTTTTCGGCGATTTTTTCAGCCCGCTTATCACCTCGTGGCGCATCGGCACTGTCTCCGGATTTGTCTTTCATGGCCCGCGTCAGCAACTCCTCGCCTTCACGCACCAAACGGAAATCAATCTTGCGGCCATCCAAGTCCACGCGACTGACCTGCACGCGCACACGGGTGCCGATGGCGTAGCGCAAGCCGGTGCGCTCGCCGCGCAGCTCCTGGCGTGCTTCGTCAAAGCGGAAATACTCACCGCCCAACTCGGTGATGTGCACCAAGCCTTCCACATACATCGCGTCCAAGGTGACAAAAATACCGAAGCTGGTGGCCGAGCTGACAACCCCGCCAAACTCTTCGCCCAAATGCTCGCGCATGTACTTGCACTTGAGCCAGGCCTCGACGTCGCGGCTGGCCTCATCAGCGCGCCGCTCGTTGGCGCTGCAATGCAGGCCGGCGGCTTGCCAGGCCATTTGATCGACTGTCGGCTTCTTGAGCTTCTCACCCGATTCAGCAGCGCGCGAAGCCAGCCGCTTGGACAGCTTGGCATGCGCATCGCCGGGCGTCGGCAGCGCCGGCAATTGGTACTTGGCCTGTTTGAGCACCGCCTTGATGACACGGTGCACCAGCAAGTCCGGGTAGCGCCGGATCGGGCTGGTGAAGTGCGTGTAGGCCTCATACGCCAGGCCGAAATGGCCGCTGTTCATGGGCGTGTAAATCGCCTGTTGCATAGAGCGCAACAGCATGGAATGGATCTGCTGGGCGTCGGGACGGTCTTTGGTGGCCATGGCAATGGCCTGGAACTCACCTGGCGCCGGGTCATCGCTGATGTTCAAACCCAGGCCGATGGCCTTGAGGTAGTTGCGCAGCACTTCTTTTTTCTCAGGCGTCGGGCCCTCGTGCACACGAAACAATCCCACGTGCTTGCTCTGCGCAATAAAGTCCGCCGAGCAGACGTTGGCCGAGAGCATGGCTTCTTCAATCAGCCGGTGCGCCACGTTGCGGGTGCGCGGCACAATTTTTTCGATCCTGCCGGCCTCGTCACAAACGATCTGGGTTTCAGTGGTCTCGAAGTCCACCGCGCCACGCACACCGCGCTGCTTGAGCAGCGCCTGGTAAACGTCATGCAGGTCGAGCAAATGCGGCACCAAGGCCTTGCGCTGCGTCGCTTCCGGCCCGCGGGTATTGGCCAAAATAGCCGCGACTTCGGTGTAGGTGAACCGGGCGTGGCTGAACATCACAGCCGGGTAAAACTGGTAAGCGTGAACCTCGCCCTTGGCCGTGATCAGCATGTCACACACCATGCACAAACGCTCAACATTCGGGTTGAGCGAACACAAACCGTTGGACAGCTTTTCGGGCAGCATCGGGATCACCCGGCGCGGAAAATACACGCTGGTGGCACGGTCGTAGGCGTCAATGTCAATCGCACTGCCGGTGTCCACATAGTGACTGACGTCGGCAATCGCCACCAACAGGCGCCAGCCTTTGGTGCGGCCGACTTTGGCCGGCTCACAATAAACGGCATCATCAAAGTCGCGGGCGTCTTCACCGTCTATCGTCACCAGCGCCACGTCGGTCAGGTCGATACGGCCCTGCTTATCTACAGCGCGTACGGCGTCGGGCAAGCTGCGGGCCAAAGCCATGGCCTCTTCGCTGAATTCGTGGGGCACGCCGTACTTGCGCACTGCAATGTCAATCTCCATGCCAGGATCGTCAATTTCTCCCAGCACTTCCTTAACCCGGCCCACCGGCTGGCCAAACAAAGCCGGCGGCTCGGTGAGTTCCACCACCACCACCTGCCCGGTCTTGGCTGTACCGGTCGCGCCTCTGGGTATCAACACGTCCTGACCGTAGCGCTTGTCTTCAGGGGCGACCAGCCAGACACCGCTTTCTTGTAAAAGCCGGCCGATGATCGGGTTGGGCGAGCGCTGAATGATCTCGGTGACACGGCCTTCAGGCCGGTTTTTACGGTCTTGCCGAACGATGCGTGCCTTGACCCGGTCTTTGTGCAGCACTGCACGCATTTCGTTGGGGGGCAGGTAGATGTCAGCCTCGCCGTCATCGCGCTGCACAAAGCCGTGGCCGTCCCGGTGGCCGGAAACCGTGCCTTCAAATTCGGCAAGAAGGCTGGCGGCCTGGCTCTTAGGGGAATGATTGGTTTTGATAACTCATCTCTTTCACTGAAGGGTCAAACCTTGACCCCGACTTGCTCAGCATAATGCACACATGTGTCAGAACTGAGCCGTCTACAGACCGCTTTTTGCGCAATAGCCTCAGTCTGATGCCACGCTAATGGTACACTGCTAGCTGTGCCCGGGTGGCGGAATTGGTAGACGCGCACGGTTCAGGTCCGTGTATCGCAAGATGTGGAGATTCGAGTTCTCTCCCGGGCACCAGATACATCCAAAGCAGCTTTGAACACCGGCTTGCTCGGTTCTGCAACCAACAAGGCACAGGCCACTGTGCTTTTTTTGTGCCTGCCAGTTTGCCGTATTACCCCGCACCGCGCCCTCATCATAAAGATGCAGACCCGCTAAGCGCCGTGAGACAATATTTTAATTAGCAAGCCATCCAAAGCCCTTTTCTAGCGGCTGCCCGTAGCTCAGTTGGATAGAGCATCAGCCTTCTAAGCTGAGGGTCGGGGGTTCGATCCCCTCCGGGCAGACCAAAGTCTCGCTGAAATGCTATCGGTGCAAGGGCTTTCACTAAAACCGCTCTATTTACCGCCAAGCGTCAAAGACAGTCCAGCGAGCCCTTAACATCAGAGCATGCATTTTTCTACAATTTTCTTTGCATGACACCAGGCAGCCCCTTCCAAAGTCGTCTTTTTTCACGCAGTGCCGCACTTCTGAGCACCACTTCCAGAGTTTTGCTGCGGGCCTACACCACTCAGACTGACTCGGACCTTGGCAGCACAATGGGCTGAACAAAGTATGCAGATTCATCGCACCCAGGTCGCCATCATTGGCGGCGGACCCGCCGGCTTGTTGCTTGGGCAACTGCTTCACAAGGCCGGCATAGACGCCATCCTGATCGAGCGCCAGAGCCCCGACTACGTGCTCAGCCGCATACGTGCCGGCGTGCTGGAGCAAGTCAGCATGGACCTGCTGGACGAAGCCGGCGTGGGCCAACGCATGCACCAGGAGGGCTTGCTCCACGGCGGCTTTGACATGCTGTTCAAGGGCGAGCGCCACCGCATCGACATGCAGTCACTCACGGGCGGCAAGCAGGTCATGGTCTATGGCCAAACCGAAGTCACCCGCGACCTGATGGAAGCGCGCCAGGCTGCCGGTCTGCCCACTGTTTACGAGGCCGCCAAGGTCACGGTGCATGACTTTGACACCGACCGCCCCCGCGTTCGTTATGAAACCACCGGCCCGAACGGAACCGAGCAGCATGAAATAGCCTGCGACTTCATTGCCGGCTGCGACGGCTTTCATGGCGTTTGCCGGGCCAGCGCACCGCGCAGCGCCATCCGTGAATACGAAAAGGTTTACCCCTTCGGCTGGCTGGGCGTGCTGGCCGACACGCCGCCGGTGCACCATGAGCTGATTTACGTCAACAGCCCGCGTGGCTTTGCACTTTGCTCGCAGCGCAGCCACACACGCAGCCGCTACTACCTGCAAGTGCCCCTGACCGACAAGGTTGAAAACTGGAGCGATGCGGCCTTCTGGGACGAGTTGCGCTTGCGGCTGGACCCGGCGGCGCGCGCGCAGTTGGTGACCGGCCCGTCGATTGAAAAAAGCATCGCACCGCTGCGCAGCTTTGTGACAGAGCCGATGCGCTTTGGTCGCATGTTTTTGGCGGGTGACGCGGCGCACATCGTGCCGCCGACAGGCGCCAAGGGCCTGAACCTGGCGGCCAGCGACGTCAAGTACCTCTCGGGCGCTTTCATCGAGTTTTACAGCGACAAAACCTCCGAGGGCATTGACGCCTACTCAGAGCGCTGCCTGCGCCGGGTTTGGCGCGCCGAGCGCTTTTCGTGGTGGTTCACCAGCCTGATGCACCACTTTCCTGACAACGGCGAGATCGGCCAGAAACTGCAGGAAGCCGAACTTGACTACATCGTTCACTCCGAGGCCGGCTCCCGCTCGGTCGCTGAAAACTATGTCGGGCTGCCGCTGAACTTCGGCGAGTAAACCGGCTGCTGGCCTTGGGTTAAATTCAGACCCATGACAAGCCCTCTTTCACAGCACCCTGCCCCGCCCGCATTGAAATCTCTCAAAGGCCTGCGCCTGCTCAGCCTGGCGCTGAACCTGCCCGGCCCGGCAGCGCTGATGCGTTGCCGGCAGATGGGCGCGCGCTGCGTCAAGCTCGAGCCGCCTGCTGGCGACCTGATGCAGCGCTACAGCCCGGCCGCTTACGCGCAATTACACGAGGGCGTGAAAACCATCACGGCCGACCTGAAGACCGCCGCTGGTCAGCAATCCCTGCACCGTCAGCTGGCCAAAACCGATGTACTGCTGACTTCGTTTCGCCCATCGGCGCTGGAAAAGCTTGGCCTGAACTGGAAAAGCCTGCACCGCATGTACCCTGCCCTCTCGCATGTCGCCATCGTCGGCAGCCCGGGCGCTGGCGCTGAAATACCCGGCCATGACCTGACTTATCTGGCCGACCACGGATTGGTACCCGGGCTGGAACTGCCAGCCACACTGTTTGCAGACATGGGCGGCTCGCTCATGGCCAGCGAGGCGGTGCTGCAAGCGGCGTTACGCCAGCGCATGGGCGGCAAGGGCTTGTATTTGGAGGTGGCGCTCGCCAGCGCAGCGCAGTACCTGGCGCTGCCCCGCCAATGGGGGCTGACCCAACCCGACGGTTTTGTGGGCGGCGCGCATGCAGGCTATGCCGTTTATGCCTGCAGGGACGGCCGGGTGGCGGTGGCGGCGCTGGAGCCGCATTTTGCGGCGGCGCTGTGTGCGGCAGCCGGCGTAGCGACATCAAGCGTAGCAAGCCTGCAAAGCGCCGCCACGCGTGCGGCCATCGCCCGGTTTTTAAAAAAGCAAACGCGGGCCCAGCTGGATGCGCTGGCCCTGGCAAAAGACATTCCGCTGCACACCATGGCCTGAGGCAGGAGTTCAGGCTGCGGGCCTTAGGCTTTAGCGGCGCTTTGAAGGCTTGGGTCCGGCCGTTTTGGCAGGACCTGCGCCCTGGGCCAGTGGCGGCAAGCCGGTGTGGCGCGTCAGCAGCCGGCCTTTGACGGGCACTGCTGGCTTGGCTGGTGCCGAGGTCGAGTTTTTTCGGCGTGCGCTTTGGTAACCGCCATCCGTCATGGGCTGGAAGGTCGGGATCAAATGGTGCTTGCCGTTGCCAATCAAATCAGCCCGGCCCATGGCCTTGAGCGCCTCGCGCAAGAGCGGCCAGTTGTTGGCGTCGTGGTAGCGCAAAAACGCCTTGTGCAAACGGCGCCGCTTATCGCCGCGCACGATGTCCACCGTCTCGCTGTCGCGCGTAATTTTGCGCAGCGGGTTGCGGCTGGTGTGGTACATAGCCGTGGCTGTGGCCATGGGCGAAGGGTAAAAAGTCTGAACCTGGTCGGCCCTGAAACCGCTTTTCTTGAGCCAGACGGCCAGGTTCATCATGTCCTCGTCGCTGGTGCCCGGGTGGGCGGCGATGAAGTAGGGAATCAAAAACTGTTTCTTGCCGGCTTCGAGCGAGTATTTTTCGAACAGCTGCTTGAACTTGTCATAGCTGCCGATGCCGGGCTTCATCATCTTGGTCAGCGGTCCCTGCTCGGTGTGCTCGGGCGCAATTTTGAGGTAACCGCCCACGTGGTGCGACACCAGTTCCTTGACGTACTCGGGGCTTTCCACCGCCAGGTCGTAGCGCACGCCCGAGCTGATGAGGATTTTCTTGATGCCCTTGAGCGCTCTGGCGCGGCGGTACATCTTGATCAGCGGCGCATGGTCGGTGTTGAGGTTCGGGCAGATACCCGGGTAAACGCAAGACGGTTTGCGGCAAGCCGCTTCAATCTCAGCCGACTTGCAGCCGATGCGGTACATGTTGGCGGTCGGCCCGCCCAGGTCGGAAATCGCGCCGGTGAAACCCTTGACCGTGTCGCGAATCGCCTCGATCTCGCGGATCACCGAGTCTTCAGAACGGCTCTGGATGATGCGGCCTTCGTGCTCGGTGATAGAGCAGAAGGTGCAGCCGCCAAAGCAGCCGCGCATGATGTTCACAGAAAAGCGGATCATCTCCCAGGCCGGGATTTTGGTGCTGTGGTCGTGGCTGCCGTTCTCATCAGCGTAGCTAGGGTGAGGGGAACGTGCGTAAGGCAGATCAAACACGTAATCCATCTCGGCTGTGGTCAGCGGGATGGGTGGCGGGTTGATCCAGACGTCACGCGCCGTGGCGCCCTCGCCGTGCGCCTGCACCAGCGCGCGGGCATTGCCGGGGTTGGTTTCCAGGTGCAGCACGCGGTTGGCGTGGGCATAGAGAACGGCGTCGCTTTTGACCTGCTCGTAAGACGGCAGGCGGATCACAGAGCGGTCACGCGGAGGCACCTTAATCTTGCCTTGCATCGACGGCAGACTGGGGTTTTGCACAAAGGTCAGCGGCTTGATGGCGGGGTTGGCTGGTGCGGCCTGGGGTTTAGCCTGAGGCTTGGCTTGCACCTTGATGGCCGGCGAGCCCGCCGCTTCGGCCTTCACGGCGACTTCAGCGGCCTCGTCTTCACGGGCGCAAGTGGCGCCCTGCTCTTTGGCCTGCTCGGAAATCATCAGATAGGGGTTGACATGCGCCTCAACGCGGCCCGGCGCGTCCACATTGGTCGAATCAATCTCAAACCAGCCGGCAGAAGTCTCGTCGCCGCTGCGGCGCAAAAAGGCGGTGCCGCGAATGTCGGTGATGTGGGCCACCGGCTCCTTGGCGGCCAGGCGGTGGGCGATCTCGACAATCGCCCGCTCGGCGTTGCCGTACAAAAGCAAGTCGCACTTGGCATCGATCACCACGCTGCGGCGGACTTTGTCCGACCAGTAGTCGTAATGCGCTATGCGCCGCAGCGAGCCTTCAATGCCGCCCAGGATGATGGGCACTTCTTTGTAGGCTTCGCGGCAGCGCTGAGAATACACCAGCGCGGCACGGTCCGGCCGCTTGCCGCCGATGTCGCCCGGCGTGTAAGCGTCGTCACTGCGGATCTTGCGGTCCGCCGTGTAGCGGTTGATCATGGAATCCATGTTGCCGGCAGTCACGCCGAAAAACAGATTGGGCTTGCCCAAAATGCGAAACGGGTCGGCGGTTTGCCAGTCGGGCTGGGCAATGATGCCGACCCGAAAACCCTGCCCCTCGAGCATGCGACCGATGACCGCCATGCCGAAACTCGGGTGATCCACATAGGCGTCGCCCGTGACGATGATGATGTCGCAACTGTCCCATCCCAGCGCCTGCATTTCCTCACGGCTGGTAGGCAAAAACTTGGCCGTGCCAAAACGCGCCGCCCAGTACTTGCGGTAGCTGGTCAGCGGCTTGGCCGTGCGCGTGAAAAAGGAAACGTCTAAAGGGGCGTTCATGGGTGCTTTAGGTAACCCGACATTGTAGGGTTTTGGCCCTGCCAGCACCCTTGCGTCTGAATGGCCCTTGAAAGCAAGGGCCAGGCACAAGCCGCCACGCCATAGTGATAACTTCAACGGGCTGCGGATCCCGGCCCCAATCGGTGAGCGTGGCCTGTTGCGGCCGACGGACACCAAAGAACCCGCTTGCCGCAGTGAAAGTGGGCGAGCCCAAGTTAAACTAAGCCAACCATAGCCCGAGCGAAAAGCGCAAGATGTTCAGCAACGTTGCCAACGTTGTTTCAATCGCTGACGCGTATGCCTCCAAAGCTAAGGCTTATCTGGTCCGGCAAATTAATGATTCATTGAAAGATACTATGAAAAAACGCCTGTTGCGTCTTACAAGCTTTGCAGTGATGGGGCTGAGCATGACGCAGGTCCATGCTGAGGAAGTCCCTTTTCTTAAAAACTCTGCCATCCTTGGAAGTCTTTTGTCGTATGGCTTTGCCGCTATGAATAAGGACAACTTTCAAGCATGCACACCAAATCGTAAAGCCAGCATTCAAACAGGTTCAGACGAAGAGCTATCCAGTGTCTCTTTGGGGTTTTCAGTTTCCGACTGCGCTCTCAAGCCTGCCGCCCAACCGATGGGCCTGCAGTTCGTGATCACTCCAACAGTCATCGCATCCGGCTGGAGTAGCAACTCCGGGCCTGGAGCAAGATCCTTAACGGAACTTACTTTGGTTCCCAAAGTTCAATATGTAATGCCTTACGGGAGCTTGCGTTGGGATGTCACGGTTGGCGTAGGCATCTCCTTGATCTCTAAGAGCTCGGTAGGATCAAGAATAAAGTCCACCAACTTCCAGTTTTCCGACGAAATCGGGTTTGGTGTGTCGGATGCGGCCGACAAACTGCGCATCGGTTTTACCTACCGTCACATCAGCAATCTTGACATCTCTGTTCCCAATAACGGAGTTGACTTCAGGGGGCTGACGCTGACCTACAAGCTTTGAGCGCTCAAGCCAATCACAAAACTCAACACAAACCCGCCGATGCTCAAGCCCGCTTGAGGACTGACTAAGCCTGCGGCTAAGCGCGCAGGTCGTCGCAAGCCACCCAACGGCTCTCGCGCATGCTTTGCTCGCCGCGTGAGAGCAAGGCCATCAGCTGGTACGCCTCGCGTGCCGATACCGCAGGCGCTGGCAATCCCGATGCATCAGCCTGCAGCGCACCACGCCTGGCGAGCAGACAGTCGCGCAATTGCACATACAAAGCGGGGTAGCAGCCGCGGGCCTCAGGCGCTGGCCGGCTGACCCGCTGGTCATCTTCCCAGGTAATAACTTCACCGGGCTGCGGATCCAGGCCCCAATCCTTGGGCGCTGCCTTTCGAGGCCGGATTCCGGCCTTCAAGGCGTCTTCCTGAGCGTCCACGCCGTGCTTGATGAAAGAGCCCTGCGTGCCATGCACCGCAAACCGCGGGCTGCCGGCGGGCACCAAAGAACCCGCGTGCAGCACGGCGCGCAGGCCGGGCTGCAGGCTGTCGTAACGCAACTGGGCATGAAAGCAGTCGTTCACCTGGGCCCCGTCGCGCTGGGCCGCCACATCCAGCAGCAGCGCATCGGGCACGCCTAAAAGCACCAGGCACTGGTCTAGCAGGTGCGAGCCCAGGTCCAGCCAGAGGCCGGCACCGGGTACATCGTTGTCCCGCCAGCGATCCAGCACCTGCGGCTTAAATCGGTCATAGCGCGACTCGAACTGCACCAGCCGGCCCAGCTGCCCCTGCTCCATCACTTGTTTCAAGCTCAAAAAATCCGCGTCAAAACGGCGGCTCTGGTAGACCGTGAGCACCCTTCCCTGCGCTTGCGCCAGCGCCAGCAGATCCTCAGTTTCAGCCAGGGTGACGGTGCAGGGTTTGTCAACCAGCACATGCTTGCCGGCCAGCAAGGCCGCGCGGGCCAGCGCATGGTGGCTGTCATTGGGGGTGGCGATCACGACCAATTCAATGGCCGGGTCGGCAAAAGCCTGTGCAGGTGTGGCCAGCACAGGCATGCCCGGCCAGGCCGCATCCACGGCTGTGGGCTGGCTGCTGACGATGGCCGTCAGCTCAAGCCCGGGAACAGCGGCCATCACAGGTGCATGAAAGTTGCGCCCGGCGTTGCCAAAGCCAATCAGCGCACAGCGCAAAGGTGAGAGCGATAAAGAATTCATGAAATTGATACAAAGTTCAAGATGGAGTTGATTGTCGTGCGCGCTGCATAGATCCAGCCTCAATCGGGGGCGATATGATGAAATTGAGTTACCCGGCCTTTGGCGGGCAGCTTCTTCAGGCCCGTTGCATTTATTTTTTAAGACGAAAGCCCTATGACACGACTACTGAACAAAGTCAGCATCATCACCGGCGCAGCGCAGGGCATAGGCCTGGCCACCGCCCTCAAATTTGCCGCCGAAGGCGCCATCGTCGTTGTCTGCGACCTGCGGCAAGCGGGCGTGGACGCCGCCGTTGCGCAATGCAAAGCCCTCGGGGCGCAGGCCATCGGCTGCCTGATGGACGTGACCGACCGCGAGATGGTCGATGCCGTGGTGGCGCAGGTGAAGAACCAGTTCGGCCGCATCGATGTGCTGGTGAACAACGCCGGCATCACCAAGGACGCCAGACTGCAAAAAATGACAATGGCGCAGTTTGACCAGGTCATCGACGTCAACCTGCGGGGCGTTTTCCATTGCGCGCAGTCGGTGGCGGACACCATGGTTGCGCAAGGCAGCGGCGTGATACTCAACGCCAGCTCGGTGGTAGGTATTTACGGCAACTTCGGCCAGACCAACTACGCTGCCACCAAGTTTGGCGTGATCGGCTTTACCAAAACCTGGAGCCGCGAACTCGGCCCCAAGGGCATTCGCGTGAACGCCATCGCACCCGGATTTATAGCCACCCCGATTCTGGACACCATCCCCGAGAACTTGATGCAGGAGATGAAAGCCAGAGTGCCCCTCAAGCGCCTGGGCAAGCCCGAAGAAATCGCCAACGTCTACGCCTTTCTGGCCAGCGATGAAGCCAGCTACATCAATGGCGCGGTGATCGAGGTAGCGGGCGGCATGACGCTTTGAGACTGCACTCCAAAGCCTTCAAACGGCCATAATCCCATCCATGAGTTCTTTGCCCGCACCAGACCGCCCCCGCCCTCAATCGATCACTGACTTGTTTGTCTCCTTCACTTTCCTGGCCTTGCAGGGCTTTGGCGGTGTGCTGGCTGTGGTTCAGCGGGAATTTGTCGAAAAAAAACGCTGGATGACCAACGAGGAGTTCATTGAGGACTGGGCCGTGGCCCAGGTCATGCCTGGACCCAATGTGATCAACCTGGCGCTGATCATCGGCGGGCGTTACTTCGGGCTCAAGGGTGCCATGGCGGCCTTGTCCGGCATGCTGGCGGCGCCACTGCTGATCGTGCTGACCCTGGCCTTGGTTTACGCGCAGTTTGCCAGTCGCCCGGAAGTTGCCGGCGCCTTGCGCGGCATGGGTGCGGTGGCCGCCGGCCTGATTGGGGCTACCGCCATCAAACTGGCAAAAGGGCTGAAAACCAGTGTGTTGGGCTGGCGCTGGTGCACGGCCTTTGGCCTTGGCAGCCTGTTGGCCATTGCCGCCTTGCGCGTGCCGCTGGTCTATGTGATTTTCGGGCTGGGCGGTCTGGCCTGCGCTCTGGCTTACAGAAAGTTGCAGCCATGAACGCGCCGCCGCAACTGGTCTTAGGGGCAGCCGATTGGCTGGAGTTTTTCTTTCACTACCTCTCGCTGTCACTGCTGGCTGTCGGTGGTGCGATTGCCACCATACCGGACATGCATCGTTTTTTAGTGGACAACAATGCCTGGCTCACTGAGGCGCAGTTCAATGCATCCATCGCGATTGCGCAGGCTGCCCCGGGGCCCAATGTCCTGTTCATCGCCCTGCTGGGCTGGAATGTCGGCCTCAACGCAGGCGGCTATCTGAGCGGCTTGTGGGGTATTTTTCTGGCCATGGCCGGCATACTGATTCCCAGCACCTTGTTGACCTACAACGCAGCGCAATGGGGCCAGCGCAACCGTGAAATGCGCACCGTACGCGCATTCAAACAAGGTATGGCGCCCATCGTTGTCGGCCTGATCATGTCCACCAGCCTGATTCTGGCTACCGCCAGCGGTCACTCGCTGGATCACTGGCCGCTGTGGCTGGTGTCCGCCGTCACTGCTTTGATTTGCTGGCGCACCAAGCTGCACATCTTGTGGCTACTGGCTGCCGGCGCTTTGATAGGCTGGTTCGGCTGGGTCTGATTAATGCAGATGATTCAGCGGCGCTGGCGCAAAGCCTCATAAAGGCAGACACCGCTGGCCACAGACACATTCAGGCTTTCCACCGCGCCGTGCATGGGTATGCTGACGAGTTCGTCGCAGGTTTTGCGTGTGAGCTGGCGCATGCCCTCGCCCTCGGCACCCAGCACCAGAGCGACAGGGCCCTTGAGGTCCACGTCATAAATAGTTTTAGGTGCATCGTCACTGGTACCAATGCACCAGATGTTGCGTTCTTTGAGCTCACCCAGTGTGCGTGCCAGGTTGGTGACCATGAAGTAAGGCATGGTCTCTGCCGCGCCGCTGGCGACCTTGGCCACGGTGGCATTGATGCCGGCGGCATGGTCTTTGGGGGCGATCACGGCGTGCGCACCGGCACCATCGGCCACGCGCAGGCAGGCGCCCAGGTTGTGCGGATCGGTCACGCCGTCCAGCACCAACAGCAGGGGGGCGGCCACGCCGCTGGCCTCCAACTGCTCCAGCAATTCATCGAGCGAGGTGACCTGCGCCACCGGATTGACGCGCGCTACCACGCCCTGGTGGCCGTGGCTGCCGGCCATTTTGGCCAAGCGTAAACCGTCAGACTCAATCAGCCGAACGCCGGCCTCGCGGGCACGGTCGGTGAACTGGCGCATGCGCGCGTCTCGGCGCGCCACATCGAAAAAGACCTCAAGTACCGATTGCGGCGCAGTTTTAATGCGCACGCCCACGGCATGAAAGCCGAACAAAACTTTGGGGGTTGAAGACATGGGCAATTATCGCCGGCCCGGGGCGGGCGCTTCAGGCCGGCACCACCTGGCCGGCTTCGATGGTGATCTTGCGCTGGCAGCGCTCGGCGATGGCCTGGTCGTGCGTGACCAGAACCAGGGTGGTGCCCAGTTCTTTGTTCAATTCGAACATCAGCTGCATGACGTTCTCGCCGGTGGCAAAGTCCAGGCTGCCGGTGGGCTCGTCGGCCAGCAAAACGGCAGGTTGGACCACAAAGGCACGGGCCAGCGCCACGCGCTGCTGCTCGCCGCCGGAAAGCACACGCGGATAATGACCCAGCCGCTGGCCTAAACCAACCCGTCCCAGCATTTCCGTGGCCTGCACGCGGGCGCCGCCCACACCCGACAATTCCAGCGGCAGCATGACGTTTTCAAGGGCAGTCAAATTGGCCATGAGCTGAAAACTCTGAAACACAAAACCGACCTTTTGCGCCCTCAGGGCAGCCCGGTCGTCTTCGTTGAGCGCAAAAATATCCTGGCCCACCAGCCGCACAGTACCTTCGCTCGGCGTGTCCAGGCCGGCAATGATGGACAGCAAGGTGCTTTTGCCTGAGCCGGAAGCCCCCACGATGGCTGCAGTTTCGCGTGCCGCCAGGGTGAAATGGATATCGCGCAAAATACGCAAAGTGCCGCTGGAGTCGGTCACGCTCTTGACAACATGCTCGACGGAAATAATTGGCACAGCATCGGTGTCGGAACGCGCAACGGAACTCATTTCGGACATGACAGCCTTTTTGGTAAAAACACGCACTATTTGCCTTGGAACATGGGACTGTAACAAGCAGCGTCCCCGTTGCTGGCTGGCGGCTCAAAAGCCCCAAGCCGGCGCAGGAGTGCTGAGCGGGCGCATCTTGCAGGCGCTGCGCACAGTGGGCCTGCTTTTTCTGCTGAGCGCCCTGCCTTGGGCAGTGCTGGCGCAAACATCTTCAGCGCCGGCGGCTGCGACACCGCTCAAGCTGCTGGTGCTGGGCGATTCTTTGAGTGCGGAGTATGGACTGGCACGGGGCACGGGATGGGTGGCTTTGCTGCAAAAACGCCTGCTCAGCGAAAAATCTTCCGTCACAGTGGTCAATGCCAGCATCAGTGGCGACACCACCTCTGGCGGGCGCTCCCGGCTGCCAGGCCTGCTCAAGCAGCATCAGCCTCAAATCGTCATCATCGAGCTCGGCGGTAATGACGCCTTGCGCGGTCTGCCGATGAACATGACCGAAGAAAACATGATGGCCATGACGCAGGCTGCCCAAAAAGCCGGCGCTCGTGTGCTGCTGCTGGGCATGCAGGTGCCACCGAATTACGGCAACGCCTACAGGACCGCGTTTGAGGCCATGTACGTGAAGGTTGCCAAGGCCACACAATCGCCGCTGGTACCGTTTTTCCTCAAGGGCGTCGCCGACATTGACAACGCCTTGCAATTTTTTCAAAGCGATCGGATTCACCCCAATGAGTCAGCCCATCCCATCATGCTGGCCAATGTTTGGCAAGAACTCAGAAAGCTTTTGAAGTGAGCGTGCAACTGATCTCCGCCGAACAAGCACTGACCGGGCTGGCGGAATTTTCCAGCGTCATCGACGCCCGCAGCGAGAGCGAGTACGCCGAAGACCATTTGCCGGGTGCCGTCAACTGGCCCAGTCTGCGGGACGCCGAGCGCCAACAGGTCGGGACACAGTACAAGCAGGTCAACGCCTTTGAGGCTAAAAAGCAAGGCGCTGCCATGGTCGCGCGCAATGTGGCGGGGCATATCGAGCGCGAGGTGCTCGACAAGCCCAAAGACTGGAAACCTCTGGTCTACTGCTGGCGCGGCGGCAAACGCAGCGGCTCTCTGGCGCTCATTCTCGACCAGATAGGTTTCAAGGTGAGCTTGATCGAGGGTGGCTACAAGGCCTTTCGCGCCGCCATGGTGGCCAATCTGCCGCAGTTGTCAGAGCGATTGCACTTTGAAGTGGTGTGCGGCACAACGGGTTCGGGCAAAACGCGTTTTTTGCAAGCACTGGCGGCGCAAGGTGCGCAAGTGCTGGACCTTGAAGCCCTGGCCAACCACCGCAGCTCGGTGCTGGGCCTGATTCCTGGCCAAGAACAACCGACCCAAAAGGCTTTTGACACCCGCGTCTGGACGGCACTGCAGGCCTTTGACATAGCGCGGCCTGTTTACATTGAGAGCGAAAGCAAGAAAGTCGGTAATGTGGTGGTCCCGGAGAGCCTGATGGCCGCCATGCGCCGCAGCCCTTGTTGGCACTTGCAGCTGAGTCAAGAAGAGCGCGTCAAGCTGCTGCTCGAGGACTATGATTTTTTTGTGCGCGACATCGAGTTCTTTTGCAATCGCCTGAGCGCACTCGCCGAAGCTCGCGGCAAAGCCGTGGTGGCTGACTGGCAGGCCCGCTCCCGCGCAGGTGGCGTAGCCGGCGTGGTCAAAGACCTGCTGGTACTTCACTATGACCCGGTTTACCTGCAATCTATGCAGCGCAATTTCACACACTACGCCGCCGCCCGGCCATTGGCACCAAGTGACCACAGCGTGGCTGCCATGCAGGCGCTGGCCGCCACCTTGGCCGGCACTTGACGAAAAAAAACTGCAGGGCCCGGGGGCGCTGCAGTTTATAAAAACGAAATTTGGATTCAGGCAGTTGGCGTAGCCGGTGGTGCGTCCGGGGCGTCTGTAGCACCTGCCTGGCCTGCTTCGTCGCCGCCTTCTGTGCCGTCTTCAGCTTCATCAGGCTTGCCTTCGGCTTTGCGCTTGAGCTTGTCTTCTTTTTTGCGCTTTTTCGCGAGCTCTTTTTGGCGTTTTTCGTAAGAATAATTAGGTGTTGCCACAAAGTGCTTTCATGTTTGACAGCCCCCACTGTACTTCATCAGGCTGAGATCTTTGCAAGTGCTTGCGACAGGTCAGCCTGCAGGTCCGCCACCGATTCGAGTCCGACTGAAAAACGCACCAGACCACCGCGGTGCGGCCACGGCACACTGCGTATCGAGGGCACGTCATAAGGCGCGCAAAGGCTCATCGGGCCAGCCCAGCTGTAACCCAGCTTAAAGAGTTGCAAGCTGTCGCAAAACAGGTCGATCTGCGCCTGGCTGATCTCAGGCTTGAAGATGGCACTGAAGAGGCAGGCAGCGCCCGAACAGTCACGCAGCCAGGCTGCATGCCCCGGCGAGCCGGCCAGCGCCGGATGCCGCACCTCAGCAACAACAGCCTGGCCCTGCATCCAGCCGGCGAGTGCGCGCGTGGCGGCGTCTTGTGCGTGGTAGCGCAGTGTCATGCTGGGCAAGCCGCGCAACACGGCTTCGGCGTCATTGCCCGCCACGCCAAAACCCACCCGCATGTGGCAATAAAGAAGTTGGTGATGCAGCGCCTCGTCACGAGTGACCACCGAACCCATCAGCACATCGCCGCCACCGCTGGGGTATTTGGTCAGGGCCTGCACCGAGACGTCAGCACCCAAGTCAAACGCATTGAAGGCCAGGCCCGCGCCCCAGGTGTTGTCAATCACGCTGACCAGGCCTTCGGGATGCCGGTCCGTGTGAGCGCGGATGACGCCGGCCAAAGCGCTCACATCCGGAAACTCAAGCGTGATGGAGCCCGGGACTTCAAGCCAGACGAGGCGCGTCTTGGCACTGAGCTTTTGCCGCAAATCGTCCGGGTTCATCGGGTCGTAATAGCGGTGGCTGATACCCCAAGCCTTCATTTCATGCTCTGCCAGCGTCTTGTTGGGGCCGTAGGCATTGTCGGGAATCAGCAGTTCGTCACCGGCGCGCAAAAAAGCCATGTTGACCAGCGCCACCGCGGCCAGACCGCTGGGCACCAGCGTGCAATAGCGGCCGCCTTCGAGCGTGGCGATACGCGCTTCCAGCGTGAAGGTGGTGGGTGTGCCGGCCAGGCCGTAGGTATAGCCGGTTTGATGCGTCCAGTCGCGATGGCGCAAGGCCGCGACATTCGGAAAAATCACCGTCGAAGCCCGGTGAACGGGAACGGTGACGGCATTGAAACCGGCCGGTGGCTGGTAAGGGTGGTGAATGAGCTGGGTAGTGAGGTCTTTCATGACCCCATGTTACAGACCTTGGCGCGGGTTCAGACTTTCCACTTTTCAATCAGTTGTGCCGGGCGCAAAGCGTCATAGCCCTCAAAGGGCTGGTGAATCCAGGGGTTGGTGGCCAGATAGTCCACCGAGTAATCAGGCTGAAAAGTAGACACGCCCTTGGTCCAGATGACTGCGCTGCGCAGCTCGGTGATGGGCTTGTAGTTGGTACGCAATTGGTGAATCACGGCGTTGAGGGTGTGGCCGGTGTCGGCCAGGTCATCGACCAGCAAAACACGGCCGGCAATCTCGCCCTTGGGCGTGGTGATGAAACGGGCGATGTCCAGGTTGCCCTGCACCGTGCCCGAATCTGCGCGGTAAGAACTGGTGGACATGATGGCCAGAGGCTTGTCAAACACGCGCGAGAGGATGTCTCCGGGGCGCATGCCGCCGCGGGCCAGGCACAAAATGGTGTCGAACTCCCAGCCCGATTGGTAGATCTTGATTGCCAGTTTTTCGATCAGGTTGTGGTACTCATCGTAGCTAACGTACAGATGTTTGCCGTCTTCAGTCAACATGAAATGCGTCCAATCAAAAAGAGCGGTTCAAAAAAGGGGCAGCTGCTGCAAAAAACTCAAGCCAAGTAAGGGTTGCGCAGCAGGATCGTATGGTCGCGGTCCGGGCTGGTCGAAACCATGTGAATCGGCACGCCGGTGACTTCTTCAATGCGCTGCAAATAGCGCTGGGCGGCTGGCGGCAAGGCAGCGTAGTCGGTCACACCGACAGTGCTTTGCGTCCAGCCGGGCATGTCTTCGTAGATAGGTTTGCAACGGGCGATGTCTTCAGCGCCCATGGGCAGGATGTCGGTGATCGCGCCATCGAGCTCGTAGCCGGTGCACAGTTTGAGCGTTTCAATGCCGTCGAGCACATCGAGCTTGGTGATGCACAGGCCCGACAAGCCGTTGACCTGCGCCGATCGCTTGAGCAGGGCAGCATCAAACCAGCCGCAACGGCGGCTGCGCCCGGTGGTCACGCCTTTTTCGGCGCCTACGGTGCTCAGGTGGTAGCCCACGGTGCCTGGCTTTTCCCAGTCGAGTTCGGTCGGAAAAGGGCCGCCGCCTACGCGGGTGCAATAGGCCTTGGTAATGCCCAGGATGTAGTGCAACATGCCCGGCCCCACGCCGGCTCCCGCCGCGGCATTGCCGGCCACGCAGTTGCTGGACGTGACAAAAGGATAAGTGCCGTGGTCCACATCGAGCAAGGTACCCTGCGCGCCTTCAAACAGCAAATTGGCGCCGGCGCGGTGCGCGTCATTGAGCTCGCGCGAGACATCGGCCATCATGGGCTTGAGCAACTTGGCGTGGCGCATGGCCTCTTCATAGACGGTGTCAAAGTCGATTGCCGGCGCATTTAAAAAGCCGGTCAGGATGTAGTTGTGCAGCTCGAGCAACTCGCGCAGCTTGGTGGCAAAACGCTCGGGGTATTTCAGGTCCTGCACACGCAGGGCGCGCCTGGCGATTTTGTCTTCGTAGGCGGGGCCGATACCGCGGCCGGTGGTGCCTATCTTGGCGATGCCGGCTTTTTCTTTAGCCGCTTCGCGGGCAATATCCAGCGCAGCATGAAACGGCAGGATCAGCGGGCAGGCTTCGCTGATGCGCAGGCGCGAACGCACCTCCACACCGGCTTTTTCGAGGCCTTCAATTTCTTCAAACAGCTTGGCAGCGGAGAGCACCACGCCGTTGCCGATGTAGCACTTGACGCCAGGGCGCATGATGCCGCTGGGAATCAGGTGCAAAGCGGTCTTGACACCGTTGATAACCAGCGTGTGGCCGGCATTGTGCCCCCCCTGAAAACGCACCACGCCTTGCGACATTTCAGTGAGCCAGTCCACCAGCTTGCCTTTGCCTTCGTCGCCCCATTGGGTTCCGACGACCACAACGTTGCGGCCCGCAGCTGCGGTGTTTTTATTTGTCATTTATGGGGTACTTGCTCGTAAAAGTGGACAGGATGAGGCGGTCAAGCCATCAGGCAGAAGTCTTGGTCAATGATTGAACAACCCACAAGCCGGCAGCTTGCACCAGTTCTCGGTCGCAATCGAATTCATTGACCTCATGTTCATGGCCGGGCAGCACACAGGCGACCGTTTCACCTTGGGCGCGCAAGCCGGCAATGGCCTGGCGCAGGCCAGCGTCTACGCCCCAGGGTGCACGCACCGCCGCCCGCAAGGAGCGCGCGGGCAAGTTACTGACCAGCTCTTTGAGATCGAGGCTGAAGCCGGCGGCAGGCCGGCGGCGGCCAAATACGGCGCCGACCTCGTCATAACGGCCGCCACGGGCCAGCTCTGCGCCATCACCATAAATGGCAAAGCGAGTGCCGCTGTAATAGGCATAACCGCGCAAGTCGGCCAGGTCAAAGCCCAGCTTCACATCACCGCCCAGGTGTCGCACTTGCGTGCCCAACCAGCGCATGCCTTCGATGGCTTGCAGCGCACCGGGTACCCGCTTGAGGGCACGTTCAGCATCGCTCAAGACCTGCTCGTCTCCGTAGAGCTCAAGCAAAGCTTTCAAACCATCGGCACAAGCTGTAGAAATACCGGGCTCGGCCGCCAGCAGACTGGCCAGTTCACTCGCGTCTTTGTCGGCCAAGGCAGCATGCAGGCGGGCCAGTGCGGCGGGGCTGCTGATGCGGGCGTCGGCCAACAAGCTGCTGACGATACGCACATCGGCCATGTCCACCGACAAGGTGCCGATACCGGCTGCACGCAAACCTTCCAGGGCCAGCAACTGGACTTCCAGGTCGGCTTCAAGACCCGCATGGCCAAAGATTTCGGCGCCGAACTGCAGCGGCTCGCGCGTGGCATGCGGACGCTCAGCGCGCGTGTGCAGGACCGGGCCGCAGTAGCAAAGCCGCGCCACGCCGGTGCGGTTGAGCAAATGCGCATCAATGCGGGCCACTTGGGGGGTGGTGTCGGCGCGCAAGCCCAGGGTGCGCCCGGAGAGCTGATCGACCAGCTTGAAAGTTTGCAGGTCCAGCGCTTCACCCGTGCCGGTCAGCAGTGACTCCAGGTGCTCGAGCAGCGGCGGCATGACCAACTCGTAGCCGTAGCTGCGGGCCGTGTCCAAAAAGAGGCGGCGGAGTTCTTCGATATGACGCGCCTCGGAGGGCAGGACATCGGCAATTTGATCCGGCAATTGCCATGATGACGACCAGGCGGACATGCGTTACTTCAGAAGAGCTGTAAAAGAACGATTTTACCGGTGCTTAGGCCCGGTTTTGGGCCGGCAGCACGGAAAAGCAGCGCAGACCGGAGCACCCGGGCTGCGCTGTGTAGCTTTTCAGCTTATTTTTTGGCGGGGGCGGATCCGCCCCCGGAGCCCCGCATGGCCTTGAAGAAGTCGGATGACTGGTCTACCACCATCACATCGCTCTTTTTGTTGAAGCTGGCCTTGTAGGCGTCAAGACTGCGGTAGAACTGCGCAAACTGCGGGTCACGGCCGAAAGATTCGTTGAAAAGGGCAGCGGCTTGCGCATCGCCCTCGCCTTTGACTTTCTGTGCATCGCGGTAAGCGTTGGCAATAGTGACTTCGCGTTGGCGATCTGCGTCAGCGCGGATTTTTTCGCCCTCTGCGGCGCCGGTTGAGCGCAGCTCATTGGCCACGCGCTTACGCTCGGCTTCCATACGGCGATAGACAGACTCGGTGATCGCCTCGACATAGTCCACGCGCGTGATGCGCACATCCACCACGTCCACACCCCAGGGTTTGGCACCGCGCACCACCTGCAAGACTTCAGCCTTGACATCAGCCATGAGGGCTTCACGTTTGAGCGAGAGCAAGTCCTTGACGGTGCGTTTGTTGATTTCTTCCTGGAAAGCATTGCGCACCACACGGTTGAGTTGGTTGGCACCAGCGCGCTCGTCAAGGCCCACATTGCGGATGTATTCCGATGGCTGGGAGATGCGCCAGCGCACGTACCAGTCGATCACGACTCGCTGCTTTTCGGCCGTGAGCATAGGCTCGGCATCTGTGCTGTCCAGGGTGAGCAAGCGCTTGTCGATGTACGACACATTTTGAAATGGCGGGGGCAGCTTGAAGTTCAGACCGGGCTCGGTGATCACTTCTTTGATCTGTCCGAGAGAATACACAACACCAAACTGGCGCTGGTCTACAACAAACAACATGGAACTGAGCAGCACCACGGCCACCAGCAGCGAAGAAGCTAAAAATCCTAATCTGTTCACGGTGTGTCCTTAGCGAGTGCGTGCGTCACGAGCGCGCGTGTCAGCCGGGGGGGGTGACGGCAAGGCAGGTGCCGGCACAGGGTTGCTAGGCGGAGCAATCAAAATTTCTGAGCCCGTGGCACCCTGAGCACTCATTTGAATGATTTTGTCCAGCGGCAGGTAAAGCAGGTTGGAACCCTGCCGGGACTCGACCATCACCTTGGTAACGTTAGCGTACACCTGCTGCATCGCGTCGGTGTACATGCGGTCACGCGTGACTTGCGGGGCTTTCTGGTACTCAGTCAGCACAGAGCGAAAGCGCTGAGCATCACCTTGTGCCTGCGCCACAATCCTGGCCTTGTAGGCTTCAGACTCTTCTTTGAGTCGTGAAGCCGAACCGACGGCGCGCGGAATCACATCGTTGGCATAAGCCTGGGCATCATTTTTGGCCCGTTCGCGCTCTTGACCGGCTTTGAGAACATCGTCAAAGGAAGCTTGAACCTGCTCGGGCGGACGCACACCACTTTGCTGCAAATTGATGCCGACAACTTCCACACCCACCTTGTAGCGGTCCAGGATGGTTTGCATCAGGTTGCGCACCCGGGGGCCGATCTGGTCACGCTCTTCGGCTAAGGCAGAGTCCATGCGCATCTTGCCGACGACTTCACGCACAGCCGTTTCAGCAGCCTGCACCACGGCACCGGCCGGATCTTTGCTCTCAAACAGGTAGGCGCGCGCATCGCTCAAGCGGTACTGCACAGCAAATTTAATTTCAACGATATTCTCGTCTTCGGTCAGCATGGCCGACTCACGCAGGCCGGTAGCCTTGATAACTGTGTCACGGCCCACATCGACCGAGCGGATCTGAGTGACCACCACCGTCTCATGGCGCTGCACCGGGTAGGGCAGTCGCCAGTTAAAGCCGGCACCGACAGTGGCCTTGTAACGGCCGAACTGGGTAATCACCGCTTGCTGACCCTCTTGGACGATGAAAAAGCCGGTTCCCAGCCAGATCAACACAGCGATGGCCGCAATCAGGCCGACACCGATACCGGCGCTTTTCATGTCCGGCTGAAACCCGCCACCACCACCGGAAGGTCCGGCAGGGCCGCGGGGACGGCCACCACCGCCCTTGATGCCGCCCAGAAAACCGCTCAGCTTGCGGTTGAAGTCACGCCAGAGCTCGTCCAGGTCCGGCGGGCCCTGGTTGGCACCCCGGGGCTGAGGCTGCCGCGGGGGCGGCGGAGCCGGAGAATCTTCAGGCCTGGCTTCAGGCTTGGGGCCACCTTCGGCGGGCGGGGACTTGTCTTCGTCGCGACCCCAGCGCGGATCATTGAGATTGAACATGCCGAGCGCACGCTGTTTCAGGCGTGCGGGCAAGGCCGTTATCGTCTGGAGCACAGGGTTCAGATTCATGGATCGATTTCTCTTGTTATTTGTTAACAACGACATTGTGCCTAATTAGGCAACAGCCTCTGGCGTGAAAGGGGAATCCTCGCCAAGAGAGGAGCCTGCCAAATCCGCCAGCAATTGCCTCAACACGGGCAGACCTTGCCCGGATTGCGCACTCACAAAGACACGTTGCAGACTGCGAGCTGACTCGGAGTCAGGGTCATTAACCTCGAACATATCCACCATATGGAGCGGCCAGCGGGCATTTTCAAGCGCGTCAAGCTTATTAAAGACCAGCAATTGGGGCACCTGAGCGGCCCCGATCTCAGCCAGCACGCGCTGCACTTGCTCGATTTGCGCCAAAAAGTCAGGGTTGGAACCGTCCACCACATGCAGCAGTAAGTCGGCGTCAGCCGCCTCCTGGAGCGTCGCTTCAAAAGCATCTATCAGCCCGTGCGGCAGATCGCGGATAAAACCCACCGTGTCGGACAAAGACACTGAGCGCGCCGCGTCGCCCAGGTAAAGCTGACGCGTGGTGGTGTCCAGCGTAGCAAAAAGCTGGTCTGCGGCATAGGCTCTGGCTTTGACCAGGGCATTAAAGAGCGTCGTTTTCCCTGCGTTGGTGTAGCCCACGAGAGAGATAGAAAAAGCGTTGCGCCGGTCGCGTTGCTTGCGCTGGGTCTGCCGCTGGCGCTTGACTTTGGTCAGCCGCTCCTTGGTGCGCTTGATGGACTCACTGATCATGCGTTTGTCGAGTTCGATCTGTTTTTCGCCCGGGCCGCCGCGCACGCCTGCGCCGCCGGTTTGGCGCTCCAGGTGCGACCAGCGCCGCACCAGCCGGGTTGAGAGATATTGCAAGCGCGCCAGCTCGACCTGCAGTTTGCCCTCGTGGCTGCGGGCGCGTTGGGCGAAAATCTCGAGAATGAGAAGGGTACGGTCGTTGACCGGCATGTCCAGCGTGCGCTCAAGGTTGCGCTGCTGCGCCGGGCTCAGCGACTGGTCAAACAGCACTTCGCTTGCGCCGACCTCGCGGGCCATCATTTTGATTTCTTCGGCTTTGCCGGTGCCCACGAAAAGCGCCGCATCAGGCGCTTTTCGCTTGCAGGTCATGCGAGAAACAGGGTTCAGGCCCGCCGTCTGGGCCAAAAGCCCCAACTCTTCAAGATGTGTGTCGAAATTCGGCAAGCCGAAATCAACACCGATCAAAATGACGTTGGTGAAAGCTGCGGGGCGCAAGTCCACAGGGCTTAGCTAGCTGTGCTTTCGTCGGACTCGGAGGTGCTGAAATTCACAGCGCGACCGGGCACGATGGTAGAGATAGCGTGCTTGTAAACCATCTGGGTGACCGTGTTGCGAAGAAGAACAACGTACTGGTCAAAAGACTCAATCTGACCTTGCAGTTTGATGCCGTTAACGAGGTAAATCGACACTGGCACATGTTCACGGCGCAGGGTGTTTAGAAAAGGGTCTTGCAAGAGCTGACCTTTGTTGTTATTGCTCACGATATTCTCCGTGTTTCAGAGTGAGTTGATGAAGCCTTACCTTACCACAGCACTTTCTGGCAGGCGGGCAGCCCTAGTCCGATTCCTTGCCCGAAAAAGGGTTGCTCGAGGTCTTCATCTGGATTCTCATGGGCGTGCCGACCAGGTCAAACTCTTTGCGAAATCGCCCTTCCAGGTAGCGTTTGTAGGACTCGCTCACATGCTCCAGCGAGTTGCCATGAACAATGATGATGGGCGGGTTCATGCCGCCCTGATGGGCATAACGCATCTTGGGGCGGAACATGCCCGAGCGCTGCGGCTGCTGGAACTGCACCGCTTCGAGCAGCAGCCGCGTGAGCACCGGCGTGGACATCTTGCGGTTGGCCGAGGCGTGGGCCTGGATGATGGATTTCCAGACCGGCGCCAGACCCTGGCGCTTGATGGCCGAAATGCGGTGGATGGAGGCGAACTTGAGAAAACCCAGCCGGGTTTCAATAGATCGCTCCAGGGTTTCCCTCTGGTAACTGTCCACCGCATCCCACTTGTTGATGGCCAGCACCACAGCGCGGCCCGACTCCAGGATGTAGCCGGCGATGTGCGCGTCCTGGTCCGTCACGCCCTGAGTGGCATCCAACAGCAAGAGCACCACGTTGGAGTTTTCGATGGCTTGCAGGGTCTTGACCACCGAGAATTTTTCGATGGCCTCAAAAACCTTGCCCTTGCGCCGCAGTCCGGCGGTGTCGATCAGCTCGAACTTCTGCCCGGCGCGCTCAAAAGGCACAGAAATCGCGTCGCGTGTGGTCCCGGGCAGGTCAAACGCCACAAGGCGTTCTTCACCCAGCCAGGTGTTGATCAGGGTTGATTTGCCCACATTGGGGCGCCCGGCAACGGCCAGTTTGATGACAGTCGGGTCTTCAGGTTCACCCAGCTCATCCGGGTCGGGCAGGTGCAAGGGCGCCAGCGCCATGTCCACCAGCGTGCGCATGCCCTGACCGTGCGAGGCCGACACCGGCAGCACTTCGCCCAGACCCAGCTCAAAGAATTCGGACAGTTGCACGCCTTCGGTCATGCCTTCAGCCTTGTTGGCTGTCAGCACCGTCGGCTTGCCGAGCTTACGCAGGTATTTCGCAATGTCGTGGTCCTGGGCATTCAGCCCGGCCCGGGCATCGACCACAAACACCACCACATCGGCCTCGGCCACCGCCTGGCGCGTCTGTTTGGCCATTTCCTTGTAAATGCCGGATGCAGCATCGGGCTCAAAGCCACCCGTGTCGATGACGATGTATTCCTGCGAGCCGAGCTTGCCGTTGCCGTAATGCCGGTCGCGTGTGAGCCCGGCAAAGTCCGCCACAATCGCATCCCGCGATTTGGTCAGGCGGTTAAAGATCGTCGATTTGCCCACATTCGGGCGGCCCACCAGGGCAATAACAGGTTTCATCAAAAATCTTTGAACAGGCGCTTAGATGCGCCTGCTTATTGCGGCTGAAAGCCGAAAACATTGCCCTTGCGGGTGACGACCACCAGGGTGTCGCCCACCAGCACCGGCGGGGCAACGATGGCTGAGCCATCCGTCGAAAGCCGGTTGAGCAAGCTGCCATCCTGGCGGGACAACAAATGCACAAAACCGCTAGCGTCACCGATGGCGATCGAGCGACCCACCACATGCGGCGCTGTCAGCCCGCGGTAGCGCAACTCGTCCGAGGTCCAGGCGCGTTCACCATCCGCCCGCTGCCAGGCAATGACCCGGCCGTCCGATTCGACGCCAAAGACAAGCCTTTCGTCGCCGTCAAGTCCGCGGCTACCGTCAGCAGGGCGGCTCCACAACAGCGATCCACGCTCGGCGTTGACGCAGCCCACGCTGGCCTGAAAAGCCCTGACGCAAACGATTTGCTGCAGCCGGCTGGCCGGCCCGACCAGATCAACCAGGCGTTCGATGTCATTGACGCCGCGCGGAATCGCAATCGGCAGCTCCCATCGCACGCTGCCATTGTCAGGGTTAAGAGCCGTCAGGCGCCCGCCCAGTCCGGCCAACAGCGTATTGCCCACCGCCTGTAAAACGCCAGATTGGCGCAGCACCAGCGGCTCGCCAGGGCGTTGCTGGGTCCAAAGCTTGCGTCCGCTGGCGCCGTCAAAAGCGCTGACAGAGCGATCAGCAGCCAGCACAAACACACGCCCGCCGGCAACAAAGGGTGCGGTAAATGACTGCGCCAGCAGTTTTTGGCGCCAGATGATCTTGCCGTCGGCCATGGTCACCAACTCATTACCACGCGTTACCACTGCCGCCAGCCGGGAGTCACCGCCTACACCGGCGGCCAGTGCCGCACCTGAACTGATGCGCCAGAGGTCGCGGCCGGTTCCGGCATCCACAGCAAGAACCAAGCCATTGCCAGCGGCCAGCATCACGGTGTTGGTGCCAGCGCTCAGGGTCAATGGAAAGTCAATATCGCCCAGCTTCGCCGTCCAGGCTTGCTGGACAGGAATCATGGCGGTGAAGGGCTTGAGTTGGGCGGGTTGGGGCTGGTTGGCCCCGCCCGAGCAGGCTACAAGCAATGCCATGCTGACACCAGCCGCCAGCAAGCGGCCACCGTTGAGCAGCTTGCTCACAAGGCTACAGGGCCATGCATTGAGCGACATCATTGACCGGCCTCTTTGGAGCTTGAGGCAGGTATTGCCGGTTTGACAACCGGGTCTACGCCCAATGCATTGAGCTTGATTTCGATGATGCGTCGGTAATCAGAACGCTCATCCAAGGCTTTGTAGGCGCTTTGGTATTGCGCTTTGGCTTCGGCTTTCTTGCCTTGGGCCAGCAAAATGTCGCCGCTGCGGTCTGCAGCCAGCGGGGCAAAGTCCTTGGGCATGGGTGCAGCCAGCTGTTGCAGGGCTTCATCATAGGCCCGGCTTTCTAAGAGCATGCCTGACAAACGCAAGCGGGCCACGGATTGGTAGCCCGCGTCCTGGCCTTTGCCCGCCACCCAGGCCAGCGCGCCCTTGGCGGCGTCAAGATTGCCTTTATCCTGGTAAATACGGGCCGCCAGCAGGGCCGCCTGCTCGGCGTAAGCTGTGCCAGCGTAGCGATCTTTCATGTCGGTCATGACACGCTCAAGCTTGGGCACATCACCGGCTACAGCGGCGCGCTCGACTTCGTCATACATCACAGCCGCTTGCGACGACTGGTTGCGCTGCCAGTACTGGTAACCGTTCCATGCCGCCACGGCACCAAAAACGGCTATCAAAACCCAGGAAATCACGTTGCCATAACGCTTCCAGAAATGCTTGAGTTCGGCGAGTTGTTCCTGCTCTTCGAGGTCCAGATGTTTTGCCATGGGTCTTGTTCGCTTTTGCCGGGGTAAAAGCTCGATTGTAGGGGGGCAGCCCGTTCAAGCGAGCAAGACAGGCGCCCAGGCAGTTGCATCGGCAAGCGGGTGCAAAGTCTGCTCGGCCGCCGCCTCGGCTTTACCGGCTCGCAGCGGCTTAACTGCGACGCAGCCGCTGGCGAGTTCGGTTTCGCCAAAAATCAGGGCAAAGCGGGCGCCGCTGGCGTCGGCTTTTTTGAACTGGGACTTCATGCTGCCCATGCCGTCGGTGCCCGAGCTGGCATGCATCTGCACGCTGACACCTGCGGCCCGCAGTGTCTGCAGTGTGCGCAAAGCCAGGGGCAAGGCGGCGGCATCAGGCACCACGGCATAAGCATCAGGTGCCAGGGGCGGTACAGCCCGGCCGCTTTCTTGCAGCAGTTCGAGCACGCGCTCAACCCCCAAGGCCCAGCCGACAGCCGGCGCAGGCTTGCCGCCGATTTGCTCGACCAGGTAGTCATAGCGCCCGCCGGCGCACAAGGTGCCCTGGGCGCCGAGCTGGTCGGTGATGAATTCAAAGACCGTGAGGTTGTAATAGTCCAATCCACGCACCAGGCGGTGGTTGAGCGTCCAGGGTACGCCATTGGCATCCAAAATCGCTTTGAGCGCATCAAAGTGGGCCAGCGATCTGGCGCCCAGGAAGTCGATAAGCCGAGGAGCACTCTCGACCACCGCTTTCATGGCCGGGTTTTTGGTGTCCAGAATACGCAGCGGATTACTGTGCAGGCGGCGCTTGGCGTCTTCGTCCAGCGCCTGAGCGTGCTGCTCAAAGTGAGCGATCAGCTGGGTGCGGTGCAGGGCGCGCTCATCGGGCTGGCCCAAGCTGTTGATTTCCAGACGCCAATCGGTGATCCCGATTTCTTGCCACAGCGCAGCAGCCAGCAGGATCAGCTCGGCATCAACTTCCGGACCGGCGAAACCCAGGGCCTCAGCGCCGATCTGGTGAAACTGCCGGTAGCGCCCGCGTTGCGGGCGTTCCCGGCGAAACATCGGCCCCATGTAGTAAAGGCGCTTGCCGCCCTCGTACAGTAAATTGTGCTCCGTGACTGCGCGCACAACGCTGGCGGTGCTTTCAGGGCGCATGGTCAGATGAGCGTGGTCGCCGTTTTTATCGGAGCGGTCCTCAAAGGAGTACATCTCTTTTTCGACAATGTCTGTGACCTCGCCGATACCGCGCACAAAAAGCTGTGTGTGCTCCAAGATGGGCGTGCGGATGTTGCGGTAAGCGTAGCGGGCCATCAGTGCCCTCACCTTGTCCTCCAACCATTCCCAGCGCGCCGATTCAGGCGGCAATATATCGTTCATGCCTTTGACGGCAAGCAGTTTTTCAGCCATGTGTTTTTTCAGGCCTCGGAGCTAGCGCGCGTGGATCCGAAGCGGTTTTCAATGTAGTTTTCGACAATCCCCTGAAACTCGCTGGCGATGTGATCGCCGCGCAGCGTAAGGCTTTTTTCGCCATCGATAAAGACCGGCGCTGCCGGCGCCTCACCCGAGCCGGGCAGGCTGATGCCGATGTCGGCATGCTTGCTCTCGCCGGGGCCGTTGACGATACAACCCATGACAGCAACTTTGAGCTTTTCAACGCCGGGGTACTGGGCTTTCCAGACCGGCATTTGGGCGCGTAAAAAATCATCGATTTGCTTGGCCAGGTCCTGAAAAGTCGTGCTCGTGGTGCGCCCGCAACCGGGGCAGGCTGTGACGCTGGGGACAAAGCTGCGCAGACCCAGCGCTTGAATGATTTCGGCGGCGATCAACACCTCTTGCGTGCGTGCCTCGCCGGGTTGAGGTGTGAGCGAAACACGGATGGTGTCGCCTATGCCCTCTTGCAACAAAATCCCCATGGCCGCGGCAGACGCCACTGTGCCTTTGGTGCCCATTCCCGCTTCGGTCAGCCCCAGGTGCAGAGGGTGACGGGTGCGCTTGGCCAGTTCGCGGTACACGGAGATCAGGTCTTGCACACCGCTGACTTTGCAAGACAGCGTGATTTGCTCATGCGCCATGCCCATTTTCTGCGCCAAAGCAGCAGACTCGAGCGCCGAGGTGATCATGGCCTCGTACATCACCTGTTTGGCATCCCAGGGCTGGGGGCGCGCGCTGTTGATGTCCATCAGACTGGCCAGCAGTTCCTGGTCCAGGCTGCCCCAATTGACGCCAATGCGCACCGGCTTGTCCCAGCGCACGGCCGCTTCAATCATCTGGCCGAACTGGCGGTCGTGTTTGTCGCCCTTGCCGACATTGCCGGGGTTGATACGGTATTTGGACAGCGCTTGCGCGCAACTCGGGTAGTCGGTCAACAGGCGGTGGCCGTTGTAGTGAAAGTCACCGATCAAAGGGACGTCGATGCCCATGCGATCAAGCTGGTCCCGCACATGCGGTACAGCCTCGGCCGCCTCGGGCGTGTTGACGGTGATGCGGACCATCTCGGAGCCGGCCAGGGCAAGCTCTTTGACCTGAATCGCAGTGCCAATGACATCGACCGTGTCGGTATTGGTCATTGACTGTATGCGCACCGGCGCGTCACCACCCACGGTCACCACGCGTGAACCCCACACCACGCGGGCCTGGGCTGAACGGCGAGCCAGCGGCTCGGCAGAAGGAATAGGAAGACAGGTCGACACTTTTATTTCACCTCAAATCGGGCCACGTTGTCGCGGGCAATTGGCGTTAAATCAAAGGCTTGGCCGCGCACCTTCACGGCGGTGACATCAGCGCGCCCGACCACTGCGCTCAGCGGCAATATGCCTGTGGCGCCGGCCACTTCGCCTGGGGTGAGCATGCGTCGCAGCAGGACAACCCCACGGGCATCTGTCACCTCGACCCAGGACGACTCGGTGGGCGCGAAAACCACAATGCCCGTGCTGGGGCCTTTGGCTGTTTCAGGGCCTTGGACAATGGGTGCAGCAGACACCGTACCTGTGGCCGTCGGGCCGGCTGGTTTGGCCGGGAGCGCTGACACTGACACTGACACTGACGCTGATGCTGGTGGAGCAGGCCGCGCATCAGGCTTCACAGCTGTTGGTACATTGCCGGGCGCCGCAGCGGGGCTTGATGTGTCGTTGGCGGTCTGCGCAAGGGGCTCAAGCGGCACCACTGTGGTGGTCACAACTGCGCTATCGCCAGGCCCACTTTGGAGAAACTGAAAGGGCAGTGGCGGTAAAAAAACCAGCAGCGCTGCACCCGCCAGAAACAAAGCACCACCAGCCAGCGCCGGTCGGGACAATGAGCCCAGAAAAGTTGAGCTTTGCCCTGAAGAACCTGATGAATAAGGTGCCAAACGGCTTTCTTCGGGATAACCCAAACGGGGCGCGGACAAGCCTGGCAATTGCGCCAGCACTGGCGTCGGGTTTAACTTCAGCGCGCGACAAACGCTGCTTGCCAGGGCACGTGAAAAAACAGCGCTGGGCAATAAGTCAAAACGGTCGGCCTCAAGTGCCTCCAGTCGCTTGACCGGCACCTTCAGCGCCATGGCCAAAGAAGCGATGTGCAGGCCGGCTTCCTCGCGAGCTTGCCGGATAAGCGCGCCTGCACTCAGTACCGGCACGGTTTCAAGTGGCACCGGCTCTTGCGCGCCAGCCTCAGGTGCGTGAAGTTCGGCAGTCTCAGCGGGCGGCAGCTGTGTCTCCACCGGATCCGACTCAGCAGTCGCAGACGCTGTCAGGGGTGCATCTGGCACCGGCAATTTTTGCGGATCCTCACTCATGGAAATCCCCTTTGTCAAAAGCAATCAACTCGCGCGATTGTGCAAAACGAAGCCTTAACTGACTGCCCAGCGCGGCCATAGCATCTGGCCGGTTCAGCTGACGTTCGATGCGAATCCCCAACCACAGAGATTGCGCACTGGCCAAGTTACCACTGTTGAGTTTAAGCATATAACTTTGAGCCAACTCAAATTCAGCCCGTTTGTAATGCAGAAGTGCCAATTGATAGGCCGCTGTAGGCTCGTTGGCGTCCAGCACCAGCGCCCGCTGCCAGCTTGCCTGGGCCTCTTGCGGCTGGCCGGCCCGCATCTGGCAAAGCCCCCTGGTCATCCATGTTTTGCCGGGCTGGGCATAACGCGGCGTTTCAATTGCCTTTTTGAAGAGCTGCTCAGATTCGCCAAAACGCAACTGCTGGCAGCGCAACCAGCCGAAGTTGTGCAAGGCATCCGCATCGTTCGGGCGCAGAGCCAAACCACGCTGAAAACTCTCCTCCGCCAGGGGCAGCTCGTTCAAGCGCAAATACACCAAACCGCGCAGAGTGTAGGCATCTGCAAAGCCCGGGTCAGCCAGCAAAGCCTGCTTGACCTCGTCCAGGGCAACCAGGGTCTGCCCTTGCTCAAAATAGGCGGCCGCCAGCTCGATGCGCAGGCGTGCACGGCGCTGCTGCGGGGATTCATCCGACTCAGTGGCCAGGTCTGTTTTGCTCAGGCCGCCCGTCCAAGCGGCCGGCCCTGACCCGCCATGTGTGCAAGCAGCCAGGGCCAAACTGATGCAAACAAGGCTGCCGGCAAGTCTGATCACAGCTGTTTCCCCTGCAAGCTGACAACCTTGATGCCGCCCAACATACCCAGGCGCTGACTGGCCATGCGCTGAGCTACACCGGTACGGTCTTGAACATCACCGGCGAGTTGGCCGCAGGCAGCGTCGATGTCGTCACCACGGGTCTTGCGCACGGTGGTCACGATGCCGGCATCCAGCAAAATTTTGGCAAACGCCATCACCTGCGGCATGGGCGAGCGCAGCAATCCAGAAGCCGGGAAAGGATTAAAGGGAATCAGGTTGAACTTACAGTCCAGGTCGTCAGCAGCATGATGGCGCATCAGAGCCACCAGCTGGCGCGCATGCTCGGGCTGGTCGTTGACGCCGTCCAGCATGCAGTATTCGAAAGTGATGAAGTCCCGCGGGGCATGCGCCTGGTAACGAGCGCAGGCTTGCAGCAACTCTTGGATGGGGTACTTGCGGTTCAGCGGCACCAGGTTGTCGCGCAGAGCGTCCTCAGGAGCGTGCAAGGACACCGCCAGTGCGACAGGGCAGTCCTGCCCGAGCCGGTCCATCATGGGCACCACCCCCGAAGTGGAGACTGTGACTCGGCGGCGCGACAGGCCGTAAGCATGGTCATCGAGCATGACTCGCAGCGCCGGCAACAATTGCGCATAGTTTTGCAAAGGCTCACCCATGCCCATCATCACCACGTTGGAGATCACGCGCTCGTCGCGGGCCAAATGCTGACGCAAGAAGTGCTCGGCAAACCACAGCTGGGCAATGATCTCGCCGGTGCTCAGGTTGCGGCTGAAGCCCTGATGCCCGGTCGAGCAAAAACGGCAGCCCACGGCGCAACCGGCCTGCGAAGAAATGCACAAAGTGCCGCGGTCGGCCTCCGGGATAAAGACAGTTTCAATGACATCGCCCGCACCCACGTCAAACAACCATTTGATGGTGCCATCGGCCGAGTCGTGCCGCGACATGACACTCAAACCTTGAACATGCGCTTTGCCGGCGAGCTTGCTGCGCAGCGATTTGGCGAGGTCTGTCATTAGCGCAAAATCGCTGGCGCCACGCTGGTGAATCCAGCGAAACAGCTGGGTAGCGCGGTAACGTTTTTCCCCTAGCTGTTCGCAGTAAGCGGCCAGTGCGTCAAGGTCAAAATCAAGCAAATTGATGCTCATGTGCATCTGCGCCCCGCCTGAAAACGCAAAACCCGACCAAGCAGGTCGGGTCTGAATGACGGGCGCAGCCCGTCAAGGTATCGCCACCCGGGCCAGCAACGGCCCGTTACCGGGCAGTGAGGCAGCGGGTTGAACATGTCAGCGTGCGTAGATATTCATGCCGGCGAAGAAAAAGCTGATCTCGGCTTGTGCGGTGTCCGCAGCGTCAGAGCCGTGAACCGCATTGGCATCGATGCTTTCAGCGAAATCGGCGCGAATGGTGCCGGGCGCTGCTTTCTTCGGGTCAGTTGCACCCATCAGGTCGCGGTGCTTGAGAATCGCGTTTTCACCTTCCAATGCCTGGATCATGACGGGGCCGGAGATCATGAAGTCAACCAAGTCCTTGAAGAAAGGACGGGCACGGTGCACACCGTAAAAAGACTCTGCCTCGCCACGCGAGAGATGCACAAACTTAGCAGCCACGATTTTCAGGCCGGCAGCTTCGAAGCGGGCATTAATCTGGCCAATGACGTTTTTGGCTACAGCGTCAGGCTTGATGATGGAGAGAGTGCGTTCGATAGCCATGGTAGTCCTTCAATTTTGATTATGGGAGCGGTTCAATATGAACTGAGCCTCTGATTTTAACCTGAGCACCTATCCCTCCTGGGCCAAAGGAAAAGACGCTGCAGCGAGTTTTTAGCGATTGCCGCCCCTTCCGCCCCCGCCCCCGCCGGCGCCACCGCCCCGATTACCGGAGCCGCCGCGACGCGGCCCGCCGCCGCCACCGGAGCCACCGCCGGGGCGGCGCTGACCTTGCGCCTGCCGCTGCCGGGTGAAAGTTTCAGCGCCAATGTAGCCGAAAGAGGTTTTCATCGGGTCGGGCTGCGCGCCAGCCGGCGGCCCATCCGGCCTGGGTTTGCGATCGCCACGACGCTGCTGACCCTGACCCGCACCGCCACCGGGACCCTGGCGCTGACCGCCACGCGGGCCGCCGGGGCCAGGGCCACGGGGGCCCCGTCCAGCGCCCCGGCCGCCGTCCTGGCGCATGGGCGGCGGCTGCAAATCATAGGGTTCCAGCGCCTCGCCGGTCTCAGCGTCATGCAAGTGCTGATCCACAGGGGGGCGTGGAGTGTCAGGCTGGTACGCATCAGGCCGCCTCGGGCCACGGCTGTCTGCGGGGCGCTCGCGACGCTGTCCGCGCCCCCCGGGGCCGCCGGCGGGCCGCTGCCGCGCAGAGCGCTGATCGCCCCTGCCCTCCGAACGAATCAAGGCATTGGTCAGGGCAGCAATATCCTGATCATCGAGCTCAACAAAAGCGCCCCGTTTCAAACCACGCGGCAGCATCACGGCGCCGTAGCGAATGCGGATCAGGCGACTGACGGCGTGACCGACCGCTTCAAACATGCGGCGCACTTCGCGGTTGCGACCTTCAGAAATCGTCACGCGGTACCAGCAATTGGCGCCTTCGCCGCCGCCGGCTTCAATGGTGCTGAACTGAGCCAAGCCATCATCGAGCTGCACACCTTCGAGCAGGCGCTTTTTTTCTTCGGCATTCAAGGCGCCCAGAACGCGCACGGCATATTCCCGCTCCAGACCAAAACGCGGGTGCATCAGCTTGTTGGCCAACTCCCCGGAACTGGTCAGCAGCAACAAACCTTCGGTGTTCAGGTCCAGGCGTCCGACCGACTGCCACTTGCCCTGAAACAGCTTAGGCAAACGCCTGAAAACGGTTGGGCGGTTTTGTGGATCGTCATGCGTTACCACCTCGCCCGTGGGCTTGTGGTACGCAATCACGCGGGGCGGCGGCGGGTCTATGCGCACGCGAATGGGCTTGCCGTTGACTTTGACGTTATCGCCAAACTGAATGCGCTGGCCGATGTGTGCAGGCTCCGCGTTCACGGAAATTCTGCCCTCGAGTATCAGCTGCTCCATCTCCAGGCGCGAACCCAGGCCCGCCTGCGCCAACACTTTGTGCAGCTTGGGGCTTTCCGGCTGTGCCGACAAAACACGCTTGGGTGGCTCCAGGGCAATGTCGTCCTCATCAGCATCGAACTGGCCCGTGACCACATCTTCGAACTGGTAAACCGGCACAGCTGCCGGCCGGTTTGAGTGTGCAGGCTTGGGCGCTTGTGCCTGGCCGGCATCCAAAGGCTCGGCCTGAAGTGCCGGCGCCAGAGTCGTGTCCGCCACGGTAGCCATGGACTCGGCTGTGTCTGTAGCCGCAATAGGGTTAACTGGAGGATTCATCGTTTATTTGGCTTAAAAGGCCTCTATTGGCCTGGCCGGGGCCAGGGTATGCAGGGGTTTCACGGCTTGCGCAAGCTTCAAAACTTCCAGCTCAGGGGGTTGTCCGCCGGCCTTCATGGTTTGGCCGCCGGGGCATCCGTCGTTCAATCAGCTGGCGAGGGGTGGCTGACCAGCCGGGAATTCATCTTTTTGCACCGCATCCGGAGCTTCTTTGGCAACTGATTCAATTGGGGCGTGCTCGAGAGGCTCATCTTTTGGAATTAGCAGGTTTTGCGCGGAGTCTGCTGCATCGGCGGCCTCAAGGGCAGCTGCGGAATCCGACAGACCGAACTCGATTTGTTCAAGCATAGCGCCTTCACCTTCGCCGCTGCTCAGCACAGGCAACTGGTCCAGGGACTCCACGCCAAGATCGTCTAAAAACTGCCGTGTGGTGGCATAAAGCGCCGGCCTGCCGACCGTTTCACGGTGGCCGATCACCTCGACCCAGCCACGCTCTTCGAGTTGTTTGAGCAACAAGCTGTTGATGGTCACACCACGAATGTCCTCCATATCGCCACGGGTGACAGGCTGACGGTAGGCAATGATGGCCAGGGTTTCGAGGGTGGCGCGGGTGTATTTGGGAGGCTTTTCGGGGTGCAGGCGGTCCAGGAATTCACGCATGGCAGGGCGACTCTGAAAGCGCCAGCCATTGGCCACATGCACCAGCTCCACGCCGCGGCTGGCCCAGTCATCTTGCAACTGATGCAGCAATTGTTTGATCGTATCGGCTGACAGCACGCCGTCGAAAAGCACCTCCATCTCGCGCACTTGCAAAGGTTGCGCAGCGCAGATCAATGCCGTTTCGAGGACGCACTTTGCATCCAACGTATTCATGATTTTTTAAATCCGATAAAAATGCGAGCGAGCTGGTCGCTCAGCGGCTGGTGTCAAAAGACAAAAGTCAGCGCAATTCACCATGGGGGCAGACACCGGGTCTGCGCAACGCCAGCGCAGTCGTCACGACTACGATTTTCCATTGTAGCTCAGGCCCAAGGCCTGGATGGCATGCTCCAGATCGTCCGGCACAGGGGCGACAAAGGCCAATGCCTCAGCGCTGCCGGGGTGGACAAAAGCCAATCGTCTGGCATGCAATGCCTGCCGGCTCAGCCCTGCTGCTGCCTCGCCGCCATAAAGCTCGTCCGAAACCAGCGGGTGACCCAATGAGGCCATGTGAACACGTATCTGGTGGGTGCGCCCCGTGTGGAGCTTGCAACGCACCAGGCAATGGGCGTCCTGGTTGTCAAGCAGCGAAATGTCGGTCATGGCGGTCTTGCCAGAATTGCGCTCCAGGTCGACAACGGCCATGCGCAGGCGATTGCGCGGGTCGCGGCCAATGGGCAGTGCCACTTGTTGCTGCCGCGAGCCTTGCCAAGACCGGTGCCCGACAGCCAGATAGTCCCGGCTCACCTCACGCGCGGCAATCATCTCGACCAAACGGTCCATGGTTTCGCGGGTCTTGGCCACCACCATCAGGCCGCTGGTGTCCTTGTCGAGCCGATGCACGATACCTGCGCGCGGCAAAAAACGGGTCGCGTCATCGCGTGCCAGCAAACCATTGAGCAAGGTGCCGCTCCAGTTGCCGGGGGCCGGATGCACCACCAGACCCGCAGGTTTATTGATGACCAGCAGGTGGGGGTCTTCAAACACCACGTCCAAGACCATGTCTTCGGGTTTGAAGGCCTGGCTTTGCGGGGTTGGCCTGAGTTCAATTTGCACGCGATCGCCAGCCTTGACCTTGAAGGAAGCCTTGTTCACTGGCAAACCGTTCAGGCGTACCAAGCCTGAATCGATCAATTGCTGCAGGTAGGTGCGCGAGAACTCGGGCACAATTCCGGACAAGGCTCGGTCCAGGCGCTCGCCGTGCGCCGATATCGGCATCTCAGCCTCTCGCAACTCCACTTCAAGAGTGCTGTCCGCATCCTCCAGCGACTCACCCGAGGGGTCTGCGACTGCGGGGTCGCTCGATATAATTAGGGGGCTTTGTTCAGAAACAGTCATTAGAGAGTCGATCACGATGTTGCTCAAATTATCGGCGGTTCATGCCACGACTCGCGCAGCTGCTGCAGTTTTAATTCTGAGCAGCTTGCTTGCCGCCTGCTCCAGCACGCCCACAGACCCCACAACCAGCTGGAGCCCCAACAAAATTTACGCTGAGGCCAAAGACGAAGCCAGCTCTGGCGCTTTCGAAAAAGCCATCGTGCTCTATGAAAAGCTGGAGGGTCGGGCCGCCGGCACCCCTTTGGCTCAGCAAGCACAACTTGAAAAGGCGCACACCCAGTACAAAGCAGGCGAACTGGTACAGGCTGTCGCCACCCTTGACAGGTTCATCAAACTGCACCCCGGGAGCTCCGCTCTGGACTATGCGCTTTATCTCAAGGGTCTGGTCAACTTCAATGACAACTTGGGCATGTTCGGCAACCTGATCAGGCAAGACTTGGCCGAGCGTGACCAAAAAGCTGCCAAGGAGTCCTTCGAGGCCTTCAAAGAACTGGTTGCGCGCTTTCCAGACTCACGCTACGCCCCGGATGCACGCTTGCGCATGGGCTATATCGTGAATTCGCTGGCTCAGTCTGAAGTGCATGTGGCGCGCTATTACTTCACGCGTGGCGCTTATGTCGCAGCCATCAACCGCGCCCAAAGTGCACTCACCAATTACCGCGATGTGCCGGCCGCTGAAGAAGCGCTGTTTTTGCTGTACCGCTCCTACGATGCGATGGGTATGACCCAGTTGCGTGACGACACCCTGCGTATCATGCAAAAAAGTTATCCGGACAGCACCTTCACGCGGGGCACTTCTCAGAGCGGCAAGGGCGCAAAAGATGCCAAAGACGCTAAGGGCGCGTGGTACAAGTTTTGGTAAGCAAATCCAGGCGTTGCAGCAGCTCAGACTCTGAGCTCAGTCTTTGCATGGGCGGCAAAGCCCGCATCAGTCGCCTGCCATAACCCATAGCGACCAGCCGGGTGTCGCACACCACCAGCACGCCCTGATCGGTTTCCCGCCTGATCAGCCGCCCTGCCCCCTGCTTGAGCGCGACGGCCGCCTCGGGTAAAAAATAGTCGTTGAAAGCGCTCCGTCCCAGCGACTCAATGTGCCGGGAGCGCGCTTCTGCCATCGGATCGTTCGGTGGCGGAAAAGGCAGCTTGTCGATGATGACCATTTGCAGCGCCTCGCCGGGCACGTCAATGCCCTCCCAAAATGAGGCCGAGGCCACCAGAATGCAGCCGACCTCGCCCGCATCACTGCCCCGGCGAAAGCGCTCGATCAGCACGCGCTTGGGCAAGTCGCCCTGGGCCAGCACTTCCAGTTCGCCCGAGTCCTTGAAGCTCTCGCGCAGCGCATCGGCAATACCGCGCAGCGCACGCAATGTAGTTGTCAGCACCATGGTGCGGCCACCCAGGCGACGGGCCCAGATGGCGGCCGACTTGGCCACACGCACCATGTGCGAGGGCTCACCCGGTTTGGGAAAGTCCTGCGGCACATAGACGGCGGCCTGAACAGCGTAGTCAAATGGACTGCCCACGCGCAAGATCTGCGCGCCGGCCAGACCACAGGGTTGGGTGAACCAGCTCAACTTGTCGTCATCGCCCAGGGTGGCCGAAGTAAAAACCCAGGTTTTGGCCCCCTCCGGACTGCTGCCCAGCACCTTGGACTGAACCGCCTGGGCAATGTCCAGCGGCGACTCGACCAACCGCAACTGCGCGCCGACTTCCAGCCACCGCACAGAGCCGATCTGGCAGGGCCCTGCAAAGTGCTTCAAGCGCTCACCGAACTCAATCGCTCTTTCCTGCAGACGCGCAAAGTCAGGAGCCAGCTCACTCACACTGTCCAGCGCTTGGGCCGCAGCTTCGCAAGCCTCGGCCATCTGAAGCAGAGCCAGCGTCCAAGCCGCCTCGTCAAGTGTTTCGGGGACAGCCTCGGTCCAGCGCAGTTTGGTGCCCGGAAAAGCCTTGCCCACGCAAAGGCGTAACTCGCGCGCCGCCCGCTCAGTCTGCGCTGCAAGGGTTTGCCAATCCACCAAACCACGGGCCTGCTGCAAGCCGACTCCCAACATGTCCCGGCAAAAATCCAGTAATTGCCCGGTGGTGATGTTCTTGCCTAAAAACTGAACCCCGGTTTCGTTGAGCTGGTGAGCTTCGTCAAAAATTGCAATGCGCACGGTCGGCAGCAGCTCGGCCACCCCGGACTCACGCACCGCCAGATCAGCAAAAAACAAATGATGGTTGATGACCACCACATCGGCGGCCAAGGCTTCGCGGCGGGCCAGATTGACATGGCAGGCCCGAAAACTCGGGCAGGCTGAACCCAGACAGTTGTCACGCGTGGAGGTCACCAAGGCAATCACCGGTGAGCGTTCATCGAGCCCGGGCAGCTCTGCCAGATCGCCTGTGCGGGTGGTTTGTGACCATTCCTCAATGCGCGCCAGCGCATGCAAGGTGCTGCGCTCTGGCATCATGGCCTCGCTGCGAGCCTGCTGCATCCGGTGCAAGCACAAATAGCTGCCACGCCCCTTGAGCAGCGCCATGCTGACCGGCAGGCCCAAAGCCTGAACCAGCTTAGGCAAGTCGCGACCAAACAGCTGGTCTTGCAGCGCCTTGGTGGCTGTTGACAACATCACCCGCTCACCGCTGAGCAAAGCCGGCACCAGATAGGAAAAAGTTTTACCAACGCCGGTGCTGGCTTCCACCACCAGAGGGTAGGCACCCTCAATAGCCCTGGCCACCGCCATGGCCATGTCGGTCTGACCGGTGCGCGGCATAAAGTGATCCGTCGTTCGCGACAAAATGCCACCGGGCGCAAAGGCGGCTTCGACCTGCTGCTCCAGGTCCATCAAGCAGTCTCTGGCAGCGGCAAGACGGGCTGCTCAATTAAGTCGATGGTGGGGCCTGGGGCAGCTAGACAGTGTTTAGGCACAAGGCGACTTTCGCGCAGGCAAGCTGCAAGAAATGGGGTCAATGGGTGAGTCAGGGCGGCGCAGGCAGTGGTTTACGGGCGCTTTTGGATTTTTCCTTCAAGCGCTTGTCACGTTCAGCCTCGTTTTGAGCGGCTTTTTCAGAACGCACTTTGGCATCCAGCACATTGGCGGCGGCTTGTACATGCCGGGTTTTGGCTTCCTCTGCTTTACTCTGGCTGTTTTTTTGACGTGCTTGAGCGGCCTCAACATTGGCGGCGGCTTGTTCATGCCGGATTTTGGCTTCCTCTGCCTTGCTTTGGCTGTTTTTTTGACGTGTTTGGGCGGCATCCACATTAGCGCTGGCTTCAGCCGCCGACTTGGATTGACTCTGTTCACGCTGATCGTGGCGTTCTGAGCGACGCTCAGCCTCTTGTTGCGCCTTTTTTTCCTGCTCAGCACGTTGCTGCTGACGCTCCAGGCTGCTTTTATCTTCGGTCTTCTGAATCTGATCGGCAGCCCTCGCCTTGCGGTCTGCCTCATTGATTAAAAGATCCTGACGGCGCAGGTCTGCCATGGCCGCGTTACGACGGGGACGAATCTCTTGCAGACACGCATTGACTGCGAACCGGCTTTTGCAAGCGGCCTCTTCAGCCTGGAAACCGGCTTCAAGCCGCGCCCGCTCTGCAGCGATCTTGCTGCGCTCTTGCGCATTGTTGGTCTTTTCCTGATCTGGCGACTGGGCCATTGCTGCGCCAAGTGACAGGCTGCAGCAAAACAGAAAGAGGACGAGTTTCATGTGATCCTGGTGTCAACAATACGGCGCTCCAGCGCCAGATACTGCGTCGACTGCATTTCATTCAATCTTGAAATGGTACGTGGAAATTCATGCGCCAGAGGGCCTTCTGTGTAAAGAGCCTCGGGCGGCACGGCGGCCGACATGATCAGCTTGACATGCCGGTCATACAACACATCGACCAACCAGGTGAATCGCCGGGCTTCAGAAGCCATGCGCACCGGCATGTGCGGCACGTCGCTGAGCAGAACGGTGTGGAACCGGCTGGCCATTTCCAGGTAGTCATTTTGCGAGCGCGGGCCGCCGCACAAGGTCTTGAAGTCAAACCAGACCACGCCGCCGGCCTTGCGCCGGGCACGTATTTGCCGCGACTCAATATTCAGCACGGGGTCTTCGTCGCGCTTTTCAGCCAAACGTTCGAAAGCGTCTGCCATGGCAGAGTCGGCCGTCTGACCCAATGGCATGTGATAGAGCTTGAGCTGCTCTAAAGTGATGGAGCGGTAATCGGTACCGTTGTCCACGTTGAGCACGTCCAGGTTGGCTTTGAGCAAGTCAATGGCCGGCAAGATGCGGTCTCTGTGCATACCGTTGGGGTAAAGCGCATCAGGCTCAAAATTGGAGGTAGTGACAAAGCCCACGCCATTGTTAAAGAGTGCCGCCAGCAAGCGGTACAAGATCATCGCATCGGTGATCTCGGCCACGTGAAACTCGTCAAAACATATCAATTTGTAGCGCAAGGCCATGCGCCGGCCCAACTCATCCAGCGGGTTGACCATACCCTGTAATTCGCGCAACTCACGGTGCACCTCGCGCATGAACTCATGAAAGTGCAAGCGCGTTTTACGGTTCAGAGGCACTGCGTTGTAAAAGCAGTCCATCAAAAAGCTTTTGCCCCGGCCCACTCCGCCGTGCATGTACACACCCCGTGGAATAGCCGGCCGGTTGATCAGCTTCTTGAGCGAGTTCGATCTTTTTACTTTGTAGCCGGCCCACTCTGTGGCGCAGCGCTCGAGCGCATCGACCGCACGCAGCTGAGCGGGGTCACTGCTGTAACCCCGCAGCTGCAGTTCGGCCTCGTAGGCAGAACGAACGGACATGGATGCTGGCGTGCGCTGAGCGCTCAGAAGTTGAGCGTGCGCTTGTCCACCGCCAGGGCCGCTTCCTTGGTGGCTTCGCTGAGCGACGGATGTGCATGGCAGATGCGCGCGATGTCCTCGCTGCTGGCACGGAACTCCATGGCCACCACGCATTCGGCGATCAACTCGCTGGCCATGGGGCCGACGATGTGCACGCCGAGGATTTCGTCGGTGGCAGCGTCTGCCAGCATCTTGACCATGCCGGTGGTGTCGCCCAAGGCGCGTGCACGGCCGTTGGCCATGAACGGAAAGGTGCCGGCCTTGTAAGCGCGACCGGCGGCTTTGAGTTGCTCTTCGGTCTGACCGACCCAGGCGATCTCAGGGTTGGTGTAAATCACCCAGGGAATGGTGTTGAAGTTGACATGCCCGTGCTGGCCGGCGATGCGCTCAGCAACGGCCACACCCTCTTCCTCGGCCTTGTGCGCCAGCATGGGGCCGCGCACCACGTCACCCACCGCCCAGACCTTGGGCAGGTTGGTCTTGCAATCTGCATCCACCACAATAGCACCGCGCTCGTCGAGCTGCAGGCCCACGGCGTCTGCCGCCAGGCCGGTGGTGTTGGCGACACGGCCGATCGAGATGATCAGCTTGTCAACGTCCAGCGACACGGCCTCACCCTTGGCGTTGGTGTAGGCGACTGAGACGCCTTTTTTGGCTGACTTGATCTCGCCGACCTTGACGCCGAGATCGATCTTCAGGCCCTGCTTGATGAAAGCCTTGTGCGCTTCTTTGGCGATTTGCTGGTCCACCGCACCCAAAAAAGTCGGCAGGCCTTCAAGCACCGTCACCTCAGCACCCAGACGGCGCCAGACCGAACCCATCTCAAGACCAATGACACCCGAGCCGATGAGGCCGAGCTTTTTGGGCACGGCGCCCATGCGCAAAGCGCCATCGTTCGACAGGATGTTGTCTTCGTCAAACGGCGCGCCGGGCAAAGCGCGCGCGCTCGAACCGGTGGCCACCACCACGTGCTTGCCGGAGATGGTTTCTTCAGACTTGCCGGCAACCTTGATCTCGTAAGCGCCTTCTTTGGCGGCAACAAACGAGCCGCGGCCGTGGAAGAAAGTCACCTTGTTCTTTTTCAACAAGAACAAAATGCCGTCGTTGTTTTGCTTCACGACGGTGTCTTTGCGGGCAATCATTTTGGCGATGTCCATCTTCACGCCGGTGGCGGTGATGCCATGGTCTGCAAAGTGATGGTTGGCGTGGTCAAAATGCTCGCTGGACTGCAGCAGGGCCTTAGAGGGAATGCAGCCGACGTTGGTGCAGGTGCCGCCGGGTGCGGGGCCGCCGGCCGCGTTCTTCCACTCGTCGATGCAGGCCACGTTGAAGCCCAGCTGGGCAGCACGAATGGCCGCGATATAGCCGCCGGGACCTGCGCCGATGACGACGACGTCAAATTGTTGAGACATGATTTGCTTTCCGATCAGATGTCGAACAACAAGCGTGAGGGATCTTCCATCGCTTCTTTGATCGTGACCAGACCCAGCACGGCTTCGCGACCGTCAATGATGCGGTGGTCGTAAGACATAGCGAAGTAGTTGATGGGCCGCACCACCACCTGGCCGTTTTCAACGACAGCGCGGTCTTTGGTGGCGTGAATACCCAGAATGGCCGACTGCGGCGGGTTGATGATAGGTGTAGAAAGCATAGAGCCGAAGGTGCCCCCGTTGCTGATGGAAAAAGTACCGCCGGTCATGTCGTCCATGCCCAGTTTGCCGTCGCGTGCCTTGGCGCCGAATTCAGCAATCTTCTTCTCGATGTCGGCAAAGCTCATCTGGTCGGCGTTGCGCAGGATAGGCACCACCAGGCCGCGCGGTGAGCCGACCGCAATGCCGATGTCAAAGTAGCCGTGGTAGACGATGTCATTGCCGTCCACCGAGGCATTGAGCACCGGGAATTTTTTCAGCGCGTGCACAGCGGCCTTGACAAAAAAGCTCATGAAACCGAGCTTGATGCCGTGTTCTTTTTCAAACTTATCCTGAAACTTCTTACGCATCTCCAAGACCGGGGCCATGTTGATTTCGTTGAAGGTGGTCAATATGGCGTTGCTTGATTGCGATTGCAAAAGACGCTCGGCCACGCGGGCGCGCAGGCGGCTCATGGGCACGCGCTGCTCGGGGCGATCGCCCAGGCTGGCTGTAGGCACAGACACCTGTGGCAATGTGCTGGTCGGAACACCGGTAGGGATCACAGCAGCCGTGGACTTGACACCACCAGCCACAGCGGACAGCACATCACCCTTGGTGACGCGGCCGTCTTTGCCGGTGCCTGGCACGGAACCGGCAGCCAGACTGTTGTCGGCCATCAGCTTGGCGGCAGCGGGCATGGCCACACCAGCCATGTTGGAAGACGCAGTGACAGCTGCGGCCTTCACCGGTGCAGCGGCCGGTGCAGCAGCGGAGGCTGCAGGCGCGGCAGCGCCAACCTTGCCGTCAGTGTCAATACGGGCGATCAGCTGTTCAGCGGCCACTGTGCCACCGTCGACCACCAGAATCTCAGACAGCACGCCGGCGGAAGGCGCGGGCACTTCCAGCACCACCTTGTCGGTTTCGATTTCGATCAGGATTTCATCTGCGGCGACGACGTCACCGACTTTCTTTTTCCATTGCAGCATGGTGGCTTCGGCCACGGACTCAGAGAGCTGCGGAACTTTGACTTCAACAATAGCCATTTTTATCTTTCGGGAATAAATTCTGAATAAGGGTTGGCAGTGGCACAGGCTTACTTGGTCAGCACAAAGCCTTTGAGCTTGCCGAAGGCACCTTCGACCAGGGCTTTTTGCTGCTCCTGGTGCAGATGCGAATAACCCACGGCGGGGGAGGCAGACGCCGAGCGGCCCGAGTAACCCAGCTTTTGTCCTGCGAGCATGTTCTCGTGGATGTAGTGCTGCACAAAAAACCAGGCGCCCTGGTTCTGCGGCTCGTCCTGGGTCCACACCAATTCAGTGGCGTTGGGGTATTTTTTCAGTTCAGCCGCAAACGCCTTGTGCGGAAAGGGGTAGAGCTGCTCGACGCGCAGGATAGCGACGTCGTTGGCGGCCGTTTCTTCACGTTTTTTCACCAGGTCGTAATAGACCTTGCCCGAGCACACCAACACGCGCTTGACCTTGTCGGCCTTGATGGCTTTGTTCTCGGGCAGGACCGTCTGAAAACTGCCCTTGGTGAACTCAGAAACCGGCGAGGTGGCGTCCTTGTTGCGCAAAAGGGATTTGGGCGTGAAGATGATCAGCGGTTTGCGCAGGTCACGCACCATCTGGCGACGCAGCACATGGAAAATCTGGCTGGCCGTGGTGGGCTGCACGATCTGCATGTTGGTGTCGGCGGCCAGCTGCATGAAGCGCTCAAGGCGCGCCGAGCTGTGCTCGGGGCCCTGGCCTTCGTAGCCATGCGGCAGCATGAGCGTCAGGCCATTGACACGGCCCCACTTCACTTCACCGGAGGCAATGAACTGATCGATCACAACTTGCGCTCCGTTGGCAAAGTCGCCGAACTGCGCTTCCCAGATCACCATGGTGTTGGGGTCATTAGATGCGTAGCCGTACTCAAAGCCCAGCACCGCTTCTTCAGACAGGATGGAGTCGATAACGACAAACGGTGCCTGGTTTTCAGTGACGTTTTGCAGGGCCACGTAGGTGCCGGTGTCCCACTTCTCGCGCTTCTGGTCGTGAATCACGGCGTGGCGGTGCGTGAATGTGCCACGACCCGAGTCCTCCCCGGACAAACGAACCGGGTAGCCGCTAGCGACCAGAGAAGCAAAAGCCATGTGCTCACCCATGCCCCAGTCCACAGGAATCTCACCCCGACCCATGGCGGCGCGGTCGTCATAAACCTTTTTCACCAATTGATGCGGTGAAACGGATTCAGGGATGGTGGTGATTTTCTCGGCCAGGCGTTTCCATTCGGCCAAGGGAATGGCGGTGTCGCCAGCGTCTGTCCATTTTTTGCCGAGGAAAGGGGCCCAGTCCACGGTGAACTTGGTTTTGAAGTTGGTCAACACCTGTTCGTCAGTGTGCTTGCCGGCATCCAGCGCAGCCCGGTAGGCCTTGACCATGTCATCGCCCAGGGAATCGCCCAGGCCTTGGGCAGACAGTTTGTCCGCAAACAGTTTGCGGGTGCCCGGATGGGCACTGATTTTTTTGTACATCAGCGGCTGTGTCAGCGCCGGCGTGTCTTGCTCGTTGTGACCGAGTTTGCGAAAACAAACGATGTCCAGCACCACGTCCTTGCGGAAAGTCATCCGGTACTCGAGCGCCAATTGGGTGGCCAGCACCACCGCTTCCGGGTCATCGCCGTTGATGTGCAGCACCGGGGCTTCAACCATCTTGACAATGTCGGTACAAAACACCGAAGAGCGCATGTCACGCGGGTCCGAGGTGGTGAAACCAATCTGGTTATTGATGATGATGTGCACCGTGCCGCCGGTGGAGTAACCCCGGGTCTGGGCCAGCGCAAAGGTTTCCTGGTTAACACCCTGGCCGCCGAAGGCTGCGTCGCCATGCACCAGCACCGGCAGAACCTGTTTACCCAGCGGATCGGCACGGCGATCCATACGCGCTCTCACCGAGCCTTCCACCACGGGGTTAACGATCTCCAGGTGCGAAGGATTAAAAGCCAGCGACAGGTGAACCGGGCCACCGCTTGTACTCACATCCGAGCTGAAACCCTGGTGGTACTTCACGTCACCCGAAGGCAAGTCTTCAGGCGCAGTGTGATCAAACTCGGCAAACAAGTCGCCAGGCAATTTACGCATGGTGTTGACCAGCACATTGAGCCGGCCGCGGTGGGCCATGCCGATGACGATTTCCTGCACGCCCTGAGCGCCAGCCGACTGAATCAGCTCGTCCATGGCCGCAATGAAACTCTCTCCACCTTCCAGTGAAAAACGCTTTTGGCCTACGTATTTGGTATGTAAAAACCGCTCCAGGCCTTCAGCTGCGGTCAATCTCTCGAGGATCTGCTTCTTTTTGTCTGCCGTGAAGTTGGGTTTGCTGCGAATGCTTTCGAGCTTTTGCTGCCACCAGCGCTTTTCAGCCTGGTCGGTGGCGTACATGTATTCGGCGCCCAGGGTGCCGCAGTAGGTTTCGCGCAATGCATTGAGCAGTTCGCGCAGCGACATGCTGTTCTTGCCGAAGAAAGTGTTGCTGGTGTCGAACACAGTTTCCTGGTCGGCATCTGAAAAGCCGTAGAAAGCCGGATCAAGGTCGGGAATGGCCGGGCGCTCGGTGCGCTTGAGCGGATCCAAGTCAGCCCAGCGCTGACCAACGTTGCGGTAGGCAGAAATCAGCTGCTGCGCGGCGGTGCGCTTGCGACCCATTTCAGCGTCGGCGCTGGCCAAAACAACCTTGGTACCGCCGGCTTTGGCGCGCTCGGCAAAGGCGTTGATGACGGGCTGATGCGGCACGTCTTTGGCATTGCTGCCGTCGGTGGCAGGAACATGCTGAAGCGCATCAAAATACTCGCGCCAGGTTTCTGGCACGCTGCCGGGATTGGCCAGGTAGTTTTCGTAAAGCTCTTCGACATAGGGCGCGTTGCCGCCGAAAAGATAGGTATTGCCTTGATAGGCGGCGTACACCGATGCCGGTGTGGGCGAGTTAGAACTCATATCCGCTGACCTCCGTTTCCCTTGGGGAAACATTAGCTGGTTAAAGCTGGTTAATTAACCTTCCGCAGCACGGCTTGACCGATTAGCGGATGCGACTGTGGCAGGAAGGGCCTTCAGAACAACTGTATTGTGCCACCGAACGGTTACGTGAAAATGACGGCCTTCGGTGGCGATTCGGCAGGCACAGGCTAACTAGTCGGCCTGGCTGGCGATCTGCAGGCAGACAGTGCGGCAAAGCTGGGCCACGCGCTCGTCAATGATGCGGTAGTAAATTTGCACGCCATCACGGCGTTTTCCCAGCACACCGGCCCGGTACAAGGTGTTGAGATGTTGCGACATATTGGGCTGGGTGGTCGGGATTTGACTGAGTAGTTCACTCACGTTTTTTTCAGCCACGCAAAGACTGCTGATAA
>JBILIK010000086.1:0-6130 GCA_044350025.1 Polaromonas sp. | reverse complement strand
ATATTGCGTACCTGGTGCTCAAATGAGCGGCTCTGGTCCATCAGCTTGACCATGGCCATCATGGCGTTGACGTTGCTGCCCTCTAAGGCGCCAGCTGTCAGCGACGGTAATTTAGGACCGCCAGTGACGTCGCCACCGAGTTTGCCCACCGGACCGAACAAGCCGTCATCGCGGCGCTCGAGCGGGGTGGTGCTGGCGTCGCGCAGCAGCAAGCGGGCTATCAAGGTTTGTTGGACTGGGCCGGTTTGGGCAGGGTCAGCGGCGAAAATCGTGCCGTCAGGGTTGATGGTGATCGTCAAGCCGGGCGGAATGGTGATGGGGCCGCCGCCTTCTCCGCGAACCACGTGTTTGAGAGCATCTTCAAGAACACCGGCTGAGTTGACCTTCAGGTCACCGCGGCGCGTGAAAGCCAGCTGCCCGTTGGGTGCAGTCACTCCCAAGACGGTTTCCTCGTTCATGGAAATGTCCAGGTTACGGCCGGTGGTGATGACTTCACCTGGCCGCAACTGGATGATGTCCTTGCTGATTGACTGTGGCTGCATGCGGGTTGGCAGGCCAGCGCCTTCAACCTTGATAGCCGACATGGCCACTTCAAAGCTGGTCTTGAAACCCACCGTGACAACGTTAGCCAACTCGTGCGTGATCATCTGGCGCGCAAGGCGCTGTTCGTTGATGGCGGCAGCGGCATTAAAGGCTAGGCGGTCCATGTCGTTTTTCCGTTTTTATTCAAGCGTCAGGTATTTATCAACCACGGATGTTGATGATGGCCTGCGTCATGGTGGTGCTGGTCTCAATGGCTTTGGCATTGGCCTGGAAGTTACGCTGAGCGGTGATCAAATCAACCAGCTCTTGCGTCAAGTCCACGTTAGAACGTTCTGTGGCACCGGCACGGATGGTGCCGAAGCCTGCGCCGCCGGCTGTACCCAGAATCGGGTTGCCGGATGCAGCTGATGACAAGAAGCTCGAGTCACCAATCTGACGCAAGCCCTTGGGGCTGGAGAAATTGACCAGCAAAATTTTGGCCAAAGACTTTTGCGCGCCGTTGGAGTAACTGGCACTGACCAGACCGTCCACACCGATCGTCACACCCACCAGGTCGCCCTCGGGTGCGCCGTCTTGAGACTGCGATAACACGGCAAAAGGTGACGTGAACTGGGTCGATGCTGAGTAGTCGATGTTGATTGTCAGGGCGCCCTTACCACCGGCCAAGAAGACGGTTTCAAGTTGGGTGCCGGCTTTGGGAGACAAAATTTTGCCGCCTGTGTCGAAAGTCAACTCGCCTTTGTCCAGAAAGAGGGGCGACCATTCAGCGACTTTCAGGCCGTCACCGTTGATAGTTTCTTTGCCGAATTCGTCGATGAACACCGGCTTGGCTGTACCGCTGGAGCTGTCAACGAACTGGGTTGGCTTGATCCAAGAGCTGGTGGCACCGCGCACAGACTCAACCTGTGAAAGACCCCAGACAGAACTGCCCGAGACTTTGATGAAGGAATTGTTCGATGCGGTACCCGTCGTGAACTTGAAAACTTTGGCAATGGCGTCGTAGCTGACTTTGACGCCATTGACGGTTTTACCCGTGCTGTCCGTCATCGTGTTGATGCTGTTTTCCAGCTCAGAAATGAAGCTGGACAGTGAATAGTTGGACCGTTGCGGGATCGTGATCTCGCCGCGCACATCATCTACCGTGACGATGAAGGTGTCTGTGCCGGGATCGACAGAAAAATTGGTGCTGACATTGGTTGAAAATGTAGAACCGGTGGCCACTGCGGGCTGTGACTTCAGACCGCGCAAGGCTTCTGTTGAAACGCTTTGCGTGGCGGCAGCCAAACCCAACATACTGGTGGCCAAGGTGCTCACGCCAGTGATTGCCAAGCTCGAGTCATCGCCGGTCGTTCCGCTGGCAATCTGGAAGGTTTTGCCCACCGGGTCAAAGCTCACCTTGACACCGTAGCGCTGCAAGCTAGGCAAGACCGAAGGTGAAACCGGGTCGGTGCGGCGAATCGGGATTTCGGTGTTGGGTTTCAGGCTCAACAAACCGTCGGTCAGGGCTTTCGCGGTGGTGGTCAAGCCCATCACTGTGTTTGGATTGGTCGCTGTAGCCAATGAAACCGCTTTACCTGTGCTTTCTTTGAAAACCAGACCTTGGGACACAGGGTCATAAACAACGGAAACACTTTGTGCACCCGTAGTAGCGTGGGATGCGGCCAGGTCTTCGTTAATCTGGGTAACGACCTGATCCATCGTGAGCCTGTTGTTGGCATCCGGGGTCAGGCTGATAGCGGCCGTGCGAGTCGCGCTGGCAGCGTCAACATATGTCACATTGAATGTGCGGCTGTCCGTGCTCGTAAAGTCAAAATAACGTTCACCGCCAAATTTGCGATTCAGGACGTTGGTGATTTCAGTAGCAATCTGATCGCCGGTGTACAGGCTGGTTTTGTTGGTCAGGTAGCTCAAATCCACAGTGACTGGGCTGCCTGAACCGTCCACATCCACCGTGAAAAGGCTTTTCAGGGCTGCTTTATTGGTCGTGCTGAGGGTGCTGAAGTTCACACCGCCCGCCAGGTCAAATGCGGTGTCTGTGACTGCGGCGCCCTTCAGCGAAGCGGCAACGGACACCTGGGTATCGGTCAACTCGTCCAGCGCAAACATCTTGGTCTTGGTGTTGACCAGCAAGTCTTTGACTTCGCTGAATGGCTTGGTCTGGCCGTACTTGTTAACGTAGAGCTCTTCGTTGTTGTCGTCGGTCGCCTGCAGCAAAGAGGCCTTCACCTCGTCTTCACCCACAAACACATAGGTCTGCCACTTGTTGGTCGGGCTGCCCTGGCTGGCGTTTTGCGTTTTGACGTAGTAAATGGTGGCCAGGTAACCGTTACCGCCCTTGTCATACACCGTCAGGGCCGTGCTCTTGTTGTACGAAGCCGGGTTGGCGCGGTTGAATGGCTGAATCCGGGGGTCAATCACTTCGGCGTCGGCCGGGAAGTTGACGCCCAGTTCAATGAGTGAGGTTTCTTCGGCGTCGCCGGAGGTTTTCTGGGGAATGGTGAGCACCACGCGCTCATTGACGTTCGCGCTACCGGTCGAGTCAACCGTCGCAGCCATCAGGCGCTGACCGGCAGAGTTCACCACGTTGAACTGCTCGTTGAGCATGAAAGCGCCGTTGCGGGTAAAAATGTCCTGCAGACCGTCGGCCGACTTGAGCGGAAAGAAACCGTCGCCGGTAATGGCCAAGTCCAGCGCATTGGATGAGAAGGAAATATTGCCCTGGCTGAATTCCTGGCTAACCTGCTTGAGCGACACGCCCTGGCCGACCGTACTGGACGCTTTTTGCAGAGGTGAAGTCGCAAAAATGTCGCCGAAGTCAGCGCGTGAGCGCTTGAAGCCGGTGGTGCCCACGTTGGCGATGTTGTTGCTGGTCACGCCGAGCTGGGCGGTGGCGGAGTTCAGTCCGGTCAGGGAGGTGTAAAAAGACATTCAGGGCTCCTGGAATTACGTGTATTCGTTCAATAAAAGCAAAAATCGGGTCAGCCGCTGATGCGCTGCAGGCTGGACATCTTGACGCTGCGGCCGCCGTCGACCAGCACCATCAGTTCACTGGCGGGGTCTTCCTGGCTGACACTGCGCACGGTGGTCAAGGTCTTGACCGGCACCTGGCTGGTGGCGCCGGCTGCGGTGACAGTGGCTTTGAATGTGTAGTTGCCGTCGGCAAGCATGGCGCCAGCGCCGTCGCGGCCGTCCCATGTCAGAGTGATTTCTCCGGAGGGCTGGGCGCCGATGATCTGCTGGCGCACCACAGCGCCGCTCTTGTCCAGAATTTCAAGCTTCATGCCGCTGGCGCCGTTGGGCAGCGAGATCACGCCTTGCACAGGCTGACCACCTGCCAGGGTGGCGGGCACGCCTTCAAGGGCAACTTTTTTGCCTATCAGTGAGGCGCCTGCCAGCATGCGGTCGCCCGACTGGCTGCTGACAAAGCTGGTGAGCTGCGTGGCCATGTTGGTGGTGGCTTCGAGCTGAGAGAACTGCGCGAGCTGGGCCACAAAGGCCTCGTTTTTGGTTGGGTCCAGCGGATTCTGGTTTTGCAGCTGGGTGGTGAAGAGCTTCAAAAAGTCTTGCTGACCCATGTTGCTGGCAGCCTTGCTGGGCCCGGCCTTGGCGGCCGCGACGTCGGAGGCGCGCGTGATGCTGGAGAGATTGCTGACGATGCTCATGGCTGTTTCCAAGTTGGGATCAGTGACTTTGAAAGTAATTAGGAGCGGGTGATTTCAAGGGTGCGCATCATCAACTGGCGCGCGGTGTTGATCACTTCAACGTTGTTCTGGTAAGAGCGCGAGGCGGCCATCATGTCCACCATCTCACCCATTTCATTGACGTTGGAGGTGAAGACATAACCTTCTTTGTCCGCCACCGGGTTGCCCGGGTCCATGACACGGCGCACGGGCGTCGGGTCGTCTTGAATCTGGGCAACTGAGACCCCGCCCTGGTAGTCAACGACCTGGCCGGGGCCCTGCTGCTCGAGGATGGCTTTGAAAATCGGGCGTTTGCCGCGAAAAGCCTCCTGCTCACTACCGCTGACGGTGCCGGCGTTGGCCAGATTGGAGGCGGTCAAGTTCATGCGCACGGACTGCGCGTTGAGCGCCGAACCCGCAATACCAAAAATTTTGTCAAATGACATGTTGATTACTCCCCGCGCAGGGCTTTGCGGATGCCACTGACGCGTTGCTCAAGAAAATTAAGGGTGGCCTGGTACTCACCTGCGGATTGACCGTATTTCGCTTGCTCCACAGTCAACTCGACCGTGTTGCCGTCAAATGCGGTGTTGAAAGGGGTGCGGTATTTCAGTCCCACGGGGTCGCTTTCGCCTTGCGACAGGTGGCCGGCCTGGGTGGTGACCATGGCTTCGTCCTGCACTTCACGCATCACTTGCTTGAAGTCAAAGTCGCGGGCCTTGAAGTTAGGTGTGTCGGCATTGGCGATGTTGCGCGCAAGCACTTCCAGGCGCTCGCTGCGAGCGCTCAGCGCTTTGGCATGCACGCCCAATGCGTTGTCCAAAATTTTCATGGCCTGACCTTTCCACCTTGGCAACCCGATGCGGGTTGATAAATCTTTGCGTGCCGGTTTATTGACACATCCAGCCGCTTTTAAGGGGCTTCAGGCTTGTTGATGCAAATCGCATGCCAGCGCATCGATTGCCGCTTTTAAGGCGTTTATGTTGATTTGAATGACTTGACCGGTCCGTTCAATCATCCTCGCGAATGCGGGGATCCATCCCCTAGCCCACCCCGACTCCGTCATCCTCGCGAATGCGGGGATCCATGCCCTTGTCTTGCCCCGCAGAAGGCATGGATTCCTGCCTTCGCAGGAATGACGCGAATGAAGGCAGCAATTTCAAAAGCTAAATCAAAAGCGGCAAGGCAGCGGCAATCTCTTGCCGCTGCCTTGCCGCTGAAAGAATTAGCGCAGTTGCGAGCCTGAGTCCGGCGGCTGGGGCGCGTTGTCGTCGTAGGCCGCGGTGCGCATCGTTTGCAGACGGCTGTTGGCCGGGTTGTTCAGGCCCAGACGGTCTGCGGCGTTTTTGAACAAGCCCTGCAAGATGGACTGTCGCGTCATGGGCGCGTTGGTGTCTCGCCCTTCATACAGTGACTTGGCTTGCGTGCCGTTGACTGCCAGCGGCGCGTCACTGCGGGTTTCGCTGCGGGCCGATGGCATCAACACCGACAGGTAAAGATCGTCCAGCCCCGCTGGGCCTTTGCCTTTGAGGCCCACATCGTCAAAGTATTTGTCCACCAGATGAAGCTGCTGGTAAACGCTCAAGTCCAGTATGGCTTTGGGGTTGGCCGCATAACCGGCACTGGCAGCGCCGCGGTCCGCGCCGTCACAAAACTGAATGATGCCGTGGCAGCGCTGGTTGGAGGCGCGCGGGTTCATGCCGTCACTCTCCATCAGGGTCATGCGGGCAAAGTCATCTGGGTTGAAGCGATGGGTTTTGGCCAGCTCCAGAATTTTGTCGCGCACATCGCCTTTTTCATTGGCGGGAATAAAGCCTTTGCTGACGGCGCGGTTGAGTGTTTTGTCCAGCACTTCATGGCGCAGCGGTGCAGGCGCGCTTTTGGCGGCTTGCGGCGCAGCGGATACA
>JBILIK010000085.1:0-6214 GCA_044350025.1 Polaromonas sp. | reverse complement strand
GTGTTCTCGGGTCGTATCCTGGAAATCGAAGGCTTGCCAGACCTGAAGGTCGAGCAGGCATTCGAGCTGAGCGACGCTTCGGCCGAGCGCAGTGCCGGTGGTTGCACTGTGCACCTGAACAAGGAACCCATCATCGAGTACATCAACAGCAACATCACCATGCTCAAGTGGATGATTGCCACCGGTTATTCGGATGTGCGCACCATCAAACGCCGCATCGCCGCCATGGAAGCCTGGTTGGCCAACCCGCAATTGCTCAAGGCCGATCCGGACGCCGAGTACGCTGCTGTGATTGAGATCGACCTGGCTGAGATTCATGAGCCTATCCTGGCTTGCCCGAACGATCCGGACGATGTGAAAACTCTGTCCGATGTTGCCGGCACCCAGATCGACGAAGTCTTTATCGGCAGCTGCATGACCAACATCGGCCATTTCCGCGCAGCCTCCAAGCTGCTCGAAAACAAGCGCGACATTCCAGTCAAGCTGTGGATGGCACCGCCCACCAAGATGGACGCCAAGCAATTGAGTGAAGAGGGCCATTACGGCGTGTTGGGCGCCGCCGGTGCACGCATGGAAATGCCGGGTTGCAGCTTGTGCATGGGCAACCAGGCGCAGGTCAAAGAAGGCGCCACCGTGCTGTCCACCTCGACCCGTAACTTCCCTAACCGTCTGGGCAAGAACACCAATGTGTTCTTAGGCTCTGCCGAACTGGCCGCCATCACTTCCAAGCTCGGACGCATTCCGACCAAAGCTGAGTACATGGCCGACATGGGCGTGCTCTCGGGCACCAGCGGCACGGTCTACAAGTACCTCAACTTCGACCAGGTCAAAGACTACACCGACGTTGCTGCGACGGTCAGCTGAAGGGCGCACGGTTTGCCCGCGACCTTTGATGCAGTTCGCCGGCCCCTGCCGGGCGCATGAGTCGCCAGCTCTTAATTGCCGGTGGCGGCATAGGTGCTTTGGCGGCGGCTTTGAGTTCGGCCAGGGCCGGCTGGCAAGTGCGCTTGTATGAAAAAGCAGAAGTTTTTTCAGAAGTCGGAGCAGGCCTTCAGCTCGGGCCCAACGCCACCCGGATCTTGCAGGGCTGGGGCTTGGGCCAGGCGCTGGAGCGCATGGCGGCTTTCCCGGACAAGTTGCTGGTGCGCAGCGCGCCCAGCGGACGCGAGCTGGCCAGTCTGAGCTTGGGCAGCCGCTGCCAGCAACGCTATGGCGCGCCTTACGCCACCTTGCACCGTGCCGATTTGCACACCCTGTTGCTGGAGAGTGTGCGACTGCGGCCCGAGGTGAAGCTGCATTTGAACTCTCCCGTGACCGGCTACACCGACACGCCTGAGGGCGTGCAACTGGCCTGGGCCGATGGCTACTCGGTCGAAGGGGATGCGTTGATCGGTGCCGATGGCTTGTGGAGCCAGGTGCGCCTGCAGGCCCTGGACGATCGCGTTGCCCAGCCGACCGGTCACCTGGCTTACCGCGCGCTGCTGCGCCAAAGCGATTTACCCAAATCGCTGCGCAGCCAGCAGGTCAGTGTCTGGCTGGGGGCCGACATGCACCTGGTCAGCTACCCGGTGCGCGGCGGTGAGTGGCTCAATGTGGTGATGTTCACGCAGGGTCAAGTGCCGGACGATTGTCAGGATTGGGACCATGCCGGCCTGCGCGACAACGTGCTGACAGCCACGGCGGGCCTTTGTGCTGAGTTCACTGCCTTGGTCGAGGTGGTGCCCGCCTGGCGTTTGTGGGCACTGTGTGACCGCCCGCCCGTGGCCAGTGCCGGGCAGATGGCTTGCGGCCGCGTGGCTTTGCTGGGGGACGCGGCGCACCCCATGCCGCCCTATCTGGCGCAGGGCGCCGGCATGGCAATTGAAGACGCAGCCGAGTTGGGGCGCTGCCTGGCCGGCGTTGTCAAACCTGTGGCTGATGTGCCATTGGCACTGAGCCGTTATGCACTCAACCGATGGCAGCGCAACGCCCGTGTGCAAGCCCGCGCCGTGCGTAATGGTCAGATTTTTCATGCCACCGGCCCGCTGCGACTGGGGCGCGACATTGCGCTCAAGTTGCTGGGGTATCGCCTGCTGGACATGCCCTGGCTGTACGCTGGCACTTGAGCCTTTGCGGCAAAATACCCGCACACAACCCTAGGAACACCCATGGCCTCCCAAGAAAAAAACCAACATCCCGTTGCAGTCGTCACCGGTGCCGGCACCGGCATCGGCCGTGCAGTCTCGCTGTCTTTGCTCAAAGCCGGTTACAGCGTTGCGCTGGCCGGACGGCGCAGCGAGCCGCTTCAGGCCGTGGTGGCCGAAGCAAAAGCACTCGGCTTTGACCGCGCCCTGGCCGTGGCGACCGATGTGTCCAAGCCTGACTCTGTGGCGGCCTTGTTCGAGCATACGCGCCAGCAGTTCGGCCGCGTGGACGTGTTGTTCAACAACGCCGGCGTGGGCTTGCCGGCAGGCGGCTTTGACGAGCTGACATTCGAGCAGTGGCAAAACGTTGTCAACATCAATCTCACGGGCTCGTTTTTGTGTGCTCAGGCCGCTTTCAGGGTGATGAAAGCGCAAAGCCCGCAGGGTGGCCGCATCATCAACAACGGCTCGATCTCGGCCCATGCGCCGCGCCCGAACTCCGCGCCTTACACCTCGACCAAGCACGCCGTCACGGGGCTGACCAAGTCCATCTCGCTGGACGGCCGTGCTTTCAATATTGCTTGCGGTCAGATTGACATCGGCAATGCAGTGACCGAGATTTCTGCGCGCATGGCCACCGGCACGATGCAGGCCAACGGTCAAATCGCCATTGAAGCCATGATGGATGTGCAGCACGTGGCCAACGCCGTGGTGCACATGGCCAGTTTGCCGCTGGAGGCGAATGTGCAGTTCATGACTGTCATGGCCACCAAGATGCCTTTTGTCGGCAGGGGCTGATCAGCCCAGCTGGCCGAACAGCAAAAACTCCATCAGTGCTTTTTGCACGTGCAAGCGGTTTTCGGCCTCGTCCCACACCACCGATTGCGGCCCGTCAATCACCTCGGCCTCGACTTCTTCTCCGCGGTGTGCCGGCAGGCAGTGCATGAAGAGCGCATCGGGTTTGGCTGCAGCCATCATGTCGCGGTTTACGCACCACTTGGAAAAAGCTTTTTTGCGGGCTTCATTTTCGGCCTCGTAGCCCATGCTGGTCCACACGTCGGTGGTGACCAGATCCGCGCCGGCGCAGGCTTGCAGGGGGTCTTTGAAGACCGCGTAGCTTTGCGCTGAACGGATGCCTGCAATCGACTGGTCCACCTCGTAGCCGCCCGGCGTGCTCAGGTGTACCTTAAAGCCCAGGATCTCGCTGGCCTGCAGCCAGGTGTTGGCCATGTTGTTGCCATCACCCACCCAAGCCACCGTTTTGCCCTGTATGGAGCCGCGGTGCTCAATGTAAGTGAAGATATCGGCCAGGATCTGGCAGGGGTGAAACTCGTTGGTCAGGCCATTGATGACCGGCACACGCGAGTGCGCTGCAAAACGCTCGATCTTGGTTTGCTCGTAGGTGCGGATCATCACAAGGTCCACCATGCGGCTGATGACTTTGGCGCTGTCTTCAATCGGTTCGGCCCGGCCCAACTGGCTGTCGCCGGTGGTCAGGTGCACCACAGAGCCGCCCAGCTGGTACATGCCGGCTTCAAAGCTGACGCGGGTGCGCGTCGAGGCTTTCTCAAAAATCATGGCCAGCGTACGGTCGGCCATGGGCTGGTGTTTTTCGTAGGCCTTGAATTTTTTCTTGATCAGCGCTGCCCGCTCAAAAAGGTAAGCGTATTCGCCAGCCGTGAAGTCGCTGAACTGCAGGTAGTGGCGTTGCGCTGTCATGCCTTTTCCTTGATCAGCTGTTTGACCAGTGGCACCAAAATGCTGACCACTTCATCGGCCTCGACAGTCGTCATGATCAGCGAGGGCACCATGCGAATGACGCTCTCGGCAGTCACACTGATCAACAGCCCTTTTTCCGCCGCGCGGCCCACCAGCTCGCTGCAAGGAATGGTCAACTCGACGCCCAACATCAGGCCGCGACCACGGATTTCTTTCAGGCCCGTCAGGCTACCGAGCTCACGCTGCAGCGCCGCTTTGAGGTGATCGCCCACCTTGACGGCATTGCCCAGCAAGCCTTCTTCTTCCATGATGCGGATGGTCTCGACCCCGGCACGCATGGCCAGCGGGTTGCCGCCGAAGGTGCTGCCGTGGTTGCCAGGCGCAAAAATCTTGGCCGCCTTGGGGCCCGCCACCACGGCGCCTATCGGCACCCCTGAGCCCAGGCCCTTGGCCAGCGGCATCACGTCCGGCAGGATGTCGGCCCACTGGTGCGCAAACCATTTGCCGGTGCGGCCCATGCCGCACTGCACTTCGTCGATCATGAGCAGCCAGTCTTGTTCGTCGCAAAGCTTTCGCAAGTCGCGCAGGTAATCGACGTCCACCGGGTTGACGCCGCCTTCACCCTGAATGGCTTCCAGGAAAACAGCCACCACATTGGGGTTGCCGGCAGTAGCTTTCTTCAGGGCTTGCACATCATTGAGCGGCACGCGAATGAAACCTTCCACCAGAGGGCCAAAACCGGCTTGCACTTTGGCATTGCCGGTGGCGCTCAGCGTGGCAATGCTGCGGCCGTGAAAAGCCTTGTCGTAGACGACGATCTCGGGGCGCTCAATACCTTTGTCGTGACCGAATTTGCGCGCCAGTTTGAGGGCGGCTTCATTGGCCTCCAGCCCGGTAGAGCAAAAGAAAACATTGGTCATGCCCGACAGCTCGACCAGCTTGGCCGCCAGTGCTTCCTGCAGTGGGATATGGTAGTAATTGGAGGTGTGAATCAGCCGGCTGATCTGTTCTTGCAACGCCGGCACCAGCTTGGGGTGGTTATGGCCCAGCGTGTTAACAGCAATGCCGCCCAGCGCGTCCAGATAGGCCTTGCCGTTGACATCCCAGACGCGGCAGCCCTGTCCATGCGAGAGCGCCAGCGGCAGCCGGCCGTAGGTGTTCATGACGTGCGGGGAAGCGGCTTCAACGGGGGTGGGGAGGGCTGCGTTCATGGTCGGGCGGGGCTTTCACTAAAGACTCAATTTTTGATTTTAGGTCCACACGTCCGGACCCGGGCTGACAAGGGCTTAAGTCTTATATAAGATATACTCGTTGTGCAGCGCAGCAAGTGCCGGCCATCCCGGTTGCAGCGCATCGTCAACCGGTCCTTCAAGCAGCCTCTACCGATGGTCTCCAGCAGCGCCAAAGAAATTTTCATTCAGGGCTTGACCCTTGAAGGCAAGACCTTTCGCCCCAGCGACTGGGCCGATCGTCTGTGTGGCGTGATGAGCCAGTTCCGACCCGGCGGACCCCAGCCCGGCAGCCACCTGACTTATTCTCCCTGGTGCGTGCCCACTTTGATTGGCGACGTCAAGTGCGTTGTGGTGAACAGCGAATTGCGCGAAGCAGAACCCATGGCCTGGGACTTCGCACTGAACTTTGCCAAAGACAACCGCCTGCAAGTGGTCGAAGCTTGTTTGCTGCACGAGGCGCCAAAAAGCGCCCCCAAAACTTGATTGCCAGCCTGTTGGGCGAGAGGACATGAAAAAACCGCCCGAGGGCGGTTTTTTCACTTTGCTGCAGCGCACCCTACAAAACGGCGGATGTCACACGAAGTGACAGCCGGGCGATTTGCCTAACGAGTTAGACGGCTTGGAGTGCCAGGGCTTTGACCTTGGCAGACAGGCGGCTCTTGTCGCGAGCTGCCTTGTTTTTATGGAAGATGCCTTTGTCGGCTACCGTGTCCACAATGCTCTGCGCTTTGGCAAAGAGCTCTGCAGCTTTGGTTTTGTCACCGCTCAGAACAGCTTTTTCAACGTTCTTGACAGCAGTGCGGTATTTGGAGCGCAGCGAGGTGTTCGCAGCGTTGAGCTTGACGTCCTGGCGAACGCGTTTGCGCCCGGATGCAAGTCGGGGGTTCTTTTTCTTGGGTTTGGCAGTAGCCATATATAAATTCCTTTAATCCTGGGAAGGAGTCTGTGGATGATGCAGCAAAGCCCACGATTATATGCCAGCCCCCACGCTTGCCCACTGCGTGTGGCTGCGCTGCCCCCCTAGGGGGCGCAAATCCCCTAGGGGCGGCCCTGCGGGGATTGCCAGCCCCCACGCTCAGTCACTGCGTGTACTTCGCTGCCCCCCTAGGGGGCGCAAATCCCCTTGGGGTGGCCCTGCGG
>JBILIK010000043.1:0-23958 GCA_044350025.1 Polaromonas sp. | reverse complement strand
GAGTTAAAGAGCGGGCGCTGGGCGCGCAAAACGGTTTTTGTTGTGCAACCGGACGGCGTTGTTCAGCGCCGGATAGAGCGAGCGGACGGTACGATTGAAAAAGAAGAGTTGCTCAGCGGGCCCCGCTGGGAGCTGATGGCAGCCAGGGCGCAGTCGGGCATGTCGCAATTTGAGTTTGCCCAGGCCCTGGGTGTGTCCAAGCGCACACTTGAAAACTGGGAACAAGGCCGTGCGGAGCCTACGGGCGCAGCGCGGCGTTTGTTGATGCTGGCCGCCAGATTTCCAGACACCCTGCAACGTTTGGCCCGCATTTGAGTACGTGAAGATCTTTCTCTTTGTAAAGTATTCGGTGTATTATTACACTGTGATATTACATTTGGAGGGTCCGTTGAGCGTGACAACAAAACTGTTTATGAGCGGCCGCAGCCAGGCTATCCGTCTGCCTGCCAAACTACGACTTAATGCGAAGGAAGTTCGCATTGAGCAGGTGGGCAACGCATTATGGGTGTCGCCTGAGCCGACCACTGGTCCTCAAGGAATGGCGCAGTGGCTGCAGGATTTTTACCAAAATACGCCAGTGCTGCCGGAGACTTATTTGGACGACCGCCAAGACCTTGCGCCTCAGCCGCGGGACTGGTCTTGAAACTGGCCCGGCATGCGCATGCGCCTGACCTTGGACACCAACATTTGCAGCCACGTCTTGCGCCGTCGGCCCGTGGCAATGGTCGAGCGCTTTGCGGGTCTGGAGCAAAACCAAGTGTGGTTGTCGTCGATCGTGGCCGCAGAACTGCGATTTGGTGCTGCCAAGCTGGGGTCCATGCAGTTTTCTTCGGCTGTTGAGGCCTGGTTGGCAGGTTTTGATGTGCGGCCTTGGCCCGTTGAGGCCACACGGCATTACGCGGAGATGCGCGCGTCTCTTGAACGAAGTGGGCAACCGATTGGCGGGATGGACCTGTTGATTGCCGCACACGCCATGGCCGAAGATTCTGTTTTGGTAACCAACAATGCAAGAGAGTTTTTGCGCGTTCCAGGTTTGGCAGTCCAAGAGTGGGCGCTTTAGCAATGCGGATTCTGCTCCTGGGCAAAAACGGCCAAGTCGGCCAGGCGCTAGAGCGTGCGCTGGCGCCTTTGGCCGGGCCGGGCGAGCTGCTTGCGCTGGACAGAAACAAGGGCGGTGACCTTGCCCAGCTGGACAGCCTGGCTGCGACGGTGCGCCAATTGCGCCCGCAAGTCATCGTCAACGCCGCCGCTTACACAGCGGTAGACAAAGCCGAGAGTGAGCCCGACCAAGTCCGCCTCATCAATGCGCTGGCGCCTGAGGTGCTGGCCAAAGAGGCGCAGGCGCTGGGCGCTTGGCTGGTGCACTACAGCACCGACTACGTGTTTGACGGCAGCGGCACGCGGCCGTGGCTAGAAACCGATGCGCCAGCGCCGCTCAATGTTTACGGACAGACCAAGCTCAAGGGTGAGCGACTGATTCAGGCGCATTGCACTCGGCATCTGATTTTGCGGACCAGCTGGGTCTATGCCGCGCACGGTAGCAACTTCGCCAAGACCATGCTCAAACTGGCGCAAGAGCGCGAGCGCCTGACGGTGATTGACGACCAGTGTGGCGCGCCCACAGGCGCAGAGTTGCTGGCTACCGTCACGGCTGCTGTCTTAAGGCAAATAGATCTGGCGGGCAACGAAGTCTTAGCCGGGCTTTACCACTTAGCGGCTAGCGGAGAAACCACCTGGCATGCCTACGCCACCCACGTCATCAGCCAAGCCAAAGCGCTGCGACCCGACTTGCCATGGGCAGTGCAAGAAATAGCCCCAGTGCCGTCCAGTGCCTTCGTCACCGCCGCCCGCCGCCCGCATAATTCACGCCTTGACACCCGCAAGCTGCAAGCCGCCTTTGGCATCAATTTGCCGGATTGGCGGCAGGGCGTGGGCGAGATGCTGGCTCATGTGCTGGCTTGATGCCAGTGATTAGATTTTTTAAGGCATCAATTGAAGATATTTTTGGATGATTCATTGATGCATCAATGTTGATAGTAGGAGAACAGCATGCGCATCACACTCAATCTTGACGACGAATTGTTGGCCAAAGCGCATCAGCTCAGCGGGCTGACAGAGCGCATGCAATTGATCCGCGAGGCCTTGCTTGCTTTGGTAGAGCGCGAAAGTGCGCGGCGCCTGTCGAAACTGGGTGGCACTGAACCCCAGCTGCAATCCATTGCACGCCGGGCTGTATTGTCGGCATGATCCTGGCTTCAGCCCGTCAGGCAGGTGCGTCTTTATGGACGCGCGACAAACGGCTTCAATCGGTTGCGTTGGAGCTAGGCTTGGCCCATCTAGAAACGAAACATTAACCTCCAAAACGCCTTTAAAAATATGTCCACACCACGCAAAGGCATCATCCTCGCCGGCGGCTCCGGCACGCGGCTGCACCCGGCCACGCTGGCCATGAGCAAGCAGCTTTTGCCGGTGTACGACAAGCCCATGATTTACTACCCTCTCAGCACGCTGATGCTGGGTGGCATGCGTGAGATTCTCATCATCAGCACGCCGCAAGATGTGCCGCGCTTTGAGCAACTTCTGGGCAACGGCAGCCAGTGGGGCATTAACTTGCAGTACGCCGTGCAGCCCAGCCCGGACGGCCTGGCGCAGGCGTTTTTGATTGGTGAAAAATTTTTGAACGGCGCGCCCAGCGCGTTGGTGCTAGGCGACAACATTTTTCACGGCCACGACCTCACCACGCTGCTGGCCGTTGCCAACGCGCAGACCGATGGCGCCACCGTCTTTGCGTACCATGTGCAAGACCCGGAGCGTTATGGCGTGGTGGCCTTCAACGCCGCAGGCCAAGCCCGCAGCATTGAAGAAAAGCCGCTCAAGCCGCAAAGCAACTACGCCGTCACCGGCCTGTATTTTTATGACCCGCAGGTGGTGGACATTGCCAAGGCAGTCAAGCCCAGCGCGCGTGGCGAGCTTGAAATAACCGCCGTCAACCGGGCTTACCTGGACCTGGGCCAACTCAATGTGCAGATCATGACGCGCGGCTACGCCTGGCTGGACACCGGCACCCACGACAGCCTGCTAGAAGCCAGCCAGTTCATCGCCACGCTCGAACACCGCCAGGGCCTGAAGATCGCGTGCCTGGAAGAAATCGCCTGGCGCAACGGGTATATCGATGCGGCCCAGTTCGAAAAGCTGGCCCAGCCGCTGGCCAAAAATGGTTATGGGCAGTACATGCTGCGTTTACTGAAAGAGCCGCACTAAAGACATGGATCCCCGCTTTCGCGAGGATGACGGAAAATGATGTCATTCCTGCCCCATCCGTCATAAATGCCCCATCCGTCATTCCTGCGTAGGCAGGAATCCATCCCCGCCCCCATCCCCTGCACCCCCCGCCCATGAAAGCCACCCCCACCGCCATCCCCGACGTGCTGATCATCGAGCCCAAGGTGTTTGGCGATGCGCGGGGTTTTTTCTTTGAGAGCTTCAACCAGAAAGCCTTCAACGCTGCCATTGGGCAGGCGGTCACATTTGTGCAAGACAACCACAGCCGCAGCAGCCGTGGCGTGTTACGGGGCTTGCATTACCAGGTGCAGCAGCCTCAAGGCAAGCTCGTGCGTGTGGTGCGCGGCGCGGTGTTTGATGTGGTGGTGGACATCCGGCAGGGCTCGCCAACCTATGGCAACTGGGTTGGCGTGGAACTGACTGAAGATAACCACCAGCAGCTCTGGGTGCCGGCCGGCTTGGCGCATGGGTTTTTGGTGCTAAGCGAAAGCGCCGACTTTTTATACAAAACCACCGACTACTACGCACCTGAGTTTGAACGCTGCATCGCCTGGGACGACCCTGCCCTGGCCATCGACTGGCCGCTCAAAGGTTTGCAGCCCGAGTTATCCGCCAAAGACCGGGCGGGTGTCAGCCTGGCTTCGCTGGCGGTCTAAGCCCGCAGAAGCACATACCAGCAAGGTGACTGCCAGCGACAAGATGGTGGGGTAGTAGTTATGGGCAAAATTCATATTGGTCAACTCTGCACTCATGTGTAAAAACAGCACTGAAGCCAAACCCGCCGCCAGCGACTTATTTTTTATATCGCCCGTAGCCCTGAGTTTGCGCACCATCAACACCAGACCCACGCTGTAGCTCAGCAAACTCGCCAGGCCCCATAAGCCGTGGTCCAGCAGGGTATGCAGATACTCGTTGTGCAGATGCCCCAGGCTTTTGACAACTGGCGAGCTGGCTTCGTCACCCCATTGACGCAGATGCGACAAGCGCCCTTCACGTCCATAACCAACCCAGGGTGATTCAAAAGTGGCGTCCACGCTGCGCTGCCACATGTACAGGCGCGCACCCACCGAGGTGTTTGCACCCAAGGCAGCAGATATTTGCGATGCCTGCCATTCGGGCCACGCGATTTGCATGCGCTCCAGCGGCTTTTGAACAAAGGGGCTGGGTATTAAAACTGCTACCAGCAGCAGGGCGGCAGTGAGCTTCAAACCTGCTTTTAAACGGGCATGCGGCAAAGTGGCCGAAGTTTTCACTTTAAACAGATAAAGGGCCAAGACAGGCCAGACCAAAGCCAGTCCAAAGGCGCCGCGCACATCGCTGGCCAGCACCGCCAGCAGGCCCGCAAAACTGCCGGCCAGCCAGAGGTAGCGCAAGCGTGCATCCATGCTCACTCTGGCCAAAGTCAGCAGCGTGCAAGTGCTCAAAGTCAGCGCAGCAGCCCAGGGTATGCGGTTGGTCGGCGCGGCGTTAGAGCCTTTGGTGAGCACCAGCCACAAAGCCAGAAAACAGGCGACAGCCAAGCCTGTGCCTACCCAGACCATGTAGTTGGCGTTCAGGTAATTGCGGCGCAGGCGCTCCAGCGGTAATTGGCACAGCCCGTACAGCCCCAGCGCACCTAAAAACAAACGCAATTCTGCATGCCGCTCTTGCCAGGGATCTGCCCAATAAAGCATGGGCACGGTTTTGAGCAGCAGCGCTGCCAGCGTGGTGAGCAGCCAGATTCTGGCAAGGCTGCGGTATGGGGCTTCCGCCATAGTGGCGGCAACTTCTGGCGCCTGCCCGGGTGCATCAGACGCCCGCCGGCTTTGCCACCAGGCCCACAGCCCGGCCAACATGAATAGCAACCATGCAAAACCAGGCGTTTTGGTGTTGAGCGTGCTGGCTGCCAGCAAAAGTGTCAGGGGCAGCCAGAAAAGAAAAGTCGAAGCAGAAAAAAAGCCGGGCATGTTCAGAACACAAAATAGTTACACTGAGTATCGCACGGCTAAGCGCCTACGATTTCTATCTTTAATAAAAACTGCTGTATAGTATGTTTCACTAATCAATATTTTCTGGAGATAAGTCAATGAGCAACCTGATCGATATTCAAAGCCAAATTGAAAAACTGCAAAAACAAGCCACCGACATCAAGTCGCGTGAGTTTGATAAAACCGTGCAGGACATACTCGCCAAAATGCACGCATTTGGTATCACTGTCAAAGACTTGCAACCCGGCAAACGCCGTGCCACCAAAGGTAAAGCCGGCGCCAAAACTGCCAAAGCGACAGGCGCCAAGCGCAATACAGCTGCCCGTAAAACAGGTCAAGTTGTTGCGGCCAAATACCGCGGTCCGAACGGCGAAACCTGGAGCGGCCGCGGCCTGGCACCACGCTGGCTGGCTGCATTAATTGCTTCAGGTAAATCCAAAGAAGATTTCGCGATCAAAGCCGCGTAACAGCGGCAAGGAATGCGGGGATGGATCCCCGCGTTCGCGAGGATGACGGATTAATGCCGTCATTCTCGCCCCCGCTGTCATTCCTTTGCCTCCACCCGTCTTCTGCGCCTACACCCGTCATTCCTGCGCAGGCAGGAATCCATCCCCGCCCCCGCATCCGCCCCGCATCCTGCATCCCGCATCCCACGCCCGGCGCGTGCGGCACAATTGCGTCTGCACGCAACAAACCACTGTCCGCCCATGACCGAACCCGATCTCTCCCACGTTGGCCCGCGTGACAAGGCCGAAATACTTGCGCAGGCGCTGCCTTACATCCGCAAGTTTCATGGCAAAACGCTGGTCATCAAGTACGGCGGTAACGCCATGACCGACCCCGCGCTGCAAGCGGACTTTGCCGAAGATGTGGTGTTGCTCAAGCTGGTCGGCATGAACCCGGTGGTGGTGCACGGCGGCGGGCCGCAGATTGAAACGGCGCTCAACCGCTTGGGCAAAAAGGGCGAGTTCATTCAAGGCATGCGTGTGACCGACGAAGAAACCATGGAAGTGGTCGAGTGGGTGCTGGCCGGCCAGGTACAGCAGGATATCGTTGGCCTGATCAACCAGGCCGGTGGCAAGGCCGTGGGCCTGACGGGCCGCGACGGCGGCTTGATACGCGCACAAAAACTCAAGATGAACGACCGCGACGACCCGACCAAAGAGCATGACATCGGGCTTGTGGGCGACATTGTGTCAATAGACCCGAGCGTGGTCAAAGCGCTGCAAGACGACCAGTTCATTCCTGTCATTAGCCCGATCGGCTTTGGCGAAAACAACGAAAGCTACAACATCAACGCCGACGTGGTGGCCGGCAAATTGGCCACCGTGCTCAAGGCCGAAAAATTGGTGCTGCTGACCAACACACCCGGCGTGCTCGACAAGGCCGGCAAGCTGCTCACCGACTTGTCGGCGCGCGAGATTGACGAGCTCTTTGCCGACGGCACCATCTCCGGCGGCATGTTGCCCAAAATTGAAGGTGCGCTGGACGCGGCCAAAAGCGGCGTCAACGCTGTGCACATCATTGACGGCCGCGTGCCGCACGCGATGCTGCTGGAGATCTTGACAGACCAGGCCTACGGCACCATGATCCGCTCGCATTGAGTCATCTGATTTTCTTTTCGTCTTCAGCGCAAGGAGCCCTATGACTGACCCGGCAACGCCAGACGCAGCACCCCGCAAGCGGCCCAAGCCCGGCGAGCGACGCATTCAAATATTGCAGGCCTTGGCCAGCATGCTCGAGCAACCCGGCGCGGAACGCGTCACCACCTCTGCATTGGCTGCACGCCTGGACGTGAGCGAGGCGGCGCTGTACCGCCACTTCGCCAGCAAGGCGCAAATGTTTGAAGGCCTGATCGAGTTCATCGAGCAGTCGGTCTTCACCTTGGTCAACCAGATCATCGAGCGCGAAGCCAACCATGCGGTGCGCCTGAGAAAAATAGTCACCCTGGTGCTCCAGTTCGCCGAAAAAAACCCGGGCATGACCCGCGTGATGGCCGGCGATGCTTTGGTGTTTGAAAACGATCGCCTGCAAGAGCGCATGAACCAGTTCTTTGACAAACTGGAAGCCAGCCTCAAACAAACCCTGCGCGAAGCCAGCGCAGCCACCAGCACCGAAACCCCCACCCTGGACGCCCAAGTGCGCGCCTCCGTCATCACCGCCTTCATGCTGGGCCGCCTGCAACGCTTCTCCCGCTCAGGCTTCAAACGCCCACCCACAGAACACCTGGAAGCCAGCCTGGCGATAGTTCTGGGCTGATGCCCGGCAAGAAGATGGATCCCCGCGTTCGCGAGGATGACGGGAAATCGCAGATGGATCCCCGCATGCGCGAGGATGACGGGAAAATGCGCCGTTATTTATGCCCCATCCCGTCATTTCTGCTACGTCCCGTCATTCCTGCGTAGGCAGGAATCCATACCCGTATTTACATCCGGCGGTGCGGGCAATAAGATGGATCCACGCATGCGCGAGGATGACGGGAAAATGCGCCGTCATTCCCGCTCCGTCCCGTCATTCCTGCGTAGGCAGGAATCCATCCCCGCATTTGCATCCGGCGGTGCGGGAAAGAAGATGGATCCCCGCGTTCGCGAGGATGACGGGAAATCGCAGATGGATCCCCGCGTTCGCGAGGATGACGGGAAAAAGCGCCGTCATTCCCGCTCCGTCCGTCATTCCTGCGTAGGCAGGAATCCATCCCCGTATTTACATCCGGCGGTGCGGGCAATAAGATGGATCCACGCATGCGCGAGGATGACGGGAAAAAGCGCCGTTATTCCTGCGCCCTCCCGTCATTCCTGCGCAGAGCCTGCCCTCGACCTGATCGGGGGAGGAATCCATCCACGTTTCCTGCCTAACTCAGCGCATTCATCCAACGATCTCCGGCCATAAATCGCGCCAGTCAGGGTTGTCTTTTTCTATCAACGCAATCTTCCAGTCGCGTTTCCATTTTTTCAATTGCTTTTCCCGCGTGATGGCGCCCGTCATATCGGTGTGCATTTCGAAGTAGACGAGTCGATCGACTTCGTACCGCTCCGTGAAACCCTCCATCACGCCGGATTTGTGTTGCCAGATGCGCTGAATGAGATTGCTGGAAACGCCGACGTACAGCGTGCCGCGTGGCTGGCTGGCGAGGATGTAAACAGCGGGTTGTTTGAGCATAAGCAGATTTTTGCTCCGACTATATTGCCGGACGATGGGGATGCGCAGATGGATCCCCGCGTTCGCGAGGATGACGGGGATGGGGATGGATCCCCGCATGCGCGAGGATGACGGGAAATCGCAGATGGATCCCCGCATGCGCGAGGATGACGGGAAAATGCGCCGTCATTCCTGCGTAGGCAGGAATCCATCCCCGTATGTGCATCCGGCGTTACGGGCAAGAAGATGGATCCCCGCGTTCGCGAGGATGACGCGAAAAAGATTTACCAGTTACACAGCGTGCCGTCCACTGCCAGCCGGTTGACCGGAAGGTAGGCGCGTTGGTAGGGGTATTTGGCGGCCAGCTTTTCATCTATCTCTACCCCGTGGCCCGGGGTTTCGCCGCAGTGCATGAGGCCTTGTTTGAATTTGTAGGCGTGCGGGAAGACGGCGTCGGTTTCTTCACTGTGCGGCATGAGTTCTTGTATGCCGAAGTTGGGCACCCAGGTGTCAAAGTGCAGGGCGGCGCCCATGCACACGGGGGACAGGTCGGTGGCGCCGTGGCAGCCGGTGCGCACCTGGTGCATGGCGGCAAAGTCGGCGATGCGGCGCAGGTGCGTGATGCCGCCTGCGTGCACGACGGTGGCGCGAATGTAGTCAATCAGCTGGTTCTGGATCAGGTCTTTGCAGTCCCACAGGCTGTTGAAAATTTCGCCCACGGCCAGCGGCGTGGTGGTGTGCTGGCGGATCAGCCGGAAGGCTTCCTGGTTTTCTGCCGGCGTCGCGTCTTCTATCCAAAACAGGTGGTAGGGCTCTAGTGACTTGCCCAGCCGCGCCGCTTCGATCGGTGTCAGGCGGTGGTGCACGTCGTGCAGCAAGTGCGTGTCGGGTCCGACGGCTTGGCGCACCGCGTCAAACAGCTTGGGTGTGTGCAGCAGGTATTTCTCGCTGCTCCAATCATGCTCGCTCGGCAGGTCGCCGTCGGCGGGTTCGTAAAAGCGCGTGCCCTTGGCCACGCCATAAACCTTGTCCAACCCGGGCACGCCGCTTTGCGCGCGTATGGCCAGGTAGCCCATTTCTTTGTGGCGCAGCACTTCGTCGACCGTGTGTGCAATGTCGCTGCCGTTGGCGTGGCCGTAGACCATGACGCCGCTGCGGCTGCGCCCGCCAAGCAGCTGGTACAGCGGCATGTTGGCGGCCTTGGCCTTGATGTCCCACAGCGCCGTATCGACCGCCGCAATAGCGCTCATGGTCACCGGGCCGCGGCGCCAGTAAGCGCCTTTGTAAAGGTACTGCCAGATGTCTTCGATCTGGTGCGCATCGCGCCCGATCAGGCAGGGAATGACGTGGTCTTCAAGGTAGCTCACCACCGACAGCTCGCGCCCGTTGAGGGTGGCATCGCCGATGCCGGTGAGGCCTTCGTCGGTTTCAATTTTCAGGGTGACAAAGTTACGGCCGGGGCTGCAGACGATGACTTTGGCGCTGGTGATTTTCATGGGCGTTGCTACGTGTAGATAAAGGCTAAGGCAGTAGCGCAGCCGCTCTGAGCATGCCGTGGCTGCGAATATTGTCGAGCTGCGTGGTGACCCCGGCCAGCCAGGGCGCGCTGCGCGGCAGCACCTCGCCCCACACGCTGGTCAGCGTGCCCAGCGCTTGCACGGTGGCCGCAGCGTCGCCAGCGTGCGTGCGGGCCAGGGCTTGCAGCTGCTCGCTTAAGGGGTCGTTGATGGCGTAGGGCTGGCCCTGCTCGTCTTCGGCCAGGCAGTAGCGCATCCAGGCGGCGGCGGCAAAGGCCAGGCGATCAAAAGGCTGGCCGTGTTGCAGCAGGTCAAGCACAGGCGGCACCCAACGTGGCAGGATTTTTTTCGAGCCATCGGTGGCGATCTGGTGCACGCTGTGTTTGAGCTCGGGGTTGGCAAAACGCGCCAGCAGCGCATCCCGGTAGGCGGGCCAGTCCTGGCGGCTGAGATGCGGGCCGATTTCGTGCGTCATCAGACCATGAACCAGCCGGTGCAGCACCGGCTGGCCTATGCATTGGGCAATGACCGGCAGGCCGGCCACCGCACCGATGTAGGCCATGGCCGAGTGGCTGCCGTTGAGCAGGCGCAGCTTGGCGTCTTCGAAGGGGCGCACGTCATCGACCACGGTCACGCCAACGCTGGTCAGCGCCTGTTCGTCTGAGGGGTCTGCAAAGCGACGCTCCAGCACCCACTCGGTAAAGCTTTCGGTGCCCAGCGCACATGCGTCAGCCACGCCCAGCTCCTGGCGCGCTGCGTCCAGGCGCGCCGGCGTGGCGGCCGGAACGATGCGGTCCACCATGCTGTTGGGAAAAGCGCATTGCGTTTGCACCCAGTCCGCCAGCGCGGGCGAGATGGCTCGGGCGGCATCCAGGCACAGCGCTTTGAGCTGACGGCCGTTGCCGGTCAGGTTGTCGCAAGAGGCGATGGTCAGGCCGGGCAAGCCTGCGGCGTGGCGTTTGGCCAGGCCTTGCACCAGCAGCTCGGCCAGCGCAGGCACATAGCCTTTTTCAGTGACGGTGAGCGTGATCCAGCGTGTGGCGGGCGCAGCGATGGCAGCGAAGACTTGTTCGGGCTCGCGGGCGGCCACAGCGGTTTGCAGCAGAGCGCCGGCCACCTGCCAGGCCACACCATCGCGGCTGGCGATTTGCAGCGCGTACAGGCCGTCTTGCGCGGCCAGTGCGTCGGCCAGTTGGGTGCTGCGCATGGCCACGCCAAAGATGCCCCAGCGCGTGTCGCCGCTGGCCAGTAACTGGTCAAACACCAGCGCCTGATGCGCCCGGTGAAAAGCCCCCAGGCCCAGATGTACGACGCCAGGGGTCAGGCTGATGCGTGTGTAGCTGGGCGCGCTCAGGCCTTGCGCCTTCAGGCGCGGCAGGTCGGCAGGTGACAAAAAAGCAGAGCTCATGGGCGGGGTGTCGTTCATGTTGTGACTTCAGTCGGACATGCCAGGCACTGCGCATGTTTTGAGCAAGTGGCTGTTCAAGCCGGTAAAACAACGCCCACTTTATCCCCGGCCTGGCGCAGCTCCAGCCAGGTTTCAGGGTCAATAGCGATACCGTCTTGAGCGCGCTTAAGGCGAGCGGCGCGCTCGGGCTCGCCGGCCATTTGCACGGCTTCAAAGCCGGGCGCTGCCGGGGCGGCGCGCATCCATTCCACAAAGGCCAGAGCCTCGGTCTCCATGGCGCTTTGCGTGCCCAGTTTGGCCGGATTGATCAAAATGGTCAGCATGCTGTTGGTGACCGCGCGCGCCGTGTTGGTGGGCTGGTGCCAGGTGCCGCCGCCGGTGAGTGCGCCGCCCAGCAGTTCGCAGGCCATGGCCAGGCCTGAGCCTTTGTGTTCGCCAAAAGGCATGAGCGCACCAAACAAGCCGCCGCTTTGCGGCACCACCACCACGCCGGGGTTTGTCGTCGGGAGGCCTTTTTCGTCAATCAGAAAACCCGGCGCTACGGTTTTACCGAGGTTGTGCGCCACGCGCATCTTGCCCTGCGCCACGCGGCTGGTCGCAAAGTCCAGCACAAAGGGCGGCTGGCCTTGGATGGGCACGCCTATGCAGCAGGGGTTGGTGCCGTAGCGGCCATCGGCGCCACCCCAGGGCGCCACCACCGGCCGCGATTTGACATTGACAAAGTGCAGCGCCACCAGCCCTTGGGCCACGGCCATTTCGGCAAAGTGGCCGATGCGCCCCAGGTGATGCGCTTCGGCCAGCGCCATGATGCAGCTGCCGTGTTCTTGCGCGCGGGCCATGGCCATTTGCATGGCTTGCTCACCGACCACCTGGCCGTAGCCGCGCTGGCCGTGCAGCGACAGCAGCGTGCCGGCGTCCAACAAGGTCTTGACGCTGGCATTCGGTGTGAGGCCGCCTTCGAGCACGGCATCGACATAGCGCGGCAACATGCCCACACCATGCGAGTCATGACCGCTGAGGTTGGCCATGACGAGGTTGGAAGCCACTTTGTCAGCCTCTTGAATCTGGCTGCCGGCAGCGCGCAGGATGTCGGCGCATTGCGTACGCAGCGCATCGGCTGCAAAGATTTTTTCTTGGATCGCTACCATCACATCACCGCCCCGACTTGCCAGGGCACAAACTCGTTTTGTCCGTAGCCGTGTTTTTCACTTTTGCTTTGCTCGCCCGAGGCGGTGGCCAGCACCATCTCAAAAATACGCTGGCCCATGGCCTGGATGCTCATGCCGCTGTCAATGATCTCGCCGCAGTTGATGTCCATGTCTTCTTCCTGCCGCTTCCAAAGGGCCGAGTTGGTAGCCAGTTTGAGCGAAGGCGAGGGCGCGCAGCCGTAGGCTGAGCCGCGTCCGGTGGTAAAGCAAATCAAGTTGGCACCGCCGGCCACCTGGCCTGTGGCGCTCACCGGGTCGTAGCCCGGCGTGTCCATGTAGACAAAGCCGTGCGCATTCACGGGTTCGGCGTATTCATAGACAGCCTCCAGGTTGCTGGTGCCGCCCTTGGCCACCGCACCCAGTGATTTTTCAAGAATCGTGGTCAGGCCGCCGGCCTTGTTGCCGGGGGAGGGGTTGTTGTTCATCTCGCCGCCGTTGATCTGCGTGTACTGCTCCCACCACTTGATGCGGCCAATCAGTTTGTGCGCTATCTCGGGCCGCACTGCGCGGCGCGTGAGTAAATGCTCGGCGCCGTAAATTTCAGGCGTCTCGCTGAGAATGGCGGTGCCGCCGTGGGCCACCAGCAGGTCCACCGCCGCGCCCAGGGCCGGGTTGGCGCTGATGCCCGAGTAGCCGTCCGAGCCACCGCATTGCAGGCCGATGGTGATGTGCGCGGCGCTGCAGGGCTCGCGCTTAACGGCGTTGGCGCGCGGCAGCATCTCTTGAATAAGGGCAATGCCTTTGTCCACCGTCTGGCGCGTGCCGCCGCTGTCTTGAATGTTGAAGACGCGGAAGTTCTCGCCTTCCTGGAGTGCGCTGTGCGCCAGCCAGGTGTTGATCTGGTTGGACTCGCAGCCCAGGCCCACCACCAGCACACCGGCAAAGTTCACGTGGGTGGCATAGCCGGCCAAAGTGCGCTCCAGTATTTTCATGCCCAGGCCGTCGCCGTCCATGCCGCAGCCGGTGCCGTGTGTCAGCGCCACCACGCCGTCCACGTTAGCAAAGTCTTTGAGCGCAGCCGGGTTGGTGCGGCGCGAAAAATGGTCGGCCATCGCCCGTGCTGCCGTGGCCGAGCAATTGACGCTGGACAAAATGCCGATGTAATTGCGCGTGGCCACGCGGCCGTCAGCCCGCTTGATGCCCATGAACGTGGCTTCGAGCTTGGCCGGTGCAGGCTTGACATCTGCGCCGATGGCGTAGTCGCGCGCGAAGTCGCCCTTGTCCGGCCCCATGTTGAGGTTGTGCGTATGCACATGCTCGCCGGCGGCAATCGGCTGGCTGGCAAAACCGATGATCTGGTTGTAGCGGCGGACGGCATCGCCTGTTTGTAAGGCTTGGGTGGCGACTTTGTGGCCTGGAGGAATCAGGCCTTTGGTGGTGATACCTTCTATTTTTGTGCCGCCGATGAGTTGTGTCCGTGCTATGACGACGTCGTCTGCGGCATGGAGTCTTATAAAAGGTGTCATGGTGTTGAGTTTTTTAAATTCAGGTTGCAGTTGGGTTCTATTGCTGGCCGATGAGGCCGGGGTGGGTAGCTACGCGAATGTCCCCCGCGCGGCCTAGGGCCGCAGCTCCTCCTTGATTTCGCTTCGCCACCCACCCCAACCTCATCGGCAGACCGTGTGGCGGCGCAGTTTTAAAGAATCGGACACGCACACTGCTCACAAGATCATGCCGATGCGGTGCTTGGCGCAGCGGCATCAAGGAGGAGCTGTCGCCATAGGCGACGCGGGGGACAGCCGCGGAGCCAAGTACCGCGTCGGCATGATCCGAGCTAAGGCATAACTCTTTCATGCAAAGGCTAGTAAAACATCTTAGGCAGCCACAAAACCAGGCTCGGCACATAGGTGATGATGATCAGACTGCCAAGCAGCGGAAACAGCCAGGGCAGGATGGCCATGGTGGTGCGCTCGACCGACAGCTTGGCCACGCGGGCCAGCACAAACAGCACCATGCCCATGGGCGGGTGCAGCAGGCCAATCATGAGGTTGAGCACCATCACCAGACCGAAGTGAACCGGGTCAATGCCCAGCTTCATCGCAATCGGCACCAGAATCGGCACCAGGATAGTGATGGCGGCCGTCGGCTCCAGAAAGCAGCCGACAAACAGCATCAGCAAATTGGCCAGCAGCAGGAACACCCAGGCCTCTTGGGTAAAGCCCAGCACCCAGGCGGCGATGTCGGTGGTCACGCCGGTGGCGGTCAGCATCCAGCCGAAGATCGAGGCCGCAGCCACGATGAACAGCACCGTGGCGGTGGTCTCCACCGTGTCCAGGCACACCTTCACGAACATCTTGAAGTTGATGGTGCGGTACCAGACAAAGCCCAGAATCATGGACCACACGCAGGCGGCAATGGCGCCTTCGGTGGGCGTGAAGATACCGGTGACCATGCCGCCAATCAGCAGCACCGGCGTCATGATGGGCAGCACCGCCTGAAAGTTAAACACCTTGTCAGCCACAAACAGGGCAGCCAGTGCGACAGCCACGGTGAGCTGGGGCGGAAAGCCGAGCTTGCCGATCAGCACCCACAGCAGCAGCGGCCAGCCGACAACGACTGCGGTTTCAAACAGCGCTTTGGCCAGTTTGCCGCCGTTGAATTTGACGTCGCCACCCCAGCCGTTTTTGTGCGCGAAGTAAGCCACGGTCAGCATCATCAGCAGCGCCATCAACACGCCCGGCAAAATGCCGGCCAGAAACAGTGCGCCCACACTGACGTTGGCCATCATGCCGTAGATCACAAAGGGCAGGCTGGGCGGGATGATGGGGCCCAGCGTGGCCGAGGCAGCCGTTACGCCAACCGCAAACTCGGTGCTATAGCCGTGGTCTTTCATGGCCTTGATCTCAATGGTGCCCAGGCCGGCGGCGTCGGCAATGGCGGTGCCGCTCATACCGGCAAAAACCACCGAGCCCACCACGTTGACATGGCCTAAGCCGCCCTTGAGCCAGCCCACCAGCGCCAGCGCGTAGTTATAAATGCGGTTGGTGATGCCCGCGTTGTTCATCAGGTTGCCGGCCAGAATGAAGAAAGGCACGGCCAGCAGCGGAAAGCTGTCAATGCCGCTGACCATGCGGTGAATCACCACAAACGGCGGCGAGCTGTTAGTCATCAAAATGTAGATGAGTGAAGCGCCGGCCATGGCCATGGCCACGGGAATGCCGCCGCTCATCAAAAAGAGAAAAATAATTTTGAGCATTTAGCGGTCTTCCATCGTGGATTCGGGGCGCTCGAGCACGCTGTAGCCGCGCTGCCAGTGAATGCGGGCGACCCACAGGGCACGCAAAAACATGCCGGCAAAACCGGCCAGGCAAACGCCGTAGACCAGGTTCATGGGCAGGTCCACGATGGTCATTTTGTAGCTGCCCATTTTTTGCATCATCTGCCATGTCAGCACAACAGCCGCACCCAAAAAAGCAATGCGCATCGCGTCGGTCAGCAGGGCCATGGCCCGGCCCAGCCAGCGCGGCATGAAGCGGAAGAAAAAATCGACCTGGATATGGTTGTTTTTGGCCACGCCAATGGCAGCGCCCACAAACACAGTGGATATCAATAAATAGCGGGCAATTTCTTCGGTCCAGGAGGCCGAGTCGTTCATGACGTAGCGCGTAAAGAATTGGTAAAAAACCGTCAGACCCAGCGCCCAAAAGAAAGCCAATGCGGCCCAAGCCTCTATGGTGGTGCCCGACAAGTCAACGGCTTCATCGGTGGCGTGAAACTCGCCGTCGTCGCCCATGACTTTGGGCAGGGCGTCAATGTCAACAGTGGAACTCATGGGGCACCCGTCTTGGTCGATTCAAAAAAACGGGGTGGCGCTGCTGCGCCCACCCCGGCCGGGATCAAGCCGGCTGGCTTGATCCGCATTCGCTGCTTACTTGATGGCCTGGATACGGTCCCAGTCCTTCTTGTCGTAGCCCATGGAAGCCATGTCAACAGCTTTGACGATACGGGCGCGGAAGTCGTCTTTGTTCACATCAATCATGTTGATGCCTTTTTTCTTGAACTCGCTGACCAGCTCGCCCTCACGCTTTTTGATCTGTTCTGTTCCTCTGGCGGCGGCTTCCTGCATCACGTCGGTGAAGATTTTTTTATCGGCATCGGTGAGCTTGTTCCAGACGTGAGGGCCGACTTGCGTGACCAGTGAGTCCAGAATGTGGCCGGTCATGATGATGTTCTTTTGAACTTCATAGAACTTCTTGGCTTCAATGGTGGGCAGCGGGTTTTCTTGCGCGTCCACGGTGCCGTTTTGCAGGGCCAGGTAGACCTCGGCAAAAGCGATCGGTGTCGGGTTGGCACCGCAGGCGCGCGGCAGCGCCATGTAGGCCGGCACGTCTGGCACGCGCATCTTCAGGCCTTTCATTTCGTCGCAGTTTTTAAAGGCCTTGTTGCTGGTTGAGTGACGCGCGCCGTAGTAGGTCACAGCCACCGTCTGAATGCCTGTCTTGGCTTTGTAGCCTTCAGACAGTTCTTTGAACACATCGCTCTTAGCGTATTTCAGCAAGTGGTCTGCATCGCGGAAAGTGTAGGGGTAGTAAGCCACGCCGATGCGCGGAAAGCTGCGCGCTGCAAACGAGGCGCCCGAGATGATGATGTCCACCGTGCCCAGTTGCAGGCCCTGGTTGATGTCGCTTTCTTTGCCCAGCGTGGAGGCCGGAAACACCTGAATGTCATAGCGTCCTGCCGTGCGTTTTTTGATTTCTTCAGCAGCCCACACCGACGAGGTGTGATAGGCCTCAGAGGTCTCATAGACGTGCGCCCACTTGAGCTTGGTCTGCGCCTGGGCCAGGCCGGCCGTGCTCAGTAAGGCGGCGACCGCTGCGCAGCCGGCCAGGGTTTTGAGCGCCATGCGCTTGGTGGTTTGTTGACTCATGCTTGTCTCCTTGGTGGTTGAAAAAATCGTTATCAAAATCGCTGGCTTGTGTTCAGCTCGTCTTCGCGCGGCGCCAGCTCGCGCTGAATCTGGCATGTGATTTGTCCATGTGGGCATGCATGGCGCTGCGGGCAGCGCCAGCGTCTCGCGCACGCATGGCCTCTAGGATGGCGTGATGTTCTGCAATGGCGGATTGCCAGGACTTCGGCGTCTCAAAATAGTCACCCAAACGCACAAACAACGGGCTGCGGCGGGAGTCCCAGAAACTCTGCACGGTTTCCATCAGCACGGTGTTGCCGCAGGCGTGCACGATGGCGCTGTGAAAAGCCCGGTCCCCTTCAAGCGGCACGACACCGCGATCGGCATCTTTTTGCATCGATTCGATGGCCAGGTCCATGGCGGCAAAGTCGCGGCGCTTGGCCTGGGTGGCCACCATCGAGGCGATCTCGCCCTCGACCACGCGGCGCGCGCGTATCAGCTCCAGCGGGCCCCATTCGGTTGTGGGGGTTGGCACGTTGTTACCGGGTGCGGGCCGGTCAAGCACATAAATGCCCGAGCCGGTGCGGATCTCGACCCAGCCTTCGACTTCCAGCGCGATCAGCGCCTCGCGCACCGAAGGGCGGCTCACGCCCAGCTCTTTGGCGATGTCGCGCTCGGCCGGCAACCTGGCGCCGGTCTGGTACTCACCGCTGCCAATGAGCGCACGCAGCTGTTCCGCGATCTGGCGGTACAGGCGTTGCGGTTCGACGGTTTGCAGCGGCATCAGATTTTTCGAGAGACTTAAGGGTTAGCCAGAATTGGACAAGTGGTAAGGCCAATTGATAATCGCATGGTGCGCCGCTAACCGGCATCAGGCAAAACCCTGTGAGCACTTTAAAAAAAGGGATGATCCCGTTCATGCACACGCCCATCACCATCGAGTCGGTCCGCCTGCGCCAGGTCAATCTGCCGCCCAAGGTGGTGCGCACCGATGCCATCCAGTCCTTTGTGACGCAGGAAACCATTTTGCTGACCCTGCGCTGCAGTGACGGTGTGGAAGGCACGGGCTACGCCTACACAATAGGTACCGGCGGCTCGTCGGTGCTGGCTTTGTTGCGCGACCACCTGGCGCCTCGCTTGATCGGGCGCAATGCACTGCACATCGAGGCGATCTGGAAAGATCTTTTTTTCCATACCCACGCGACTGCCGTCGGCGCCATCACCAGCCTGGCTCTGGCCTGCGTGGACACGGCCCTGTGGGACTGGCGCGCCCGCCACTTTGCTTTGCCCTTGTGGCAATTGCTGGGCGGTGCGCAAGCCAGCGTGCCGGTGTACACCACCGAAGGCGGCTGGTTGCACCTGAGCGCCGGCGAGCTGGTTGAGCAGACGCTGGCCGCGCAGGCCCAGGGATTCAAGGGCGCCAAGATCAAGGTCGGCCGCCCGCACGTGAGCGAAGACGTGGCGCGCTTGTCAGCTGTGCGGCAGGCGGTGGGGCCGGCTTTTGAAATCATGACCGATGCCAACCAGGGCTTTGACCGGCCGCAGGTGCTGCGCCGCGCTGCTGCTTTTGAGGGGCTGGATCTGGCCTGGCTCGAAGAGCCGCTGCCGGCTGAAGATGTGTCGGGCCATCGCCAATTGCGGGCGCAAACCAGCATTCCGGTGGCAGTCGGCGAATCCATGTACCACCTGAGCCAGTTTCGTGAATACCTGGAGCAGGGCGCTTGCAGCATTGTTCAGCCCGACGTGGCGCGCATAGGCGGCATCACGCCCTGGATCAAGGTGGCGCATCTGGCCGAAGGCTTTGACGTACCGGTCTGCCCGCATTTTTTGATGGAGCTGCATGTGAGCCTGTGCGCGGCGGTGCCCAACGCTGCCTGGGTGGAATACATTCCGCAACTTGACGACATCACCACCAGCCGCATCAAGGTCGAGGGCGGCCGTGCCCATGCGCCCGACACGCCGGGCTTGGGGATCGAGTGGGACTGGGGCGTGATTGCCAGTCGCCAGATAGCCGATTTCAGCATCGCCAAACCATAAACACAACTCCCAAGGAAACACAGCATGAGACTTCAAGGCAAAACCGCACTCGTGACAGCCGCCGGCCAGGGCATCGGCAAGGCCAGCGTGCTGGCCATGGCCGCTGAGGGCGCGCAGGTCATCGCCACCGACCTCAACCCCAAACTGCTGGCCGCCTACGAAGGTGTGGCCAATGTGCGCACTGCCGTGCTCGATGTGCTGGACAAGTCAGCTATTCAAAGCCTGGTCGCCACCTTGCCGCCGCTGCAGGTGCTGTTCAACTGCGCCGGCTTTGTGCACAACGGCAGCATCCAGCAGGCCAGCGATGAGGAGTGGGATTTTGCTTTCAATCTCAATGTGCGTGCGCAGTACTGGATGATCCAGGCCGTGCTGCCCGGCATGCTGGCGGGCGGGGGCGGCAGCATCATCAACATGGCCAGCGTGTGCAGCAGTCTCAAGGGTTTGCCGAACCGTTTTATCTATGGCACCAGCAAGGCGGCCGTGGTGGGGCTGACCAAATCGGTGGCTGCTGATTTTGTGAGCAAAGGCATTCGCTGCAACGCCATTGCCCCCGGTACCGTGGACACGCCTTCACTGCAAGACCGCATCAACAGCTACGCCGACCCGGTGCAAGCCCGCAAAGACTTCATTGCCCGCCAACCCATGGGCCGCCTGGCCCAAGCGCCTGAGATCGCGCCGATTGTGGTGTACCTGGCCAGCGACGAGTCGGTGTTCGCCAGCGGCCAGATTTTTGCTGTGGACGGCGGGATGACGATCTAAGCGCAGATGACGGCATGCAAAGTCATGGATCCCCGCATGCGCGAGGATGACACGGAGAGGGGCATGGATCCCCGCGTGCGCGAGGATGACGGAAAATACGCCGTCATGCCTGTCCCCCTTCGTCGTTACTGCCCTCTCGTCATTCCTGCCCCTGCCTCGTCATTCCTGCGGAGCCTGCCCTCGACCTGATCGGGGGGCAGGAATCCATCCCCGTTTTCTTTTCAACCGTTAAATCAACATGAACCAACTCGATCTCAAAGGCCGTCATGCCATCGTCACCGGCGGTGCGGCCGGTCTTGGCTTGGCCATCACGCAGCGCTTTTTGGCTTCCGGCGCCCAAGTCACCTGGTGGGACCGTGACGCTGCCACCATGGCCGCGGCGCAGCAGGCGCTGGGCGCATTGGCCGGCAAGGTGCAGACGGTCGTGGTCGATGTGAGCGAGCACGCCAGCGTGGTCGATGCCGTGCGGCAGACCGTGGCAAGCCGGCCGGTGGTCTATGCACTGGTCAACTGCGCCGGTATCACCGGGCCCAACGTCAAGGTCTGGGACTATCCGCCCGAGCAATGGCTTCAGGTCATGCAGGTCAACCTCAACGGCCTTTTTTACTGCTGCCGCGAAGTGGTGCCGCTGATGCGTGCGCGCAATTCGGGCCGCATCGTCAACATTGCCTCGGTGGCCGGCAAAGACGGCAATCCGAATGCCAGCGCCTACAGCGCCAGCAAGGCGGCGGTGATTGCGCTGACCAAGTCGTTGGGCAAGGAACTCGCCGATACTGGCGTGCGTGTCAATTGCGTCACGCCTGCGGCCGTGAAAACGGCGATTTTTGACCAAATGTCGCCGGAGCACATTGCCTTCATGTTGTCGAAAATTCCGATGGGCCGCTTCGGCACACCTGAAGAAGTCGCCGCCATGGTGGCCTGGCTGTGCACCGACGACTGCTCGTTTTCAACCGGCGCCGTGTTTGACCTGTCGGGCGGGCGCTCAACGTATTGAGCGGCAGCCGCTTTGCAGCCGCCCAGATTTTTTTGTTAACCCCAAGAAAGAAGAGAAAGCATGAAACTCGTTCGTTATGGCAACCCCGGCAAGGAAAAACCGGGCCTGATCGATGCCGATGGCAAGCTGCGTGACCTCAGCGGCGTCATCAAAGACATCGACCCGACACAGCTCGGAGACGCCGCGCTGGCCAAATTGCGCAAGCTCAAAACGGCCAATTTGCCTCTGGTGCGCGGCAAACCCCGCATGGGCTGCCCGGTCGCCGCTGTGCCCAAGTTCATCGCCATCGGCCTGAACTACGTGGACCATGCCGCCGAATCCGGTCTGCCGATTCCGAAAGAGCCGATCATCTTCATGAAGGCCACCTCTTGCATCCAGGGTCCGGACGATGCGGTCATGCTGCCCAAGGGCTCGGTCAAGACCGACTGGGAAGTCGAGCTGGGGGTGGTCATCGGCACGCGCGCACGCTATGTGTCGCAAAAAGACGCGCTGAATTTTGTGGCCGGTTACTGCACCGTCAATGACGTCAGCGAACGCGAGTTCCAGATCGAGCGTGGCGGCACCTGGGACAAGGGCAAGGGTTGCGACACTTTCGGCCCGATCGGCCCCTGGCTGGTCACCCGCGACGAAGTACCCAACCCACAAAAGCTCGCCATGTGGCTGGAAGTCAACGGCAAGCGCGTGCAAAACGGCTCGACCAAGACCATGATCTTCAGCGTGGCCAAGATCGTCAGCTACGTCAGCCAGTTCATGACGCTCGAGCCGGGTGACGTGATCTGCACCGGCACGCCACCTGGCGTGGGTCTGGGCATGAAGCCGCCCGTCTACCTGAAAAAAGGCGATGTGATGCGCGTGGGCATTGAGTGCCTGGGCGAGCAGCAGCAAACTGTGGTGCCCTTCAAGCTCTGAGCTTGAGCTCTACTTAGCGCCAAGGCCCGCCCAGTACGGGCCTTTTTCATGGGCGCGCTAAAACCCTGGCGCTCTAAAGGGGTAAGGCGGTTGACGACTGTGCGCAAATGAATGCAAAATAGAACGATCGTTCTTTTCTTCTTGCCATGTCTGTCACTTCCTTGCACCTCAAAGCAGTTCCTGCACCACTTGAAGCCGCCAGCCGCGGCCAGCACAAGGGTCAGCAAACCAAAGCCGCCATCATTGACGCCGCGCTGGGCCTGGCCACGCAGATCGGGCTGGAGGGCCTGAGCATTGGCGCGGTGGCCGAGGTCATGCGCATGAGCAAGTCGGGCGTGTTCGCGCACTTTGGCTCAAGGGAAGAGTTGCAGATCTCGGTGGTGCGCGAGTACTACCGGCGTTTTGAAGATGAAGTTTTCAGACCCGCATTGGCCGAGCCGCGCGGCCTGCCGCGGGTGCGTGCGCTGTTTGCCAACTGGATGAAGCGGGTCGCTGTCGAGCTGCAGTCGGGTTGTATTTTCATCAGTGGTGCCGTTGAGTTTGACGACCGCAGCGGGCCGGTGCGTGATGCGCTGGCGTCCTCGGTGCAAGCCTGGATGTCGGCTTTGAACCGCGCCGTGCAGATGGCACGCGAAGCCGGCCATCTGCGGGCCGATGCCCAAGCGGAGCAAATCGCTTTTGAAATTCACGCCATTATTTTGGCCCTGCACTACGAGGCGCGCTTTCTCAAAACCCCCGGCTCGATGGCGCGCGCCGAGCAGGCGTTTGAAGGCATTCTGGCGCGCTATGGCAGTCCGGCCAGCCGCAAGCGCTGACGCATTTTTTAGTTTGTGAACTTATTGTTTTTTTCAGGGAGATTTCCATGGCTCAGTACACCCCGCCCTTGCGCGACATGCAGTTTGTCTTGCACGAAGTGCTTAAAGTCACCCACGACTACAAACACCTGCCGCAGCATGCCGAAGTCGATGCCGACACCATCAACGCGGTGCTGGAAGAGGCCGGCAAGTTCGCCGCCGAGGTGACTTTCCCGCTGAACATCAGCGGTGACGCCGAAGGTTGCACGCTGGACAAAAACACGCATGAAGTGCGCACACCCAAGGGCTTCAAAGAGGCTTATGCCAAATACATCGAAGGCGGTTGGGCAGCGCTGTCGGCAGACGCGGTCTACGGCGGCCAGGGCCTGCCTTTTGCGCTGAACTTGTGCCTGTATGAAATGCTGAACTCGGCCAACCAGGCCTGGACCATGTACCCGGGCTTGTCGCACGGCGCTTACGAGGCTCTGCATGCGCACGGCAGCGAAGCGCAAAAAGCGCTGTACCTGCCCAAGCTCACCAGTGGCGAGTGGACCGGCACCATGTGCCTGACCGAGCCGCATTGCGGCACCGACCTGGGTCTTTTGCGCACCCGCGCCGAGCCGCAGCCGGACGGCACTTATGCGCTGACCGGCAACAAAATTTTCATCAGCGCCGGCGAGCATGACATGGCGGCCAATATCGTGCACCTGGTGCTGGCGCGTTTGCCCGATGCGCCGCCCGGCAGCAAAGGCATCAGCCTTTTTTTAGTGCCTAAGTTCAATGTCAGCGCAGACGGCGCGCTGGGCAGCCGCAACGGCATTTACTGCGGCGGGCTTGAGCACAAGATGGGCATTCACGGCAACTCAACCTGCCAGATGGTTCTTGACGGCGCCATCGGCACGCTGGTGGGCGCGCCGCATAAAGGTCTGGCCGCCATGTTTGTGATGATGAACGCTGCCCGCCTGGGCGTGGGCAACCAGTCGCTGGGTCTGACCGAAGTGGCTTACCAGAACGCACTGGCCTACGCCAAAGACCGGCTGCAGATGCGCTCGCTCTCCGGCACCAAGGCCAAAGACAAACCGGCCGACCCGATCATCGT
>JBILIK010000084.1:0-6577 GCA_044350025.1 Polaromonas sp. | reverse complement strand
GCCATGACAAGCATGGAAATGGTGCTGATCACCGGCATGTCCGGCTCAGGCAAGTCGGTCGCGCTGCACGCCCTGGAAGACGCTGGCTACTACTGTGTGGACAACCTCCCGCCAGAGCTGCTCGAAAGTTTTGTCGCACTCGAACTCAAACACAAAGCCAGCCGCGTGGCCATTGCGATGGATGTGCGCAGCGCCGCATCACTGCCGCTGGTACCCAAGCAGTTGCTGGCTTTGCAGGCTCAGGGTATGGCCATCAAATCGATTTTTCTGGACGCCAGTACCGACACGCTGGTGCGACGATTTTCTGAAACCCGCCGCATGCATCCGCTGTCGCGCGCCATGGCCTTCGACACGCACAGGGCACTGGTTGAAGCGATCGAGCACGAACGCGAACTGCTCGCGGAAATACGTGAACAAGCCCAGGTCATCGACACCAGCATCATCCGCTCCTCTCAGTTGCAGACTTATCTCAAGACCTTGGTGGCGGCCCCGGCGAGCCGGCTGACCCTGGTGTTTGAGTCCTTTGCCTTCAAACGCGGTGTACCGCTGGACGCCGACTATGTGTTTGACGTGCGCATGCTGCCCAACCCGCATTACGAAAACCACTTGCGCTCACTCACAGGCCGCGACCAGCCCGTGGCCGACTACCTGCGCAGTCACCCTGAAGTGACTGACATGTTCGCCAGCATTGAAAATTTTCTAAGTCAATGGCTGCCGGCGCTGCTGCGCGACCAGCGCAGTTACGTCACAGTGGCCGTTGGCTGCACGGGCGGGCAACATCGCTCGGTGTACCTGGTTGAAGTGCTGACGCTGGCTTTTGCTGCGAACTGGCAGACACTCAAACGGCACCGAGAGCTGGACGCCCTTCATCAGCATCCAACATGAGCACTTCAACAACATCCGAAGTGCCTGGTAGTCCTATGTCCGCGCCTGCACAGGGCATGAGCGCACAGACGGCATCGATTCCGATCCTGATTTCGCTGAGCTTTTGCCACCTGCTCAACGATCTCATTCAATCGCTGATTCCTGCCCTGTATCCATTGCTCAAGCAGGAATTCAGTCTTGACTTCACCCAGATCGGCATCATCACGCTGGCCTTTCAGATGACCGCCTCGCTGCTGCAACCTACCGTGGGCTTGTACACCGACAAACACCCCCAGCCCTATTCACTCGCATTGGGCATGTGCTCCACGCTCATCGGACTGCTGCTGCTTTCGGTGGCGCAAAATTACGCGGTCATTCTTGTTGCGGCCGCCCTGATCGGCACAGGCTCTGCGATATTCCATCCCGAGGCCTCTCGTGTTGCGCGCATGGCTTCGGGCGGTCGCTATGGCACCGCCCAGGCCTTCTTTCAAGTTGGCGGCAACGTCGGGCAGGCCGTCGGCCCCTTGCTGGCGGCCTTTATCGTGCTGCCGCGTGGCCAGAGCGCGATTGCCTGGATCTCGCTCGCAGCTCTCGTGGGTATGTTTTTATTGACACGCATTGGCATGTGGTACAGCCTTCACTCACGTCCGGGCACTGCCGGCTCACGTGCAAGCCTGCGGACGCAGCATTTGTCTCGTGCACGGGTCTTTTTCCTGGTCAGCGTACTGATGTTGCTGCTTTTTTCAAAGAACGTCTACAGCTCGAGCCTGACATCTTTCTTTACTTTTTATCTGATTGAAAGATTCAATCTCTCCATCCAGGCTGCCCAGATTCAGTTGTTCATTTTCATGGCCTCGATCGCAGTGGGTACCGTGCTCGGCGGCGCACTGACCGACCGCATTGGTCGCAAGCCCATGATTTTGATCTCCATATTGGGCGCCTTGCCCTTCACACTGGCCTTGCCTTTTGCAGACCTGTTCTGGACCGGCGTGCTCACGATGGTCATCGGCTTGCTGATGGCTTCGGCCTTTCCAGCGATTTTGGTCTATGCCCATGAGCTGATACCGGGTCGGGTCGGCCTGGTCTCAGGAATATTCTTTGGACTTGCCTTCGGACTCGGCGGGCTAGGCGCAGCCTTGATGGGTGTCATTGCCGACGCGCATGGCATCGAATTCATTTACAAGCTTTGCTCTTATTTGCCGGCGCTGGGGCTGGTCGCCTTCTTGCTGCCCAATTTCAACACGCCCGCATCAAGGGCCTGAGCAGCCAATCATCAAGCCATACGAAAAGGGCGACCCGGCCGGGGCCGGCTTCGGGCAAAGACTTCGGGTAATGGCTTCAGACACCAGCTTCCAGCAGTTTGCGAACAGGCGCAGGCAGCCCGAGAGCAGGCCAGCTTGACGGGCCAAACCAGGCACCACCGCGCTCGGCCGCTGTCAGCGCATTGGCCAGTTTCTGGCGGGCAGTCAACTGGCTCACAAAGGGCTTCAGATGCAAATCCTTGTGCGTCAAAACGTGTACGAAAGGCGTTTTCGGCTTCAGACCAGCGCGTGCGGCCGCAGGGACTGAGCCGCTCAAAGCCTCTTCACTGTCAAACACCGGCAAGCAGTACAAGCCGCCCCAGATGCCGCTCGCAGGACGCCTTTCGAGCCACACTGCACCATCGGGGCGTTGCACCCAAAGCAGCCACAGGGCGAGAGAACTGCGCTTGAGCTTGCGCGTTTTCACCGGAAATTTTTCAGGCTGCCCTGATTGATGCGCAGCGCACAGGTGTTGCACCGGGCAGATCAGGCATTGCGGTTGGCGCGTTGCACAGATGGAGGCTCCCAGGTCCATCACGCCCTGGGTGTAGGCTGGCATGTCGCGAGCTGCCGGCAGCAGCCTGGTGGCTTTATCCCACAGCGCACGCTCGGCAGCCGCTTGCGAGAGGTCCGCCGAATAAGCCAGCACACGCGTGAGCACGCGCTTGACGTTGCCATCCAAAATCGCCACGCGCTCAGCAAAGCAAAAAGCAGCCACAGCTGCGGCCGTTGAGCGGCCTATACCCGGCAAAGTCTGCAAGGCCAGGGCCGTCCTCGGGAACTGCCCACCGTGCTCGCTGGCCACCTGTTGCGCGCAGCGGTGTAAGTTTCGCGCTCGTGTGTAATAACCCAGACCACTCCACAAGCTCAGCACCTCGTCAAGGTCAGCGGCGGCCAGTGCCAGCACATCGGGAAAGCGCTGCAAGAATCGGGCGTAATAGTCCAGCACCGTGCTCACCTGCGTTTGTTGCAGCATGATCTCGGACAGCCAAACGCGGTAAGGGTCGCGGTTGTTTTGCCAGGGCAAAGAGCTGCGGCCATGCTGCTTTTGCCAGACCACCAAATCGGCCGCAAAATGCGACACCAGCGCATGCGACGGGCTGTCTGGATCCAATGCTGAGTGGGCGGTTTTCATGCTTTGTGCAGTGTAGACAAGGGCAGCAGCCCCACCCAGCTTCAGAATTTTTGGCAGCGACTGCAGTAAAACGTTGAGCGCTGGCCCTGCATGATGCGGCGCAGGGGTGACTCGCAGCGCCTGCAGGGCAAGCCGGCCCTGTCATACACCATGGCTTCGAGCTGAAAGTAGCCTTTTTCGCCCTGCGCGTTGGAAAAATCACGCAAGGTGCTGCCGCCCTTTTCCACCGCCCGGGTCAGCACTTCGACAATCGCGGCGTGCAACAAAGCCGCGCGTGGTCTGGAAATTTTGCAAGCTTTCAGTGTGGGCCGAATACCCGCCAGAAACAAAACTTCGCTGGCGTAAATATTACCCACGCCAACCACCACTTCGCCGCCCAGCAAAACCTGCTTGATAGCGGTCTGCCGGCTTTTCAGTGCCTCCTGAAAATCGGGCAAAGAAAAAGTCTCGTCCAGCGGCTCCACGCCCAAGTGTCCGAGTAACTTTTGCGCAACCGGGTCCGACTGACTGCGGGCATAAACCACCGCGCCAAAGCGCCGAGGATCGTTCAGGCGCAAGCAACCTTGGGAAGTCTGCATCTCAAAGTGGTCATGTTTGCCTGGCGCGGGCAAATGGCGGGCAAACACCAGGCTGCCCGACATGCCAAGGTGCACCAGAAGCAAACCGTCGCTGAGGTCAATCAGCAGGTACTTACCCCGACGGCGTACGCCCAGGACCAGCTGACCGGCCAACCTGGCCGGAGCGCAGCCCAGTGCCCAACGCAGGGGTTTACCCATGGTCACAGAGACAACGCTCGCCCCGGCGATGCGGTCGGCAAAACTCAGGCGGGTCACTTCAACTTCCGGCAATTCAGGCATGGCTTGAATTATCATGGCTTGATGAAGATAAAACTCCTGTGCGCCTTATCGGTTTGGTGTTTGCTGATACCGCTGTCGGTTGCACAAACAGCGCCGCCCGCCCCGGCCCAGGGTGCGACATCGCCCGCCGCACCCAAACCCAGGCCGCCCCGCGACACGGGCAATCAGATGGATGCGCAGTTGTTTTACCAGGTGCTGCTCGGTGAGTTAATCGCCGGTACCGGCGAGGCCGGCCCGGCAGTTTCACTGATTCTGGATGCCGCCCGCAAAAGTCAGGACAGCCGGCTTTTTCAGCGCGCCACAGACCTGGCTCTGGAGTCGCGCTCCGGAGAAATAGCTCTGCAGGCGGCCCGGGCCTGGAAGCTGGCCCAGCCCGGCTCGCTCGAAGCCAGTCGCTACATTCTGCAAATTCTTCTGGCGCTCAACCGCTTGAGCGAGTCTGCTGAGGCGCTGAAGTCCGTGATGGAACTCACGCCAGCGCAGGATCGCATTCAAGCCCTGAGCTCGGTGCCCAGGTTGTATGCGCGCGTGAACGACAAGAAACTTGTGCAAGAGCTGGTAGAGCAAGCCCTGGCGTCTTACTTCAGGGCCCCGGCCACTTCCTCAGCAGCCTGGGTGATGGCCGCGCGCCTGCGCCTGGCTGCAGACAACAAGGCCGGCGCGCTCGAAGCCGTGCAGCGCGGCCGTGCTGCCGACCTCAAAGCTGAAGACCCGCTCATGATGGCAATTGAGTTGATGGACCCGACCCTGCCCGCCGCAGAAGCCCTGGTGCTGCAACAACTCAGTCAGAGTGCTGACGCACAAACCGAGCTGCGGTTTGCCTACGCCCGCAATTTGATCGGCTTGCAACGTTATCCAGATGCTTTGGCGCAACTTCAGACCATCACGCGCACCCAGGCCGACTTTTCACAAGCCTGGCTGCTGCTGGGCTCCCTGCAACTGCAGGAAAAGCAGCTTGCCCCTGCAGAAGCGGCCTTTAAAAAGTACCTCAGCCTGGCCGAGCTGCAACCCGCCTCTGCCAATCGTGAGCGTGGGTTGGCACAGGCCTTTTTGGCGATGGCGCAAATTGCAGAACAGCGCAAAGCCTTCGATGAAGCTGAGAAATGGCTGCAACGCATTGACAGCCCCGATGTTTTGTTGCAAACCCAATCGCGCCGCGCGGCTTTGCTGGCGCGTCAGGGCCAGTTACAGGCCGGGATTGCATTGATACGCGAGCTGCCCGAGCGCAAAGCCGATGACGCCCGCAACAAACTGTTTGCCGAAGTGGCGCTGCTCAAAGAATTTAAACAACTGCAGCTGGCCTACGATCGCATGGCGCAGGCGCTGGTAGCAGCGCCCCAGGACATCGAGCTGATGTACGAGCAGGCGATCACGGCGGAAAAGCTCAGCCGGCTGCCCGAGATGGAGCAGCTGCTGCGGCGCATTATCCAGATCAAACCGGACTACCAGGCGGCCTACAACGCGCTGGGCTACTCCCTGGCAGATCGCAATGTACGTCTGCCAGAGGCTAAGCAGTTGATCCAAAAAGCGGTTGAACTCGCACCCAATGACCCCTACATCCGGGACAGTCTGGGCTGGGTGGAATTCCGGCTGGGCAACCTCGATGAGGCGGCCCGACTTCTGAGCCATGCCTACAAAGACAGACCGGACCCGGAAATCGCAGCGCACCTGGGCGAAGTACTCTGGCGCATGGGCCAGCGCGAGCGTGCCCTGGCGGTATGGAAAGAAGGCCAGATGATGAATGCCGACAACGAGACGCTGCGCGAAACGCTACAACGCTTTGGCGTCAAACTCTAAAGCCTTGGCCGCCTGGATGCTGAGTCTGAGTTTTGCTGACGCCGCGCCGCCGCAGCGCCGCAACTGGTGCCAGCGCACAGTCCTTACTGCCCTGCTGCTCAGCTTGAGCATGCTCACAGCATGCATGCACGCGCCGCGTACCCCCGCAGGTTCAGCGCAGGCTGATATCTGGTCCGGGCGGCTGAGCCTGCAAGTGCACAGCGAGCCGGTCCAATCCTTTAGCGCTGGCTTTGAGCTCAAAGGCAGCCCCGCTCAGGGTGAGCTGCTGCTCAGCAGTCCGCTGGGCAATACCTTGCTGGCCGCCCGCTGGACGCCTCTGGAGGCGGTGCTGGAAGAGTCCGGCAAAATCCGTAGATTCAGCCATATCGACGCACTGATTGAGCAGTCCACAGGGGCTGCGCTGCCGGTGGCGGCCTTGTTTGACTGGCTCCATGGCAAGCCCGGCCAGCAGCAAGGATGGAACGCGGATCTCGGGCAGCTGGCGCAGGGGCGTATCAGCGCCCAGCGCAGCAAACCTTTGCCGCGCGCAGATCTGCGCATCGTGCTCGACAGACCAGCGCCCTGAAACCCATGTCAGATTTAAGCGTAGGCACCCCGCTCAAGGCACTCTACGATGTGCCGGC
>JBILIK010000042.1:0-24249 GCA_044350025.1 Polaromonas sp. | reverse complement strand
CCCTGGCGTTCATGAACACCGTGTCGCCGACTGACTGGGTTTTGCTGACGGTGCTGGCCTTGTCGCTGCTGCTCGGCGCCTGGCGCGGCCTGGTGTTTGAGGTGCTGTCGGTGCTGGGTTGGGTGGCCGCTTTTTTTGCGGCGCAGTGGCTGGCCCCCTGGGTGGCCGACTTGCTGCCTTTGTCCACTTTATCGGCAGCCATGAAGTTCGGGGTGGCCTTTGTGTTGACCTTTATTGCGTCGGTTTTTGCCGCCGGGCTGCTGGCCTCGCTCATGCGAAAACTGGTGAGCGCAGCCGGTTTGCGCCCGGCTGACCGCTTGCTGGGCGCCTTGTTTGGCGTGTTGCGCGGTATGGTATTCCTGCTGGCTGTGACGGTGGCTGTGAATATGACGCCTTTCAAGGGCAGTGACTGGTGGCAGGCGTCCCGGGGCGCTTTGGTTTTAACGTCGGCGCTGAACGCGTTAAAGCCGCTGTTGCCGGTGCAGTTCTCCCGCTTTGTGAGTTAATTTATGAATGGTTCATCATGTGCGGAATAGTTGGTGTTGTCAGTAACGCCCCGGTCAATCAGCTCATTTACGACGGTCTTTTGCTGTTGCAGCACCGCGGCCAGGACGCGGCGGGCATCGTCACGCAGCTCGGTCGCAAATTCTTCATGCACAAATCCAAGGGCATGGTCCGCGACGTTTTTCGCACGCGCAATATGCGCGCCCTGCCGGGCAATGTCGGCCTGGGCCAGGTGCGTTACCCGACAGCCGGCAACGCTTTCAGCGAAGACGAAGCTCAGCCCTTTTATGTCAACGCGCCTTTTGGCCTGGTGCTCTCGCACAACGGCAATCTGACCAATGCAGCCGTGCTCAAGGCCGAACTGTTCAACACCGACCACCGCCACATCAACACCGACAGCGACTCTGAAGTGCTGCTCAACGTGCTGGCCCACGAGCTCGAAAAAACCACGCGCGGCCTACCGCTGAGCCCCAACGATGTGTTTGCCGCCGTGCGCGGCGTGCACAAGCGCGTCAAAGGCTCTTACGCCGTGGTGGCGCTCATCGCCGGTCACGGCCTGCTGGCTTTTCGGGATCCGTTTGGCATACGCCCCTTGTGCATAGGCCGCGGCCAGAACGAGCAGGGCGGCACCGTCATGGTGGCCAGCGAATCCGTGGCGCTCGAAGGCACCTCGCACCAGTTCGAGCGCGACATTGCCCCCGGTGAAGCGGTCTTTGTCGATATGCAAGGCCAGGTGCATGCCCAGCAATGTGCCGAGAACCCGCAGCTCAAGCCCTGCATTTTTGAATTCGTCTACCTGGCCCGGCCCGACTCGGTGCTCGACGGCATTTCGGTTTACCAGGCACGCCTGAATTTAGGCGAGACGCTGGCCAAACGTGTCATCTCGACCGTGCCGCCCAACGAGATCGACGTCATCATCCCGATCCCCGAGTCCAGCCGCCCCAGCGCCACGCAACTGGCGCATTTACTGGGCATCCCGTACCGCGAAGGCTTTGTCAAAAACCGCTACGTCGGCCGCACCTTCATCATGCCGGGGCAGGGCGTGCGCAAGAAGTCGGTACGCCAAAAGCTCAACGTGATCGCCAGCGAATTCAAGGGCCGTAACGTCTTGCTGGTCGATGATTCCATCGTGCGCGGCACCACCAGCCGTGAGATCGTGCAAATGGCGCGTGACGCCGGCGCGCGCAAGGTCTACCTGGCCAGCGCCGCGCCGCCGGTGCGCTTTCCCAATGTGTATGGCATCGACATGCCGACCGCCACCGAGCTGGTGGCGCATGACCGCAGCATCGAAGAAATCCGCGTTGCCATCGGTTGCGACGCGCTGATCTACCAGGATATCGAAGGCATGAAACGCGCCATCGGCTCGCTCAACCCCCAGCTCGACGGCTTTGACGCCTCTTGCTTTGACGGCATCTACATCACCGGTGACATCACGCCTGAGACGATTGCCCGTATGAACGCCGAGCGCGTTGACGCCAGCGAAGAAGGCGGCGTAGACGTCTCGCGCCTGGCATTGCCCAACCCGCAAGAAGCTTGAAAAGGCTTGAAACCATGAGCGCAAAAAAACTACCCGCTAATTTGCACCGCGACACGCTGGCCGTGCGCACGGCTGAAGACAAAAGCCAGTTCGGCGAAAACTCCGAAGCCCTGTACCTGACCAGCAGCTTTGTGCAGCCCGACGCCGAAACAGCGCGCCGCCGCTTTGCCGACGAAGAAGACGGCTACATGTATTCGCGCTTCACCAATCCAACGGTGACCAGCATGGAGCGTCGTCTGGCCGCCCTCGAAGGCACCGAGGCCTGCATAGGCACCTCCAGCGGCATGGCGGCCATCTTGCTGATGTGCATGGGCCTTTTGAAGTCGGGCGACCATGTGATCTGCTCGCAGTCGGTGTTCGGCTCCACCATCAAGCTCCTTGGCAGCGAGTTCGGCAAATTCGGTGTTGAGACCAGCTTTGTGTCGCAAACCGACGCGGCCGAATGGCAAGCTGCCATGAAGCCCAACACCAAACTGCTGTTTGCCGAATCGCCAACCAACCCGCTGACCGAAGTCTGTGATATCCGCGCGTTGGCTGATATCGCGCATGCCGTCGGTGCCTGGCTGGCAGTGGACAACTGCTTTTGCTCGCCCGCGCTGTCGCAGCCGGTCAGCATGGGCGCTGACCTCATCATCCACTCTGGCACCAAGTACCTGGATGGCCAGGGCCGCGTGATTGCCGGCGCCATCTGCGGCCCGCAAAAAATGATTGAAGAAAAGTTTGTGCCCGTGATGCGCAGCGCCGGTATGACGCTGTCGCCCTTCAACGCCTGGGTGGTGCTCAAGGGCATGGAAACGCTGTCCATCCGCATGCACGCGCAAAGCGACAGCGCGCTGGCGCTGGCCACCTGGCTGCAAGCGCAGCCGCAAGTGGCGCGCGTTTACTACCCCGGCCTGAAGTCGCACCCCCAGCACGCGCTGGCCATGCAGCAGCAGTCGGGCAAGGGCGGCGCGGTGCTGTCCTTTGACGTCAAGGCGGAGGGTGCTGAAGCAGCGCGAAAAAACGCTTTTCATGTGATCGACAGCACTCAACTTTGCAGCATCACCGCCAACCTGGGTGACACCAAGACCACCATCACGCACCCGGCCACCACCTCGCATGGTCGCCTGAGCGAAGTGCAGCGTCAGGCAGCGGGCATCTCTCAATCGCTGATCCGCGTGGCGGTCGGGCTGGAGCACATTGACGACCTCAAGGCTGATCTGGCGCGTGGACTGGAAACTCTCTGACATGAGCACCCGCACCCGCTTTGCCCCTTCGCCCACCGGCTTCATTCATCTTGGCAACATCCGCTCGGCGCTGTACCCCTGGGCTTTTGCGCGCGCGACCGGCGGCGCTTTCATATTGCGTATTGAAGACACCGACCTTGAGCGCTCCAACCAGGCCTCGGTGGACGTCATCATTGAAGGCATGCGCTGGCTGGGGCTGGACTATGACGAAGGCCCGCACTACCAGATGCAGCGCATGGAGCGATACAAGGCTGTGCTGGCAGAGCTGGTGGCTGCCGGCCACGTCTACCCTTGCTACATGAGCATCGAAGAGCTCGACGCCCTGCGCGAGCGCCAGACCGAAGCCAAACAAAAGCCGCGCTACGACGGCACCTGGCGCCCCGAGCCGGGCAAGACCCTGCCCGCTGTTCCCGCCGGCGTGCAGCCCGTGCTGCGCTTTAAAAACCCGCAAGGCGGCGCGGTGGTCTGGGACGACAAGGTCAAGGGCCGTATCGAGATCAGCAACGACGAGCTCGACGACCTGGTGATCGCGCGGCCAGCTCAAAACGGCGAAGCCGTGGGCACGCCGACTTATAACTTTTGTGTGGTGGTTGACGACATCGATATGGCCATCACCCACGTGATTCGCGGCGACGACCACGTCAACAACACACCGCGCCAGATCAACATCTTTCGCGCGCTGGGCAAAGACATACCCGTCTACGCGCACCTGCCGACCGTGCTCAATGAGCAGGGCGACAAAATGAGCAAGCGCAGCGGGGCCAAAGCCGTCACGCAATACGCCGCCGAAGGCTACCTGCCCGACGCCATGGTCAACTACCTTGCCCGCCTTGGCTGGAGCCACGGCGACGACGAAATCTTCAGCCGTGAGCAGTTTGTGCAGTGGTTCAATCTGGACCACCTGGGCAAGAGCGCCGCGCAGTTTGACGAAGCTAAGCTGCGCTGGGTCAACGCACAACACCTCAAGGCGCTGCCTGACGAGCAGCTCGCCAGTCTGGTCGCGCCCTTTGTGCAGCAGCAAGGCGTCAGCCTAGATGCTGCCCGCACGCTCAAAGCCTGCGCCTTGTTCAAAGACCGTTGCAGCACGCTGGTCGAGCTGGCTGGTTGGATCGCGCTGATTGAAAAAGGCGCTCTTGCCAGCGCCGAAGACATGGCCACGCACGTCACTGCCGCAGTGCAACCTGCACTGGCCAGCCTGGCTAAAGCGCTGAGTGATTGCGAGTGGAGCAAACCCGCTATTGCCGCTGTCATTAAGCAAGTGCTGGCAGACGCGGGATTGAAGATGCCGCAATTGGCCATGCCCGTGCGCCTGCTTTTGTTGGGCACGCCGCAAACCCCGTCGCTGGACGCCGTGATCGAGCTCATGCCCCGCCACGAGGTCATAGCCCGGCTCAAAGGCGGAGCAGGGCTTACGAAGCGCATCGAAATCGGGCTATAATTTAAAGCTCGACTGGTTTAGGGTAGCCTGAACCGCAGGGGGGTATAGCTCAGCTGGGAGAGCGCTTGCATGGCATGCAAGAGGTCAGCGGTTCGATCCCGCTTACCTCCACCAACAGTCGAAAAGTTAGTTGAGTTTCGGCAGGCTCTCAAAAGTCTGCTCCGGAAGTCCAAGGTTTGACCCCATCGTCTAGAGGCCTAGGACATCACCCTTTCACGGTGAGTACCGGGGTTCGAATCCCCGTGGGGTCGCCAGATTCACTGCAAAGTGATGAAAGCGAAAAGCAGACAACGGCAACGTTGTCGCTACCAGGAGTGGTAGTTCAGTTGGTTAGAATACCGGCCTGTCACGCCGGGGGTCGCGGGTTCGAGTCCCGTCCACTCCGCCATTTAACAAAGTGTAGAGCCCCTCTCGAGGGGCTTTTTCATTGGCAAATCAATTGATCAGACGGCATTGACTTATCAAGTCGGGATACCACTATTCTGGGTGAGCACCAGCAATGCTGTGATCTAGCCGCCTTGTCACGGGGGAGATTGACTTGCCCCGGCGTCATTTTTTTCAGCCGGCGCCACAGTCGACCACCAAGTACTGAGCCATGCCTCACCACCACCTGTAGAGATCAAGTCTTGAAGGCTTTGGGGCATAGGGCGCCAAATTTCTTTTAAACCACGGGTATGGTTTGTAAAAAGTCCACTTGAAAAATTGACCTCGATGTCATCACCGCTTGAGCACATTGATGTGACACCTCTGCAGTGAGCAAGAACACGAAGACCAGCATATATTGCACCTCTATACCCCTGAGTAGGAATGGAGTCACAAATTAGACCAAGTCCAAGTGCCTTCATGGCAATGTAGCCAGTACTCTTTTGCCCAACACCAAAATTACGTCCAGCAACAATGATGTCTCCAGGTTTGCAGCGACTAACGAAACCTGGATCTGTGAGTTCAAACAAGTGATGCTTTAGAACATCAGGATCTGTTTCGCGGTCAATAATAAAACGCTGAGGGATAACGCCATCCGCATGCGGAATATCATCACCCAGAAGGTAGCAAGATCCTCGTAAAGTCCAATCGAAATCAACCATATGCTGCTGTCTTCATGAGCGTAAGACTTTCATCAGCGGAAAAGCTTCTCGGATCTACGATCTGACCAGCCACAGCGGAAGCTGCAACAGTTAAAGGACTACCGAGGAATAGCCGAGCATCTCTAGCGCCAAATCTACCAGCGTTGCTATTTGTAGCAGTTGAGATTGAAGACTCGCCGGACGCCAATGGGCCAACAACAGCATCATTGCAAGGACCACAACCGGGTGGCAAAACCATAGCCCCGGCTTCAACAAAAATTTGCATCAACCCATCCTCCACAAGTTTGCGCATTGATCTTTGTGAACCTGGAACAATGAACAAACGAACTTCAGCAGAAATGCGCCGGCCTTTAAGCATGCTGGCAGTAGTCAGTAAGTCCTCGTACATGCCTGACCCGCAAGAGCCAATAAAAGCATGATTAACACGGGTACCAACCGCTTCGGAAATATCTACTGAATTACCAACGCCGCCTGGAAGCGCAATTTGAGGTTGTAGATTTGAAATATTAATCTCATGATGCGATTCAAATTTCGCATCATCGTCGCTATAGACTGGAGCAAATGGAATCTTGGCTTGAGCCTTGCTGTGCCGAAGTATTCTTTCTGATGGCGGAACAAATACACCTGCGGCACGCATCTCCGTAGGACTGCTACACAAAGCCACCCTTTCGCCAAGTCCAAATTGTTCTAAGTCGCCTGCGTACTCCACAACTCGGTTATCTAGATCTATTGGCAACACCCGGGTTTTTATGAGACGCGAAAGATAAAAACCAATATCACGAGCTTGAACACCAGGTTTCAACAAACCTCTTAACAGTATTTTTATGGTTTGAGGTATTTCAATCCAAGTCGTACCAGTTGCAAGCACGGTGGTAATTTCCGGCCCAAGTCGCATACCAAAGGCGCCCACAGCCCCGGCGTTTGTAGCGTGGGTATCATTATCAAAATAGAACATTCCGGGTAAAACACGTCCATCTTCTATTGGGAAAATATGGCCATGCCCACCCTCTCCGACATCAAAAAAGTGTCCGACTTTCCAGTCGCGGGCTGCCTTTCGATTGAATGAACCTCGCTCAGCAGCTTTAGCGCTTCCATACAGAACGTCATGGTCACTGACCATCATGACTTTTTCCGGGTTTGAAAGTCTATTGATGCCAATTTTGTCAAGCATCAACTTGCTGCTTTGAACGACCCCATCATGAATCATGATCAGGTCAGGAATAGGATGTACGACCTCTCCCGCCCTCGCCCCGGGCTTGGAAGCAGCGCGGCCAAGAACCTTTTCAATTGCCGTGTATCCCAAGCTATCTCCCAATTGAATTTCCTAAAAATTACTCATGCCTGGTTACTACAAAGGCTCAATTTAGACCAATTTCACAAAATATCAGCACCAACTTCCCCGCAGGCAGAAGCAAAAACTGAAATCTTTTTCATAGCGCTATCCGAGTCTTCGTGTAAAGGAAACTTTGTAATAAAGGTGTGCGGCTGCCCTTTAAACTCACACAAAATAACTTTACCACCGGCCGCTTCATAAGATGCAGCAAACTTTTTTGTCATTCCGGGAGATAAAACTGTGTCGTCAGTCCCTTGTATTAGAAGTAGTGGAGGCAAATGCGACATCTCATTTTCATCCAAAATTCTTTGTGGACTGCCTTTCCCCATCTCTAACTCATCTCTCCAGTAGGCGTGATGGCATTCGATATGCAGTTGCATCTTTTTTTCAAGCACATACCTGTATCGTTCAAGGGGGTCAGATACGGGCCAACATGCAATTACAAAAGCAAGGGAAGCGTCTAAATCGCTGTCACTGCCAAGAGGCTGAGAAGCATACCAATCATCGTTTGGCTTTAGAGCATTTAAAAGCAACTGATGCCCGCCACTAGAGGTTCCTATACCCCCGATTTTTTTTGCATCAACGCCAACTGTTTGTGCGTATTTTTTTAACCACCGAATTGCATAATTGATGTCTGAAACGGGGTGAGGAAATTTAACCTGCGGCGGCATACGAAAATCAATAGCCATCACAAAAATGCCATGGTTTGCAAGATGTCGGTCAATAACCTCATTTGTTAGGCGAGAGTCATCACACCACCGTCCGCCGTGAACAGATACCACAGCTGGGTTTAGGTGAGATCCCTTTGAAGGATTAGCCCACGGTTTATAAAGACGAGCAAGCAACTGACTGCCATTACCATTTTGGTAAATAACGTCCTCAACATCAAATTGGTCTGTCAATTTTCACATCCAAACTCAGAAGACTATTCGATTTGTTCTGCTTGTCGCAGACTGTTGATAAGAGATGCACGCAACATAAAGTCACGAGAAAGTTTAGGATCAGCTGCAGTTTTGCGAAGCTGATCTTGATTTTGTCGACGGATAGCAGGATCTTTTTCCATAAGCAATTTTTTATTGCGAATGGTTTGAGCTTGCGTGTGCTCCACAGCAATCGTACGCCTTTGCCGATCGTAACGATCCAGCACGGCATCGTCCATCTCGCCGCGTTCGATACCGATTAACTTGTCAGCGAGGTTAAAAGCATCATGAATACCGCTGTTCATGCCCATGCCACCTATGGGGCTGTTCACATGAGCGGCATCACCAGCCAGTAGCACGCTACCTACGCGGAATTTTTTGGCAACTCTCTGGTGAACTGTGTAAAGATTTGATCCATAGATATCAAATTCTTTATCAGTTTGCATAAAGGCTTGTAATTTTTTTTGCAGAGCTTCTGGAGAAAGTAATGTCTCAGGGTCTGCATCTGGAAGAGTCGGAAAATGAACACGCCATCTCTTTGGAGGCCCAGGCCACTGAAAAAGATTTGACCACTCTTCGGGATCAGAGATGTAATTCCTATCGGCATAACCATGAAGTGAAAAATCGTATGCGACTTCAATGTTTAGTGTTCGGTCGGGGTAAGTAAAGCCTTCGAATTCAATACCAAGTTGATTCCGAACAAGGCTACGAGCGCCTTCTGCGCTGACTAAAAATCTACCTTCGATTCGCTCTTGGACGCCATCAGGGGTAGTGACAACAGCGACAACACCCTCGGACTTCTGCTCAAAAGATTCGAAGCTCGTCCCCATTCGCAAGTTGCAAAGCGGGTCTTCTTTCGCCATAGCCAGCGCTTCTTCAACAATTTTGATTCGCTCGCACTGGAGAACGTATGGAAAAGTTGTTTCCCCTTTAAGAACTGCGTGGTCAAATTCTGCAATAAGTTCTGGGCCCTGCCTCTCCCAATAGTGAACAATCGGAGCAATCATGCCTCTTGGCTCAATCCGCTTGTAAAGACCAATCCGATCGTACATTTCAAGGGTTGCTGGGTGGTTAGTTCCCGCGCGAGGCACTTGATCAAGGAAGTTCTCATCCGTACGCGATTCAATCAGAGTGACTGGGAGACCAGCCTGAGTCAGAGCAAGCGTCAGACAAAGGCCCACGGGGCCTGCGCCTATAACAATAATACGATTAGAGTTCTTCATAGAAATTACTTGTGAGCAACTAAAGCAGGTCCGTTCTCTGTATTTAATGAACCAGGCTCTTTAACTGCACCTGCCCACCCGGTGTGGGTCATGTCAAATACAATTCCATTGGGGTCCCGATATTTAGCTTCATAGTATGAGTTTGGTGAATCTGATTTGCCGGTCAAGTAAGTGGCCCCTGCTGCTTTGACTTGTTCGTCTGCGGCGTCAAAGTCGTCGACCCAAACCCCAAAATGAAATACTCCAACCTTTTCCCCTTTCTCAGGGTTTACGCGAAGCAGCGCCACATTCATAATTCCATCAGAGACATAGATACCACGTCGTGCCACCCCAGCACGCTTCATACCAAATGCAGCTTCAAAAAATACGGCAGATGCTTCAGGGTCAGGAACTAATATTGCAATATGACGTAATTTAGGTGTTTCTTTATTAATCAGAGTCTCAGATGTCATAACTATTTCCAGTTTTAGTTAGGTTGATGAATTAAGTTTCAGCTTGATTTCAAAACTCAGTCAAGCGATGCCCCCGATTTACGCACGACATCTCCCCACAGTTTTGACTCTGCTTGAACGTAACGTGCAAATTCAGGTTGTGTCATTAGTTGTGGAATTATTCCAACATTATCTAAGCGCTTCTTATTTTCCAGCTTGGTGATTGATGCTGTGGCGCAGGCATGAACCCTGTCTACAATATCCTTCGGTACACCAACTCGTGTTCCAATACCAAACCATGGCAGGACTTCAAAATTAGGCACGCCAGATTCATGAATAGTTGGCAAATCAGGAAAGTCGTCAATTCGCTGTTTTTGGCCAACTGCAAGACCAAGAATTTGCCCGGATTTCATATGAGGGAAGGCGCTTGTAGTGTTACCAAGACTCATTTGAACCTCCCCAGAAATAAGACCAATATTAGCTTCTGCGGTTCCCTTGTAAGGGATGTGCGATATATCAAGCCCTGCCGTTTGCTTTAATAATTCCATGGCAAGATGTCCGGTAGTTCCGACCCCGGCAGATGAGTAAAATAATTTACCAGGATTGGATTTAACCCATTTTAGAAAATCCGGGAAATTTTTTGCCGGTACTGATTTATTGACCGTTAAAATTAACGGAGACTGACCAAGCACCGCTACAGGAAGAATATCTTTATTGGAATCAAATGGCATTGATTTAAATAGGTACTGATTAATAGAAAAGACGCCCGGAAGAGTTACAAACCATTGATGGCCATCCGGCGGACCTTTTACAACCATATTGGCAGCTATATTGCCATTTGCCCCAGCTCTATTTTCGACTATGAATGTTTTGCCAGTTGATTGCGAGCATTCTGTTGCAACCATTCGAGCCAATAGGTCGATTGATCCGCCCGGGGGGCTGGTTGCGTAGATTTTAATTGGTCTATCTGACCATGTGGATCCAACCTGCGCAAAAACATAACTAGCTGGTGAAAGAATCAGCGTAAGCGCAACAATTAGTGGACGTGCCACATGCTCAATTCTAAAACCATTGGTAATAGTTTGAGCCGGCTGATCGTTTGAATGGTTAATACATGTTGCTATCATGATATTTCCTTAATGATGGTCTCAATACGCTGTTTCCAGCGTTGAAATTATTACTAATCACATCTTTGTAGCATAGGCTGATTGCCCAGCAGCCAAGGGAAAACCCTTGAATTAGAAAATAGAATTTTTTAATATGAATTTTCTAAAAATCAATACCTTTACGCTTAAACTGCGATCAAAATTTCGTCTTTGTGCAGTGGGCATGATGGCATTGCCGGCACAGGCGTCTTCTACAAGCTGCCGCCCATCATGAACAATCAGTTCATCCTCATGCGAGGCATCTCCTGCGCGAGTTCCTACAGATTATTCACAATGCCTGAACCCGGAGTCGTATGAAAAAACTTGTTAAATCCCTCATTGCGGCCGCACTGTGCGCTGCCTACGTTGGCGCTGTGCATGCACAAAGCTACCCGAACAAGCCAGTCAAACTGATTGTTCCGTCTGCACCCGGCGGCTTCTCTGATGTGGTCGCCCGTATCCTGGGCCAGCGCCTTTCCATAGCCATGGGCCAACAGTTTGTGATCGAAAACAAAGCTGGGGCAGGCTCCATCATTGGCACGGACTTTGTGGCCAAGTCAGCGCCAGATGGCTACACCCTGGTGTTGATCTCGTCCAACCACGTGATCAACCCCTGGATTTACAAGAGCATTCCCTATGACCCTCTCAAAAATTTTGTCGCAGTTGCCAAGCTGGTTGATTCCCCCTATGTGCTGCTGGTCAACCCCAAGGTGCCGGCGCGCAATGTGCAAGAGTTTGTGGCGCTGGCCAAAGCGGCGCCCAACACAATCCACTACGCCTCTTCGGGCAATGGCAGCGCTCAGCACCTGATGGGCGGCCTTTTCGCCTCCATGACCGGCGCCCCCATCAAGCATGTGCCTTACAAAGGCAGCGGCGGTGCGGCCAATGACCTGGTGGCTGGCATTGTCGAAAGCAGCTTTGCCGGGGTACCCAACGCACTGGCCCAAGTACCGCAAGGTCGCCTGAAAGCCTTGGCCGTCACAACTTCCAAACGCATTCCGCAATTGCCGGACGTTCCGACCCTGCAGGAAGCGGGCGTGCCGGGCTACGAGGCCTCGGTCTGGCTGGCTTTGCTGGCGCCAGCCGGAACGCCGCGCGATATCGTGGCCAAATTGAACACGGAAATCAACAGGCTTATGAGCTCACCCGACACTCGCAAGGCTATGTTTGATGCGGGCGTCGAAGTCTCAACGTCAACACCTGAAGCATTGACTGATTACATGGCGCTGGAACTGGTTAGATGGGGCAAGGTTGTTAAAGAAGCCGGCATCAAACTCGAGTGAGATCTTGCTCGAGCCAAACGCCTGCGCACATTTTGCCCCTGGTCTTGGACTTTGCGCTCAGCCTTAGGTATTGGGTCAGTCGTGGTCAGGCTTGACGCACTAGCCCGCCTTCTCGCCAGCGTCGAGCGGCACAAACACCTTGCCGGCCGGCTTGGCAAACGCTGGCTTGCCGAATGCAGGTTCTGTTTTTTTAATCACCGTCTTTCTTTTATCGACTCACATGTCTGCGAATGATTTGACGACGCTGGTCACGGCATTTGAGTCCTTATTCAGCAAAATGAAGATTCAGTTTGCTCGCGTTGAGCATTGCCTGCAAAGGTCGGTTCGCAAAGCCAAAGCTTGGGTGTGAATTGTTCTTTCAGGACTGTTTCACCCATGTTAAAAAAAGAAATTCCATATGTGTGATCGACTGCGAAAAAAAGGACTTCCTATTGTCATTTTGCGGCCCTTGGTGAAGGCGCGCAGGATTTCAGGCTTGCTCATCGATGATTGCGCAGGCGTCAGGGCTAAAGTAGCAGGAAAGTCATGATCGCGGACCTAGCAGCCGTGCTCGCAGCCGTGTGCTGGGCGGCTGCGAACACCTGCATTGCCAGGGGGGCGACCCGTGGGGGCGACAACGGCGCCTTCCTTTCGATCTGCTTGACCATGCTGATTGCCGGTACGTTCTGGTTGTTTGGCTTGGACAAGGCGCGACTGCCGCACCTGGACCCGATGGGCGTCCTGTGGTTTGCGGTAGCTGGTGCCTTGACCATCTTCCTTGGACGGGTTTTTTTTCACTCGAGCGTGCAGCATCTGGGTGCCATCCGTAGCTCGTCGGTCAAGCGGCTCGTCCCCTTCTTTACGGTGGTCCTGGGTATCACTTGGCTGGGTGAAACACTGCAGCCCGCAGCGGCTGCAGGGATGCTGCTTATTTTTTCCGGCTTCCTGTTGCTGGTGTTTGAGTCGCGACGCAAGTCCAACGCCGCCAGCCTCCCTGACGACTCCACAACTCCCGCTGGTTCAAAGACAGCACGTTGGCTGAGCGCAGGAATTGTCTATGGAGTGGTTTCCGCACTTGCCTATGCCGTTGGAAACGTATCGCGGAAATTTGGCCTTGATGAGCTGCCTGATCCTGCTTTCGGCACCATGTTCGGTGCCCTTGTAGGAGCAGCCCTCTTTCTAGCCACAGCCACTAGGATTCAGAGCTATCGCGTTGCCGTGGTCAGTGCCGTGACCGTTTTCAACCCCTGGCTTCTGGGTGCCGGCCTACTGGCTTCTGCTGGACAGCTACTTTATTTCACGGCCATCGACCAGAGCACGCTGACGCGCACGACCTTGATCGTCTCAATCGAAGTATTCCTGACCATCTTTTTTTCTGTGGTTTTTTTCCGGGCAAGGGAAACGATCTCAACTTATGCCATCTGTGCGGCAGTGCTGGGATTTCTGGGTACTGTAATGATCATGCTAATTTGATGACTTGCTTGACATACCGCTATGTTGAACTTAGCGGCGCCAAGGTCGATTGTCAGCGCGTGCCGGCAGGGGGACTTCAGACCGCGTCTACCTTGATGTTTTGCGCCGCCACCACCTTTTGCCAGCCGGTGAAGTCTTGCGCTAAAAACCGGCTCAGTGACTGCGCCCCCTGGGCTGAGGGCTCGATGGCGTCTAGCTGAAAACGTGCCAGTACATCCGGCAGTTTGACCACTTTGGCCACCGCGTCGCTCAGGCGTTCGATCACGGCATCCGGAGTGCCCTTGGGGGCGACCAGCCCGAAATAATTGAGCACGTCAAAGTCGGCAAAGCCGGACTCGGCCATGCTGGGTACCTGCGGCAGCGCCGGCGAGCGCTTGGCGGTGCTCACAGCCAGCGCTTTGACGCGGCCGTCACGCACAAACGGCGCCAGCGCCGGGATGGTGCCGGTGACCAACTGAATCTGGCCGGAGATCATGTCCAGCGTGGCCGGTGCAATACCGCGGTAAGGAATGTGGGTGATGAAGGTGCCGCTGCGCGCCTTCAAAGTTTCCAGCACCAGGTGGTTAATGCCACCAGCGCCGGCCGAGCCGTAATTGAGCTGGCCCGGGCGTTTGCGTGCGTACTCAACCAACTCGCGCAGGTTGGCTACAGGAAGGTCTTTGTTGGCCGCCCACAGCAGCGGGCCGTTGGCAATCATGCTAACGGGGGCAAAGCTGCGCAGCGGGTCATAACCGGCTTGCGGCAAAACGGCTGCCACGGTGGTGAAAGGAGCCGCTATCAGCAGCAGGGTGTGGCCGTCAGGTGCGCTCTGAGCCACATGCTGGGCGCCGATGGCGCCTGAGGCGCCGGTGCGGTTTTCTGCCACAAACGTGCCACCCATGACTTCGCCCATTTTTTGGGCCATCAGGCGGCCGACAGCATCGGTGCCGGCTCCCGCTGCAAACGGGATGACGATGCGCACCGGGCGCTCAGGGTAGCCGGCGGCGTGCACCATCGGAAAAGCGCAGACAGAGGCTGCTGCGGTGGCACGGGTCAGGAGAAGGCGTCTTGAGATGGTCATGGCAGTGGATGAGGTTTAAATTGGCATAAATGATAGCTAATGGATGGTGTCATGGGCGTATGACAAATAGATGACGAATCAGGGTTAGCCCTTGTGCCAGGGTCGGCCGCTAAACTGCAGCCATGAGCACCATTGCCCGCATCGAAACACACGTTTTTAACGTCTCTGCCAAGACCAACTGGGTCTTCATTTCTGTGACATCTACCGACGGCCGAACGGGCTGGGGCGAAGCTTCGCTGATCGGCTGGGAGCCCATGCTGGTGACGGCCAGCCAAGCCCTCGCGCTGGAATGGCAAGGCCGGCCGCTGGCAGACGCGCAGGCCGGGCTGAGGGTGTCGCCGCAATCGCCTGGCGGGCTGGTGTTCAACACGGTCGTCAGTGCTGTGCAACAGGCGCTGGCTTGTTTGCTCGATGGAAGTGTGCCGGGCGCACCAGCGGCTCCTGAGTTGAGCGCTGCGGTGCTGCGCCAGCGCGTTCCGCTGTACGCCAACATCAACCGCGCCACCCGCTTGCGTACTCCGCAAGGTTTTGTCGAGACGGCCTTGCGGGCGCGTGCCCAGGGTTTCAGCCGCTTCAAGGCAGCGCCATTTGACGGTCTGACGCCTGCACTTTGCGCCTCGGCTCAGGGGCAGGCTTTGATTGCGCACGGCGTTGAATGCATGTTGGCCTTGCGTCAGGCGCTGGGCCCCGATGCGATGTTGATGGTGGACTGCCACTGGCGCTTTGACGAGACCCGCGCCTTGCAGGCCCTGCAAGCACTGGCCCCGGCGGCCTTGCACTGGTTTGAATGCCCGATTGCCGAAACCCATGCCCACTGGCCGGCGATGCGCCGGCTGCGCGCCGCCACGCGCGAGCAGGGCGTGCTCTTGGCCGCAGCCGAGACGCAGGTGGGGCTGGCTTCTTTTCAGACACTGTTTGAAGAAGCGCTTTACGACGTGGTCATGCCCGACATCAAGTACTGCGGCGGGCCGCTGGAGATGCTGAAAATTGCACAGCGGGCTGCAGAATACGGCGTGCTGTTTTCACCGCACAACCCTTCAGGGCCGGTGTGCACCTGGCACAGTTTGCAAATTGCGGCGTTGGCACCCGAGTGCGCCATGCTCGAGCTGCAGTTTGAAGAGAGTCCGCTGTACGAGCAGTTGCTCGAGGGCCCGGCAATGTCTACCCAGGGTGGCGGCCTGTCGCTGGAGCGGGCATATGGGCAAAGCCTGAGTATGAACACGCAGCTCCTGCAAGCCCATCCCTACCAGCCGGTGCCGCCCGGCATAGAGACCCAGCTCAACCGCTAAGCCTGGAATTCAAACGGCGCTCAGTCGGCGCTCAATCAGCCCGAATGTTGCGTTCCGACGCGAGTTTTTTCCAGCGCGCCACATCAGCCGTCACGCGGGTCGCGAAGGCCTCTGGCGTGCTCGGGGCCGGGTCGCAGGCCAGCGTGGCCAGTTTGGCCTTCACATCCGGATGCTCCAGCGCCTGGTTGACCAGGGAGTTGATGCGCGTGACCACCGCCTTGGGGATGCCCGCCGGCGCCAGGATGCCAAACCAGGCCTGGGTGTCAAAGCCGGGGAATGTTTCAGACATGGCCGGCACGTCGGGCAGGCTGTGATGCCGCTTGGGCGTGGTGACCGCCAGCGCCTGCACTTTGCCCGACTTGATCAGCGCCGACCAGGGCGGCAGATTGCCCACCATGACCTGCGACTCGTCGGCCATCAATGCATTGACTGCGGGAGCCGAGCCTTTGTAGGGAATGTGGGCCATGTCAATGCCGGCCATGCTCTTGAAGAGTTCAGCGGACATGTGGGCGGAGCTGCCAACGCCGCCGGAGGCGTAGTTCAGTTTGCCGGGGTTGGCTTTGGCATAGGCCAGAAACTCGGCCATTGTTTTGACCTTCACCGACGGGTTGACCACCATCACGTTGGGCGTGGTGCAAATCAAGGCCACGGGTATGAAGTCTTTAACGATGTCGTAGTTGAGCTTGGTGTAGATGCCGGCATTGACACCGTGCGAGCCGGCATTGCCGACGATCATGGTGTAGCCGTCGGGGGCCGACTTGGCGGTGAACTCTGAACCCAGCACGCCACCGGCGCCCGGTTTGTTTTCGATGAAAACGGTTTGTCCGATCTCCCTTGAAAGGCGGTCCGCGATCATGCGGCCCATGGCATCAGAGCCGTCACCCGGGGTGCTGGGAACGATCCAGCGGATCGGTTTGGTGGGGTAGTTTTGCGCGCCGGCCAGCGGGCTGACCAGTGCGCAGACCAAGGCCGCAAGGATGCTGAATTTCATGGATGTGACCGTTTCAATGCGGTTGTTGTGAAGTAGGCCGGGCAGCGTCATTGCGCCAGACCGAAGCACTTTATTTTGACAGGCTGGGAAGAGGCCACTGCTATCGAAAACCCGAGTCCGCCCACTGGGAGCAGTCAATGCACTGGCAGTTTCAGGGGCCGGGCAGCAGGTGCCTGAGTTTTAACAAGCCGGTCGACATCGCTGTGCCCACAATGATGACCACAGCGCAAATCAGCATCCAGGGCGTCACGGCCTCACCTAAAAAAAGCAGGCCGTAAAGTACCGCAAACACAGGAACCAGGTAGGTCACCGACAAAGCGCGCGCCGGGCCGGCTTTGCCGATGATTCTGAAGTACAGCACATAGGCAACGCCGGTGCACAAAATGCCGACCGCCAGCAGCGCCAGCCAGGCGTTTGGGCCAGGCATTTGCGCCGGCCACAGCCACAGCGCCGGCAGCGCCAGACCGAGGGCTGCGCCGATTTGGCTGCCGGTGGCCGTGACCAGCGGCGGCAGTTCAGACAAATAGCGCCTTGTGAAACTGGCCGCTAGGGCATAACAAACACAAGCCAGCAGGCAAGCCAGAACCGCCCAACCCGGCGCCACCCCGGAAGCATCGGGCTTGAAGCTGGCCTTGTCCCAGGCCAGCATGGCCACGCCTGCAAAGCCAATGACCAGGCCCAGCGTGCGCGAGAGCGTGGGCCGGTCGCGCAGCCACACCCAGGCCACCAGCGCTCCGAACATGGGCACCGTGGCATTGAGCAATGAGGACAGGCCGGTGGTGATCGACAGCAGCGCAAAAGCGTAGCAGGCAAAGGGAATGCCGGAGTTCAGCAGGCCGACAAAAAACACCGGCTTCCAGTGCAGGCGCAGCTGGCTGCCCAGGCCTTTGTAAAGCAGGATAGGCATTAAAAATACAGACGCAATGCTGACCCGCACGGCCGCCGTGGCCACCGGCCCGAACTCCACCGTGCTGATGCGCATGAATAAAAACGAAGCGCCCCAGAGGGACGCCAGCAGCATGAAGTCGAGAGCCCAGGCTTGGCTGTTGGCTTGAGTGGGGGAGTTTCGCAAAGCAGTTCTTTATTTCAGGATGGCTCAGGCTTGAGAGGAGCGCACGGGCAGTGCACCTTCGAGTTGCAACAAGGCACGCTTGCGCGCCAGGCCAGCGGCGTAGCCGGTGAGTGCGCCGCCTTGGCCGATCACTCTGTGGCAGGGCACGATGACACTGAGCGGGTTGCGCCCGATTGCGCCGCCGGTTGCGCGCACAGCCGAAGGCCGGCCGATGCGCTGACTCAATTCACCGTAGGTGCAGGTTTGCCCGCGTGGCAGCGCCAGCAGGGCTTGCCAAACAGCTTGCTGAAAATCTGTGCCGGCGCTCAAGTCCAGAGGCAGCTCAAAGATCTTCAGCGCACCGCTGAAATAGGCCTCTATCTGGCCGGCGGCCTCGCGCAGCACCGGGTGCGCCGGCGCGCTGGGCCAGGCAGCGTTGCCGGCACCGCAGAGCGCAGGCGGGCGGTGTTGCTGGTCTTCAAACCAGGCGCCGGACAAGCCGTGCGTGCTGGCGGCCAGCGTCAATTGGCCCAAGGGGGTGGGGCAGACGCAGATCACCAGAGATTGGTTGGATGGCATGTTGACGGGTGCTGGACTGGAGCTGACAGCCCGGCCGTTTAGCCGGCTTTGTAGCATGCTGCGAATGATACGCCGCCCTCTTTGCCAGCCCTACAATCCTTGGCAAAGTTAGCTTTATTTTTCAGCTCTGCTTCGCCCTAGGAAAACCCGTTCATGCAAGTGACCCCTTCGATTTTCAAGGCCTACGATATCCGTGGCGTGGTGCCTTCGACCATTCACGAATCCATGGCCGAAGCCTTGGGCAAAGCCTTTGGCGCGGTGGCGCTGGCCCAGGGTGAGGGCATGGTGGCGGTAGGTCGCGATGGCCGGCTCAGCGGCCCGGCCTTGAGCGCTGCACTGGTACGCGGCCTGCGTGCGGCCGGTGTGGCTGTTATTGACGTGGGCGCCGTCACCACACCCATGCTTTATTTTGCGGCCAGTACTTTGTGCAGCAGCGGCATTCAGGTCACCGGCAGTCACAACCCCAAGGACTACAACGGCTTCAAAATGGTCATGGCCGGCCGGGCGATTTACGGGGACGACATCCAGGCCCTGCGCAGCATGATCGAAACCGAAAGCTGGCAACTTGCCGGCACGCCAGGTGCCTACCAGCAAGTGGATGTGCTGCCGGCTTACAGCACGCGCATCGTCTCAGACATTCGCTTGGCGCGCCCCCTGAAGATCGTTATCGACAGCGGCAACGGCGTTGCCGGTGCCTCTGCGCCGGGTATCTTTCGCGCGCTCGGCTGCGAAGTTCTTGAGCTTTTCAGTGAAGTCGATGGCAACTTTCCCAATCACCATCCGGACCCGAGTAAACCCGAAAATTTGCGTGACCTGATCGCTGCGCTTCAAAGTAGCGATGCCGACTTGGGCTTGGCCTTTGACGGTGACGGGGACCGCCTGGGCATCATCACGAAAGACGGGCAGAACATCTTTCCAGACCGGCAGATGATGCTGTTTGCCCGCGATGTGCTCTCGCGCGTGCCCGGTGGTGTGATTGTTTATGACGTCAAGTGTTCGCAAGCCCTGGGGCCGGCGATCGAGGCGGCAGGCGGCAAGCCCCTGATGTTCAAAACCGGTCACTCGCTGATCAAGGCCAAGATGCGGGAAGTCAACTCGCCGCTGGGGGGTGAGATGAGCGGGCATATTTTCTTCAAGGAACGCTGGTTCGGCTTTGACGACGGTACCTACGCGGGCGCTCGCCTGCTCGAAATCGTCAGCCGTGCCGAAGATGTGGCTGCATTGCTCAACGGATTGCCCAGCAGTTTCAGCACGCCCGAATTGAACGTGGCTTGCGCTGAAGGCGAGCCACCGGGGCTGGTCGCTGCCTTGGTCGAGCAGGCCGTGGCCCATCCCGGCGGCGTGCCGCGTTTTGCGGCGCCGGCCCGGCTCTCCACCATCGACGGTCTGCGGGTGGACTGGCCCGATGGTTTCGGTCTGATTCGCAGCTCTAACACCACGCCGGTGCTGGTGCTGCGTTTTGAAGGAACAACGCCGGCTGCTCTGCAGCGCATTGAAAAAGACATGTTGGCGCTGCTGCACAGTGTCAAGCCGGACGCGCACTTTGCCGCAGCCGCGCATTGATGCGACTGGCCGGCATTTTTGCGCCAATGCACTGAACGCATGCAAGCACTTTGTCTCGGGCTCTACGCGTGGGTGATGCAATGGGCTGGGCCTTTGCTGCGCCGCAAGCTGGCGCGTCGCTCGCTGGCCGAACCCGGTTATGCCCAGGCCGTGCCTGAGCGCTTTGGTCATTACACGCAAGCGCCCGAAGCAGCCAGCGAGCTGGTGTGGGTGCATGCGGTGTCGCTGGGCGAGACGCGCACAGCAGCTATTTTGCTGCGCCAATGGCGTGCCCGGTCACCGGGCTTGCGCGTGTTGCTGACACACGGCACGGCCACCGGCCGTGAACAGGGTTTGGCCTTGCTGCAGCCAGGCGATGTGCAGGTTTGGCAGCCCTGGGACAGCCGCGCTGCTGTCGATCGCTTTTTAACGCACTTCAAGCCGCGTCTGGGCGTGCTGCTTGAAACCGAAGTTTGGCCCAACCTGATGGCGGCAGCCCGTGCCCGTGGTTTGGCGGTGGCACTGGTGAATGCACGGCTTTCGCCCAAATCACTGGTCTCAGCTCTGCGCCTGGCCTGGCTGGCGCGTCCAGCCTATGGGGCGCTGGCTGCCGTTTACGCGCAGACCGAGGCCGATGCCCGCAGGCTGGCGCAACTGGGCGCGCCGGTGGCGGGTGTTTTGGGTAACCTCAAGTTTGACGCCAGGCCCGATGCTGCGCAGCAAGCGCTGGCCCGGCAGTGGCGCGCTGGCCTGGCACAGCCGGTGCTGATGCTGGCCAGTTCGCGAGAGGGCGAAGAGATTGAATTTTTGCGGCAGTGGCAAGCCAGCAAGCTGGAGGCGCAGCCGACGACGGCTTTAAAGCGCGTGTTGATCGTGCCGCGCCATCCGCAGCGCTTTGAAGAGCTTGCGCAACTGGTTCTGGCCCAGGGTTTGACCGTCTCGCGACGCAGCCAGTGGGCCGGCGCCCCCGGTGATGAGCCGGCTGCCCTGCAGGCCGATGTCTGGTTGGGCGACAGCCTGGGTGAGATGGCGCTTTACTACACGCTCAGCGACATCGCCTTGTTGGGCGGTAGTTTTGAGGCCTTGGGCGGGCAAAACTTGATTGAGCCCGCAGCCTGTGGCTGCCCGGTGGTGATGGGCCCGCACACTTTTAATTTTGCAGAGGCGGGGTTGGCAGCCGAAGCTGCGGGTGCTGCTTTCCGTGTGAAAGATATGCAAGCCGGGTTGGCCCGCGCGCTGGCTTTGTTGAGTGAGCCGGCAGCTTTACAGCAAGCCAAGTCGGCTGCCTTGGCCTTTGGTGCCAGCCATGGCGGGGCCGCAGAGCGCACCGTGCAGGCGCTGAACCAACTGGCTGCCGTGCCGCGCGCCTGAATCCTTGGCTCAGGCGCTCACTTGACCAGCAGGCTGTTGATCGCTTGCAGATCTTCGGCGCGCAGCGAGCCGTTAGCCTGACGCAGACGCAAGCCACCGACCAGCACGTCGTAACGCGCTTTGGCCAGGTCGCGTTTGGTCTGGAACAACTGGCTTTGGGAGTTCAGCACGTCAATGTTGATGCGCACGCCAACCTGGTAACCCAGGCGGTTGGCTTCCAAGGCGATCTGACTGGACTGCTCAGCTGCCTCGAGGGCTTTGACTTGACCTTGGCCGGAGACCACGCCAAAAAACGCCGTACGCGTAGCTTGCGCGACGTTGCGACGCGCGCCTTCTAAGTCGCTGCTGGCTTTGTCGCTCAAGGACAGGGTTTCGCGTATGCGGTTTTGCGTCGAAAAACCTGCAAACAGCGGCACATTCAGGCTCAGGCCGATGGTGGCGGTGTTTGTGTTGGAAGAGGCGGGAGAAGATGATGTGCCACTGGGGTTGCGCGTGAGGTTATAGCTGCCGGTCAGGTCCAGTGTGGGTTTGTGGCCGGCTTCGGCCTTGGTTACTTCAAGCTTGGCGATTTCAAGATTGCTCTGCGCCACACGGATGCTGGGGTGAACGCCTTCCGACTGCAGCACCCAGGTGTTGACATCGGCCGGCTCAATGGCTTGAAGCACAGGAGGTGCTGCCAGACTGCGCGGCTGTGTGCCTTGCTTGCCGACCAGTTGGTCAAGGGCGATTTTTTTCACGCGCAAGTCATTCTCGGCGGCAATTTCCTGGGCCAGCACCAGATCAAAGCGGGCTTGCGCTTCGCGGGTGTCGGTGATGGTGGCGGTGCCCACTTCAAAGTTGCGCTTGGCCGAAGCCAGTTGCTCGGCCACGGCGGCTTTTTGCGCTTTCACAAAGTTCAGGCTGTCTTGCGAGGCCAGCGCATCAAAGTAAGTCTGGCTGGTGCGCACAATCAGCTCTTGCTCTGCCGCGTCCAGTTGTGCGCGGGCCAGCGTCAACTGCTTTTGGCCCTGATCGAAGGTAGCCCGGTTGCTGGGCCGGTACAGCGGGTGCGATGCACTGAGGGTGGCGCCTTGAGTGTTGAAAGAGCGGCTTGAACCAGTGGAAAGCGTTGTATCAAAATCAGTGAGGGTCGCCGTGCCGGACAAGCTGGCGGTGGGCAGTATGCTGGCGCGAGACTGCTCAGCGCGTGCCAGGTTGGCATCGTATTGCAACTTGGCTGACAGGTAGGTGGCGTCAAATGCGCGGGCTGAGTCATACAGCTCCACCAGACTTTGTGCCTGCGCAGCGGGTGCAAAAGCAGTCAGGATGCCTGAGATGGCCAGGGATAAAACGGTGAGAGAGCGTTGGGGATGAATCATGAGCTTGGGTGGTGTGAGAAAAAAAAGGAAAATCAGTAGCGTGGCACTGACGGGTCGACTTCGTGTGACCAGGCATCAATGCCGCCTTGCAGGTTGACCACGTGGGCAAAGCCGTTTTGCGCCAGGTAATTGGCGACCTGCAGGCTGCGCATGCCGTGATGGCACAGGCAGGCCAATGGCTGACTGGGGTCGAGTTCGGCCAGGCGCTGAGGCACTTCGCGCATCGGAATGCGCAACAAGTCAAAGCCGTCTTCTTGCACGCAGGCAGTTTGCAGTTCCCAGGGCTCACGCACGTCCAGCATGACAGGCCTGGCAGAGCGCTCACCGGCCGCGCTCAGCTCGTCCCGCCATTGGGCGAATTCAGAAGGGGCGACTTGCAAGACCATAGGAAATTTAAAAGCGAAAGGCAGAAGGTGTCGGGAAGTTCAGCAGGCGGGGGGCCAGCGTGTCCCATGCCGCAGTGTGGCTCATGGCGTGCGCGTCGACGCGCGTGCTCAGACTGGCCCGCATGACGGGCTCGTCGCCAACGATAGCGCTCAGACGGCCGCCGGTTTTGAGCAGGGCCAGCAACTCGGGCGGCACCTGGGCCACGGAGCCGCTGAGCACAATCACATCAAAAGGCCCGGACAGTCCGGCCTGGTCGGCGGCACCGGGGTTCAGCAGGCTGGCGCCATCGAATTGCAGCACTTCGGCGTTGTGGATACCGGCTTTTTGCAGGTTCAAACGGGCCGCGCGGGCCAGCGCCGGGTCGATTTCCAGCGTGACAACATGCTGGGCACGGTGCGCCAGCAGCGCCGCCATGTAGCCGGAACCGGTGCCGATTTCCAGCACTTTTTCGTGCTTTTGCACATTCAAGTCTTGCAGCAAGCGCGCTTCAACCCGGGGGGGCAGCATGCATTGACCCGGTTCTGCATGCGCAGCCAGTGGAATTTCCATGTCCACAAAAGCCAAGGCTTTATGAGCCAAAGGCACAAAATCTTCGCGTTTGACCACCGCCAGCAGGGAAAGAACCTGACTGTCGAGCACCTCCCAGGGGCGGATTTGCTGCTCAATCATGTTAAAGCGGGCTTGTTCGTAATTCATGGGTGTTCAAGGCTGCGGCAAGTGGAGAAAAGTATTCATTTTAGCGATTGGCTGATTGGTGTGTTCAGACCGGCGGCGTGGCGTGGTTGGGACCCCGCCACAGTCGCTTGAGCCACTCGGCCAGATCGTCCAGGTAAGAGTAGGCCACGGGCACCACCACCAAAGTCAAAAGCGAAGAGGTGATGACGCCGCCAATCACCGCCTGACCCATGGGGGCGCGTTGCTCAGAGCCTTCGGTCAGCGCGAAGGCCAGCGGCAACATGCCGAAAATCATGGCCAGTGTGGTCATCAGAATGGGGCGAAGGCGAACCCGGGCGGCCATCAAAAGCGCTTCATTGCGCGGCAAAC
>JBILIK010000083.1:0-6631 GCA_044350025.1 Polaromonas sp. | reverse complement strand
GTGCGCCTGGCCCAGCCTTCGCGCACATCGGGCCACAACACGCAGGCCAGTAAAAAACTGGGCGCCACGGGCTTACCTTCACCGACACGGCGATCGGTGTCTTGCAATGCCAGCTTGAGAAAATCCTCATGCGCCGTCTCAACCACCACGTCAAGCAAGGGATAAATGCCGGTGCCCAAACCCAGTTTTTTGAGCTGCTCAATGCTGGCCAGCGCATGACCGGTCTGCAGTAGCTTGAGCATCTCGTCAAAAAGGCGCGACTGCGGCACATCGGCCAGCAGGCCGCGCATTTCGCGCAGCGGAGCGGAAGTCTTGTCTTCAAACTTAAAACCCAATGCGCTGAGCTTGGCGGCAAAACGCACGGCACGGATGATGCGCACCGGGTCTTCGCGGTAACGTGTGGCCGGATCACCAATCATGCGCAGCACGCGTTTTTTGGCATCGCGCAGACCGTTGTGATAGTCCACCACGATCTGCGTCTCGGGGTCGTAGTACATGGCATTGATGGTGAAGTCACGCCGCGCAGCGTCATGCTCCATTGAGCCCCAGACGTTGTCGCGCAGCACGCGGCCGGACGAGTCCACGGCGTGCTTCATGCCGGCGAGCTCGCTCTTGCTGGTGCGCTCATTGCCGCCTACCTGCTCGGCCTGGCTGCTGTCGAGGTGGGCGCGAAACGTAGAGACCTCGATCACCTCGTGCTCGCGGCCGCGGCCGTAAACCACGTGAACGATGCGAAAACGCCGGCCGATGATAAAAGCACGGCGAAACAGCGTTTTGACCTGCTCAGGCGTGGCGTCGGTGGCCACATCAAAGTCCTTGGGCCGCAGACCGACCAGCAGGTCACGTACTGCGCCACCCACGATGAAAGCCTCGTAACCAGCGTCCTTGAGTGTGCGCACAACGTCCATGGCGCGGTCGTCGACCAAGGCCGTGTCAATGCCGTGCGATTCGGGGCCGACCTCGATCCGTTGGCCGTAAGGTGATTTTTTGCTGCTGCGCGCTTTTGAGGCGGCCGGGCTGCCGGTCTTGCCGAACAGCTTGTCGATGAATTTTTTGATCATGAAAAACTAAGTGAACAGCTCAAGTATGCGCCATTGGCGCTCTGTAGCGATGGCGCGCAGGGCTGCGTCAGGGTTGGTGGCGACCGGGTGGTTGACCTTTTCGAGTAAAGGCAGGTCGTTGATCGAATCAGAGTAAAAAACCGTCTCCACGCTGTCCCAGTCCAGCTGGCGGGCGGCCAGCCAGGCCTGAACGCGGGCGACCTTGCCCTCGCGAAACGAAGGCGTGCCGGCAATCTCACCCGTGAACTCGCCCCGCGCATCACGGGCCAACTCGATAGCGATCAGCTCTTTGACGCCAAAGGCAGTGGCAATCGGGCGGGTGACAAATTCATTGGTGGCGGTGACGATCACCACCTCATCACCAGCCGCCTGATGAGCCTGCACCAGTGCCAGCGCCTTGGGCTGTATCGCGGTGTCGATGATGGTCTGCATGTAGCGCTCATGTGCCTTGGCCGATTTTTCAGCGCCCTGCGCACGCATGGCACGGGTGGCAAAGCGCACATAGTCATGAATATCCAGCGTGCCGGCCTTGTAGTCCTCGTAATACTGGGCATTACGCCGCTTGAAATCTTCACCATCGCACCAGCCCAGCGCCAAAGTGAATTCACCCCACTGGTAGTCGGAATCCATCGGGATCAATGTGTAGTCCAGATCGAATAAAGCCACTTGTTTCATGGGTTGTCCAGCATGGATTTGATCAGCGGCACCGTGATGGCGCGTTGGGTTTGCAGCGAATAGCCGTCTAGCTGATCGAGCAACTGCATCAGGTTGCCCAGATCGCGCGAAAAACGACTGAGGATAAAGTCCATGGCCTCGTCACTGAGAAAAATACCGCGGGTGTCTGCTTCCTGGCGCAGCACGGCCCTGCGTTCCTTGTCGCTCAAGGCATGCAGCGCGTAAACATGGCCCCAGCCGAGCCGGGTGCGCAGGTCCTCGCGCAAGGACAGGTCGGCGGGCGGCGTCAAGCCGGCGGCCAACACGCAACGCGGCTGGCCGTCGGCAGCGCTCAGGGCGTTAACAAACCAGTTAAAAGCCGCTTGCTGCTGCACAGCGGTGTAGAGGTGGCAATCGTCCAGCAGCACGGCCACCCAGCGCTCGTTAAATGGTGGCGGCTCCAGAACAGAAGCGTCCAGCCAGCCGACGCTGGCGCCTTGCGCGCACAACTCTTCTCCAAACGCCTTGAGCAAATGAGTTTTGCCGCTGCCGGGCTCACCCCACAGGTAAGTGGGCACAGGCGAGCGCAAACTGTTGCCGGCCCACAGTTGCAAATGTTTGAGAGCGGCCTCGTTGGGACCGGCGAAGAAGTTGGCAAACAAAGGGGCAGATGCCAGACCGATATCCAACGCGATCTGCTTCATGACGGTCCAGCGGCACTGGCGCGTTGGGTCAAGAAAATTAGCTGCATAAGGTCCGGGCAGGGTGACCCTTTAGAATCATGACTCGGATTCTATCGGGCTTGACCCGGCCCACCTGCCAAGCCCGCCGAGCTGCGGACCTCAACCCATTTCATCAGCATGAGCCAATCCCCCCTTTCCTACAAAGACGCCGGCGTTGACATTGACGCAGGCGATGCCCTGGTTGAGCGCATCAAGCCGCTGGCTAAAAAAACCATGCGCGAAGGCGTGCTGGCTGGAATCGGCGGCTTTGGCGCCTTGTTTGAGGTGCCCAAACGTTACAAAGAGCCGGTGCTGGTCAGCGGCACCGACGGCGTAGGCACCAAGCTGCGGCTGGCTTTTGAGTGGCAAATGCATGACACCGTGGGCATTGACCTGGTGGCCATGAGCGTGAACGACGTGCTGGTGCAAGGCGCCGAGCCGCTGTTTTTCCTGGACTATTTCGCTTGCGGCAAACTGGACGTGGACACGGCTGCGGCCGTCGTGGGCGGCATTGCCAGAGGTTGTGAGCTCTCGGGCTGCGCGCTGATTGGCGGCGAAACGGCCGAAATGCCGGGCATGTACCCGCCCGGCGAATATGACCTTGCCGGCTTTGCTGTCGGGGCGGTAGAAAAATCCAAAATCCTGACCGGCCGGAACATCGCTGCCGGCGACGTGGTGCTCGGCCTGGCTTCCAGCGGCGTGCATTCAAATGGTTTTAGCCTGGTGCGCAAATGCATAGAGCGCGCCGGCAACGCCCTGCCCGCCACATTGGACGGAAAACCTTTCAAGCAGGCAGTGATGGAGCCGACCCGCCTGTACGTGAAAAACATCCTGGCGGCGCTGGCCGTACACCCCCCTTCGACAGGCTCAGGACAGGCCCCTTCGACAGGCTCAGGACAGGGCATCAAAGCGCTGGCGCACATCACCGGCGGCGGCCTGCTGGAAAACATTCCCCGCGTGTTGCCAGAGGGCATGGCGGCGCACCTGGTCAAAGGCAGCTGGCCGCAAACAGAGCTGTTTGCCTGGCTGCAAACAACGGCCGCCATTTCGGACTTTGAGATGAACCGCACCTTCAACAACGGCATTGGCATGGTGGTGGTGGTGGACGCTGCCAACGCTGTAGCCACCGCACACATGCTGCGCGAGGCGGGCGAGCAGGTGTTTGAGATCGGCGTGATCGCCGCGCGTGGCGAAGGCGCTGCTGTCGTCGTCAGCTAAGCCCGCTTGGCCTAACTGGCTGCGCGGCGCAAATCAGCCAGCCTGTCGGCCACGGCCTCAAGGTCTTTCGCATCTTCTGCGCGGGTCAGGTAAATTTCTAAATCCGCTTGTGCACGTTGGGCTTGCCCCTGCTCTGCCCAGGCCAGACCCCGGTCGCGGTACTCGGGCCATGAACGCGGGTACAAGACCAGCAAACGGTCCAGCACAGGTATCAGCCGGGCCCAGTCTTCCTGTTGCCGGTAAATGTGCTTGAGGTTGCGCAACATCCGGCTCATGATGTCGCGCGGCGCCGCAGGCTGCAAGTACAGGCCGAGCGGCGGCTCCATGTCATCGGGTCTGGCGTCACGCTGTTTCAAGGGCTGCAGCCGCTCGGCCAACTCTTCGCGGCTGAGCGACTGGCCGGTGAACGGGTCCATGACCACCTGCCCTTTAGGCAAATTGACCTTGACCATGAAGTGGCCGGGAAAAGACAAACCCCGGGCATGCAGGTCCATGCCCTGCGCCAGCTCCAGCCACAACACGGCCAGGGTAATGGGGATGCCGCGCCGGGTTTTGAGCAGCACATGCACAAAGCTGTTGTCCGGGTCGTAGTAATCGTTGACGTTGCCGCCGAAGTTCAAGTCTTGAAAGAAAAACTGGTTAAGCGCGCGCAGTCGCTGCATGGCCGGCGCATCCGGCGGCACGCGCCGCTTGAGTCGGGCCAGCAACTGGTCTACATCGCCGAGCACCTGCTGGACATCGAGTTCGGGGTATTCGTCCTGGGCCAGGCAGACGGCAGCTTCCAGCAGCGGGAAATGCTCATCGCTTTGCACCAGACTTGTAAAGTACTGCAGTGGCGAAGGAATGTCGAAATTAAGGCGCATGCGGCTACTTTGTCACAAGTCTCAAAGGCTTGCAGCCAAAGCTATTTAACGCCCGAGCAGACTGCGCACACGCAGGCCGGTAGCGCGCAAAGTCATGAAATAAAGCAGCGCAGAAGCCAGCAACACCAACAGCAGCCAACCGATGCGCTGGCCGTACAGGCTGCGCATACCGGTCCAGCTCAAGGCTTGGGCCGCCCACAGCAAAAAGACCGCGAGCAAAGCGCTGGCCAAGGCCACCTGCAAGCCGAAGCGCCCCCAGCCCGGCAAAGGCCGGTAACTGCCGCGCTGGAGCAAGCCCAACAGCAACCAGGCAGCGTTGATCAAGGCACCAATGCCAATGGCAAGCGCCAGGCCCGCATGCTGCAAATAAGGCACCAGGACCAGGTTCATTAACTGCGTCAAGACCAGCACAACGATGGCAATACGCACCGGCGTACGAATATCCTGGTTGGCATAAAAACCCGGCGCCAGCACCTTGATGGCGACCAGGCCGAGAAGCCCGAATCCATAACCCATGAGCGCACGCGTGGTCTGCAGAACGTCGCCGTCTGTGAAAGCGCCGTAGTGGTAGAGCGTTGCGACCAGCGGCTGCGCAAAGGTCAGCAGCGCCACCGCGCTGGGCACGGCCAGCAATACCACCAGCCGCAGGCCCCAGTCCAGCATGGCCGAGTATTTGTCAGTGTCATTGGCAGCCCTGGAGGCGGCCAGTTGCGGCATCAGCACCACACCCAAAGCCACGCCCAGCAAAGCCGTCGGGAACTCCATCAGCCTGTCGGCATAGGTCAGCCAGCTCACGCTGCCGGTCTGCAGGTGCGAGGCAATCTGGGTATTGATCAGCAGTGATATCTGCGCCACGCTCACGCCCAGCAAAGCCGGCAGCATGAGGCGCAAGATGCTGCGTGTACCTGCATCACCCCAGGCGGCGCGCAAGCCGGCCAGGCCGAGGCTGAACTTAGGCAGCATGCCCAGGCGCAGCAGCGCCGGAATCTGAACCCCGAGTTGCAACAAGCCGCCCAACATCACACCCGCGCCAAGGGCATAAATGGGCTCTACCCCCTGAGTTTTGAGCCAGGGCGCACCAAACCAGGCGGCGGCAATCATGCTCAGATTGAGCAGCACCGGCGTAGCGGCCGGCACGGCAAAACGTTTCCAGGTGTTGAGCACACCGGCCGACAAGGCCACCAGGGACATGAAACCGATGTAAGGAAACATCCAGCGCGTCAGGAACACAGCCGCCTCAAAGCCACGCGGACTTTGCTGCAAACCGCTGGCCATCAGCCAGACCAGCACAGGCGCCCCGGCCACCCCCAGAACGCAAGTCAAAAGCAAAGCCCAAACCAGCAAACTGGCCACCCGGTCCACCAAGAGGCGCGTGGCCTCTTCCCCTTCACGCTCCTTGGTGGCGGCCAGCACAGGGACAAAAGCCTGACTGAAAGCGCCTTCAGCAAACAGCCTTCGGAAAAGATTCGGAATGCGAAAAGCCACATTGAAAGCATCCGTCATGGCACTGGCGCCAAACGTAGAGGCAATCAAAAGCTCCCGCGCCAGACCCGTGATTCGCGACAAGAGCGTGAACAGGGAAACGGTGGAGGCGGCTTTGATGAGTGACACAACAGGAGTTTAAGGCGCCGGGCGAACAAGTCGAAACCCCCTTTGACAAGCTCCCTTCGACAAGCTCAGGGCGAACGGAATGGGGACAGCGTGGGGGCTGGCCAAATCCCCGCAGGGCCGCCCCAAGGGGATTTGCGCCCCCTAGGGGGCAGCGAAGTACACGCAGTGACTGAGCGTGGGGGCTGGCAATCTTCCGCAGGGCCGCCCCAAGGGGATTTGCGCCCCCTTGGGGGGGCAGCGAAGTACACGCAGTGACTGAGCGTAGGGGCTGACAATCTTCCGCAGGGCCGCCCCAAGGAAGATTCACCTCCTTGAGGGGCAGCGCAGCCACACGCAGTGGGCAAGCGTGGGGGCTGGCCAAATCCCCGCAGGGCCGCCCCAAGGGGATTTGCGCCCCCTAGGGGGGCAGCGAAGTACACGCAGTGACTGAGCGTGGGGGCTGGCAATCCCCGCAGGGCCGCCCCTAGGGGATTTGCGCCCCCTAGGGGGGCAGCGCAGCCAC
>JBILIK010000041.1:0-24358 GCA_044350025.1 Polaromonas sp. | reverse complement strand
AGCGCTGCGGCTTGAGCAGCAGCGAAATTTCGCGCCGCGTCCAGGGACTCGTTGTGACTTTGGGCGCCCAGGGCTGCGAGGTCTGGGTTGACGGCGTGATGACCCATGTGCCGCCCGTTAAGGCCGTTCAATTGGTGGACCCCACCGGTTGCGGCGATGCGTTTCGCGGTGCATTGTTGTTTGGACTTGAGCGGGGTTGGTCTCTGGTGGATTCCTGCGCGCTGGGCAACCGTGTCGGCGCGCACAAAATCGCTACGCCGGGCTGCCAGAACTACACCTTAGAGACCATCCGTCCGGTCTGAGAGCTCGCTGCGCTCTTGAGGATGAAATCAAGGCTTTCCCAACGCGCCACTGCGGCGGCATTGGGCCTGACATGCGCAAAGAAGGGCCATAAAAAAAGCCCGGCATCTTGCGATGTCGGGCTTTAAGCAGAGTTACCTTACTGCTTAGGGCTTGCTGGCTGTTGGAAACGGCCAGGCAGCTTGCGGGTTCAGAGTTGTCTGAGCCGCAGGGCTGGCCGGTGCAGCGGGTGCTTTGGCAGCGGGTTTCTTCGCGGCTTTCTTCGCAGCGGGTTTTTTCGCAGCTTTCTTAGCAGCAGGCTTTTTCGCGGCTTTTTTAGCAGCAGGCTTTTTCGCAGCTTTCTTGGCAGCAGGCTTTTTAGCCGCTACTTTTTTTACAGCTTTCTTAGCAGCAGGCTTTTTAGCCGCTACTTTTTTAGCTGGCGATTTTTTCGCTGCGGCTTTTTTAGCCGGTGCTTTTTTCGCTGCTACTTTTTTAGCTGGGGCTTTCTTGGCCGGTGCTTTTTTAGCTGCCGGGGCTTTTTTCACTGCAGCTTTTTTTGCCGCTGGTTTTTTCGCAGTTGCCATAGTTTTCTCCTTGATCACGTTGCAAAGAGCACTTCACGTTTGGAGTACGCGAAGCGATTCACGGCGTTGGGCCAGCCGGTTAAACGGGGCCCAGCGCCGAGAACACGGGAACAAAAGCCACGGCCCGTCAGATGACGCAGAGCCGGGTTTTTGCATGTTTCAAAAATCATATCGTTCAAAAATTCAATCCCAGGAAAGAGCGCCACCAGACTGGTACTCAATCACACGGGTCTCAAAGAAGTTACGTTCTTTCTTGAGGTCAATCATTTCGCTCATCCACGGGAACGGATTTTCTTCGTTCGGGAACAGCGTTTCCAGACCGATCTGGGTTGCACGGCGGTTGGCGATGTAGCGCAAGTAGCCCTTGAACATGGAGGCATTCAGGCCGAGCACACCGCGGGGCATGGTGTCTTCTGCGTAGCGGTACTCCAGCTCGACGGCCTTCATGAACAGTGCCTTGATCTCTTCTTTGAACTCCGGCGTCCAGAGTTGCGGATTTTCCAGTTTGAGCTGGTTGATCAGGTCGATACCGAAATTGCAGTGCATGGACTCGTCACGCAGGATGTACTGGTATTGCTCGGCGGCACCGGTCATCTTGTTCTGGCGACCCAGCGCCAGGATCTGCGTGAAGCCGACGTAGAAGAACAGGCCTTCCATCAGGCAGGCGAACACGATCAGAGACTTCAGCAGTGTCCGGTCGTTCTCGAGCGTGCCGGTCTTGAAGTTGGGGTCGGAAATCGCGTCGATGAACGGTATCAGGAACTGGTCCTTGTCACGGATCGACTGCACTTCGTTGTAGGCGTTGAAAATCTCGCCCTCATCCAGGCCCAGTGATTCGGTGATGTATTGGTAGGCGTGTGTGTGAATAGCTTCTTCAAAAGCCTGGCGCAGCAGAAACTGGCGGCACTCCGGTGCAGTGATGTGGCGGTAAGTACCCAGCACAATGTTGTTGGCGGCCAGCGAGTCGGCCGTCACGAAAAAGCCGAGGTTGCGCATGACCAGGCGACGCTCGTCATCGGTCAAACCATTGGGGTCTTTCCAAAGGGCGATGTCGCGTGTCATGTTGACCTCTTGCGGCATCCAGTGGTTGGCGCAGGTCGCCAGGTACTTTTCCCAAGCCCATTTGTATTTGAAAGGCACCAACTGGTTGACATCGGTCTGGCCATTGATGATGCGCTTGTCAGATGCCTTGACGCGGCGGTGCACTGCCGGCACAGGCGCTGAGGAATCAAAGGCGGTGGGCGCTACGGCTGGCGTGGCAGGCTGAACGGGTGCCAGGGCACCATCGTTGAGCATGCGTGGGAGCGAGTTGGCTTGAGGCTTCGCTGAAAAATGCGGAAGCTCTATCGAGCGGCTGTCAGTAGAGCTGCTGGCAAGCGGTGTTGGCAGTGATGGTTTGACTTCTTCGTCCCAGGTCAACATAGATGTTTCCAATAACTTCGGATTATGAAAGCAGCGAGAAAAAATGAAAAGTGATTCATTCGATTCGCTGAAGTGAGTGTTGTTCTATTGCATCGAATTCATGTGCGCCAGCAAGCTGGCGCGCATTCGATTTTTATTGGCAGGCTTCACATCCCGGGTCATCGATAGCGCAAAACTTGATGTCGGTTGCAGGCGATGCGGACAGTTGTGCATGCGCTGTGGCGGCAGCCGCGTCCATTGCATTCATGCTGCCGGTGTCACTTGTATTGCCCGATGCCACCGAGTTGAGTTTTCCGGCTTGCACCGTTGATTTTTCAGCGTGCGTAGCGCCCATGGTACGCAGGTAATAGGTGGTCTTGAGGCCGCGCAACCAAGCCAGCTTGTAGGTGTCGTCGAGCTTCTTGCCGGATGCGCCAGACATGTAAATATTCAGGGACTGGGCCTGGTCTATCCACTTCTGGCGACGGGAGGCTGCTTCGACCAGCCAGGTGGCGTCAACTTCAAACGCCGTGGCATACAGCGATTTGATTTCTTGCGGTACGCGATCGATCGGGCGCAAGGAGCCGTCGAAGTGTTTCAGGTCGACCACCATCACGTCGTCCCACAGGCCCAGGCGCTTGAGATCGCGCACCAGGTAGCTGTTGATCACGGTGAACTCACCAGATAAGTTGGATTTAACGGACAGGTTGCCAAAGCAGGGCTCGATGCAGGCATCGACGCCGATGATGTTGGAAATCGTGGCGGTCGGTGCGATGGCCACGCAATTGGAATTGCGCATGCCGTGGATAGAGATCTTGTTGCGCAGAGCATCCCAGTCCAGGGTGGATGACCGGTCTACTTCAATGTAGCCACCGCGCTCTTTGGCCAGCATGTCCAGCGTGTCCAGCGGCAAGATGCCTTTGTCCCACAGAGAGCCCTTGTAGCTGGCGTATTTGCCGCGCTCTTTGGCCAGTTCGGTCGACGCCCAGTAAGCGTAGTAGCAGATGGCTTCCATGGAGGTGTCGGCAAACTCCACTGCAGCCTGGCTGGCATAAGGGGTGCGCAGTTCGTAGAGGCAATCTTGAAAGCCCATCAGGCCCAGACCCACCGGGCGGTGGCGCATATTGGAGTCACGGGCTTTCTTGACGGCGTAGTAGTTGATGTCGATCACGTTGTCCAGCATGCGCATCGCCGTCTTGATCGTTTTCTTGAGCTTGTCGTGGTCCAGCACCTTGGTGCCGTCCGGACCATCTTTCAGGTGCCGCACCAGATTGACAGATCCGAGGTTGCAAACAGCGGTTTCGGTGTCGCTGGTATTGAGCGTGATTTCTGTGCAGAGGTTTGATGAGTGCACCACGCCGCAATGTTGCTGGGGCGAGCGAATATTGCAGGCGTCCTTGAAGGTGATCCAGGGATGACCGGTTTCGAACAGCATCGAGAGCATCTTGCGCCACATGTCAATGGCTTGCAGCTTGCGCGAAGGCTTGATCTCGCCGCGCTCGGCGCGGGCTTCGTAAGCGGTGTAAGCCTTTTCGAACTCGATGCCGTATTTGTCGTGCAGGTCGGGCACGTCGGATGGCGAGAACAGCGTCCAACTGCCTTTTTCCATCACGCGGCGCATGAACAGGTCAGGAATCCAGTTGGAGGTGTTCATGTCGTGCGTGCGGCGGCGGTCATCGCCGGTGTTTTTACGCAACTCCAGGAATTCTTCAATGTCCAGATGCCAGGTTTCCAGGTAGGCGCACACAGCGCCTTTGCGTTTGCCGCCCTGGTTGACTGCGACAGCTGTGTCGTTAACCACTTTGAGGAAAGGCACCACGCCTTGCGACTCGCCGTTGGTACCTTTGATATGAGCGCCCAGCGCGCGCACCGGGGTCCAGTCGTTGCCCAGGCCGCCGGCAAACTTAGACAACAGCGCGTTTTCTTTGATGGCGTCGTAAATGCCGCCCAGGTCATCGGCGACCGTGGTCAGGTAGCACGACGACAGTTGTGAGCGCAAAGAGCCTGCGTTAAAGAGGGTGGGCGTGCTGGACATGAAGTCGAAGGAGGACATGATTTCGTAGAACTCGATCGCGCGTGTCTCGCGGTCAACTTCGTCGAGCGACAGCCCCATGGCCACGCGCATGAAAAAGGCTTGCGGCAGTTCAATGCGCTGCTTGCGCACGTGCAGGAAATAGCGGTCAAACAGGGTCTGCAAGCCCAGGTAGTCAAACTGCATATCGCGCTCGGGCTTGAGTGCCGCGCCCAGGCGGGCCAAGTCAAACTGCAGCAGTTTTTCGTCCAGTAACTCGTTATCGACACCCTTCTGGATGAACTTCGGGAAATACTCGGCGTAGCGGGTGCCCATGGCTTCGTGGGCGACTTCTTCGCCCAGAACTTCGCGGCGGATGGTGTGCAAGAGCAAGCGCGCCGTGGCGTAGGTGTAATCGGGGTCTTTTTCAATCAGTGTGCGGGCAGCCAGGATGGAGGCCTTGTAGACCTCATCGATCGGCACGCCGTCATACAGATTGCGCATGGTTTCAGCAACGATCGGGTCGGGTTTGACCTCGTCACCCAGGCCGGCGCAAGACGCTTCGATCAGCGCTTGCAGGCGGTTCACATCGAGTGCAACCTTCTGACCGCGGTCAATGACATGCAAAGAAGCGATTTCAGGCATCTGGTGGCTGGCCAGGCGAGAACGCTCGAGGGCGCGCTCTTGCGTGCGCTTTTCACGGTAAAGCACATAAGCGCGAGCGATTTCATGGTGACCGCCGCGCATCAGACCGAGCTCGACCTGGTCTTGCACATCTTCAATATGGAAAGTGCCGCCTCCAGGACGCGAACGCATCAGTGCGCGGATCACCGCCTGGGTCAGGCCATCAACGGTTTCACGAACGCTGGCGGAGGCAGCGCCCTGCGTGCCATGCACAGCCAAAAAGGCTTTCATCATGGCGACAGCGATCTTGTTCGGCTCAAAAGGAACGACAGCACCGTTGCGGCGAATGATCTGGTACTGGCTGTAAGCCGTGGCAACGGTATGGGCGTCGCTGCCTGCAGTGGCTGTGCCTTGGCCGGCTGGCAAGCCGGCTGTTGTTTGGATGCTGGTGTGCATGAATTTCCTAAGTTATATGGTTTTTTTGCGCGACTGAGTCAGAGGTGGCGGGACTGTGTTTTCAGCAGTGGCGTGTGGGTTTTTTGTATTTTTTGCGTTTGGGCAAATCAATTAAATCGCTTTTGACTCAACAGGCCCAAGCACTATATCTAGTGTCGGCAACTAATTCAAGCACTACATGTAGTGTTTTTTTGATGAATCACCAAATTACACATTTTTAACGATTAGCTTGATTCAGGGCTAACCCTAGCTTGGGATGGCCGGCTCAGTTCGGGCTGGTATGGGTAGGAAAGTTAACAGCCGACAGGCCCAGTGCGCGTTGAAGTGCTGACCACTGAAAACCATTTCCCGGATCCTGCTTGCGGCCGGGTGCCACGTGCTCATGGCCTGCGACATGCGCAATCGGATAGGCCTGCAGCAGCGCCGCACCCAGGCTGGCCAGGGTTTCATACTGCGCATCTTCGAAACTCTGGCCCTCAAGGCCTTCAAGTTCAATGCCGACCGAGTGGTCGTTGCAATTGGGCTTGCCCCGGTAAAAAGACTCGCCGGCGTGCCAGGCGCGGTCATCGCAGCTGACGAACTGCCATAACTGCCCGTCGCGTGCGATGAAAAAATGCGCAGAAACTTTCAGGCCGCGAATACTGAGGAAGTAGTCGTGTGCGTCCCAGTCCAGCGTGTTGGTGAACAAGCGTTGCACCTGGTTGGTGCCATATTGTCCAGGCGGCAGGCTGATCGAATGAATCACAAGCAGCTCGGTGAGCGTGCCTGCAGGCCTGGCACCAAAATTCGGCGAGGCCAGATGCCGGGCAAAGCTGTACCAGCCGTCTTGCCACAAAGGCGCTCCCGCTGGGGCGATGTGATCAGCGGCGGCTTGCACGCTGTTTCAGCTTTCAGCCTGACGCCGGTGCGCTTCACTGCAGTAAACGCCGCGCCCGCCCGTCAAGGCTTCGTTCAGGGGCAAATGCACCGCACAGACGTCACAGGCAATCACTTCTGTGGTTTGCAAAGTCTTGGACTTGCCGGTGGCTGGAGGCGGGTTTTGCGCACGGGTTTTTTCAGCCGATGAAGAGCGACGATGGGATTTCCAAAGCCAGATCACAGCCAAGGCCAAAACCAGTATCAACAGGTATTTCATGGGCGCTGCAGCACGACTTCAAGGACAAAGCGCGAGCCGGCGTAACCCAGCAGCAGCAGTCCCGAGCCCAGATAAAGAAACTTGCGTGCGGTGCGGCCGCGCCAGCCCAGTCGGGCCCGCCCGATCAGCAAGCCGGCAAAGCTCAGCCAGGCCAGAACAGAAAAAATGGTCTTGTGGTTCCACATGGACTTCAGGTGCGGACCATACAGCGTTTCGGCAAACAACCAACCTGCCAATAAAGAGGCCGTCAGCAAAATGAAACCGGCCTCGACAAAGCGAAAGGTCAGTCGCTCCAGCTTCAAAAGAGGAACGCCAGTGTCGGCAGAAAGCGCCGTGCGCATGGAGAGTTCCGCCCGGCTGATTAGCCAGCCATGCAAGAGCGCCGCACCAAACAAACCATAAGACGCAATGCCCAGGGCCCAGTGCAGCGGTAACCAGGCAGAAGCAATTTGGGTGTAGCTGGAGCCCGGGAACACCATAGACAAAAGCACCACCGCCGCGCCCACCGCAGGCAGTGCCCAGCTGGCCCGCAGTTGGGGGATCAATTTGCTTTCAATAGCGTAGACCAGCACCACCAACCACACGGTCGTAGAAAGCGCCGGTGCAAAGCCAAAGCGCGGTGCTTGGCCCATCAGGCCTTCGGCCAGTGTCAAGGCATGAAAAAAGCAAGCTGCCAGCAGAGCAGCGCTGGCTGCAGCGGCGGGCAGTCTTTTTCTTGCCAGCGCCAGCAGGCCGTACAAAAGTGCGGCGGCGGTTGCCGTGGCCAAGCCGAACGTTGCGCTGAAAGCTAAAATCATTCTCACAGTTTATCCCGAGCTGCTAGTTTCAAACAACTTTTGCTCCATGCGTGGAGCCACCCCATGGCCTCAGCCCTTACCGACAAACTCTCCCGCCTCGTCAAGGAAATGCGCGGCCAGGCCCGCATCACCGAGTCAAATGTGCAGGACATGCTGCGCGAAGTGCGCATGGCTTTGCTTGAGGCCGATGTGGCTTTGCCGGTGGTGCGCGACTTCATCGCCCGCGTCAAAGAAAAAGCGCTGGGCCAGGAAGTCATGGGTTCGCTCTCGCCGGGACAGGCACTGGTGGGCATCGTCAACCGCGAACTGGCCGCCACCATGGGCGAGGGCGTGAGCGATATCAATCTGGCGGCCCAACCTCCCGCAGTGATTTTGATGGCCGGCTTGCAGGGCGCGGGCAAAACCACCACCACGGCCAAGCTGGCCAAGCACCTGATAGATAAGCGTAAGAAAAAAGTGCTGACGGTCTCAGGCGACGTTTACCGCCCGGCCGCCATTGAGCAGCTCAAAACCGTCACGGCTCAGGCCGGCGCCGAATGGTTCCCCAGCAGCCCTGATCAAAAGCCGGTGGACATCGCCCGCGCCGCGCTCGACTACGCCAAACGGCACTTTTTTGATGTGCTGCTGGTGGACACCGCGGGCCGCCTGGCGATTGACGAAGCCCTGATGGCCGAGATCAAAGAGCTGCATGCGGTGCTCAAGCCGGTCGAAACCCTGTTTGTGGTGGACGCCATGCAGGGCCAGGACGCGGTCAATACGGCCAAGGCCTTTAAGGACGCGCTACCGCTGACCGGCATCATCCTGACCAAGACCGACGGCGACTCACGCGGTGGCGCGGCCCTGTCGGTGCGGCAGATCACGGGTGCGCCTATCAAATTCTCAGGCACCAGCGAAAAGATTGACGGCTTGGAGGTGTTTGACGCCGAGCGCCACGCCGGCCGGATTCTGGGCATGGGTGACATCCTGGCGTTGGTCGAGCAGGTGACCGCCGGGGTGGACGTGGCGGCGGCGCAAAAGCTGGCCGCCAAAATGAAAAGCGGCAGCGGTTTTGACCTCGAAGACTTTCTGGCGCAGTTGCAGCAAATGAAGAACATGGGCGGGCTGTCCAGCCTGATGGACAAGCTGCCCGCGCAGATGGCCGCCAAGGCCGGTCAGATGGACATGAACAAGGCTGAAAAAGACATCAAGCGCAAGGAAGGCATCATCCAGAGCATGACGCCGCTGGAGCGCCGCAAACCCGATTTGATCAAGGCCACCCGCAAGCGCCGCATCGCCGCCGGCGCGGGCGTGCACGTTCAGGAAGTTAACCGCCTGCTCAATGAGTTTGAGCAGATGCAGGGCATGATGAAAAAAATGAAGGGCAGCGGCATGATGAAGATGATGAAGCGCATGGGCGGCATGAAAGGCATGCCGAAAATGCCTTTTTAATCTGTAGTCAGCACTTCGCCGCGCAGCGAATAGGTGCGCGTCTCGGTGACTTTCACGTCCACCAACTGCCCCACCAAACGCGGGTTGCCGGCAAAGTTGACCACCCGGTTGCACTCGGTGCGGCCCATGAGTTCGGTGGCGTCGCGCTTGGATGCGCCTTCCACCAAAATACGCTGCACAGTGCCCAGCCGGCTTTCGCTGATGCGGCTGATGTTGGCGTTGATCACGCCTTGTAGGTGCTGCAGACGGCGCAGCTTGACATCGTGCGGCGTGTCGTCCTGCAAATTGGCCGCCGGCGTGCCCGGGCGCGGGCTGAAAATAAAGCTAAACGAATTGTCAAAGCCAATATCGTCGATCAGCTTCATCATCTTGCCAAAGTCGTCCTCGGTCTCTCCGGGAAAGCCGACGATGAAGTCGCTGCTCATGGCCATGTCGGGCCGAATGGCGCGCAGCTTGCGCACCGTGCTCTTGTATTCCATGGCGGTATAGCCGCGTTTCATGGCCATCAAAATGCGGTCGCTTCCGTGCTGCACCGGTAAATGCAGGTGGCTGACCAATTTGGGCAGTTTGTCGTAAGCCGCAATCAGGCTGGGCGTGAACTCGTTGGGGTGGCTGGTGGTGTAGCGCAGGCGTTCAATGCCCGGAATGTCGCTCACATACTCCAGCAGCGTCGCAAAGTCCGCCACCTCGCCGCCCGCGCCGGCGCCCACCATGGGGGTGCGGTAGGCGTTGACGTTTTGGCCCAAGAGCGTGATCTCTTTCACGCCCTGGTCGGCCAGACCGGCGACTTCGACCAGCACGTCTTCAAACGGGCGGCTGACTTCTTCGCCGCGGGTGTAGGGCACCACGCAGTAACTGCAGTATTTAGAGCAGCCCTCCATGATGCTGACAAAAGCCGAAGCGCCCTCGACCTTGGCCGGCGGCAGATGGTCAAACTTCTCGATCTCGGGAAAGCTGATGTCCACCTGCGCGCGGCCCTGCAGGCGGCGCTGATTGAGCAGCTCGGGCAGGCGGTGCAGGGTTTGCGGGCCAAACACCACGTCCACATACGGCGCGCGCGCAATGATGGCCGCGCCCTCCTGGCTGGCCACGCAGCCACCGACGCCAATTTGCACGCCTTTTTTTGCCAGGTGCTTGACGCGGCCCAGGTCAGAAAAAACCTTTTCCTGCGCCTTCTCGCGCACAGAGCAGGTGTTAAACAGAATCAGGTCGGCATCTTCAAGGACATCGGTTTTCTCATAGCCCTGAGCGGCGTGCAGCACGTCGGCCATCTTGTCCGAGTCGTACTCGTTCATCTGGCAGCCGAAGGTTTTGATAAATACTTTTTTCGACATGGAATTCAAGAAGCCCGAAATTTGGAACGCGAGTTAAGAAATAGCTGCGCACAAGCCGGTTAAACCGGCAGCGCAATAGAGCTGTGTCAAAGCGCGCCAGCAGCAAGGCTTGCGGAGGGTTTTAGTGCGGAGGTAAAAAACAGGGGATGCAGCGTTTCGTGGTTTTTTCCAGAGGCTGAGTAAGAGCAGGGCTCAAAAATTAGAGCAAGCCAATAGCGGTAATCGCTAGGTACAGGGCAGCAGACGAGACAGTCTGAAACCAAAAAATGGTGGTGATAGGTGGACTTGAACCACCGACATCAGCATTATGAATGCTGCGCTCTAACCAACTGAGCTATATCACCAAACGAGGCAAATTATAACGGGTTCAAAAGCCGCCTTTAGCGGTGCGTGAACACCGGTTTTCGTTTGGCCAGAAAGGCGTCCATGCCTTCTTTCTGGTCGCTGGTGGCGAACATCGATTGGAACAGGCGGCGCTCGAACATCAGGCCGTCGGACAGGCCGCTTTCAAAGGCCCGGTTGACCGCCTCTTTGGTGGCCATGACGCTGAGCTGGCCGTAATCGCAAATCATCAGCGCCGCGCCCAGGGCTTCGTCCATGAGCTTGTCGGGGGCCACCACGCGGCTGACCAGGCCGGCGCGCTCGGCCTCGTGTGCGTCCATCATGCGGCCGGTCAGTGCCATGTCCATGGCTTTGGACTTGCCCACGGCGCGCGGCAGGCGCTGGGTGCCGCCGGCACCTGCCATGATGCCCAGCTTGATCTCGGGCTGGCCGAAGCGCGCGTTGTCCGCCGCAATAATGAAGTCGCACATCATGGCCAGCTCGCAGCCGCCGCCCAACGCAAAACCGCTGACAGCGGCTATCACCGGCTTGCGCACGCTGCGGATTTGCTCCCAGTTGCGGGTGATGAAGTCCTGACCATAAGCGTCGGCAAAATCAAATTTGGCCATCACACTGATATCGGCGCCTGCAGCAAAAGCTTTTTCGCTGCCGGTCAGGATGACGCAGCCGATGCTGGCGTCGGCGTCAAAAGCCTTGAGCGCCGCGCCCAACTCGTCCATGAGTTGGTCATTCAACGCGTTCAGCTGTTTGGGCCGGTTCAGCGTGATGATGCCGACCTGCCGGCTGTCGGGGCCGTGGGTGCTGGTGAGAATGGTTTCGTAGTTCATGTGTTTCCTTTGGTGCCTCTCTCATGGGCATTGGTGTCTCAGCTGCTCAAGTTGCCGTGGGCTGTAGCCAGTTGTTCACGCGGCTGGTGTCTTGCACGCTCAGGCGCCAGGTGCTGACTTGCGGCGGCAGGCTCAGGCGCAAGCGCAGCAGCCGTTTGTCGCGCGCTATCAGGGCTTGAAATTGAGTGGCCTGGCCGGCGTAAAGCAGCAGGTCTTCAAGGCGGTTCAGGCGCCAGCCGGCATTGGGCGCTGCCTTGGCTTTGGCGCCGGCTGGCGGCGTCATTTCCATGCCCAGCCATTCGTCGCCGGCCACAAAACCTGCGCGCTCTGCGGCACCACCCCGCAACACGGCTTTGACTGTGATGCCGGCGCTCTCGCTGACCCGCAGGCCCAGGCGCTGGGCCAGTTGGGCCGGGTCTTCCAGCACGCTCACACCGTGTTGCTCTAGCAATTTCTGCAAAGGCAGCTCGTCCTTGCCGTGCACCCAGGCTGCGAGCTCGGCGTCAAAACTGCGCCCGCTGACGGCCAGCAGTGCGGCGCTCAGCTCGCTTTCTTGCATGGGGCCGCCTTTGCAGTGCTTCCACACATGGCGCATGACCGCGTCGAGCGTGACATCCGCTGGGGCCGGCTTGCCGTTGACGGGCGCGCGCAGACTCAGGTCAAAACACAGCGCCACCAGCGCGCCCTTAGTGTAGTAGCTCACTGTGGCGTTGGGCGTGTTCTCGTCCTGGCGGTAGTACTTGACCCAGGCGTCAAAGCTGGCCTGGGCCACTGACTGCACCAGCCGCCCCGGCGTTTGCATCACCTGGTTGATGGTTTTGTTGAGCAGCTTGAGGTAGCCCGCGTTGTCCAGCAGGCCGCAGCGGCGCAGCAGCAAGTCGTCGTAATAGCTGGTGAAGCCTTCAAAAAACCAGAGCAGCTCGGTGTAGTTCTCGCGGGTGTAGTCGTAGCGGGCCAGCTCGGCCGGGCGCAGGCGCTTGACGTTCCAGGTGTGAAAGTACTCGTGGCTGATGAGTCCGCGCAGCGTGGTGTAACCGTCGGATACTATTTTATCGCCAAGGCGTGGCAGGTCACGCCGGTTGCAGATCAGCGCGGTCGAGTTGCTGTGCTCCAGCCCGCCATAGCCGTCGTCGACAGCATTGAGCATGAACAGGTAGTTTTTAAAGGGCGGTTTTTGACTGCCGTGCCAAAAGCGGATGTGCGCCTCGCAGATTTTTTGGGCGTCTGCCAGCAGCTTGTTACCGTCAAAACTGGGCGCAGCACCGGCCACCACAAAGCGGTGCGGCACGCCGCAGGCCTTGAAGCTGCCGCTCCAGAAAGCGCCCATTTCCACCGGCGCATCCACCAGTGCGTCGTAACTGTCTGCGTGGTAAATACCAAAGCCTGACTTGCTCACCTTGTGCGGCGTGAGCCCTGTGGCCAGCGACCAGCCGGGCAGCGCCTTGGGGGCAGAGATTTCAAGCGCGTGCAGGCTGCTTTCCTGGCCTTCAACACGCAGGCACAAGCTGGTGCCGTTGAAAAAACCGCGCAGGTCATTGAGCATGGCGGTGCGCACCGATGCGTCGTTGGCATAGACCTCGTAGACCAGCACCAGCGGGCGGGCGGGGGCGCAGCGAATCTGCCAGCTGCACTTGTCGAGCTGCACGATGTGGCCCGCTGGCAGCGCGCGCTTGCCTTGCAGGGCCTTGAAGTTTTGCAGATGACCGGAGAATTCACGCACCAGGTAGCTGCCCGGAATCCACACCGGCAGCGACAACTTTTGCAGTGCCGCCGGTGCTGCCACGGTCATCGTTACCTGGAACAGGTGCGCCTGCAGGTCGGCGATTTCAACGTGGTAGTGAACGGGCGGGGTGGCGGTTGCTGCTGAAGACGGCATGGCTGTCAATCCTTAGGGAGAGCCAAGAATACATCAGGGGTTTGAGTTTGCGCTGTTCCTGACGCGCTGCCTCATGCTCTTTGCAGGATTTACAGCTCACAGCGCGCTTGCGGTCCTGGCATTGACCCACTGATGCGGCAGCAGCAGATTCAGCGCTTTGTCAGAGTCCAGCGCACTGACAATGGCCTGGCCATAGCTTTCATAGGGCACTCTGATGCCATGGAGCCAAGGCGCAATCCAGTCGTTCAATGGGCTGTGGTCAAAGCCCACCAAAGTGATCAGGGGTAAATACCTGGGGTGCAACTCATGTAAGCAGCGGTGGGCACCGTAGGCGATCAAGTCGCTGGTACAAAAAACCGACAGGGGTGGTTTTTTTTGCGTCATCAACTGCTTCATTCCCAGATAGCCGATCTCCAGATGACTCACACCCGGCGTGAAGCAGATATGACTTCGGGGCAATGCCTGTTTCAAACTCTTGCATGCCGCCACAAATCCATCGACCCTTTCGCGGGTGGCAGACGAGCGAACATCCCCATGAATCAGTGCCATCGGACTTTGGCGCCTCTGGTGCATCCACTGGGCCACGTCCAGCACGGCCTGCCTGTTATCGATGCCCACAAATCTCTCGCCTTCAATCGGCACCGGTGCATGCCGGTTGACAAACACAATCCGTTCCGGGGACTTTGCCAGTTGGCGCAATTCGGGGCTGTCTACAGCGCCCAGCATCACCACGGCTCTGGCGTTGTGAGAGCCCATTTCCTTGAGGTATTCGTCTTGCTGCTCCGGTTGGTCGTGTGTATCGCAGAGCACCATCACGTAACCAGACTTGCGTAAAGCAACCTCTGCTGCGGCAGCAATCGATGCCATTGAAGGGTTTGCCATGTTGGAGGCCAGCAAAGCCACCAATCGGCTTTGACCGCTGCGCAATGTGCGCGCGGCCACTGTAGGCCGGTAGCCCAATTCATCAACGGCCTGCAAGACTTTTGTCTGCGTGGCTTTGGAAAATTTACTGGACAAGCCATTGAGCACCCTGGACACCGTGGCAATGGAAACCCCCGCCTTGGCAGCGACCGTGGCAATCGAGATGGACGCACTTTGGGCTGGCGCTCTTGGTGAGTTGGGCGGATCTTTGGGCGTCATTCGGTTCTAGCGACTAAGGGATTTCGAGTATTGCAGAGCCTTGAGAGGATACGCCAGAATGTAGGAAAACGATTACCTAATTTTGTTTTTTCGGTCCATCAACATTTATTCAGGAGACTCGCATGAAGATACGAAAAATTATCAAATCCTTGGCTTTGACCGCGTCCTTGGCCTTTGGCGGTCAATTGAGCGCCCAGGAACTTGTCGTTTGGCACGATCTGGGTGACAACGGCATCAAGTGGTTCCAATCGCTGAGCGCAGAGTTTGCCAAAACCCGGCCGGGCGTGACCGTTAAATCCATCAATTACCCGACGGACCAGTGGTTCGGCAGGTCCATCTCCGCGATCAATACCAACACAGCACCAGACCTGATCTATAACAACTACGAACGCGTCATCAGGGTGGCTGATCAGACCAACAAACTGATGGACTTGAAACCTGTTTTGGCCAGTGTCACAGACAAGGCGTTTTTGTCAGAGGATGACATCCGGGTCGCCACGCACGGCAACAAGATGATCATTTTGCCCACACAAAGGGTGCAGATGGCCTTGGGCGTGCGTAAAAGCTGGCTGGACAAAGTGGGTGAAAAATTCCCCGTCACCTGGGCTGATGCGCAGCGTGTGGCCGTTAAATTCAGGGACAACGATCCGGATGGTGACGGCAAAGCCAATACCTTCGGAATGGCACTTCAGGCGGCCAAGCCACGTGACCTGATTCACATGATCGACCTGTTCATGTTTGGATCGGGCCTTCGCCACACCTTGATCGACCCGCAAGGCAAAATTGTTGTTGATGAGCCAGCGCGTGCCAAAGTGTTGGAGGAAGTGCTCAAGGCCTACACGGAGTCCCGTTTCGTGCCGCCGGACACCATCAATCATTCGTTTGCAGAGATGTACCAGGTCATTGAAGGCAGCAAAGCCGGCATGTTCCGGGTGGGTGACTGGAATGTCAAAAAATGGGATCAAGCCAGTGTGCTGGGAGGCGATTTCGTGGTGGGTCCTTGGCCATCCTTTGACGGCCGTAAAAACTCTGTCGTGATCGGCGGCATGCGGGGTATCGCTGTGCCGGAAAATTCGCCTAACAAAGCGATCGCTGTTGAATTTGCCAAGTTCATGCTGACCAAGCAAGCGCAACAGGCATCGCTGGACAACGTGGGATCTGCTGTTCGCAAAGACCTCAATATCAGCGCCTTGTCAGACCGCCAGAAGCTTTTTGCATCGCCCGCCTGGAGTCTGGCTGCCTATGATTTTCCTGAATCAGTTCACGCCTTTTACCCCGAGCTAGAAGCGGCCTACCATCGCAAACTCATGGGTGCTTTGGCCAAGCCGCCGGCCAACTGGAAAGCATTTATCACGGAGACTGCCAATGAAATGCGTGAGTTGACCACCAAGCTCAGCGCGAAAAAGTAAAGGGGATGCGTGAATGGCCCGCGTCGATATCAAGTCGGTTCGAAAAACCTATGACGGGGCTAATTTCGCAGTCAATGATGTCTCGATAAAGGTGCCCGATGGCGAGCTGGTGGTGTTTGTCGGGCCATCGGGTTGCGGAAAATCCACATTGCTCCGGATGGTCGCCGGGCTTGAGGACATCAGTGAGGGTGTCATTGAGATTGATGGACGCGCGGTCAACGATGTTCCCACCCGTGAACGGGACATTGCGATGGTCTTCCAGGACTATGCCTTGTATCCCCATAAGACGGTTTGGGAGAACATGGCTTTCGGCCTACAGTTGCGCAAAACGCCTGCAGCAGAAATCACCCGGCGGGTGAACGATGCTGCAGGCCTGCTACGCATCGAGCACTTGTTAGATCGCAAGCCGGCAGCCTTGTCGGGAGGGCAGCGCCAGCGTGTGGCCATTGGTCGCGCGATTGTCCGTAACCCGAAAGTCTTTCTGTTTGACGAGCCCCTGTCGAACCTGGATGCGCAGTTGCGAACAGAGATGCGGGCAGAAATCAAACGGCTTCATCACCGGCTTGGCGCCACCATTATTTATGTCACGCATGATCAGGTCGAAGCCATGACACTGGCCGACAAGATCGCGATTCTTCACCAAGGCTGCGTACAGCAACTCGGCACGCCCGCCGAGCTTTATGCGCGGCCCGGTAACCAGTTTGTCGCTGGCTTCATGGGCTCGCCGCCTATGAACCTGCTAAGCGCTCACTGGACAACATCAACGCTGGAATTCGGTGATGGACACCGATGGTCTCGAGAAACTTTGAGCCCAATTCCGTGGGCTGACATGACACCCATGGTCGTTGGCATCAGGCCCGAGCACTTGATGCTGGGGGAGTTGCCGGATGCAGCCCTTGTCGGACAAGGCCTGGTCAGCATGATTGAGCCGCTGGGCGCAGAGACGCTGATCACGTTGGCCATCGGTGAGCAGCAGGTCATCTGCCGCGCTCCGGCAGGAGTCCTTGCGGTTATCGGCGACAGCCTGACCGTGTCCGTGCTCGCATCACACCTGCATGGTTTTAGTTCGGACACAGGTTTGAGATGCTAAAGACTGCGATGGGCCGCAAGCCCGGTGCGCCACAAAGTGTGGGTGTGTTCTGGTGGTTTGCAGCGCCTTTTGCCTTGTTGACGCTGGTGTTTGGCGTCTGGCCCATCGTGCTGGCCATTCAAACCTCCTTCACAGCCTCAGCCACTGCGCTGCAAAATCAGGCCCAGTGGGTCGGGTGGGCCAACTACCTGAGCTTGCAGCAGGACCCCGTTTTTTTGGCTTCATTGTTCAGAACACTTTGGTACACGGCGCTGGCTGTCGTCTCGACGATTGTGCTGGCGCTGCTTTATGCCCTGTTGCTCAACTCCAACTTGATCGGACGCGGCAAACTTTTTTTCAAGGTGGCGATTTTTTTGCCGGTGGTCACGCCGGACATTGCCGGCTACGTGGTCTGGCGATGGTTGTTTGATCAAAGCTTCGGAGCGCTCAACACGGCGCTGGGCGCTTTGAATTTACCGCTTTTCGGCGGCATTGCATCGGTGGACACGGTGCTCAGCGCAGTTCTGATCGCTGAGTTGTGGCATCACGTTGGTTTTTATGTGGTGATCTTCTGGGCCAATCTGGCACTTTGCGACAAATCGCAATACGAGGCAGCGCAAATTGATGGCGCCAACGCCTGGCAGGCTTTCTGGCATGTGGTGTTGCCACAGTTGCGTCCCGCGATACTTGTGAATTCGGTGTACGCCCTCATTCAATACCTGAAAACATTCACTGTGGTGGCGGTCATGACCAAGGGTGGTCCTAACGAAAGCACCAACTTCCTGAGTTACTACGCCTACCAATTGTTTGACCAGGGGCGTTACGGCGAGGCCACGGCCATGGCCACGGTACTGTTCGCGCTGGTCTTGGCACTGGCCTGGTTGGCCATGTACCTGCAAGGCGCTCAAAGGGGGAAAGTGTGACAAGCTCCCGGTTTTACCTTCGTTGCATGGCTTACTTTGTGGCCGTCACAGTCAGTCTGTTCTGTCTGTATCCCTTTTACTGGATGCTGGTCAGCGCTTTTCGCAGCAGCAAGGCCATTCTTTCTGCACCGCTGCGGCCCTGGCCGGAATCGTTGTCGCTCAGTATTCTGGGTGAGCTCTCTCAAATTGGGGGAACACCGCTTTGGGTCTATGTGGGAAATTCCATTGCCATCACGACAGCCTCAACGGCTATCGGTGTTTTCGTCACTGCGCTGGGTGCGTACGCCCTGGTTCGCAGGCCCGATTTTTGGATGTTCAAGCTCTTTCGCGTGGGCTTTCTGGCGACCATCATGTACCCCTACATGCTGCTGGTGATCCCCGTTTACCTGGTGATGTTCAAACTGGGCTTGTTAGGCAGCTACACGGGCATCGTGTTGTTTCTCGCAGTGGGTCCCATCCAGTTTTTTCTGTTTGAGCAGTTTTTCAAAACCCTGCCGAAAACCGTGCTGGAAGCCGCTGTGGTTGACGGCGCCACTGAATTCCAGATTCTTTTTCGGGTGGTCATTCCGATGGCCATGCCGGTGGTTGCCACGGCATCGATCATTACCTTTTTGCTGAACTGGTCGCAATGGCTGCCGATTTTGGTGGTGTCCAAGTCGCCCAGCACCTACACACTGCCAGTGGCGCTGATGAATCTCAATGGCGAGCTCGGTGTTAATTTTCAGGGGATCATGGCCTTGTCCGTCATCACCACGCTGCCTGTGATCCTGTTTTTCCTGTTGGCCCAGCGACGGGTTATCTCTGGCATGACCGCTGGTGCGGTGAAGGGTTGAGTCGATGCCAATGCATTTTCATGTAGACAGTCCGGATGCAAAAAAATTGCAGCAGGCCATTGTTCGAGCACGTGAACGCAGCCTGGCCTGGTTTCAAAGCATGCAGGCGCCCGGCTGCCCATCCGGCGTGCTGAAAATCAGCGCCAGCCACGATGCAGTGCAATGGCCGGGCATGTTGCTACCGGGCACTTACAACGCCGTCATGGCCCGTGACTTACTGGGTGACATTCACCAGCAACCCAGGCAGTATCGGGAGTCACTGGCCTCCTGGTTGATCGGGCACCGGCTTGAGAGCGGCGTCTTTCGCATTCCGGGCATGCAAGACGATGCTGTGTTTAAAAAGCCGCGCCTGGCTGACACCTGGCAGTACATCGATTTTCATGTGACCAACTACAGCCTGGGTGCTGTTCAGGCTTTGTGTCCGGACTGGCCTGCACAACTGTCTTTTGCCAGGCATTTTTTAGAGCCGCAATTTTTACAGGCCTGGCTCAGTGAGCGTGATTTGCGTGACCCCTGGCAAGAGGGCAACAACATCGTCAATCTCGGCAGTTTTTTGCTGGGGCTCCAGGCGCAGGGCGGTGCAGACGGCAAACGCGCGGGCGAGGCACTGGAGATCATGTTCGATTGGCACGACAGACTGCAGGAGCCCAGCACCGGTTTCTGGGGCGTCGGGCAAGCTCACAGTGCCATCGCGCTGCTGCATGCCATGGCGGGCTCTATGCACAACTTTCACTTGTGGTACTTCACCGGCAGGGTCTTGCCCTACCAGGACAAGGCCATTGATTACGCGCTGACACAGCCTCCGAAAATCCACAGCGCCTGCATTGATGCGGACTTGATTGATCTGCTGGTGCACGGGCGGGCGTGCTTGCAGCACCGAGACGATGAAATCAAGTCCTGGCTGTTCACCATGCTGGGTGAACTGCTGCGTTTTCAACAAGAAGACGGCGGCTTTGCGGACGAGGCATGGCGCCCGGAAAGCGCCTTGCGAAAACAGGACGGTTGGGTCAAAGGCTATACAGAGCCTCAGGGCCTATCCAACACCTTCGCTACCTGGTTCCGCTGGATAGCGATTGCCATGGCGGCTCGAAGCCTCTGGCCTGATTGGGAAGCGTTTCCCGGCGGCTGGCGCTTTCGCCCCATGGTGGGCATCGGTTATGCCAGGCTGCCGGCCCAACTTGGAGTGCGCACATGAAGACGCAGCCCGAAGCACTGGACCCTTTTCACCACCTGCACGACGAGGCTTATCTGCAACGCTTTGAAGCGCCGGTGATCTCTGCAGACACTCTGGTGATGCTGGCTGACCGGGAAACACAGAGCCTGGATGGCCCCTGGCAATTCACGCTGGACATGTTTGACGAGGGCTTGCGGCAGAAATGGTTTGAACTCGATGACGCGCCGGCCCAAGACTGGACCCATCCGCGCGACTACCACCCGATCGACGGGGAGAGTTTGAACACCCCATCCAACTGGTCCATGGTCAAACCCGAGTGGCGTTACTTTGAAGGCGGTGGCTGGTACACGCGTTGGCTTGACCATGTGCCCGACATACAGCGCCCTGTCACCATGTTGCGAGTCGGTGCGGCCAATTACCAGACCAGGGTGTTCCTCAATGGCCGGTTTATAGGAACCCATCTGGGCGGCTCCACCCCCTTTTGCGTGGACTTGTCCGCTCATCTGCAGCCAGGTGCGAACCGGCTGCAGTTGCAGGTCGACAACCGCCGTGAGCGTGACCGGGTCCCCATGCGGCATGTGGACTGGTTCAATCACGGCGGCATTTACCGTGAAGTCTCTTTGTTGAAGTTGCCAGCGGTTTTTATTTGCTCTGCGCAAGCCAGTTGGTCGCCAGAGACCGGCCTGGTGTTCAAGGTTCGGCTTCATCAGGCGGTCAATGCCGTGGTTCGGTGCCGGATTGAGGCCTTGAATCTGGACTGCGCATTGCAGGTGGTCAATGGCTATGGCCAGGCCAGCGTGGACATTCAACCCCGTTTGTGGTCATTGGAAGATCCCCACCTCTATGAAGTGCGTTTTGAATGCGGCGAGGATGCATTCCAAGAAAAAATCGGATTTAGGCACATTGAAGTGCGCGGGACGCAGCTACTGCTCAATGGCCAGGTCCTGTTTTTGCGCGGCATCTGTGTCCATGAGGATGATGTCCTGATGGGCAAGGTGTCCACCGAAGCAGATGTACGCCGCCGCTTGGCAGACGCCAAAGAAATGGGTTGTAACTTCTTGCGCCTGTCGCATTACCCGCACCATGAGCACGTGGCTCAGTTGGCCGATGAAGTTGGTCTGTTGCTCTGGGAAGAAATTCCGGTTTACTGGGCCATCGACTTTGACAATCCCAAAACACTGGCGGATGCCCGTAATCAGTTGCAAGAACTCATCTTGCGTGACATTAATCGTGCGAGTGTGATTTTTTGGGGCGTGGGAAATGAAAATGCCGACAGCGATGCGCGCTTGGCTTTCATGTCGGAGCTGGCGAAAACCGCAAGACAGCTCGACAGTACCCGCCTCATCAGTGCAGCCTGCCTGATCAACCGGGAAGAGTTTTGCATCCAGGATCGTTTAACCGCTCACTTGGATGTGATCGGGCTCAACGAGTACTTTGGCTGGTACGAGCCGGGATTTTCAGGGCTGCAAAAACTGCTGGCCAACTCTAAGCCGGACAAACCCGTGCTCATCACCGAAACCGGTGCCGATGCCCTGGCTGGACACCGCGGGCCCCAAACCGCCTTGTTCACCGAAGACTGCCAAGCCTTCATTTTGGGTGAACAAGTCCGACTGAACGCCTCTTTTGACTATGTCTGCGGGATTGCGCCCTGGTTGCTCTACGACTTTTTAAGTGAGCGCCGCCAAACCATTTTCAACAAAGGCTTCAACCGCAAAGGCGTGATCGCCCAGGACAAAAAAACTCGCAAGCTCGGGTTTTATGCCTTGAAGGAAGCCTACGAGCAACTTTCTATCTCCAAGCCTGACAAGTAGCCAAAAATCCAGTCTGAACGCCATGCAAAACCATGATGGAAGATTTGTTTCATGGGCCCGATGCAGGTGGTTGAAGAAAACGGCGGGGCATCTACGGCCAAGTACTAGAATGAAAACGTAAAAATTCTCATTACATTTTTTCTGAAGGAGCTTCCATGCGCACTCTCCAACGTCCCTCTCTTCGACTCTCTCTCGTCTGTGCCTTGAGCCTGGCCATGTTGTCCACCTTGGCGCCTGTGCAGGCGGCAACTCCCAAGGACACCCTGGTGGTGGTGACCGCCATGGATGACATCGTGACCCTGGACCCTGCGGAGTCTTTCGAAATTTCTGCCGGCGAGATCATGGGCAATGCCTACGATCGACTGGTTCGCTATGACGTGGCGGACCCGGCCAAATTGCTGCCCGATGTGGCCAAGTCCTGGACGGTGTCGGCGGACGGCAAAACCATCACCTTTGAAATCAAGGACGGCCTGAAGTTTGCCTCCGGCAATCCGCTCACCGCTGAAGATGTGGCTTTTTCTTTGCAGCGCGCAGTCATTCTGGGCAAAACACCTGCGTTCATCCTGACCCAGTTCGGCCTGAACAAGGCCAATGTGGCTGAAAAGGTGCGTGCTGCCGGCAAGACGGTGGTCTTTGAGATCGACAAGTCTTACGCGCCCACGCTGGTGCTTAACTGCCTGACCGCCAATGTGGCTTCTATCGTTGACAAAAAACTGCTCATGTCCAAAGAGCAAAACGGCGACATGGGTTATGCCTGGCTGAAAACCAATTACGCGGGTTCCGGCCCCATGAAAATCCGCGAATGGCGTGCCAATGAAATCGTCACGCTGGAAAAAAATGACAATTACTGGGGTTCAAAATCCAAAGTCAACCGGGTGATTTACCGGCACGTCAAAGAGGCTGCCACCCAACGTCTGTTGCTTGAAAAAGGCGACGCTGACATTGCGCGCAACCTCACGCCGCAGGACTTGGATGCAGTGGGCAACAACAAGGACATTAAAAAAACATCGACCTCTAAAGGCTATGTCATTTACCTCAGCTTGAACCAAAAGCATCCGGCTTTGTCTAAGCCTGAAGTGCGCGAGGCCATGAAATACCTGCTCGATTACAGCGCGATCGGTCAGACACTCATCAAAAACATCGGCACGATTCACCAGAACTTTTTGCCTGTGGGCTTGCTCGGTGCCAGCACTGACAACCCTTACAAACTCGATGTCGAGCGCGCCAAACAATTGCTGGCCAAAGCCGGTTATCCGAACGGTTTCAAAGTGACCATCGACATGCGCACGGTGCAGCCTTTCCAGGGAATCACCGAGTCCTTCCAGCAAACCGCCAAACGCGCCGGCATTGACATCGAAATCATTCCGGGTGACGGCAAGCAGACGCTGGCCAAGTACCGCGCCCGTACGCATGACATCTACATCGGCCAGTGGGGCGCTGACTATTGGGATCCGCACACCAATGCCGACACCTTTGCCCGCAATCCGAACAACGCTGACGATGCCAAGGACAAGCCACTGGCCTGGCGCAATTCCTGGGACATCCCTGAGATGACCAAAAAGTCAGACTCAGCCGTGTTCGAGCGTGACGCCGCCAAGCGCCGCACCATGTACCAGGACATCCAGGCTGATTTCCGCAAGACCAGCCCCTTCATCGTGGTGCATCAAATCACCGAAGTGGCGGCCTTCCGCAGCAACCTTGATGAGCTCAAGCTGGGTCCGACTTCTGATGCCACCTACATGTACAAAGTCAACAAGCGCTGATTGACATTTCATGACGGGTGCATCCTCCCCGGGCTCCGGCCTGGGGAAACGGCTGGTTAACCAGGCGTCCATTCTTTCGCGTTTTGCCGCGACCGTGCTGCTGACCTACCTGGGTCTGCTGGCCGTGACTTTTTTCATCGGCCGGGTGATTCCGATTGACCCTGTGCTGTCGATCGTGGGTGACCGGGCCAGTGAAGAGTTGGTGCGCCAAGTCCGTGAAGAACTCGGACTGAACAAACCCTTGTGGGATCAATTTCTGATTTACATCCAGAAAGTTCTGCAGGGCGATTTCGGTACCTCCATCCTCACGTCCAACCCGGTGATGCAGGACATCCGCAGGGCTTTTCCAGCCACCTTTGAGTTGGCCACGCTCGGCATCCTGATTGGCGCCGGACTGGGCATTCCGCTGGGCGTGTGGGCGGCGGTCAAGCGCGGCGGCTGGGTGGATCAGGCGGTCAGGGTGATGGGTTTGCTGGGTTACTCCATGCCCATCTTCTGGCTGGGTCTGATGGCTCTCGTGGTGTTTTATGCCAAGCTCGATTGGGTCGGCGGGCCGGGACGGATCGACATTGCGTTTGAATACAGCGTGCCCAGGGTCAGTGGATTGCTCTTGCTGGACGCCGCATTGGCCGGTGAATGGGAGGCCATGGGCAATGCCTTTTCTCACCTGGTGCTGCCCGCCAGTTTGCTGGGCTATTTTTCTCTGGCCTACATCAGCCGCATGACGCGCTCATTCATGCTCAATGAGTTGTCGCAAGAGTATGTGATCACAGCCCGCGCCAAAGGCATCTCTGAGCGGCGCATCATCTGGAACCATGCCTTGCGCAATGCCATGGTGCCTTTGTTGACGGTGGTGGCTTTGTCATACGCCCATTTGCTCGAAGGTTCGGTGCTCACCGAAACCGTGTTTGCCTGGCCTGGCCTGGGTTTGTACATCACCAATTCGCTGCAAAACGCCGACATGAATGCCGTTCTGGGCGGCACGGTGATCGTGGGTTCTATTTTTATCGGACTGAATTTGTTCACAGACTTTTTGTACCGCGTGCTCGACCCGCGTACCCGCAGCGAATGAGCACCAACACCATGCCCCCAAGCGGATGGCGTGACTGGCTGATGAGCGATGCGCCGCAGTCCAGACG
>JBILIK010000040.1:0-24853 GCA_044350025.1 Polaromonas sp. | reverse complement strand
GCTGGGCTGGTACACCGGCCGCGACAGCCCGCAAACCCGCCGGCTGGTGGCCGACGACGGCGGGCTGCTGTACGACAGCGACTACTACGGCGACGACCTGCCCTTCTGGATGAAAGTCAAACGCACTGACGGCACTGTGGTGCCGCGCCTGGTGCTGCCCTACACGCTGGACACCAACGACATGCGTTTTGCTTTGCCGCAAGGTTTTGCACAGGCTGAAGACTTTTATATTTACCTGCGCGACAGCTTTGACGCGCTTTACGCCGAAGGCGACCCCAACGGTGAGAACGCGCCCAAGATGATGAGCATCGGCATGCACTGCCGCTTGCTCGGGCGGCCCGGCCGCCTGGTGGCGCTGCAACGCTTTTTAGACCACGTGGCCAAGCACGACAAGGTCTGGGTCTGCCGCCGCGTGGACATTGCGCACCACTGGCAAGCCACGCACCCTTTCAAAGCAGCTTGAAGCCGCCAAGGAAAAAAGCATGAGCTTGACCATAGACCAGATCAACAGCGCATCGCATGTCGAGGCCATCAAGCTGCTTGACGGCATTTACGAACACTCGCCCTGGGTGGCCGAGCAGGCGCTGGCCGCACGTCCCTTCAAGTCACTGACCGACCTCAAGCTGCAAATGGCCAAGGCGCTGCATGCCGCCGGCAAAGAAGCGCAGATCAAGCTCATTCAAGCCCACCCCGAGCTGGCCGGCAAGGCCATGGTGAGCCAAAGCCTGACGGCCGAGTCCAGCAACGAGCAAAGCAAAGCAGGCCTGACGCAATGCACGCCCGCAGAGTTTGCAGCCATTCAGCAGCTCAACGCCGACTACAAGGCCAGGTTCGGCTTTCCTTTCATTCTGGCGGTGCGCGGCCCGCGTGGCGTGGGCTTGAACAAGCAGCAGATCATCGAAACTTTTTCAAGGCGGCTGCACGGACACCCGGAGTTTGAGCGGCAAGAGTGCCTGCGCAACATCAACCGCATTGCCGAAATCCGGCTCAACGACAAGTTTGGCTACGAGCCGGTGCTGGGCAACCAGCTGTGGGACTGGCAGGAAGAACTCAGCGCCTTCAGCGACCCAGGCTACGCCGACAAAGGCCAGCTCACCGTCACCTACCTGACCGACGCGCACCGCGCCTGCGCGCAATCCATCGTGAACAACATGCGCGACTGCGGCTTTGACGATGTGAGCATCGACGCGGTGGGCAACGTGGTCGGCATTTACCGCGCTGCAACGCCCAAGGCCAAAACCCTGATGACCGGCTCGCACTACGACACCGTGCGCAACGGCGGCAAGTACGACGGACGGTTGGGCATCTTCACGCCCATGGCTTGCGTGCGCGAGCTGCACCGCCAGGGCAAACGCCTGCCCTTTCACTTTGAAGTGGTCGCCTTTGCCGAAGAGGAAGGCCAGCGCTACAAGGCTACTTTTTTGGGCTCGGGCGCGCTGATCGGCGACTTCAAGCCCGAATGGCTGGAACAAAAAGACGCCGACGGCATCACCATGCGCCAGGCGATGCAACACGCCGGCTTGAACATTGACGACATACCCAAGCTGCAGCGCCAGCCGGCTGACTACCTGGGCTTTGTCGAAGTGCACATCGAGCAAGGCCCGGTGCTTAACGAGCTGGACATGCCGCTGGGTATCGTCACTTCGATCAACGGCAGCATACGCATGCAGTGCGAGATCATCGGCACCGCCAGCCACGCCGGCACCACGCCCATGGACCGGCGCGCCGACGCCGCCACCGCGCTGGCTGAACTGGCTTTGTATGTGGAGCAACGCGCACTCACAGACGGCGACTCTGTGGCCACCATCGGCATGCTGCAAGTGCCCAATGGCTCGGTCAATGTGGTGCCAGGGCGCTGCTTGTTTTCACTGGACATGCGCGCGCCGGTCAATGCCCAGCGCGACGCGCTGGCAGCCGACATCCTGTCTGCCTTGCAAGGCATCTGCGAGCGACGCGGCTTGCGTTACACGGCCGAAGAAAGCATGCGCGCCGCCGCTGCGCCCAGCGCGCCAGCCTGGCAAGCGCGCTGGGAGGCGGCTGTCAGCTCACTCGGCCTGCCGCTGCACCGCATGCCGAGCGGCGCCGGCCATGACGCCATGAAACTGCACGAAATCATGCCGCAAGCCATGCTGTTTGTGCGCGGCCAAAACTCTGGCATCAGCCACAACCCGCTCGAATCGAGCACCAATGACGACATGCAACTGGCTTTTGAAGCCTTCATGCATTTGCTGACCCATCTTGACCCACCTTGACCCCTCTGGACACTGAAAAAATGAGCACAAGCTACAACCAACTCGACGCCTGGATCGACGCCCACTTTGACGAGCAGGTGAAGTTCCTGCAAGAACTCATCCGCGTGCCCACCGACACGCCGCCCGGCAACAACACACCGCATGCGCTGCGCGCCGCCGGGCTGATTGAAGCCATGGGCCTGCCGGTTGAAAAGCATGAAGTGCCGCAAGCTGCCGTGCTGGCCGCCGGCTTGGAAAGCATCACCAACCTGGTGGCGCGCCGCCAATACGGCCCGGGTGGCCGCACCATCGCGCTGAACGCGCACGGTGACGTGGTGCCACCCGGCGAAGGCTGGACAAAAAACCCCTATGGCGGCGAGATTGAAGCCGGCAAAATTTACGGCCGCGCCGCTGCAGTGAGCAAATGCGATTTTTCGACCTTCACCTTTGCCGTGCGCGCGCTCGAAGCCGTGGCCAAGCCCAAGCAGGGTGGCATCGAGCTGGTGTTTACTTATGACGAAGAATTCGGCGGAGAAGTCGGTCCGGCCTGGCTGCTTGACAACAAGATCATCCACCCCGACCTGGTGATTGCCGCCGGCTTTAGCTACCAGGTGATCACCGCGCACAACGGCTGCCTGCAAATGGAGCTCACCGTGCACGGCAAGATGGCCCACGCCGCCGTGCCGCACACCGGCATTGACGCACTGCAAGGCGCTAACCGCATACTGACGGCGCTGTACGCACAAAACACGCTTTACAAAAACATCACGTCCAAAGTCGAGGGTATCACCCACCCTTACCTCAACGTCGGTTTTATTTCAGGCGGCACCAACACCAATGTGGTGCCCGGCAAAGTCACGCTCAAGCTGGACCGCCGCATGATCCCCGAAGAAGATCCGGTGGCCGTGGAAGCCAGCATCCGCGCCGTGATTGCCGCGGCAGTGGCCGACTTCAACCAGGGCCGCGCCGACGACGGCATTCATGTGGACGTGCGCCGCATGCTGCTGTCCAAAGCCCTCAAGCCCCTGCCCGGCAACCAGCCACTGGCCGAAGCCCTGCAACGCAATGCCACAGAGCTCTTCAAAGAACCCATTCCGGCCTGCGGCACGCCGCTGTACACCGACGTGCGCATCTTCGGCGAGGCCGGCATTCCGGGTGTGCTTTATGGCGCCGGCCCGCGCACCGTGCTCGAGTCTCACGCCAAACGCGCAGACGAGCGTCTGGACCTGGAAGACCTGCGCCGCGCCACCAAGGTGATTGCGCGCAGCTTGCATGATTTGCTGGGCTGAAAAAAGCGGGGATGGATCCCCGCATTCGCGAGGATGACGGACGGGGGTCATCATTCCTGCGCCCCCTCCCGTCATTCCTGCGCCCCCTCCCGCCGTTCCTGCGCCCCCTACCGTCATTCCTGCGTAGGCAGGAATCCATCCCCGCCCCGCCCCGCCCCACCCCACCCCACCCCACCCAGACCATGGGGTTTATGCTGATTTTTTGTATGGATTAGGTGTATACACTTTCGCTCACAAAACCTTGAGCCTTGTCCATCTCTTCAGTAAAACCCACGGACTTGGGCTCTTTTCAGGGTATGTCCGAACAATTTTTCATCCGGTCCGGTCTTCAGGCAGGGCAAGCTGACCGAGAATAGAAGGCTGAACTTGCAAAAGCGGCCAACTGGCACATTTATTGCAAAAGTTTTTACTCCTCACTTTTAACTGGAAGTACCCATGAAAACTCGCACTTTCCTCCAAACAACACTGGCACTGGCCGCCGTACTGACCATGGGCGCTGCCCAAGCGCAAAACACCCCCATCAAGTTCCAGCTCGACTGGCGCTTTGAAGGCCCTGCCGCACTGTTCCTGACGCCTGTGGCCAAAGGCTATTTCAAAGATGAAAAGCTCGATGTGACCGTGGACGCCGGCAACGGCTCCGGCGGCGCGGTGACCCGCGTGGCCTCCGGCACTTACGACATGGGCTTTGCTGATCTGGCTTCGCTCATGGAGTTCCACGCCAACAACCCCGACGCGCCCAACAAGCCTGTGGCTGTGATGGTGGTCTACAACAACACGCCCGCATCAGTCATGTCGCTCAAAAAGACCGGCATCAAAACCCCGGCCGACCTGAACGGCAAAAAACTCGGCGCCCCCGGCTTTGACGCCGGCCGCCGCGCTTTCCCGATTTTCTCCAAAGCCAACAACGTCAGCTCTGTGCAATGGATCTCCATGGACCCGCCGCTGCGCGAAACCATGCTGGCCCGCGGTGATGTGGACGCCATCACCGGCTTCACCTTCACATCGCTGCTCAACCTGGAAGCACGTGGCGTCAAGGCTGAAGACGTCGCCATCCTGCCCTACGCAGACTACGGCGTGAAGCTGTACGGCAACGTCGTCATCGTGTCGCCCAAGCTGATCAAAGAGAACCCGGCCGCCATCAAGTCGTTCCTGAAAGCCTTCGCCAAGGGCGCCAAAGACGTCATGGCCAATCCGGCTGCTGCCATCAACGACGTCAAGGCACGCGACGGCATCTTGAACGTGCCCCTTGAAACACGCCGCCTGCAACTGGCCATTGACACCGTCATCAACAGCCCTGACGCACGCGCCGAAGGCTTTGGCCAGCTCAAAGGCCCGCGCCTGGCGCTGATGGCTTCGCAAGTGTCAGACGCCTTTGGCACCAAGACCCGCGTCAACCCCGACGCCGTCTGGAACGGCAGCTTTTTGCCCACCGCGGCAGAGCTGAACGTGTTGCCAGCCAAGCGCTAAACCGGCCGGCCTTTCTTGGCTTGACTCCCAGGGCCGGCATTCTTTTCAAAGAGTGCCGGCCCTTTTTTACGAAAAACCCACCTTGACTTCACCCACCACACCCGCCAGCTTTGTTGAGTTTCAAGACGTCTGGCTTGCCTACAACGAAGAGTTGCTGGCGCAGCAAAACTTCGCGGTTGAAGCGATTGACCTGAAAGTGCGGCAGGGCGAATTCATCGCCATCGTCGGGCCTTCGGGCTGCGGCAAATCCACCTTCATGAAGCTCACCACCGGGCTGAAGATGCCGTCCAAAGGCCGCATCACCATTGACGGCGCACCCGTCACCGGCCCCTTGAAGATTTCAGGCATGGCCTTTCAGGCGCCTTCACTGCTGCCTTGGCGCACCACGGTAGACAACGTGCTGCTGCCGCTGGAGATCGTCGAGCCCTACCGCAGCAACTTCAAAGCCAAGCGGGCTGAGTACGAAGAGCGTGCCCGCAAGCTGCTGCAAAAAGTCGGCCTGGCCGGTTATGAAGACAAGTTTCCGTGGCAGTTGTCGGGCGGCATGCAGCAGCGCGTGAGCATTTGCCGCGCCCTCATTCACGAACCCAAAATGCTGCTGCTCGACGAGCCCTTTGGCGCGCTAGATGCGTTTACCCGTGAAGAGCTGTGGTGCATCTTGCGCGACCTCTGGACCGAGCAGCGTTTCAACGTCATTTTGGTCACGCACGATTTGCGCGAGTCGGTCTTTTTGGCTGACACGGTGTATGTCATGAGCAAGAGCCCGGGGCGCTTTGTGGTCAAACGAGAGATTGATCTGCCGCGACCGCGCGACCTGGAAGTGACCTACTCCAAAGAGTTTTCAGACATCGTTCACGAGCTGCGCGGCCACATTGGCGCCATCCGCAACACCGGCGTGGCCCAAGCCGCCGCCGCGCAAGCCACAGCAGACAAGGCAGGTGCAGCATGAGTTCTAAACAAATCGAGCGCTGGTCGCCACTGGTCTTGCTTCTGGTGCTGGTGGCGCTGTGGCAAGGCGTTTGCGTGCTGTTCGCTATTCCAGAGTTCATCTTCCCGGCGCCCACGCAAATTGCGCAGGCCATGAGCGAGTTCTCCGGCCCCATCGCAGAAGCCGCCTGGAAAACCTTCTGGGTCACCATGGTCGGCTTTGGCATCTCCATCGTGGTCGGCGTGCTGCTGGGCTTTTTGGTTGGCTCTTCACGCCTGGCCTACGCGGCGGTTTACCCGCTGCTGGTGGCCTTTAACGCCGTGCCCAAAGCCGCCATCGTGCCCATCCTGATCGTCTGGTTCGGCATCGGCGTCGGCCCCGGCATCCTGACGGCCTTCCTCATCTCGTTCTTTCCCATCACCGTCAACATGGCCACCGGCCTGGCCACACTGGAGCCCGAACTCGAAGACGTGCTGCGCGTGCTGGGCGCCAAACGCATGGACGTGCTGATGAAAGTCGGCCTGCCCCGCTCCATGCCCTTCTTTTACGGCTCGCTCAAAATCTCCATCACCCTGGCCTTTGTGGGCACCGTGCTGGCAGAAATGACGGCCGGCGACTCCGGCATCGGCTACCTCATGCAAAGCGCAGGCTCCCAGCAACGCCTGGCCCTGGCCTTCGCCGGCCTGGTCGTCATCGGCGCCATGGCCATGCTGATGTATGAGTTGTTCAGCGCGGTAGAAAAGCACACAACCGCCTGGGCGCATCGGGGTTCGCAGGGGCATTGAGGGACGGCTAAAGCCGCCTAGACCTTTGGGTCGTGAAGTGAATAATGCGCTGTATTACACATGCACAGGAGTAACACGCCATGGCCGCCAAAACCATCAACGTGCGCCCACACGAGGCGCTTTACGACCAGATTGAAGCGCTGACCCACTATGTACAAAGTGAGTCATGGCAAATTCACGACATTCACGAAGGCATCAAGGAAGCTGATGCAGGCGAATTTTCCACCGACGAGCAGGTTAAAGCAGTGTTCGATAAATACAGTGTTCGCGCCTGCGGATGAAATTGCGGGGCTAGCCTGACTCCCCACCATCAAGCCGCCTTGCGCGGCACCAACTTAACCTGCAAATCACAACCCACTGCAGCCGCGTATTTTTTGAGCGTTGCCAGCGACGGGGCATGGCGGCCCGCAGATTCGAGACGCGATATCGCGCTTTTGGTGGTACCCATGCGTTCGGCTACGGCGTCTTGGGTCAAGCCCGCTTTGGCACGCGCACCCAGCATCTGGCTGGCCAATGCGTATTCCAGTTCAAGGCCCTCATACGCTTCAGTGAATCCGGGCTTCAGCTTGGCGCGCGCAATGAACTCAGCGTGATTGTGCGGAACAGGTTTGAATTTCAAGTCAGCCATGGAGCAACTCCTTAAGACGCTTGCGCGCCAGATTTAATTCCTTGTCGGGTGTTTGCTGCGTCTTCTTGATGAAGGCATGCAACACCACCACGCGCTTACCCAGCAAAAAACAATAAAACGCGCGACCAATGCCGGATCGCCCGCGCGGTCGAACCTCAAACAAACCATCTCCAAACGCCCTTGAATGCGGCATCCGAAGGCTGGGGCCGTGTTCAGCCAAAAGCTCAATCAATCGAGCATAGTCAGCCAGCACATCCACCGGCCAGGACTGAACCTCATTCAAGACCCGCTCATGGAAATAGCTCACATCAAAAGCCATAGCCTGCCCCAATGTTAGCAAATACGCGAACTTCTATCAACCGGGCCTCACTCCCCGCCGTCATGCACCGCCTCATACAGCGCCTTGAGCGACTGGCCGTTAAAGCTCCAGTGCGGCGAGGGTTGCAGCGGGTAGTCGTCGGGCAGGCCCAGCAGCTTGCGGGTGGCGGCGGTGAGCGAACACACGGCGCCTTGCAGCTCTACCTTTTTGTCGCTCACCACCACGGCTTGCGACTGCCCGTCCTTGAATAGCAGCACCGAGCCCGTGGGAACGCCCAACTCATGAAAGTTCATGCGCGGGCGGCGGGCGTCTTTGAGGTTTTGGGCAGACTGCTTGTCGGCGGCGGTCACGTCGGCCTCCAGCGTTTGCTCTAGCTGCGCGGTGATGTCTTCGACCTTGAGCAGCTTGAGCACGGCAATCACCCGCTCGGCCTCTATCTTGAAGAACTCGCGGTTGGGGTTGATGCGGTGATCGCCAAACGCAAAGTGCAGCGAGCGCTCCACCTCGGCCGCGTCTTTCACTTGGCAGGCAAACGCGCAGTCAAAGGGCACCGGCACGCCCGTGCTGAACAGCTGCTTCATGCGGTCTTCGACCTCAAGCTGCGTGGTTTTACCGATCTTGACCAGCCCCAGCATGGCGGGGTTGGTGAGGACGTAGACGATTTGGGAGGCGGTGGTGTCGGTCATGGGGTGTTGCGCGGTGGTGTTGGTGGGACGGTGGGTATCGAAGTTGGTATCGATGGCCGCTTGGACCGAGTGCGCGCCTGTGTTGCGACGCCGTTGGTCATCTGCTCGTACAAACCAAACAAAAACGCCACGCGGCTGGCGTCGTCGGGTTGGCCTTTGTAGGCGTAGGCGGCGTCTACGGCTTTGTCTAGTTGTTGGTGGGCTTTGCTGAGGGCGGGCGGCATGGCGAGGGGGTCGTAGAGGTCGGCCAGGGAGGCCTCGGGGAAGCTGGCGCGGGCGTCCAGGACGGCTTGGGCGGCGGCTTCGATGGCGGCGCGCTTTTTCTGGCTGGCGGCTTGGGCGGGTGTGGGGCGGGTGGCGTCTGCGGTGGCGGGAGGCTCTGGCAGCTTGGGCCAGGGGTAGTTGTTATAGACGATGTTTGCCGAATATCGGTAGCGGCTTTCCAAGCGCCCACAAGTGGCCCGCATCCACGCGTTGTGCATGGTGCTGGACATCACTCCGAAAAGGTAAGGTGTGGCTTGGTCCACGAACAGGCTGGTGTTGTTGACCAGAACTTCGCTAGGTACAAAAGCGATGGGCACAAACTGCCGGTTCTCAGAAGATGTCTTAGGTACAAACAGGTAGTGCGAACCCGGTTGTCGAGTTTCACCAAACTGTGCGGGTAGGTCGGCCAGTTTTTGGGTAGCAGTCCGATTGCTGGCGGCCCGAAATTTACGAACGCGAGCTACCCGCTCCAATACCAAGGGCGCTGCCCGCAACTCTGCGGGCGTTGCATCGACCAACCAAAGGCAAAGGCGCTCGCGCCCATTGATAAAGTCTTCTCCGCTCAATAATTTACGAATCCATTTTTTTGCGAATGGTGCTTGTTGAACAATGCTCGCAGCCTCCTCCTGCGTCAGCAAAAAATGACCGTCATCAATGAGAGCGCTGCCTTCGGATATTGGTGCAACAAGGCTTATAGGTTTAGACTTTTTTGATAACACCACGTCAGGCGCGTCCACCAAGTACGGACTGATGTTCTTTGCCACCAGCGGCACCGGACCGGCTTTGATGTCGGGGTATTCGTAAATGGTTTTGCCAGTCAACTCTTGCGTGCCGAAGCCGATGATCACGCAATGCACGGCGGCTACGCCTTTAGCGTCATTGCTCCACTGAAAGGTGCGGTGGGCGAACTGAATCTTGATGCCTTGCGCCAGCATCCAGCCCCACAGCACGCCGACTTGTTCGCCTTGGGTGATGGAGTTGGTGGACACAAAGGCGCAGCGCGTGTGGGCGCTTGCTTTACCGTTGGTCAGCACGTAGCGTGCGGCCTTGACGTACCACGCAGCGACAAAGTCGAGCACGCCAGAGCCATGCAGGGCTTCGACAACCGGCTGAAAACAAGCCTTCTGGTCGGGTGTTTGTTCTTTCTTGCCCACAAAGGGCGGGTTGCCAATCACGTAGTCGCACAGCTCGGGCGGCAGCACGCTGGCCCAGTCGGTGGTGAGTGCGTTGGCGCAGACGATGTTGGCTTTTTTGTCCAGCGGCAGGCGGTTGAAGTTGCCGCCCAGCACGCGGCTGGCGCGCAGGTTTTCCTGGTGGTCGGTGAGCCACAGTGCGACAGTGGCAATGTGGGCGGCGCTGGGCTCGATCTCTATGCCGTGGCATTGGTGCACGTCGCACTGGATGAACTCGAAGGCTTTAGCGTCCAGCGTGCCGGTGACGATTTGGCTTAGCCGCTCTATGTCTTGCAGCGCCTCCATGGTGTCTAGCTCCAGCCGGCGGATTTCGCGGTAGGCAATCACCAGGAAGTTGCCACAACCACAGGCCGGGTCCAAAAATGTGAGGCTGCGCAGTTTGTGCAGCAGCGCGGTCAGTTTGCTTTTGCTGCGCCGGCCGGCGTTGAACTGGGCTTTGAGTGCTTCTAAAAACAGCGGGCCGATGACGCGCAGGATGTTGGTCTCGCTGGTGTAGTGCGCGCCCAGCTCGCGGCGCTTGGTGCTTTTGCGGGTGACGCCTTCGTCGTCATGGTGAATGACGGCCTGAAACAGCGAGCCGAAGATGGCGGGGCTGATTTGCGACCAGTCAAAGCTCTCGGAGCAGTCGAGCAATATTTGGCGGGCGCTGCTGTCAAAGTAGCAAACTGCGAGCTGGCCGTCGAACACGCTGCCGTTGATGTAGGCAAAGTCTTGCAGCTCGGGCGGCAGGTTTTTGGCTCGCTTGGCACGCGGGCGGTTGAGGGTGTCAAACAGGTTTTGCAGCGCGCCGTCGAGGTCGGTGCCGTCTTCGCGGCTGTGCTGGCGCAGGTAGCGGCCAAAGTCGCCGCGGCGCTCAAAGATGCCGGTGTCTTCGGCAAACAGGCAAAACACCAGGCGCACCAGGTAGCGTTCGAGGTCTGCGCCGGTGTAGCCGCCGCTGCGCATGGCGTCGTGCAGCTGGGCAATTTTGCGGGCGGCGCTTTCGTTGACGGCGATTTGCTCGGCCTGCGCTTGCGGCTCGAAGCCGGCCAGAAACAAGTAGTCGTCAATGTGCTGGCTGAAGTCGTTCAGCTTGTGGCGCAGCGGTGGGTTGTTGGTGCCGTGCTGGTAAAGGTGCAGGTGCTCGAAGTCGCTGACCAAAATGTAGTCGGGCAGTTCGGCGTCTTTCAGGCCGGGCAAGTATTCAGTGGCTTGCTTGTAGGCCTCTTCCAGATTTTCCCCGCGTGACTTCATTTCTATGAGCAGCTTGCCGGGGTAAAAGCCGTCGATGCGCCCGCGCCCGCCGCCCAGCTTTTGCACGCGCTGCTCAAAGCTGACGAGGCGCTTGTTAGAAAAGCCAAACACGTCACACAGGCCGCGAATGAAGTTTTGCGCTTCGCCCATTTCGTAGCGGGCATTGGCATAGTCTTTGACGAAGCCGTGGGCGCGGTGAAGGATCTCGGTTTTGTTGAGGGCGACTGTCATGTACCAAAATAGTTAACTTAATAGGGCTAAATGATACGAATTAATAACTCATTCAGATGCGGGCGTTAATTCCTATTGGGGATTAAGTAGCCGGGCGCGGGGCAGCACGTAAACTGCTCAGCCATGACATGGCACGCTTCTCTAGAACTCGACTACACCCTGAGCGCTGCGCGCACGGTGGCGCACCATCGCCACAAGGGGCCGCTGCGCATCTTGCAAAGCCTTTACCCGGAGGGCGATGCGGTGTGCCACAACGTGCTGGTGCACCCGCCGGGCGGGCTGGTGGGTGGTGACACGCTGGACATTCAAGCGACCGTGGCCACAGGCGCGCACGCGCTGGTGACCACGCCCGGGGCGACGCGCTTTTACCGCTCGCTGGGCGAGCCGGCTTTGCAGCGCGTGCATGTGACGCTGGCCGCCGGAGCGCGGTTGGAGTGGCTGCCGCTGGAAGCCCTGTGCTACAGCGGCTGCCTGGCAGAAAACCGGCTAACGATGGAGTTGGCACCCGGCGCAGAGATGATGGGCTGGGACGTGACCGCGCTGGGCCTGCCCAACGCCGGCCTGCCCTTTGCAGAGGGCAGTTTTTGCCAGCACATTGAGTTGCCCGGCGTGTGGCTGGAGCGGGCCAGGCTGAACGCCCACGACGACTTGCTGCTGAACCACCCGCTGGGCCTGGCCGGCCAGCGCTGCATGGCGACGCTGTTTTTTGTGGCGGGCAGCAAGCTTGACAAAGCGCGCCGGCAAGCGGCGCTGGACGTGGCCCGCGAGCTGCTGCAAGGCCACGCACTAGAGGCCAGCGCAGGCGCCACCAGCCCCGACGCGCAGGTGGTGGTGCTGCGCGTGCTGACGCCGGTGGTGGAGCCGGCGATGGACTTGCTCAAACTGGTGTGGCGGGCCTGGCGCAAAGCGCTGTGGCAGCTGGAGGCGACCAACCCGAGGATCTGGTCGGCTTGAAGGGTGGAATGCGGAATGCGGGGATGGATCCCTGCCTTCGCAGGGATGACGGAAGGGGAAGGGATGACGGCCAATTTCCGTCATCCTCGCGAAGGCGGGGATCCATCCCTCTGACCGTCATCCTCGCGAAGGCGGGGATCCATCCCCCTGACGACTGCCCCCCCTGTCCCCCAACACCAGCGACAATCTGTGTTTTGTTCAACTAACGATTCGAAACCTCATGAAGATCGACAAAAACTCCGCCGTCACCCTGCGTTTTAAAGTCACCGACAGCCTGGGCAAGGTGGTGGAAGAAAGCAACGAGCCGATGGTTTACCTGCACGGCGGCTACGGCAACACGCTGCCCAAGATTGAAGAGGCGCTGGACGGCCAGGAGACCGGCTACAAGGTGACGCTGGCGCTGAGCGCGGCCGATGCCTTTGGCCTGCGCGACGAGAACCTGATGCAGACCATACCCAAGAGCCAGTTTCCGCCGGGCGTGAAGGTGGGTGGTCAGCTCGAAGGCCGTGGCGAAGACGGCCGGGCGCAGGCTTTCACCGTGGTCAAAATCAAGGGCGACACCGTGATCTTGGACGGCAACCATCCGCTGGCGGGCAAGGACTTGCGCTTTGCGCTGGCGGTGATGGATGTGCGGCCGGCGTCTGAAGAAGAGATTGCGCACGGCCACGTGCACGGCGAGCACGGTCACCACCATTGACGAAAGCCGGGGCAGCGCAGCCCCGGCGCGGCGGCTGAAGGCCCCTAGGCTTTAGACCGCCACCATTTAAATAGCCACCAACTGGCGCACGCCCTTGGCCTGCATGTCTTGGCCCTGGCCGCGATCAATGAACTCGCCGCGCTCCATCACCAGGTAGTCGTCGGCCAGTTCTTCGGCAAAGTCGTAGTACTGCTCCACCAGCAAGATGGCCATGTCACCCCGGTCGGCCAGCATGCGGATGACGCGGCCGATGTCTTTGATGATGCTGGGCTGAATGCCTTCGGTTGGCTCGTCGAGGATAAGCAGCTTGGGCTGCGCTGCCAGTGCGCGCGCAATGGCCAGTTGCTGCTGCTGCCCGCCCGACAAATCACCGCCGCGCCGGTGCAGCATCTGCTTGAGCACCGGAAACAGCTCGTACAACTCAGCCGGAATGGGCGTGTTGGCACTTTTGTAAGCCAGGCCCATGCGCAGGTTTTCTTCAACAGTCAGGCGCGCAAAAATCTCTCGCCCCTGCGGCACAAAGCCGATGCCGGCGCGTGCGCGCTCGTAAGGCGTGGCGTTGTGAATCGGCTGGCCGTCAAACTCGATGCTGCCGGTCTTGATGGGCACCAGGCCCATGAGCGACTTGAGCAGCGTGGTCTTGCCCACGCCGTTGCGGCCCAGCAGCACAGTGACCCTGCCCATCTGCGTTTGCAAGCTAACGTCGCGCAGGATGTGCGAGCCGCCGTAGTACTGGTTGATGTTGTTGACGTTCAGCATGGGGGTCAGGTCCTTCAATACATTGCTTCAATTTTTTTCCCGTTCGCTCGATCCGATTACCCGATCCGTTCGCCCTGAGCTTGTCGAAGGGGGTTCCGAATATCCGTTCGCCCAGAGCTTGTCGAAGGGCTTCGTACTTCAAACAAATTCAGGCAAGAACCCTTCCACAAGCTCAGGGCGAACGGTGAACCCTTCCACAAGCTCAGGGCGAACGGTGAATCGAGTGACGTGCGCGGGGAGGCGCCCTTCGACAGGCTCAGGGCGAACGGGGATGGGTTTGGCACGGTCAGGGCGAACGGAGGGGGGCGGGACTCAGCGGCCAAGATAAACCTCGATCACGCGCTCGTCGGCCTGGACCTGGTCTAGCGTGCCTTGGGCCAGCACCGAGCCGTCGCACAGCACGGTGACGATGTCGGAGATGGTGCGGATGAAGCTCATGTCATGCTCGACGACCAGCAGCGAATGCTTGCCCTTGAGCGTTAAAAAAAGTTCGGCGGTGCGGGCGGTTTCTTCGTCGGTCATGCCGGCCACGGGCTCGTCGAGCAGCAAGAGTTTGGGGTCTTGCATCAGCAGCATACCGATCTCTAGCCACTGCTTTTGGCCGTGGCTCAGGGTGCCGGCCAGGCGGCCCACGCTGTCTGCGAGTTGGATGGTGACCAGGGTTTCAGACAAGCGGTCACTTTGCGCCGAGTCGAGCTTGAAGAACATGCTGGACTTGACGCCTTTGTTGGTCTTGAGCGCGAGTTCCAGGTTTTCAAACACCGTGAGTTGTTCAAACACAGTTGGCTTTTGGAATTTTCGGCCGATACCCAGCTGGGCGATGTCGGCTTCTTTGTAGCGCAGCAGGTCGATGGTGCTGCCAAAGAAGACCGTGCCTTCGTCGGGCCGGGTTTTGCCGGTGATGATGTCCATCATGGTGGTTTTGCCCGCGCCGTTGGGGCCGATGATGCAGCGCAACTCTCCGGGCGCAATGTCCAGGCTGAGCTTGTTGATGGCTTTGAAGCCGTCAAAGCTGACGCTGACGTCTTCAAGATACAGAATGCGGCCATGCGTCAGGTCAACCTCGCCTTCTGGCTTGGCGATGCGGCCGGTGCTGGCATTGCGCCCACCCGACTCGGTGGCGGGGCTGGCGTTGGCGGCGGCGGTCATGCGCTGCTCTGCGCGGCGCGCGCCTTGTTCAAGCAAGTCGGGGGTCATTTGGCGCCCCTCCATTTTTTGACGAGTCCGAGCACACCGTTGGGCAAAAATAAGGTGACTGCGATGAACAGCATGCCTAAAAAGTACAGCCAGAACTCAGGGTAAGCAACCGTGAGCCAGCTCTTGGCGCCATTGACGATGAATGCACCGACGATGGGCCCGATGAGCGTGGCGCGCCCACCGACGGCGGCCCAGATGGCGATCTCGATCGAGTTGGCTGGGCTCATTTCACCCGGGTTGATGATGCCGACCTGCGGCACATACAGCGCGCCGGCCACGCCGCACATCACGGCAGAAATCACCCAGATGGTGAGCTTGTAGCCCAGCGGGTTGTAGCCCGAAAACATGACGCGGGTTTCGGCATCACGAATGGCTTGCAGCACGCGGCCGAACTTGCTTTGCACCAGCCACCGGGCAAACAAAAAGAAACCAAGCAAGGTCAGGCCCGTCAGCACAAACAGCGTCATGCGCATGTTGGGTGTGGCAATCGGTAAGTCCAGAATGCGCTTGAAGTCAGTAAAACCGTTGTTGCCGCCAAAGCCGGTTTCATTGCGGAAAAACAGCAGCATGGCGGCAAAAGTCAAAGCCTGCGTGATGATGGAAAAGTAAACGCCCTTGATGCGCGAGCGAAAGGCGAAGTAACCAAATACAAAGGCCACCAGCCCCGGCACCAGCACGATGAGGAACAAGGTGGCGATAAAGCTGTCTGAAAACGTCCAGTGCCAGGGCAATTCTTTCCAGTCAAGGAAGACCATGAAGTCGGGCAAAGTGCTTTTGTAGTTGCCGTCCAGACCGATCTGGCGCATGAGGTACATGCCCATGGCATAACCGCCGATGGCAAAAAACAAACCGTGGCCCAGCGACAAAATGCCGGTGTAGCCCCAGATCAAGTCCATGGCGAGCGCGCAGATGGCGTAGCACATGATCTTGCCCAGCAAGGCCACGGCGTAGGTGCTCATGTGGTAAGGGCTGCTTTGCGGTAGCCACAAATTAAGCAGCGGGGCCACGGCGCAGACGGCGATCAGCGCCAGCATGAAAAAGATCCAGCCGGTGCGGCTCAGCAGCGGCGCTCTGGAGGGAAGCTCCACCGACTGGTAGGCGGTCAGTGAGTTAGGAGGGTTGCTTGGATGGTTCATGACTCAGGCCTCCGCGGAGCGGCCTTTCATGGCAAAAATGCCTTGCGGACGCTTCTGAATAAAGATGATGATGAGCACGAGCACGGCAATCTTGGCCAGCACAGCACCGGTCCAGCCTTCGAGAAATTTATTCAAGATGCCCAGTCCCAAAGCGGCGTAGACGGTGCCTGCGAGTTGACCCACACCGCCCAGCACCACCACCATGAAAGAGTCCACGATATAGCCTTGGCCGAGGTCGGGCCCGACATTGCCCACCTGGCTGAGCGCACAGCCGGCCAGGCCGGCGATGCCCGAGCCCAGTGCAAACGCATAGGTGTCCACGCGCGCGGTGTTCACACCCATGCAAGAGGCAATGGGGCGGTTTTGCGTGACGCCACGCACAAACAGGCCCAGGCGCGTGCGGCTGATCAACCAGGCCATGCCCAACAGCACGGCAATCGCAAAGCCGATGATGACCAGCCGGTTGTAGGGCAGTGACACATTGCCCAGCACCTGCACACCACCGCTCATCCACACGGGGTTTTCAACGCCGACGTTTTGCGCGCCGAAGATGCTGCGCACCAGCTGTTGCAGCATCAGGCTGATGCCCCAGGTGGCCAGCAGGGTTTCGAGCGGGCGGCCGTAGAGAAAGCGGATGATGCCGCGCTCCAGTGCCGCCCCCATGAGCGCTGCGGCCATGAAAGCCACCGGCACCGCGGCCAGCAAGTACCAGTCAAACAGGCCGGGTAGGAATTTTTGAAACACGCCCTGCACCACGTAGGTGGCGTAGGCGCCGATCATCATCAGCTCGCCGTGCGCCATGTTGATGACACCCATCAGGCCGTAGGTGATGGCCAGCCCGAGCGCCACCAGCAGCAAGATGGAACCCAGGCTGAGACCGCTGAAAACGGCGGCAAGCTTGTCACCCCAGGCCAGCGTGGCTTCAACAGAGCGCAATGAAGACTGCAAAGCGGCTTTGACTTGCGGGTCTGCTTCAGACTTCAAGCGCTCAAGCAAGACGGTCTTGGTGCTGGGGTCGCCGCTGGCGGCCAACAAGCCGGCAGCTTGCAAGCGCTTGGCCTGGTCGCCGCTGCCCAGCAGGATGGCGGCCCGCAGCAGCTCCAGCTGGCTTTTGAGCGCCGGCACCGTCTCGGCCGCGTAGGCTTTTTCGATCAGGGGCAGGCGCGCCTCGTCGTTGTCGCCAGCCAGGGTCTTGATGGCTTGCCGGCGGCGTTTTTCATCCTTAGAAAACAGCGCCAGCGCGGCGAGTACGTTGTCGAGTTCGCCACGCATCAGGTTGTTGTTGATCACATCCTCGGCGTCTGCCGGCAAGGGCACTTCGGCGCCGGTCACGGGGTCTATGGCCTTGCTGCCCTGGACCACCAGCACCTGCGCGCCAGCGGTTTTGACGGCGTCATCGGCCAGCGCCTGAATGAAGGTGGCTGTTTTTTCATCAGGCTCAGCCGCCGCTTTGGCCAGGGCTTGCACGCGAGACTCGGTGTCGCCGATGGCCATGGCCTTGACTTGCTCCGCCGTCAGGGCATGCGCAGCCCCGATGCACCAATAGAGGATGGATGCAAAAAAGATGCGCACCAATGTTGAGCGCGTGAGGTGTGGAATAAATCTATCTTTGTGCATAAGTGTTGGGGAAAGAGTCTTTAGCGTGTGCTTGTTCAGGAAAAAACACAGGCTGTAAATTCCTTGAGCGACATTGCACCGAAGATGTGCAAGAAGCAGGCCACTGCGTGCTAAGTCGGGGATGGATCCCCGCATTCGCGAGGATGACGGAGAAAATTATCACACCACCCCCTGCCGTGACCCCTGCCCCTACCGCCAGCCTGCCCCTGCTTTCAATCCTGCCCCTACCGTCATTCCTGCGGAAGCAGGAATCCATCCCCTGCATTCGCCTTCAGCCGAAGTTAAAAAGCCGCACCTGTTTCTTGCGAACAAGGTGCGGCTGCCGCCCATGACAGGCTTAGGGTTTCAAGCCTTACTTTTTAACTGGCTCGTCAGGCTTCTTGGCGTTGCCTTCGATGAACGGGCTCCATGGCTTGGCCTTGACCGGGCCGGGTGTCTTCCACACCACGTTGAACTGACCGTCAGCCTTGATCTCGCCGATGAAGACGGACTTGTGCAGGTGGTGGTTTTTCTCGTCCATCTTGGACACGATGCCAGACGGTGCTTTGAAGGTCTGGCCGGCCATGGCGGCGATGACTTTGTCGGTGTCTGTGGACTTGGCTTTTTCAACCGCTTGCTTCCACATGTTGATACCGATGTAGGTCGCTTCCATCGGGTCGTTGGTCAAAGGCTTGTCTTTGTGGCCGGCGATGCCCTTGGCTTTGGCGTAGGCTGCCCATTTTTTGATGAACTCGTCATTGGCAGGGTTCTTGATCGACTGGAAGTAGTTCCAGGCGGCCAGGTGACCGACCAGCGGCTTGGTGTCCACGCCGCGCAGTTCTTCTTCGCCCACGGAGAAGGCGACTACGGGCACGTCTTTGGCTTTGAGGCCGGCGTTGCCGAGTTCTTTGTAGAAAGGCACATTGGAGTCACCGTTGATGGTGGAGACCACGGCGGTCTTGCCACCGGCGGAGAATTTCTTCACGTCAGCCACGATGGTCTGGTAATCCGAGTGACCAAACGGTGTGTATTTCTCGTCGATGTCGCTGTCTTTCACGCCTTTGCTTTTGAGGTAAGCGCGCAGGATTTTGTTGGTGGTGCGTGGGTACACATAGTCAGTGCCCAGCAGAACCCAACGCTTGGCGCCGCCGCCTTCTTTGCTCATCAGGTAGTCCACCGCAGGGATGGCCTGCTGGTTAGGGGCTGCACCTGTGTAGAACACGTTTTTGGAGAGCTCTTCCCCTTCGTATTGAACGGGGTAGAACAACAGGCCGTTCATTTCTTCAACAACGGGCAACACCGACTTGCGGGACACAGACGTCCAGCAGCCGAAGATCACCGAGACTTTGTCCTGGCCGAGCAGTTGCTTGGTTTTTTCAGCGAACAGGGGCCAGTTGGAGGCTGGGTCCACGATGACGGGCTCGAGCTTTTTGCCCATGACACCGCCTTTGGCATTGATCTCGTCAATGGCCATCAACACGGTGTCTTTGAGTACAGTCTCGGAAATGGCCATGGTGCCAGACAGGCTGTGCAAAATGCCGACCTTGATGGTGCCGGCGCCTTGGGCGTGGGCCGACAGAGCGGACAGGCCCGTCAGGGCGACGGCGGCGGTGAGTGCCTTGAGGGTAAAACGACGTTGCATGAGTGCTTCTCCGGGTGGGTTGAATGGGTTTTTCGCTGGGATCAAGCCGCTCAAAGAGGCTTTTGCTCAGCGATGAACCGATTCTGGAGAAGGATGTGCAGGCTGGAAATACGCCGGGTGGCGTACATGAGGGGCCGCTATGCCAAGCCGGCAGACTGGCGCTGCGTTTATTCGGGTCTGTCTTCAGGCGCAGACTCGTTGGCCTGCGAAGCACTCAAGCCGTCACGGCTGATGGCAAACAAATCCCATGCGGCCATGAACATGGCCGCAATGACAGGGCCGATCACAAAGCCGTTCAGCCCGAACAGCGCCATGCCGCCGATGGTGGAAAGCAGCACCAGGTAGTCGGGCATTTTGGTGTCTTTACCCACCAGCAAAGGCCGCATGAGGTTGTCCACCAGGCCGATCACCAGCACACCAAAAGCGGCCAGCACCACACCCTCAACAAATTGACCGGTGACGAGAAAGTAAACCGCTACCGGCAGCCAGACCAGGGCGGCGCCCACGGCGGGCACCAGCGACAAAAATGCCATCACGGTGCCCCAAAGAACAGGGGCATGAATGTCGAGCAACCAAAAAATCAAGCCGCCCAGAGCACCCTGCATCATGGCCACGGCGATGTTGCCCTTGACGGTGGCCCGGATGACGGTGGTGAACTTGCCGGCCAAATCGCGCTTGACATGCGCTTGCAAGGGCAGCTGGCGATTCATGCGGGCGACCAGGGATGCGCCGTCACGCAAAAAGAAAAACAGCAAATACAGCATGATGCAAAAGCTGACCAAAAACTCAAACGTGTTTTGCCCAATGCCCAGCGCCTGGGTGGCCAGAAACTGGCTGGTGCGGCTCAGTCCGGAGCTCAGGCGCTCTTGAATCAAGGCCGCGTCAGTCAGCCCGAAGCGGGTTAACAGGCCGTGCACCCACTCGGGCAACAAGCCGTAAAAATCCTGCAAGTAGCGGCTGAAGCTGGCTTTTTCTGTTTGCAAATTGCTGAACAGCAAATTGGCTTCTTGCACCAGCATGGCGCTGACCAGGCTCAAGGGCAAAATGACCAGCAACAAGATGATGGTCAAGGTCAACAGCGCAGAAAGGTTAGAACGCCCCGGCATAAGACGCAGCAAGCGGGCGTACACCGCATAAAACAAAATCGCCATCACCCCAGCCCAGAAAACAGCGCCGTAAAAGGGCGACAGCAACCATACAAAAGCTGCGCTGACAAAGAGCAACAAGTACAGGAAGAACTTGTCCTCAAACGATGCAGGCTGCTGGGGCTTGGATGGTTTCATGGCGGTGCTCAAGGTTAGCAAAAGGCGAGAGCAGATGAGCCCCGGGCAGCGCCGCGCACGTGGCGCGGCACACCAAAGGCAAAGAGGGTCAGCGCGCCGGAGGCGGACGCACAGAGCCTGTGGGCGCACGGCCGGCAATGTGCCGGAATGTGATGCGGCCCTTGCTCAGGTCGTAAGGCGAGAGCTCCAGCGACACCTGGTCACCCGCCAGAATGCGGATGTGGTTCTTGCGCATCTTGCCGGAGGTGTAAGCGATCAGCTTGTGGCCGTTGTCCAGCGTGACGCGAAAGCGCGAGTCGGGCAGAACCTCTTCCACCAGGCCGTGCATTTCAATCAGTTCTTCTTTTGCCATGGCTCGTCTCCTTCAGGATGAATACAAAAAGATCGCTTGCAGTGCCGGCATCAGGCATGGGCGGCGGCGTTGCGCTCGCCGATCCAGGCCATTGCATGCTCGGTGGCGTAATGCAAGGCAGCAGGTGCATTGTCGAACAAGGTGGAAAAGCGTGACACGCGGTCATGCGTGGCGCTGCCTTTGCCGGAACGGATGGACACCGAGGCGGCAAAGCCGCCGTCGTCGAGCTGGGTTGCCACTGGCGAGACCCGGTACTTGCCCACCTCGATGGGATGGAGATGATGATTCATAAACAGTGCGGTGCCCCAGCTTGGGCCGGGCACACATAAAAGGGAAAACAAACGACTTGCAAGCAAGCCAAGGGTTCCGGTTTCCGGATGGGGCCGGAAAAGGCCGGATTTAGGCACCGCTTGGGAAGTCTTAGCTAGGAAAATAGAACAGTGCTGGCAAGGTTCAGGGCTGTGTGGGCGCTGAAAACACTGTGAAGTCCGGGCTCTGAGAAGCGCCGCGCTCTTGGGGTCAGACCACTTCAAGATTTGAATTTGGAAAGGCTTGTCACAAAAAGCTGTGCGATACCGAAGCTGTAATTGTAACGGATAAGGCCGGCTTGAACCGGTTAATTCTGAAACTGCGGGTGCAACTGCTTGATACGGCTCATGGCCATGCCCGCGGCGGCGGTGCGGGTCTCCACCCCCAGCTTGGCAAAAACGCGTTCCAGGTGTTTTTTAACCGTCATCGGGCTGGTGCCCAGAATGTCGCCGATGTCGCGGTTGATCTTGCCCTTGACCACCCAGTACAAGACTTCGGCCTCGCGCGCGGTGAGCTTGAAGCTCAGGCTCATGGCCTGGATGACGGTTTCGTCGGACTCCTCGCGCATGATGATCAGCCAGTCGTCATCACCGGTTTGCTGGTGCAAACGGAAAGTCAGGCGCTTGGCGCCCTGCTCAATGGCCAGGCGCGGCGGCTCAAGTTGTTGCTCGGCCATGGCCAGGTGGCGGCGCAGCCAGGTCAGCACGGCCTCGGGGGTTTGCGGAGCAGCGGTGCCGTAGTAGCGCTGCAAAAGCTCGCGCGCCAGGGAGGTTTGCCACATCAAGCGGCCGTCACTCACCCGCACGGTGATGGTGGCGTAGCCAAAAGCGTCCAGGGCGTTGCGGGCCTGGCGCTTTTCACGCGCGCCCTGCAAATGCACAGCAATGCGCGCCAGCACTTCTTTGGGTTTGATCGGCTTGGTGACATAGTCCACACCGCCGACCTCCAGAGCTGCCACCAGGTATTCAGTTTCGGTGAGCCCTGTCATGAAAACGATGGGGATGTGCGCTGTTGCAGGCGAAGCTTTGAGGCGGCGCGCCACCTCAAAGCCGTCCATACCGGGCATCATGGCGTCCAGCAAGATGATGTCGGGCAAGGCCTGCGCGGCGCGCTGCAAGGCGGCCTCGCCCCCGGTGGCCACCAGCACGGTGTAGCCGGATTCGTCCAGCGCGTCATGCAACACAGCCAGGTTGTCGGGTACGTCGTCAACGATCAGCACCACGTCGCTGTTGGCCCTGTCCAGGGTTTGTTCTAGCGGCCGGCTCACTCGGCGGCTCCGGCGGGTGTGTCGAGTTGCCGGCCCATGGCCTCAAACTGAAACTGCTTGGCCAGCGTGCGCATGCCGGCCACAAAGCCGGCGCATTCGGGCTGGGCTTTTTCAATCGTATCGAGCTGGTTCAAAATGCCGCGCACAAAGCCCAGCGAGACCATGTCGCGCAAGGTCTGCAACTCAGGCGCAGCCGGCCACACCAGCGCACCGGCCGGTGCTGCTGGCGCCACCGGCGCAGCGGCGGGCTGGGCCAGCCAACGAAGTTGCAACTGCCGCTCCAGCCAGTCGAGCAACTCGCTGTGGCGCACGGGCTTGAGGATGAAGTCCTCGGCTCGGATGCCGGCGTCGTTGTCCAGGCCCTTGTCAAAAGCATTGGCCGACACGATGGCAATGCAGGGCTGCGACTGGCCGCCCAGCGCACGCAAGCGGCGTATGGTTTCCCAGCCGTCGATGCCGGGCATGGCCAGGTCCATCAGGATGGCGTCGGGCTGCAGGCCGGCGGCCATCAAGTCCAGGCAGTCGTGGCCGCTGGCGGCAGTGCGGATTTCAAAGCCCAGCGGTTGCAGCAAGTTCACCAGCAGCTCTCGGTCGGCTTCTTCGTTGTCCACCACCAGAATACGCCGGCGCTCGCCGGCATAGCCGTGGCGCGGCCGGCTGATGGCCGGCTCCGGCGCAGCCTGGCCCGGGGTCAGCCGCACTTCCGGCAAAAACAAGCGCACACGAAACACCGAGCCGACGCCGGGCGTGCTGCTCATGGTGAGTTCGCCACCCATCAGGTCGGTCAGCATCTTGGCAATCGTCAGCCCCAGGCCTGCGCCGGGCGCGGCCACGCCCGGGGTGTTGGCGCGGGTGAAGGGCTCAAAAATACGCTCGCGCTCGTCGTCAGACAGGCCGGGCCCGGTGTCTTCAACATCGATCAGAGCCATCTCGCGGGCGTAGCGCACGCGCAGCCTGACATGGCCTTGCGCTGTGAACTTGATGGCGTTGCCCAGCAGGTTGATGAGAATCTGCCGCACGCGTTTTTCGTCGGCGCGCACCACCACCGGCAGGCTGCCTTCGGTCTCAAAATGAAACTGCAAGCCCTTGGCCAAGGCTTCGAGCTCAAACAGGTTGGCCATTTCGCGCACGCCGTCGGCAAAGTGCATGGGTTTGACATTGAGCGTGAGCTTGCCGCTTTCAATGCGGGCGACGTCCAAAGTACCCTCAATCAAGGAGAGCAAATGCTCGCCGCCGCGTTTGATGACGCTCACCGCCTGGCGGCGGTGCGGCGGAATCGAGGGATCTTCGCCCATGAGCTGCGCGTAGCCCAATATGCTGTTGAGCGGTGTGCGCAACTCATGGCTGATGGCGCTGATGTAGCGGCTCTTGGCCTGGTTGGCCTGGTCTGCCAGTTGCTTGGCTTGTTGCAATGCCTCGTCGGTTTGCCGGTGAGATTCAATTTCTTGCATCAGCAAATGGGTTTGGCGGTTCGACTCTTCTTGGGCCACCTGCCTGCTTTTGTGGGCCAGCACCATCCACCAGGCCACCACGCCGGCTATCACCAGCAGCGCAAAGTAGGCTTTGACAAAGCCCGAGCGCAATGCGGCCGCAGACACGCCCACCGATTCGGCCAGAGGTCGCAATTCCTGAACATACAAAAACCCGAAAACGCCTGCGAGCACCGGCACGATGACCAGCATCATCAACAAAAAATGAGCAAGGCCGGTGTCCAGGTACTGCCAGATGCTGCGCGGCAAAACCCAGCGCAAAGCGCCCGACCATTGGGCGGACAAGCTCGCTTGCGGTTTGCACATGTCGCCGCAGCGCGCGTCCAGGGTGCAGCACAAGGAGCAGATCGCACCCTGGTAAGCGGGGCAATGCGCCATGTCGGGTTTTTCGTAGCTGCGCTCACAAATCACGCAGCGGCTCATGCTGTGCCCGCTTAACGCCCCCTGGCCGGCCTGCGCCGGTGCAGCCTCCGGGTTACTGCTGCGGGCAATGTAGTAACGCCCGCCGGTGGCCCAGGCGATCAGCGGTGAAGTGAGTAGCGCCGTCAGCATGGCAATCACCGCAGAAAAAGCCTGCGCCAGCGGGCCGAACACCCCCAGGTGCGCCGTCACGCCCAGCACCGAGGCCAGGCCCATGGCGCCAACGCCTACCGGGTTAATGTCATACAGATGGGCGCGTTTGAATTCAATGCCTTTGGGCGACAGACCCAAAGGCTTGTTGATGACCAGATCGGCCACCACCGCCATCATCCAGGCAATGGCGATGTTGGAGTACAGCCCGAGAACTTCACCCAGCGCCTTGAACACATTCATCTCCATCAGCATGAAGGCGATCAGGGTGTTGAACACCACCCACACCACGCGCCCGGGGTGGCTGTGCGTGAGGCGCGAGAAAAAGTTAGACCAGGCCAGCGAGC
>JBILIK010000006.1:0-85384 GCA_044350025.1 Polaromonas sp. | reverse complement strand
GCAGATCAACATCGAGGAAGACGGCACCATCACCATCGCCTCGAATGACAGCGCCAAGGCTGACGAGGCCAAGCGCCGCATCGCCGAGATCACCGCTGAAGTCGAAATCGGCAAGATTTACGAAGGCCCGATCACCAAGCTGCTGGACTTCGGCGCACTTGTGAACCTGCTGCCCGGCAAAGACGGCCTTTTGCACATCAGCCAGATCGCTCACGAGCGTGTCGAAAAAGTCTCCGACTACCTCAAGGAAGGCCAGGTCATCCGCGTCAAGGTCATGGAGACGGACGAAAAAGGTCGCGTCAAGCTGTCCATGAAGGCGCTGCTCGACCGTCCCGGTCAGCAAAACGATCAGGGCTAAGCCCGCTTGACCAGTACCGCCGGTTTGAACGACTGGCGGTGCGGTCAGCTTGCAAATCAAACTCGCATGAGAGCTGTTGAAATCACCGCTTACGGCGCACCCGATGTGCTTCGGATGGGTGAGCGCGCATCCGTGCAAGCGGGTGTGGGCGAGGTCCTGATCCGCGTGGCAGCCAGCGGGGTGAACCGCCCCGACGTGTTGCAGCGAACCGGCAACTACCCGGTACCGCCAGGCGCGTCAGACATCCCCGGCCTGGAAGTCGCGGGCGAGATCATCGCCGGCGATGCTGCGGCCATGGCTGCGGCCGGGTTCAAGCCGGGTGATCGGGTTTGTGCGCTGGTGGCTGGCGGCGGTTATGCCGAACTTTGCGTGGCGCCGGTGGGCCAGTGCTTGCCTGTGCCTAAGGGTTTGAGTTACATCGAAGCCGCTTCACTGCCAGAGACTTTCTTCACGGTCTGGAGCAATGTGTTTGACCGTGTCCGCTTGCAGGCCGGAGAAACATTGCTGATTCAGGGCGGCACCAGCGGCATCGGTGTCACGGCCATCCAGATGGCCAAAGCCTTGGGCGCTCAAGTGATTGCCACCGCTGGCAGCGACGAAAAATGCGCCGCCTGTTTGGTGCTGGGCGCTGACCATGCCATCAATTACAAAACGGCTGATTTTTCAGTGGAAGCTAAACGGCTTACCGACGGCAAAGGCGTTCATGTCATTTTGGACATGGTCGCCGGCAGCTATGTGGCGCGAGAAGTCGAGTGTCTGGCCGAAGACGGCCGGCTGGTCATCATTGCGGTGCAGGGCGGTGTCAAGGCGGAGTTCAACGCCGGCATGGTTTTACGCAAGCGCTTGAGCATCACCGGCTCTACCCTGCGGCCCAGGCCAATTGCTTTTAAAACGGCGATTGCCCAGTCATTGCGCGCCAAGGTCTGGCCGCTGCTGGAAAGCGGTGCGATCAAGCCGGTGATCTTCAAAACATTTCCTGCTGATGCGGCTGCCCAAGCGCATGCGCTGATGGAGTCGAATCAGCACATCGGGAAAATTATCTTGACCTGGTCGGGCGAGAAACAAGCATGACCGCACTGATCGCTGCAAACTGGAAAATGAACGCCAGCCTGGTCGCCAACGAGGCTTTGCTGAGCGCGCTGGCCGCCGGCATGGCGTCCAAACCGGCTTGTGATGTGGCGCTTTGTATTCCTGCGCCTTACCTGGCGCAGTTTGCCGGCCTGCTGAGCCGGTTGCCGGCTTTGGCTTGTGTGGCCTTGGGCGCGCAAGATGTCTCCAGCCAGCCTTCGGGTGCTTTCACGGGTGAGGTGAGCGCTGCCATGCTCAAAGACTTTGCCTGCCGTTATGCCATCGTCGGGCATTCGGAGCGACGTCAGTACCATGGCGAAACCGATGCGTTGGTCGCAGCCAAAGCCCAGCAAGCTTTGGCGCTAGGCATCACGCCCATCGTCTGCGTGGGCGAAACGCTGGCCGAACGCGATGCAGGTCGCACCACCGAAGTCGTCAAGCGTCAGCTCGCTGCGGTGATTCAGGCCAACGGCCATTGCATCAGCGAAATCGTGGTGGCCTACGAGCCGGTCTGGGCAATCGGCACCGGCAAGACGGCCAGCCCACAGGATGCGCAGGCGGTGCACGCAGTGTTGCGCGCGCAACTGGCCGCGGCCAGTGCCAACGCCAGCCGCGTCAAGATCATTTATGGCGGCAGCATGAACGCGGCCAATGCGGCCATGCTGCTGGCGCAACCGGACATTGATGGGGGCTTGGTTGGTGGCGCCTCCCTCAAGGCGGCCGATTTTTTGAGTATTGTTTCTGCGGCCTGCGCCTGAGTGCGGGCCCATTTTTTTGAGAATCTAGGAGTATCCAATGAATGTAGCTTTGACCATTATCCTGACCGTCCAAATGCTTTCTGCTTTGGGCATGATCGGACTCATTCTTGTGCAACACGGCAAGGGCGCCGACATGGGTGCAGCTTTTGGCAGTGGCGGTTCGGGCAGCCTGTTTGGCGCCAGCGGCAGTGCCAATTTTCTCTCGCGCACCACCGCCGTGCTGGCCGCTGTGTTCTTTGCTTGCACGCTGGCGCTGGCTTACTTCGGTAATGCACAACCGCGCAAGTCTTCAAGCGTGCTCGATACGCCTGCGTCGTCGATTCCTGTCACGCCAGCGGCCCAAATTCCGGGAACGGCTGTGCCCGCCGCACCTGCTGTTGATGCCTCGGTGCCGCCGGCGCCAGTCACGCCAGGCGCCGGTCAGATCCCTACCAAATAAGCCTTTGCAGGGCTGCCTGCCATTCGGAAAACGGGTCATTTCAGGGTAAACTCTGAGACTGTCTGGAAGGCGCAAGCTCAGCTTTTCCTCATGCCGCCAGACACTGAAAAAAACCGCGGACGTGGTGAAATTGGTAGACACGCTATCTTGAGGGGGTAGTGGCGAAAGCTGTGCGAGTTCGAGTCTCGCCGTCCGCACCAACACAGGCATTGGTTTGACTGTGCGCTTTCAGCGCCTGACTTGGTCGTCCATCCGGGCGGCAACCCTAGTGACACAAACAAGATGAACCTCGACCAATACCTGCCCGTCCTGTTGTTTATCCTGGTCGGTATTGCTGTTGGCGTTGTGCCGCAAGTGCTGGGCCGATTGTTGGGCCCGCACCGCCCCGACAGCGAAAAAAACTCCCCTTACGAATGCGGCTTCGAAGCTTTTGAAGACGCACGCATGAAGTTTGACGTGCGCTACTACCTGGTGGCCATTCTCTTTATTCTTTTTGACCTGGAAATCGCTTTTCTTTTCCCCTGGGCTGTTGCGCTCAAGGACATTGGCGCGGTCGGTTTCTGGTCCATGATGATTTTTTTGGGCATTCTGGTCGTGGGCTTTGTCTACGAATGGAAAAAAGGCGCGCTCGATTGGGAGTAGGCCTTAACTTTTACCGATTACCGACCAAGCACACAACACGCAACAGCACGCTCCGGATCAATCAAGAGCGAGCCGAAATTCCGCCACAAAGGTACTGGTATGTCACTTGAAGGTGTATTCAACGAAGGCTTCATGACCACGAGTTACGACTCGGTGGTCAACTGGGCCAAAACCGGCTCGCTGTGGCCCATGACCTTTGGTCTGGCCTGCTGCGCCGTTGAGATGATGCACGCGGGCGCAGCGCGTTATGACCTGGATCGCTTCGGCATGCTGTTTCGGCCCAGCCCGCGCCAGTCTGATTTGATGATCGTGGCCGGCACACTGTGCAACAAGATGGGGCCGGCCCTGCGCAAGGTCTACGACCAGATGTCTGAGCCGCGCTGGGTCTTGTCTATGGGGTCGTGCGCCAATGGCGGCGGTTACTACCACTACAGTTATTCGGTGGTCCGCGGTTGCGACCGCATTGTGCCTGTCGATGTTTATGTGCCCGGCTGCCCGCCCACGGCCGAAGCGCTGATGTACGGCATCATCCAGTTGCAGCAAAAAATCCGCCGCACCAACACCATTGCGAGGGCTTGATGGGACCACTGCATCCTGCCAGCGCCGAGCAACTCAAAGTCACTATTGAAAGTGCATTGGGCGAGAAGCTGCACAGCGCCACCGTCGCCATGGGTGAATTGACCATCGTCGTCAAAGCCGCCAACTACCTTGCTGCTGCCCGGCTTCTGCGTGATGCACCGGCTTGCCAGTTTGAGCAACTGCTGGACTTGTGCGGCATTGATTACTCTGAATACGGCGACGGCCGCTATAACGGTCTGCGTTTTTGCGCGGCCTCTCATCTTTTGTCTGTCAGCTTGAACCAGCGCGTGCGTCTGAAAGTGTTTTGCCCGGATGACGATTTCCCGGTGCTGCCCTCGCTCAGCGAAATCTGGAACTCGGTCAACTGGTTCGAGCGCGAAGCTTTTGATTTGTTTGGCATCGTCTTTGAAGGCCATAACGACTTGCGCCGTATCCTGACCGACTACGGTTTTATCGGCCATCCTTTCCGCAAAGATTTCCCGACCACCGGTCACGTTGAAATGCGTTACGACCCTGAACAAAAGCGCGTTATCTACCAGCCTGTAACCATTGAACCGCGCGAGATCACGCCCCGCGTGATCCGAGAAGACCACTACGCCGGCCTCGGCCCCAAGGCTTAAGGCAAAAGACATGGCAGAAATCAAAAACTACACGCTCAATTTTGGTCCCCAGCACCCGGCCGCGCACGGCGTGTTGCGCTTGGTGCTGGAGCTCGACGGTGAAGTTATCCAGCGCGCCGATCCACACATCGGTCTGCTGCACCGCGCTACAGAAAAGCTCGCTGAAAGCAAGACCTACATCCAGTCGCTGCCCTACATGGACCGCCTTGACTATGTGTCGATGATGTCCAACGAACACGCGTATTGCCTGGCCATCGAAAAGATGATGGGCGTGGATGTGCCAGTGCGCGCTCAGTACATACGTGTCATGTACGCAGAAATCACGCGGTTGCTCAACCACCTGCTGTGGTTGGGCGCTCACGGTTTTGACTGCGGCGCGATGAACATCCTGATTTACTGCTTCCGCGAGCGTGAGGCTTTGTTTGACATGTACGAGGCCGTCTCCGGCGCACGCATGCACGCGGCTTACTTCCGCCCGGGCGGTGTCTATCGCGACCTGCCGGACAGCATGCCGCAATACAAGGTCAGCAAGGTCAAAAACGCCAAGGCCATCGCCGCCTTGAACGAAAACCGTCAGGGCTCGCTGCTCGACTTTATCGACGACTTCGTGAGCAAATTCCCCGGTCTGGTCGACGAGTACGAAACCCTGCTCACCGACAACCGCATTTGGAAGCAGCGCACCGTGGGCGTGGGCGTGGTCACGCCGGAGCGCGCGCTCAACCTGGGTTTTACCGGCCCGATGCTGCGCGGTTCAGGCTTTGCATGGGACCTGCGCAAGCAGCAGCCCTATGACGTCTACGACCGCATGGACTTTGACGTGCCCGTCGGTAAGACCGGCGACTGCTACGACCGCTACCTGGTGCGCATCGAAGAGATGCGTGAGTCCAATCGCATCATCAAGCAGTGCATCGACTGGCTGCGCGTCAACCCCGGGCCGGTCATCACCAGCAACCACAAGGTGGCAGCGCCCGACCGCGAGTCGATGAAGTCCAACATGGAAGAGCTGATCCATCACTTCAAGCTTTTCACCGAAGGCTTTCACGTGCCCGAAGGCGAAGCCTATGCCGCAGTTGAGCATCCCAAGGGAGAGTTCGGCATCTACATCGTGAGTGACGGCGCCAACAAACCTTACCGCCTGAAGATCCGTCCGCCCGGCTTCTCGCATCTGGCAGCCATGGACGAAATGTCGCGCGGCCACATGATCGCTGACGCCGTCGCAGTCATTGGCACGATGGACATTGTGTTTGGTGAGATTGACCGATGAACAAGACTCTTACCCTCAGTGCCTGCGGCGCCTCCCACCTCGTCATTTGCGCGATGGAGATACGAATTGGCTGAATTTTCCCCAACAGTGCTCGCGCTCTTTGACCGCGAAGTCGCCAAGTACCCGGCTGACCAAAAGCAATCTGCCGTCATGGCTTGTTTGACCATCGTCCAGCGCGAGCAGGGTTTTGTCAGCGCTGACAGCGAAAAGGCCGTGGCTGCTTACCTGGGCATGGCGCCGATTGCTGTTCATGAAATCACAACTTTCTACAACATGTACAACCAGCAGCCGGTTGGTAAGTACAAGCTCAATGTCTGCACCAACCTGCCATGCCAGCTGCGCGACGGCAACAAGGCGCTGGTGTACCTGGAAAAAAAGCTCGGCGTCACCATGGGTGGCACCACGGCCGATGGCATGTTCACATTGCAGCAGTCCGAATGCCTGGGCGCCTGCGCAGATGCACCTGTGATGCTGGTCAATGACCTGAACATGTGCAGCTTCATGAGCCATGACAAGCTCGACCAACTGATAGACGGTTTGAAATCCGCAGAGGCCAAGTAACCATGACAACAGCTTCCAGCGCCTCGAGCGTACTTTCCCAGTTTGCTGCCACCGGCGTGCAAAGCTCTTTTCATGGCCGTCACATCAACCCGCAAATCATGGCAGGGCTGGACGGCCATAACTGGCGTCTGAAAGACTACCAGGCGCGTGGCGGCTACCAGGCGCTGCGCAAAATTCTGGGCATTGATGGCTCTGAGGGCATGACGCCCGACCAGGTTATCGCCGAGGTCAAAGCCGGCAGCTTGCGCGGCCGTGGCGGTGCAGGCTTTCCAACGGGCTTGAAGTGGAGCTTCATGCCGCGTCAGTTCCCCGGTCAAAAATACCTGGTCTGCAACTCCGACGAGGGCGAACCGGGCACTGCCAAAGACCGTGACATCCTGCACTACAACCCGCACGTGGTCATTGAAGGCATGGCGATTGCGGCCTATGCCATGGGCATACCGGTCGGTTACAACTACATCCACGGCGAAATTTTTGCCACGTACCAACGCTTTGAAGAAGCCCTGGAAGAAGCGCGTGCCGCCGGCCTGTTGGGCAACAACATTCTGGGCAGCAGCTACAGTTTTCAGTTGCACGCCACGCATGGTTTTGGCGCCTACATCTGCGGCGAAGAAACCGCGCTGCTCGAATCCCTTGAGGGCAAGAAAGGCCAGCCGCGCTTTAAGCCGCCATTCCCGGCCAGCTTTGGCCTCTATGGCAGGCCGACCACCATCAACAACACCGAGACCTTTGCGGCAGTGCCCTGGATCATTCGCAATGGCGGCCAGGCCTACCTCGAATGTGGCAAGCCCAACAACGGCGGCACCAAAATTTTCACCATCAGCGGTGACGTCGAGCGCCCGGGCAACTATGAAATCCCGCTGGGCACACCCTTTGCCACGCTGCTCGAGCTCGCCGGTGGCATGCGCGGCGGCCGCAAGCTCAAGGCCGTGATCCCCGGGGGCTCGTCCATGCCGGTGTTGCCGGCCGACATCATGATGGCTACCCACATGGACTACGACTCGATCGCCAAGGCCGGCTCCATGCTGGGCTCGGGCGCTGTCATCGTCATGGACGAAACTCGTTGCATGGTCAAAAGTCTGTTGCGCCTGTCTTACTTTTACATGCACGAAAGCTGCGGCCAGTGCACGCCCTGCCGCGAAGGCACGGGCTGGTTATGGCGCATGGTCGATCGCATCGAGCACGGTCAGGGCCGCGCCAGCGACCTTGACATGCTGAACTCGGTGTCTGACAACATTCAGGGCCGCACCATCTGCGCCCTGGGCGATGCTGCGGCCATGCCGGTGCGCGCCATGATCAAGCATTTCCGTGCCGAGTTTGAACACCACATTACCCACAAGACCTGCATGGTCCCGGTGGAAGCCTGACATCATCCGCGGCCAAAGCAACAAGCAAGAGCGAGAGCAAACTCAATGGTTGAAATTCAACTCGACGGTCAGGCAGTGGAAGTGCTCGAAGGCAGCACGGTGATGCACGCGGCTGAAAAAGCCGGCACCTACATTCCGCATTTCTGCTATCACAAGAAACTCAGCATCGCAGCCAACTGCCGCATGTGCCTGGTCGATGTCGAAAAAGCACCCAAGCCCTTGCCGGCCTGCGCCACGCCGGTGACGCAGGGCATGATCGTTCACACCAAGAACGACAAAGCCATCAAGGCCCAAAAGGGCGTGATGGAGTTTTTGCTGATCAACCACCCGCTGGACTGCCCCATCTGCGACCAGGGTGGCGAATGCCAGTTGCAAGACCTGGCTGTGGGTTACGGCGGCGGCAGTTCCCGCTACGAAGAAGAAAAACGCGTTGTCTTTCACAAGGACGTCGGCCCGCTGATTTCCATGCAGGAGATGAGCCGTTGCATTCATTGCACGCGCTGCGTACGCTTCGGCCAGGAAGTCGCCGGCGTGATGGAACTCGGCATGTCACATCGCGGCGAGCACGCCGAGATCGAAACTTTTGTCGGCATGTCGGTGGACTCTGAACTCTCGGGCAACATGATCGACATCTGCCCGGTGGGCGCGCTCACCAGCAAGCCTTTCCGCTACAGCGCACGCACCTGGGAGTTATCCCGCCGCAAGTCCATCAGTCCGCATGATTCAACCGGCGCTAACTTGATGGTGCAAGTCAAGAGCAACGCCGTCATGCGCGTGTTGCCGCTTGAAAACGAAGCTGTCAACGAATGCTGGATCGCTGACCGGGACCGCTTTTCGTACGAAGCCCTGAACAGCAGCGAGCGCCTGACCAGCCCGATGATCAAGCAAGGTGACCGGTGGACCCCGGTCGATTGGCAGACTGCACTTGAGTACATCGCCAATGGCCTGAAGCTCATCAAGGCTGACCACGGTGCCAACAGCATCGGTACATTGGCCAGCCCGCACAGCACGGTGGAAGAGCTTTACCTGGCCGGCGCGCTGATGCGCGGCCTGGGCAGCGACAACATTGACCACCGCTTGCGCAATGCTGAATTTGCGCCTGCCGGGTCTGTGCGCTGGCTAGGCACCTCCATTGCCTCTTTGTCCGAGTTGCAGCGCGTGCTGATTGTTGGCTCGAATCTGCGCAAAGACCATCCGCTGTTTGCCCAGCGCATCCGCCAGGCCGCACGCAAGGGCTGTGCGGTCAGTGCCATCGTCTCCAGCACCGAATTGGCATCCGCAGACGCCTGGGCACTGCCGGTAGCCAACACGCTGCTGAGCGAACCGGCCGGCTGGTTCAGCCAGTTGGCAGAACTTGCATCGGCTATTTCGGCTGCCAACGGCGCTGCGCTGCCTGCCGGCCTCAGCGTCCCGGCAGCAGGTACCGCAGCCCAGGCGATGGCGAAATCATTGCTGGGCGGCGAGCGCAAAGCTGTCTTGCTGGGCAATGCGGCTGCACACCATGCCCAAGCCGGCAGCCTGCTGACCCTGGCCAACTGGATTGCAGCGCAAACGGGCGCCAGCGTGGGTTACCTCACCGAAGCCGCCAACACCGTGGGTGCGCAACTTGCCGCTGCACAACCCCAGGCTGGCGGACTGAACGCATCGCAAATGCTAGGCGGCCAGCTCAAGGCGCTGTTTTTGCTGAACAATGAGCCCGAGCTGGACTCGGCCGCCGGCGCTCAAGCTGCCCTGGCGCTGGCCAAGACCTCCATGGTGGTGACCTTGAGCCCTTTCAAAGCGAACATGGCTTTTTCAGATGTGCTCTTGCCGATTGCTCCCTTCACTGAAACACCGGGCACCTTTGTCAATGCCGAAGGCCGCGTGCAGAGCTTTCACGCAGTGGTCAAGCCCCTGGGTGAGACCCGTCCGGCCTGGAAAGTGTTGCGCGTGCTGGGCAATATGCTTGGTTTGCCGGGCTTCGCGTTTGAGTCTTCTCTCGAAGTTCTTGCCCAGGTGTTTGGCCCCGCAGTGGACGGCCGCAGCCAGGTTGCTGCCGGCAAATTGAACAATGCTTCGGATGTCTTGCCCGCTGTTGGTACAGCACCGGCCCCGCGTCCCGCTGTAGCCTCGATCTACCAACTCGACTCGCTGGTGCGTCGCGCAACTTCGCTGCAACTGACGGCTGACGCCCGCCAGGGTGCCGCATCCCAAGAACAAGAGGTCAGCGCATGATCGATAGTTTGTACCTGGCCGGACAAGGCCTGATGGGCGGCATGTGGCCCACCACTGTATGGCCGGTGCTCTGGACGCTGATCAAGATCGTGGCGGTGCTGCTGCCGCTGATGGGCTGCGTGGCTTACCTTACGCTGTGGGAGCGCAAGGCCATCGGCTTCACGCAAATTCGGCTTGGCCCCAACCGCGTGGGCCCTTTTGGTTTGCTTCAACCGATTGCCGATGCGCTCAAGTTGCTGACCAAAGAAATCATCATGCCGACGGCGGCCAGTAAGGGCCTGTTTGTGCTGGGCCCGATCATGACCATCATGCCGGCGTTGGCCGCATGGGCGGTCATTCCTTTCGGCCCTGATGTGGCGCTGGCCAACATCAACGCCGGTCTGTTGTTTCTCATGGCCATCACTTCGCTCGAGGTTTACGGCGTGATCATCGCCGGCTGGGCTTCTAACTCCAAGTACGCTTTTCTGGGCGCTTTGCGCGCTTCGGCGCAGATGGTGAGCTACGAGATTGCTATGGGCTTTTGCCTGGTGGTGGTGCTCATGGTGTCGGCCAGCATGAACATGACCGACATCGTCATGGGCCAGGCACGCGGCATGGGCGCCGACAGTGGCCTGAACTTCCTGTCCTGGAACTGGCTGCCCTTGTTCCCGGTCTTTATTGTTTACTTCATTGCCGGCTTGGCCGAAACCAACCGCCATCCTTTTGACGTGGTTGAAGGCGAGTCAGAAATTGTGGCCGGCCACATGGTCGAGTACTCGGGCATGGCGTTTGCCATGTTCTTTCTGGCCGAATACGCCAACATGATTCTGGTGTCGGTGCTTTGCGTCATCTTGTTCCTGGGCGGCTGGTTGCCACCTATTGACTCGGCGCTGTTCAACTGGGTGCCGGGTTGGATTTGGCTGGGCCTGAAGTCCTTTGTCGTGGTCACCATGTTCCTTTGGGTGCGTGCCACCTTTCCGCGTTTTCGCTATGACCAGATCATGCGTTTGGGCTGGAAGATCTTCATCCCCGTCACGCTGGTCTGGCTGGTGGTGGTTGGCGCCTGGATGCAGACGCCTTACAGCATATGGTGACCATGGCCCCCACGCTTTTCACTTCGTGTAATGCGCTGCCCCCCGAGGGGGCCGCTGCGCCTGCGGCCCGGCTAAGCCGGTTCCGCGGCCCCGGTTTGAATAATGCCTCTTCTACGACTCCCTTGTGCAGGACATCATCATGAGTGCAGTAGCTTCAGTCAAAGATTTTGTTTCCAGCTTCATGCTCACCGAGTTGCTCAAGGGCATGGCCTTGACGGGCAAGTACATGTTCAAGCGCAAGATCACGGTTCAGTTTCCTGAAGAAAAAACGCCGATGAGTCCGCGTTTCCGGGGGCTGCATGCCTTGCGCCGCTATGACAACGGTGAAGAGCGCTGCATTGCCTGCAAGCTGTGCGAAGCGGTTTGCCCGGCCATGGCCATCACCATTGAATCGGATGTGCGTGAGGATGGAAGTCGCCGCACATCGCGCTATGACATTGACCTGACCAAATGCATTTTTTGCGGCTTTTGTGAAGAAAGCTGCCCGGTGGACTCGATTGTCGAGACCCACATCCTCGAGTACCACGGTGAAAAACGCGGTGATCTGTACTTCACCAAAGAGATGCTGCTGGCTGTCGGCGACCGCTATGAAAGCGAAATCTCAGCCAACAAGGCGGCTGACGCCAAGTACCGCTGAACACGGCGATGTGCTACCACCGACCCTCTTGCTGACCGCACGAAAGAATTCAACACAACATGGACGCTCAAACAGGTCTTTTTTATGCCTTTGCCGCGGTGCTGCTTTTCGCCGCCTTCAAAGTCATCACTGCCCGTAACCCGGTGCATGCTGCGCTCTACCTTGTGCTGGCTTTTTTCCAAGCCTCGGCTTTGTGGATTTTGCTCAAAGCGGAGTTTCTGGCGATCACACTGGTGCTGGTCTACGTGGGCGCCGTCATGGTGCTGTTTCTTTTTGTTGTGATGATGCTTGACATCAATCTTGACGGCGTTCGCAAGGGTTTCTGGAAACATTTCCCGCTGGCCGCTGCCGCCGGAACGCTGATCGCCCTTGAAATGTCCGCGGTGCTGATGGGTGGCTTTCGCCTGGCCGAGCCGCCCAAGGCGGCTGCCGTGGTGGGCCAAGCCGTGGTCGAGTTGTCCAACACCAAAGAATTGGGCAAGCTGCTGTACTCACAGTACCTGTACCCGCTGGAGGTGGCTGCAGTTATTTTGTTGGTCGCCATCATTGCTGCGATTGCATTGACTTTGCGCGAGCGTAAAGACTCCAAGCACATTGATCCGGCCGACCAGATTCGCGTCAAACGCGCAGACCGTGTGCGCCTCGTCAAAATGAATCCGACGATGGCTGCGCCGCTGCCGCAAGAAGCCCCTGTTGAGGAGAAAAAAGCATGATCACCCTGGGACACTTTCTGGCGCTGGGCGCCATGCTGTTTGCGATGTCGGTGATCGGCATTTTTCTTAACCGAAAAAACCTGATCGTGCTGCTGATGGCCATTGAGCTGATGCTGCTGGCCGTCAACATGAATTTTGTGGCTTTTTCTTACTACCTGAACGACATGGCCGGGCAGGTCTTTGTCTTCTTTATCCTGACGGTGGCCGCTGCCGAGTCAGCGATCGGCCTGGCCATTTTGGTGCTGCTGTTCCGTAACAAGTCCAGCATCAATGTGGATGAACTCAACACGCTCAAGGGCTAAGCCCTGGCCTGAACCTACTGATTTTTCTGAGTAGAAACAAGAACACAAGATGAGTCAAACCCTTAACGCATCCACCTTGCTGGCCGTGCCCATGGCGCCGCTGGTCGGTTCCTTGCTGGCCGGCATTTTGGGCACCTCGCTGGGCGGTAACTGGATCGGCCGCCGCCTGAGCCACACGCTGACCATTGCCGGCGTGCTGGTCGCTTTCATCATCTCGGCCATGACGCTCAAGAGCGTGGCGCTGGACGGTGCGCGTTTCAATGAGACGCTCTACACCTGGATGGTCGTGGGCGGCCTGAAGATGGAAGTCGGGTTTCTGGTTGACGGCTTGAGTGCCATGATGATGTGCGTAGTCACCTTCGTATCGCTGATGGTGCACATCTACACCATCGGTTACATGAAAGAAGACGAGGGCTACAACCGGTTTTTTGCCTATATCTCGCTGTTTACTTTCGCCATGCTGATGCTGGTGATGAGCAACAACATGCTGCAGCTGTTCTTCGGCTGGGAGGCCGTGGGCCTGGTGTCGTACCTCTTGATTGGTTTCTGGTTCAACAAGCCCACCGCCATCTTTGCCAACATGAAGGCCTTTTTAGTCAACCGTGTTGGTGACTTCGGCTTTATTCTGGGCATCGGTTTGATTGCCGCTTATGCCGGCACGCTCAACTACACCGAGGCTTTTGCCAAGACCGACGCGCTCGCCGCACTGACCCTGCCCGGCACCAGCTGGATGCTGGTGACCGTTATCAGTATTTGCCTTTTTATCGGCGCCATGGGCAAGTCGGCGCAGTTCCCGCTGCATGTCTGGTTGCCTGACTCTATGGAAGGTCCGACCCCTATCTCGGCGCTGATCCACGCGGCCACCATGGTGACCGCCGGTATCTTCATGGTGGCGCGCATGTCGCCGATCTTCGAGTTGAGCGACACCGCGCTGAGCTTGATCATGGTCATCGGCGCCATCACGGCACTTTTTATGGGTTTTCTGGGCATCATCCAGAACGACATCAAGCGCGTGGTGGCTTACTCCACGCTCTCGCAGCTGGGCTACATGACCGTGGCTTTGGGTGCCTCGGCTTACTCGGTGGCGGTGTTCCACCTGATGACGCACGCTTTCTTCAAAGCGCTGCTGTTCCTGGCTGCGGGCTCGGTCATCATGGGCATGCATCACAACCAGGACATCCGCTGGATGGGGGGCGTGCGCAAGTACATGCCGATTACCTGGATCACTTCGCTGCTCGGCTCGCTGGCCTTGATCGGCACGCCGCTGTTTGCCGGTTTTTACTCCAAAGACAGCATCATTGAAGCGGTGCATTTCAGTAATCTGCCGGGTGCCGGCTTTGCGCATTTCGCCGTGCTCGCCGGTGTCTTTGTCACGGCTTTTTATTCTTTCCGTATGTACTTTCTGGTGTTCCACGGCAAAGAGCGTTATGACCAGAACCCGGACGCTCACCACGGCCACCATGACGACGCGCATCACGATGCGCATGACGACAAGCATGCAGGCCATCACGAAGCAACCCACAAGCCGCATGAGTCGCCCTGGGTGGTGACGGTGCCGCTGGTGCTGCTGGCCATTCCTTCGGTGGTCATCGGTTTCCTGGCCATCGACCCCCTGCTGTTTGGCGACTTCTTCAAAGACGCCATTCACGTCAACCTGGCCAAACACCCGGCGATGGCGGAACTCGCCAAGCTGTTCCACGGCCCGGCGCAAATGGCCTTGCACGGTCTGAGCACCGCGCCTTTCTGGCTGGCGCTGTCCGGTGTGCTGATGGCGTATTACATGTACATGGTCAACCCGGCCCTGCCTGCTGCCATCAAGCGCATGGCCCAGCCGGTCTACACCTTGCTCGAGAACAAGTACTACCTCGACTGGTTCAATGAAAACGTGCTGGCCCGCGGTGCCCGCGCCCTCGGTATGGGCCTGTGGAAGGGCGGCGATCAGGCGCTCATTGACGGTGCGCTGGTCAACGGTTCCTGGAAATTGGTCGGCTGGTTCTCCGGCCTGGTGCGACGCTTGCAGTCGGGCTTCATCTACCACTACGCTTTCGGCATGATCCTCGGCATCTTTGTGCTCATGACGTATTTCGTCTGGCTCAAAAAATAACAAACAAGAAGGAAGAACAAGAAATGGGTTTGTTGAGCCTGGCGATCTGGACGCCTATCTTTTTCGGAGTCGTGCTGCTGGCGCTGGGTCGTGATGAGCAGGCCCGCGCAGTGCGCTGGCTGGCGCTGACCGGTGCTGTGTTTAGCTTTCTGGTGACCTTGCCGCTGTACACGCGCTTTGAGCTGGGTACGCCAGCCATGCAGTTCGTTGAGAACCTGCCCTGGATCGCACGCTTTAATGTCAACTACCACCTCGGGCTGGACGGCATTTCGCTGTGGTTCGTGTTGCTGACGGCTTTCATCAACATCATCGTCGTGATTGCCAGCTGGGAATCCATCACGAGCCGTGTCAACCAGTACATGGGCGCCTTCATGATTTTGAGCGGGCTGATGATCGGCGTGTTTGCCGCGCTCGACGGCCTGCTGTTCTTCGTGTTCTTTGAAGCCACCCTGATCCCGATGTACCTCATCATCGGCATCTGGGGCGGCCCCAACAAGATCTACGCAGCTTTCAAGTTTTTCCTCTACACCTTGCTCGGTTCTTTGCTGATGCTGGTGGCGCTGGTCTTTTTGTACGTCAAGTCAGGCGGCAGTTTTGACTTGGCCACCTGGCACAAACTGCCGCTCAGCAGCCCTGTGCAGACGCTGCTGTTCTTTGCCTTCTTTGCCGCCTTTGCTGTCAAGGTGCCCATGTGGCCGGTCCACACCTGGCTGCCCGATGTGCACGTGGAAGCGCCCACGGGCGGTTCGGCCGTGCTGGCGGCCATCATGCTCAAGCTCGGTGCTTACGGCTTTTTACGCTTTTCGCTGCCCATCACGCCGGACGCTGCGCATGAGTGGGCCTGGCTGATGATCGCGCTGTCGCTGATCGCCGTCATTTACGTCGGCCTGGTAGCCATGGTGCAGCAGGACATGAAAAAGCTGGTGGCTTATTCATCGGTGGCGCACATGGGTTTTGTCACCCTGGGCTTTTTCATCTTCAACCCCTTGGGCGTGGCTGGCGGTGTGGTGCAGATGATTGCGCACGGCTTTGTGTCAGCGGCCATGTTCTTGTGTATTGGCGTGCTGTATGACCGCGTGCATTCGCGAGAGATCGCCAGCTACGGCGGCGTCATCAACACCATGCCCAAGTTCGCAGCTTTTGCCTTGTTCTTTGCCATGGCCAATTGCGGCCTGCCTGGCACGGCCGGTTTTGTGGGTGAGTGGATGGTCATTCTGGGCGGTGTGCAGTTCAACTTCTGGATCGGCCTGGCCGCGGCCACCGCATTGATCTTCGGCGCGGCCTATACCTTGTGGATGTTCAAGCGCGTTTACCTGGGCCCGGTGGCCAATGACGACGTCAAGGGCCTTTCCGACATCAATGCCCGCGAATTCCTCATGTTGACCCTGCTGGCTCTAGCTGTGCTTTACATGGGCGTGTACCCCAAACCCTTCACTGACGTGATGGACGCTTCGGTACTGGACCTGCTCAAGCATGTGGCTGTTTCCAAGCTGAACTAAAAGCGCTGCTCACTAGAACCCTATTTCAAAAGAATTCAGATGATTGACTCTTTAAGCTGGATCACCGTTTACCCCGAAATCATCTTGCTGGTCATGGCCTGCGTGATTGCGATGGTGGACCTGGGCGTGAAGACGCCTTTGCGTGGCACCACCTACGCGTTGACGCTGCTGACGCTGGCGGTGGTCGCTGCGCTGGAAGCTTTTTACGCTACCCAGGGCGCCACTGTTTACGGCTTTGGAAAAATGGTCGTCAGCGACCCCATGGGCAACTGGCTCAAGTGCTTTGCCAGCCTTGCCCTGATGATCACCCTGGTTTACGGCCGACCCTACGCGGCCGACCGCGACATGCTGCGCGGCGGTGAATTCTTCACCCTGAGCCTGTTCTCGCTGCTGGGTATTTTTGTGATGATCTCGGGCCACAACTTCCTGGTCATCTACATGGGTCTCGAGCTCATGACGCTGTCGAGCTACGCGCTGGTGGCCTTGCGCCGCGACAACGCGACCGCCACCGAGGCAGCCATGAAGTACTTTGTGCTGGGCGCGCTGGCCTCGGGCTTTTTGCTCTACGGCCTGTCCATGATCTATGGCGCCACCGGCTCGCTCAATGTCAACGAAGTGTTTCAGGCCATTGCCAGCCGCCAGGTCAAGCACCAGGTGCTGGTTTTCGGTCTGGTCTTTGTTGTTGCCGGTCTGGCCTTCAAGCTCGGTGCTGTGCCCTTTCACATGTGGCTGCCTGACGTCTACCAGGGCGCGCCTACCGCCGTGACCCTGCTGATCGGTGCGGCTCCGCAATTGGCGGCATTTGCAATTTGCATGCGTCTGCTGGTACAGGGCATGCTCCCGCTGGCGATCGACTGGCAGCAGATGCTCATGGTGCTGGCCGTCGGCTCCCTGTTGGTGGGCAATCTGGCCGCTATCGCCCAGACCAACCTCAAGCGCATGCTGGCGTTTTCGACCATCGCGCAAATGGGCTTTTTCCTGTTGGCCATGCTGGCCGGTGTGGCCGGCGGTCACCAGCACAATGCCACCTCTGCCTATGGCGCGGCCATGTTTTATGTCATCACTTATGTGCTGACCACGCTGGCGGCCTTCGGAATTATTTTGCTCCTGGCACGTCAAGGCCATGAGGCTGAAGAAATCACTGACTTGTCGGGCCTGAACCAGCGCAGCCCGCTGTTTGCCGGTGTCATGGCCCTGGCCATGTTCTCGCTGGCCGGCGTGCCACCGCTGGTGGGTTTTTACGCCAAGCTGGCGGTGCTGCAGTCGCTGCTGGCTTCCGGCGACACCGGCTATCTGGTGTTGTCCGTGTTTGCCGTGATGGCCTCGCTGATCGGCGCTTTTTATTACCTCCGGGTGGTCAAGGTGATGTACTTTGACGCTCCCCACGCCGGTTTGCCAACCGAGATTGTTGCCCGCACTGATGCCCGCGCTGTATTGGCGCTGAACGGCGGTCTGTTGTTGGTCTTGGGTATGGTACCCGGCGGTCTGATGACTTTGTGCGGCGATGCCATTGCTGCGCTGGTCAAGACGCTGGTCACTTGAGCCCATGAGCCAGGCAGCGCCAGTCTGGTTGGTGGTACTGCTGGCTTTGCTGGCCGCCAATTTACCTTTCATCAGTCAACGCTTCATGCTGGTTTACCGCCTGAGCACTGCCAAACACTTGGCATTGCGTTTGTTGGAGCTGGTGCTTTGGTATTTTGTGGTCGGCGCCGTGGCCCTGGCCCTAGAGCATCAGCTGGGTCAGATCGCGCCTCAGGGCTGGGAGTTTTATGCCATCACCGGTACGCTCTTTGTGACCTTTGCCTTTCCGGGCTTTGTGCTGCGCTACCTGCTCAAACTGCGATGACCCCGCCTGACGCAAAACCCGATGACGCGCACCTGAGCGAAACCCGTTTGGCCAGCCAGGAGCTGTTGCGCGGCCATTTCCTGCACGCCATGCGCGACACCGTGCGCCTGCCCGACGGCAAAGAGGCTTTTCGCGAGTACGTGATTCACCCCGGTGCCGTGATGGTCGTGGCCGAACTGCCGGACGGGCGTTTGGTGCTCGAGCGCCAGTTCCGTTATCCCGTCAAAGCTGTGATGGTCGAGTTTCCGGCCGGCAAGCTCGACCCCGGCGAAGACTCGCTGGTCTGTGCCCAGCGCGAGCTGCTTGAAGAAACCGGCTACACCGCCCGCCAGTGGGCGCGCGCCGGTGTACTGCACCCGGTCATCTCTTACTCCACCGAGTTCATTGACATCTGGTTTGCGCGTGAGCTCACAGCCGGCGAGCGCCAACTCGACGCCGGTGAGTTCCTTGATGTTTTCAGCGCCAGCGCCGACGAGTTGCTGCAATGGTGCCGTGACGGCCGCATCACAGACGCAAAAACCCTCACCGGTGTGCTTTGGCTGCAAAACCTGCGTTCCGGTGCCTGGAGCCTGGACTGGGCAAGTGTTTGAGTTCTGGCTCACAATTCATCCATGAAAGTTCTTGATCTGAAATGCGCCGGACAGCATGTGTTCGAAGGCTGGTTTGCGTCTGAAGACGATTTTCAAAGCCAGCTTGCCCGCGAACTGGTGCAATGCCCGCTGTGCGGCGATGCCGCCATCAGCAAACAGCTCAGCGCCCCGCGCCTGAACCTGGGCGCCACGCCGCAGCTCAGTCCTGCGCTCGCCAGCGCGCCAGCTGCGCCTGATGCGCTTGTGTCCGGCGGCGGCAAGTCCACCAGCCGCGAACTGGTGCCAGCTGGCGCTGCGCCTGCGCCGTCAGCGCAAGACCTGCAGAACCTGCAAGCCGTTCAGGCCGACTGGCTGAAAATGGCGCGCCATGTCATGGCCAACACCGAAGACGTGGGCAGCCACTTCGCCGAAGTCGCCCGGCAGATGCACTACGGCGAGACCGAAGAGCGAAGCATCCGCGGCCAGACCTCGCGGCAAGAAGCGGTGGCGCTGCTCGAAGAAGGCATCACCGTGATGCCGCTGCCTATCCCTGACGCGCTCAAAGGGCCGCTGCAGTAAAACCGCTTCTCAAGGGTAAAGTCCGCGCAATTGGCGTGTGTGCAAAATGCGCTGGCAAGCTACTATGAACGTGGCTGTGCGCAAGCTCACCTTGCGATCTTGCGAGACCGACCAGACCCCGGCAAAGGCGTTCTTCATGATCTTCACCAGCCGGGCGTTGATCTCTTCTTCGTCCCAGAAAAAGCTTGAGAAATCCTGCACCCATTCAAAGTAGCTGACTGTCACGCCGCCGGCGTTGGCAATCACGTCGGGCACCACCAGTACATGGCGCTCTTGCAAAATGTCGTCGGCTGCCGGCGTGGTGGGGCCGTTGGCGCCCTCGATGATCATGCGCGCCTTGATGCGGTGAGCGTTGTGCTGCGTGATTTGCTGCTCCAGCGCTGCCGGAATCAAAATCTCGCAGTCCACGTCCCAGAACTTCTCGTCTGGCAGCGACTCGGCTTTCTCAAAGCCGGCCACCGAGCCTGCAGCGGCTACATGCCGCAGCAGCGCCGGCACATCCAGCCCGGCCTCGCAATAGACAGTGCCGCCATGGTCTTGTACCGCCACGATGCGCGCACCGGCCTCGGCAAACAGCTTGGCTGAGATGCCGCCCACATTGCCAAAACCCTGCACCGCCACGCGCGCGCCAGTCATCTCCAGCCCGAGGTGCCGCGCTGCTTCAACGCCTACCGTGTAGACGCCGCGCCCGGTGGCCTCGCGCCGGCCGAGTGAGCCGCCCAGGTCCACCGGTTTGCCGGTGACCACGCCGGTGGCGGTCGAGCCGGTGTTCATGGCGTAGGTGTCCATCATCCAGGCCATGGTCTGCTCATTGGTGTTGACATCAGGGGCTGGAATGTCTTTGTTCGGCCCGATGATGATGCCGATTTCGCTGGTGTAGCGCCGCGTCATGCGCTCAAGCTCTCCCGGTGACAGCGTTTGAGGGTCGACCCGGATGCCGCCTTTGGCACCGCCGTAAGGTACGTTCACCGCCGCGTTCTTGATCGACATCCAGCCCGCCAGCGCCATCACTTCTGAGAGCGTCACGTCCTGATGAAAGCGCACACCGCCCTTGCCGGGCCCGCGCGAGATGTTGTGCTGCACGCGATAACCTTCAAAGTGCGCAATGCGCCCGTCATCCATCTGAATCGGTACATCGACGATCAATATCCGCTTGGGCCGTTTGAGTGTCTCGGCCCAGCGCGCCAGCGGCCCGAGGTGCGGAATCACCCGGTCCACCTGTTCGAGGTAATTGCCCCAGGGGCCGAGCTCATCGGCGTTCAGGTAAGAGGGAAGAGGGTGAGGTCCTGCCGCAGCGGCAGTGGCGGATAAGTTCATGAACAAAGCTCCTGGAGGTCAATGTCACGAGCGTAGGAGCGCCCGCAGTATTTGTCCAAGGCCAGGTTCTGGCTTATCTATGCGTTTAAAGCATAAGACGGGTATCCATCGGCGTAGCCATCAGCCCGACGAATCAGACCCCCACCGCCGCAGTTCAAACAGTGAACTGCAACTCCGCCAGCCGGGAGTACATGCCGCCTTGCTTGACCAGTTCAGCGTGCCGGCCTTCTTCCACCACCCGGCCATGGTCCAGCACAAGTATGCGATCAGCTTGCTGCACAGTGGCCAGCCGGTGCGCGATAACCAGTGTGGTGCGCCCGCGCATGGCCGACTCCAGTGCGGCTTGCACCATGCGCTCGCTTTCGGCGTCGAGTGCGCTGGTGGCTTCGTCGAGCAAGAGCAGCGGCGGGTTTTTCAGCATAGCGCGGGCAATCGCGATGCGTTGGCGCTGGCCGCCTGACAGGCGCACGCCGCGCTCGCCCAAAAAAGTGTCGTAGCCTTCGGGCAGCGCTGTGATGAACTCATGTGCAAACGCCGCTTGTGCAGCGGCTTTGACTTCATCATCGCTGGCTTGCGGCCGGCCGTAGCGGATGTTGTCCAGCGCGGAGCTGGAGAAGATCACCGCATCCTGCGGCACGATGCCGATGCGCCCGCGCAGTGACTGCAAGTCCATTTCATTCGTGGCGACACCGTCGAGCGTGATGCGGCCTGACTGCGGGTCGTAATAGCGCAGCAGCAGCTGAAACACCGTGCTCTTGCCCGCGCCGCTGGGGCCGACGATGGCAATGGTTTCACCGGCGGCGACCTTGAGGTTGAAGTCGCCAAGCGCCGCTTGCGCCGGGCGCGAAGGGTAGTGAAAGTTCACCGACTCCAGTGTGACGGTGCTACCGGCCTGGGGCGCAGGTGCTTTGACGGACACTGCGGGCGAGACAATCGGTGAACGGTTGCCCAGCAGCTCCATCAGGCGCTCTGTGGCACCGGCTGCGCGCAGCAAGTCTCCATAGACCTCGCCGAGCACGGCAAAAGCACTGGCCAGAATGATCACATAGACCACCGTCTGCCCCAGGTGGCCGGCCGTGATGTCACCGCGCACCACCGCTTGGGTGCCTTGGTACAGGCCCCACAGCAGCGCTGCCGAGGTGGCGATGATGATGAAGCCCACCAACACCGAACGCGCCATGGAGCGACGCACTGCCGCCTCGAAGGCATTGGTTGTCGATGCGTCAAAGCGGGCGGCTTCGCGCGCTTCGGCGGTATAGCTTTGCACCACCGGAATCGCATTGAGAACTTCGGCGGCAATCGCGCTGGAGTCGGCCACGCGGTCCTGGCTGGCGCGTGAGAGCTTGCGCACGCGCCGCCCGAACCACACACTGGGCAGCACGATCAGCACCAGAATGCCGAAGACCTGGATCATCACGTACGGGTTGGTATAGATCAGCATGGCCAGCGCGCCCATCCCCATGACGGCATTGCGCAGACCCATGCTCAAAGAAGAGCCGACCACGGTTTGCACCAGCGTGGTGTCTGTGGTCAGCCGTGACAGCACTTCGCCGGTTTGGGTGGTTTCAAAAAACTCCGGGCTTTGATGCAACACATGTGAATACACCGCATTGCGCAGGTCGGCGGTGATGCGCTCGCCCAGCCAGCTCACCAGGTAAAACCGAACAGCTGAAAAACCGCCCAGCGCCGTGGCCACTGCAAACAGCGTGAAAAAATGATCGCGCAAGGCCATGGTTTGCGCGCCCTTGTCGGCCTGCACCAGGCCGCCGTCGATCAGGCTTCGCAAAGCCAGCGGGAACAGCAGGGTCGCGCCGGCTGCAAGGCTTAAAAACAGCAGCGCCAGCGCGATGCGAACCCGGTAGGGGCGTAAAAATGGCAGCAGGCCCGACAGTGATTTGGGCGAGCCCTTGGCCGCTTGCTCATTTTTGGACACAGGGGCGGGCAGGGCAGCTGCAGAAGCTGAAACAGAAGTAGGCATGCAGGCAGTTTAGCCAGATACGATGACCTGTCTCTGCTCAGACGTGTGCCGCTCAGATACGCAGCGGTGAGGCGTAGCCCGTCATCTCCAGATAGCCCCGGCCCACGCGGCGGCCATGGCTGTCAAACAGATCGCTCAGGCCCTCCCAGTACACAGCGCCTGTGGACTGACGGCTGTCGAGTTCTTGCGCATCGATCACTGCTTTCACGGTGTAGAAGTCAGCCGGGGTGCGTACCAGCCATTCCACCGGGTAGCGCGCCTGCGTGAGCGGGCTTTGCCAGTAACGCAAGGGTTTGAAAATGACTTCTCCCCGACTGAAGTTGTAAAGCGCCCCTTGTGGTGAGCGGAAAGAGCCGCCATCCCACACGGCGCTGCCATCCTTGCGCCGCAAAGCAAAAGCCGTTAGCGCGCTGCCGTCATCCAGGTTCATGCCGATCCAGTCCCAGCCCCTGGCTTCGGGGTGCAGCAACTCGTCGCTCCATTCATGGTCCAGCCAGGCTTTGCCGCTGATTTCAAAGCGCTGCCCACGCAGTGTGATTTGTCCGCGGGTGGCCAGCTGTGGTTGGCTGTAGTAATAGCTGGCCTGGCGCGCATCCGGCCCCTTGCGTGACAGACCTTGCTGGCCTTGTAAAAGCAGCGGCTGGCTGGGCTTGAACTGCAGCGCCAAGCCGAAGTCCTGCGCTGCTAGCTCGGCCGTGTACAGGCCGGAGTCCGCTTGGCGCTGCAAGCGCCAGTGACCCAATTGCAAAGTGGTGTTGCCGGTGGCGGCCAGCGCCAGACCAAAGCCTTCGCGCGCAATGCGTTGGTCATGCCAGAGTTTTTGCCCTTGTACATCGGTCACTGCCGCATGCGCAAAGATCAGTTGTTTGGCCGCAAATTTCGATTGCAGACTTTGCGCCGCATCCACCCGGGTGCGGAAAAATGTCAGCTGAAAACCGAATTCACGCGGCTCAGCAGCCAGGCTGCGCGCATGGCCGGTGATGTACCACCATTCGGTGCGCAGGTCGGGGTGCGCGCCATGGTCGGCAGGGAACACCAGTGTTCGTGCCGGCAAGGCCAGTGTCGCCGGTGTCCACAGGGCCGTGCCCAGGCCCAGCGCGCCGGCACCCATCAAGCTGCGACGGCTCAACATACAAGCCTCCGGTTTGCAGCTGCGTTTTTCACCAGTCTTCCTTCACGGCCAGCACCGCGTCAGCGCTGGCGGCGGCGCGCCCTGCCAGCCAGGCGGTCAGCGTGCCGGCCAGCACCACGGCCACGCACAAGGCCAGAAGACGCAACCAGGGCACTTGCAAATCCATGCTCCAGTGAAAGCTTTGCGGGTTGACCACATGCACCAGCACCACCGACACCGCCAAGCCCAGTGCCAGCCCGGCGATCGATCCCATCACCGTCCAGGCCGCGCCTTCACCGGCCACCACACTGAGAACTTGACGGCGCGTTAAGCCCAGGTGCGCCAGCAGCCCGAACTCTTTGCGCCGCGCCAGCACCTGGGCGCTGAAGTTGGCGGCCACGCCAAACAGCCCGATCGCTATGGCCACCGCCTGCAGCCAGTAGGTCACGGCAAAGCTGCGGTCAAAAATTTGCAGTGATCGCACGCGAATCTCGCCTGCAGAAGCCAGCTCGATCAGCTCATGGTTCAGGCCCGGACCCGGGGTTTGCGCTGCCAGTTGCCGGATGGCCGCCTGCACGGTATCTTCACGCGCACCAGGCGCCAGCCACAGGGCCAGGTCGTTAACGCGCCGGTCACCGGTCAAGCGCACAAAATCTTGTTCGTCCATGGCGATAGCGCCAAACTGCCGGGCGTAGTCGCGCCACACCCCGGCCACAAAAAACCGCGGCGCACCGGTCTTGGCAAAACTGTTGGCCATCGGTTCAAAAAAGTCACCCGGATTAGCCTGGTAGCGCGTCACCATGGGCTCACTGACATAAATACCGATCGCCCCGGCCGGCACGCTGAGGGCCGGTCCGACCAGTGGCAGCACCCGCGCTGGCGTTTGCATGTCGCGCGCGATCAAGGCGACCGCCGGCTGGTCAGGGGACAGCAAGAGTTGCGTTACGCGCAAGCTCCCTGCACGCGCCACCCCCGGCACTGCGGCCACGGCCTGCACAAACTCCGGGCTGAAATAGGCCGTCTCCCCGGCCGCGCTGCTGGCGGCTGTGCGCACATACAAATCAGCCGGCAGCACCACATCCAGCCAGTCTGTCACTGAATGCCTGAAACTCGCCACCATGACGGTCAGCGCCACGGCCAGGCTGAGCGAAGCCACCACGCCGCTGACGGCCACGCCGGCGCTTTCGCGCACACGCCGCGCACGCTCCACCGCCAGCATGGGCAGTACCCGCTTGGCCACGAGCGGGCTCAGCCGGCCGTAGAGCAGGCCGATCAAGCCTGGCAGCGCGCCGATACCGCCGATCAGCAAGAGCGCCACCGACAGGTAGGCGCCCAGTGCGATGCCGGCAACCGGTGGCAGCAACGCCAACAGGCCGCCGGCCAGCAGCATGGCCAGGCTCAGCCAGGCGCGGCCGTGCCCGACCGGCGCCACGCCCAAGCCCTTGAGGCTTTGCGCGGGCGGCAATTGTTGGGCCGTGCGCGCCGGCCACCAGCCGCCAACCAAGGCTGCCACCACGCCCAGGCCGCCGTAGGTCAGCGCGGCCGCCCAGCTCCACTGCAAGGCCGGCGCGATGCCGGCAAAGTAACCGCCACCCAGGTCGCCGCCCAACAGGCGCAAGGCCAATGCCGCCAGTGCCGTGCCCAGTGCCACGCCAGCGGCACTGCCCAGCAGTCCCAGCAGCAGCGATTCGCACAACACCAGTTGCAGCCGCGTAGCGCCACCCAGACCCAGCACCCCCAGCAAGGCCAATTGCTGGGCGCGTTTGGCCACGCTCAGCGACAACACGGAGAAGACCAAAAACGCACCCGTGAAAAGCGCCACCAGCGCCAAGACCGTGAGGTTGATGCGGTAAGCGCGTGAGAGCTGGCTCACGCGCTGGGCGGCGTCGCCGGGCTCGCTCCATTGCAGCTGAGCAGGCCAGTCAGCGGCGCTTTGCTGGCGGCGTACAAAGTCAGCCCGGTCCACCCCGGCGCGCAGCTGCAAGTCGATGCGCGTGAGTTCGCCGCTGCGGCCGAACAGGTCTTGCGCTGCGCCCAGGTCCATCACCGCCAGCGGGCCGCCGCCGGCGGCCACACTGCCGGCCACGCGCACTGCCAGCAGGTTCAAGCCGCTTTGCAATTGCACAGAGCCTGCGCCAAGCGCGTTCTGCGCCGGGGCATTGAGGAACACCGTGGCCGGTGCAAAAAAAGCAAAGCGATCGTCGGCATCTGCCGGCCGCGGGAGTAATTCGGGCGCCAGACGGGCCAGCAGCAGGGCGTCCACCCCTAGCACCCGCAGGGACTGCCGCGCCCCGCCGGCAGCTTGCGCATAGGTGCTCAGCTCCAGCACGGGGCTGGCGACAGACACCTCCGGCAAGCTGGCGATGCGGGCATAAAGCGATTCATCAAACTGCCCCTGCGCGGCCCGCAGCGTCAGGTCGGGCTGGCCGTTAACGGATCGCACGGCTTGAGAAAATTCACTGAGCGCCGACGCGTTGATCAGGTGCACCGACAAAGCCAGCGCCACGCCCAGCATCACGGCCACCACCGCCGCTGCATTGCGCCAGGGGTGGTGGCGCAGCTCTTGCCATGAAAAAGTCAGCAGCAGGGCGGGCAGCACACGCTGCTGCCTGCCGGCTGCGGGTTGTAAAAAATCAAACCAAGCCATCGGCATGCAGTTTGAGTACCCGGTCAGCGCGTGCGGCTGCGGCTTCAGAGTGCGTTACCAGCACCAGCGATGAGCCCTGCGCACGCGTTTGCGCCAGCAGCGCGTCCATCACGCGGGCGGCGGTGGCCGGGTCCAGGTTGCCGGTGGGCTCGTCGGCCAGCACCAGCGCCGGCCTGTGCACCAGCGCGCGTGCCATGGCGACCCGCTGCAACTGCCCACCCGAGAGCTGCTGCGGCAGCCGGCCGCCCAGGCCGCTCAGGCCCACGGCGTCCAGCATGTGCTGCACGCGCGCGTCGTCGTGCTGGCCCAGCAGCAGCAAGGGCAGGCCGACGTTTTGCGCCACATCCAGATGCGGCAGCACATGAAATGCCTGAAACACAAAACCAACATGCCGGCGTCTGAGCAGGGCGCGCTGCTCGTCATTGAGCTCGCCCAGGTTGTGACCTTGCAGATGGACGCTGCCTTGGTCCCAGCTGTCCAGCCCGGCCATGCAGTTCAGCAGGGTTGATTTACCCACACCGGACTCACCCACGATGGCGACAAACTCGCCGGGCGCCAGACTCAGGCTGACGTTGCGAAACACCGGGCTGTCGCCATAGTGTTTGGCCAGCTGCTGTATGTCAAAACTCATAAGGTGGCTACCGCGTACTGCGCAGTGAGAGCCAGCACTTGCGCCAGCGCATCGGGGGCGTCACAGGCCACCACGCGCCGTTGCGGCATGCTGCGCAGCCAGGTCAGCTGGCGCTTGGCCAATTGGCGGGTTGCTGCGATGCCTTGCTCGCGAAAATCATGTTGGGCCTGTTGCACTTCTGTCGGATTTTTCAGGGTGTTGAGCTTGTCCAACAGTGTCCAGGCTTGGCGGTAACCCACGCAGCGCATGGCCGGCAGATCCGGGTGCATGTCAGCCCGGGCCCTCAGACGGCGTACTTCATCGAGAAAACCGGCCGCCAGCATGGCGTCAAAACGCTGCGCAATGCGCTGATGAAGCCAGGCACGCTTGTCCGGCTCCAGGCTGATCAGCAGGCCGGCGGGCGCTGTTTCAGCCGCCATTGCAGCTTGGGTTTGGGCGATGCGGCGTTGAAAAAAAGACATAGGCTGGCCAGACGCGCGAAACACCTCCAGCGCACGCGAAATGCGCTGCGAATCCTGCGGCTGCAAGCGTGCGGCAGTCAGCGGGTCAACTCGTGCTAACTCGGCATGCAGCGCGGGCCAGCCTTGGGCTGCGGCCTGCACGGCCAGCTCGGCCCGAAGCGCCGGGCTGGCCGTCGGCATGTCGTCCAGGCCATCCCACAATGCCTTGAAGTACAGCATGGTGCCGCCTACCAGCAGGGGCAGCTTGCCGCGACTGCGAATATCTGTCATCAAAACCCGGGTGTCGCGCACAAAATCGGCCGCACTGTAGGCCTTGAGCGGGTCACGGATATTGATCAGGTGGTGCGGCACCGCCGCCAGCTCGTCTGCACAGGGTTTGGCCGTACCGATGTCCATGCCGCGGTAAACCAGGGCTGAGTCCACACTGATGATCTCGACGGCCTGCTGCTGCGCAATGGCCAGGGCTGCAGCCGTTTTACCTGCGGCCGTGGGACCGGCCAGGGCCAGGAAAGCCGGCAATTCAGCGGGCAAGTCAGCGGGCAAGGCGCTGCTGTTCATGACACGCAAGCCGGGGCAACCGGGTTGCTGCGGCCATAACGCCGCACCACGGTCCAGGCGGCGAGGGCCAGCACAACGCTCCAGGCGGCCACACCGTAAGTCAGCGGCCGTGCGCTGCCGTCCATGTGCGTGCCCAGCCAGCTGCCCATCGCAAAGGCCACCAGCATCATCAAAAAACCATTCAGTGCAGCGGCGGTGCCGGCGGCTTCCGGGAAGGGCCCGACTGCACCGCTCTGTCCGCAGGGTTGGTGCACGCCATGCCCCAGCATGTACAGCGCAAAAGGCAGGCACAAGGACCAGACGTTTTGAATACCGGACCAAGCCAGAGCGGCCATCAGCACGCCGGCTGACAGGCTCAAGACCGCGGCCAGGGCTGCGGCATTTTGCACGCTATAGCGTTTGAGCAAACGTCGACATAAAAAAGTACCGAGTAAATAGGCAAAGCACATTAAAAACAGCACCATGCCGAATTGTGTTTTGGACAGGCCCAGCACCCGGATAAAGACAAAGGGTGAGGTCGCCAGAAACGTGAACAAGCCGCCGTAAGACGCTACGGACAGCGATGAGTAAGCTAAAAAAGTCGGGTTGCGCAGGATCACTGTCCAGGTGCGCACCAGTGTTTTAGCTTGCAGCGCCTGCGGGCTGGGCTGCGCCAGGGTTTCTTTAAAACCCCAAAGCACCAGCGCCAGTGTGCCCGCCGAAAAGAGGGCCGGCACCAGCAATGTCATGCGCCAGCCAGACAGATCAGACACCAGGCTGCCCACAGGCGGAGCCAGGCAGGCCAGCACACCCAGACCGCTCAGGCCTTTGGACATGATGCGAGCGCCTTCGGTGGGCACGTACAGATCGCGCACGATGGCGCGTGCGCACACCACCACCGCGCCCATGGCCGCGCCTTGCAGCGCGCGCCAGACAATCAGCCACAGCATCGAAGGCGCCTGGGTGCTGGCCAGGGCGGCCAGGGTGTAGGCCAGCAAACCGGTCAGCAGCACAGGGCGGCGGCCGAAGCGGTCGGACAAAGGCCCCCAGATCAGCTGCGAGCAACCAAAAGCCAGCAGCATGGCGCTCAATGTGTACTGGGCCTGCCACATCGGGGCCGCAAAACTGGCTGACAGCGCGGGCAGGGCCGGTAAGTACAAGTCCGACGTCACCGGCTGAATGCCCAGCGTGAGCGCCAGAATCAGCACCACCAACCCTGCAGGCATGGTGGTGCTTGATGAAAGCGCAGGCGAGGAGGTAGCCGCAGGAGAAGGCACAGATGAAAACATCCGTTCAAGCGTAGCAGGATTTGCGCGGCCTTCGCCACGGGGGCGCTGCGTGCCAGCAGCTGGCGCGGTCTTTTAAACTGCAGTCATGAACACATCACCTGAAAACCTGTCCGTGTCGGCTGGCAGCGGCGAGCAAACCCTCAAACCCGGCCCTGAAGCCTGGGCGCTCGGCTTGGCCGGCTTGCTTCCCTTTTTGCTGGGGGCAGCCGGAGTTTGGTTTTTTCCCTTTGAGTGGCCTGACCTGGCCGCCACAGCGCTGCTCACTTATGCCGCTGTGATTGTGAGTTTTTTAGGGGGCATTCACTGGGGCCTGGCCATGCGGCAGGCGCGCGCACCGCGCGGTTGGTTGATCTGGGGTGTGCTGCCGAGTTTGCTGGCCTGGGCCGGTTTGCTGCTCAACAGCGCCTGGGGCTTGCTGCTGATGGCGGCCAGCCTGATCCTTTGCTATGTGGTCGATTGCCAGATTTACCGCCCCCTGCAACTGGGCAGCTGGCTGATTTTGCGCGGCATGTTGACCTTTGTGGCTGTCGTGTCCTGCCTGACGGGTGCAGCGGCTTTTTGGGGCTAGCGCCCGCGTAAAAAAAGACTGTCGAGCTCGCGCACGCTCAGTTGGCGCCAGGTCGGGCGGCCATGGTTGCATTGGTCAGAGCGCTCTGTCGCTTCCATTTGCCTGAGCAAGGCATTCATTTCATCGATGGTCAGTTTGCGATTCGCGCGCACAGCGCCATGGCAGGCCATGGTGGAGAGTAAGTCGTTGTGGGCGCGCTCAATCACGGTGCTGGCATCGTGCTGTGCCAGCTCGGCCAGCACGCTGCGGGCCAGCGCCACCGCGTCAGATTGCGCCAGCGAGGTCGGCACCGCGCGCACCGCCAGGGTCTTGGGCGAAAAAGCGGTGATCTCCAGGCCCAGCGTTTGCAGCGTGTCGGCAGCACTTTGGGCGATGGCAACTTCTTGCGCTGTGGCGGCGAAAGTTGCAGGAATCAGCAGCGGCTGGCTGGTGATGGCGGTGTTGACAAGCTGGGTTTTCAGGCGCTCGTAAACAATGCGCTCGTGCGCCGCATGCATGTCGACGATCACCAGGCCGGCGGCGTTCTCGGCGAGGATGTAGATGGCTTGCAGCTGTGCCAGTGCCCGGCCCAGCGGCCACTCGCCGGGCGCCAGCGTGGCGGTCTGCGGTGCAGCAGGCTGCACCGCCAACACATTGACCGGCAAGTCCTGGCCGGCTGCGGGCACAGGCCACATGGCTTCGAAATCATTCACGCGCGGATTCTGGCGCTGCGCCAAGTCCATGCCGGCCTGCGCCCAGCCCAGGCCGCGCACGGCGCGTTGGGCATCGTTCATCAGCCCGGGTGGCGTGGCGTCTTGGAGGGGCTGACTCGCGAGGTTCAAGCCGGCGCCTTGCGTGCGCGTTGCAGCCAGCGCGTTTTCCGCGGCATGGCGCACCGCCTGGTGGACTTCGCGGCTGTCGCGAAAGCGAACTTCGATCTTGGTCGGGTGCACATTCACATCAATGCGTGCCGGGTCCATCTCCACATAAAGCACATACACCGGTTGGCGATGGCCGTGCAGCACATCGTCGTAAGCGCTGCGGGCCGCATGCGTGAGCACTTTGTCCCGCACAAAGCGGCCGTTGACATAGGCGAACTGCTGGTCCGGGCGTGAGCGGGCGGCGTCCGGAATGCCGGCGCGGCCCCAGACGCGCACCGCCGGCTGGCCGTTGTCGCGGCGCGCGCTGCTCTCGTAGCTAACAGCCACAGACTGCGCCACGAAGTCTTCGCCCAGCACATCGGCCAGGCGCTGATTGAGCGCCGCCAAAGAATCGTCGCCTTGCATCGAGGCGGTAGCGGCGCGCCACTGCTCGACCAGTTTGCCTTCATGCCAGATGGCAAAGCCGACATCAGGCCGCACCAGTGCATGGCGGCGCACGGCTTCAATGCAGTGCGCCAACTCGGTGGCGTCGGTTTTTAAAAATTTGCGGCGTGCCGGTGTGGCGTAAAAAAGCTCGCGCACTTCGACCGTGGTGCCCGTGCTGCGTGCAGCCGGCTTGAGCTCGCCGGTGCGGCCGTCGAGTTGCCAGGCATGCGCATCCGCTGCTTCGCTGTAGCTGCCCGCATGGCGCGAGATCAGGCTCATGTCGGCAATCGAGTTGATGGCCGCCAGCGCTTCACCCCTGAAACCCATGGTGCCCACGGACTCCAGGTCTTGCAAGGAGGCAATTTTGCTGGTGGCATGGCGGCGCAGGGCGGTGGCCAGTTCATCGCGGGGAATGCCGCTGCCGTCATCTTCTACCTGGATCCATCGCACACCGCCGGCCAGCAGCCGGACCGTGATCTCACGGGCGCCGGCGTCCAGGGCGTTGTCAACCAATTCGCGCACCACCGAGGCGGGCCTTTCGACGACTTCGCCGGCGGCGATTTGGCTGATCAGCTCGTCAGGCAGTTCGCGTATGGGGCGGCGGGGCAGGGCGGGGGCATCAGGGTTCACGTACCGATTTTAGGCTGTGCCCGTGCCAAAATCAGCCGTATGGAACTACTCGCCTTTTTGATCGACTTCATTTTGCATGTGGACCGGCATCTGGAGGTCTTTGTACAGACCTACGGCGCCTGGGTCTATGCCTTGCTGTTTGCCATCGTGTTTGTCGAAACGGGTCTGGTGGTGATGCCCTTTTTGCCCGGTGATTCGCTGCTGTTTGTGGTGGGCGCGCTGTGCGGTGTCGGGCTGATCAGTCTGCCTGTGGCCATGGGTTTGCTTTTGCTGGCAGCCATTTTGGGCGACCAGTGCAACTACAGCATAGGCCGGTATTTCGGACCCAAGGTGTTTCAGTGGAAAGACTCGCGCTGGTTCAACAAACGCGCTTTTGACCAGGCTCATGATTTTTACGAGCGCTATGGCGGCATCACCATTATTTTGGCGCGCTTCATGCCGTTTGTGCGTACTTTTGCCCCCTTTGTGGCGGGGGTGGCCGAAATGAACCGGAGCAAGTTCACGGCTTATAACGTGATCGGGGCCTTCATCTGGGTGTGCGGCCTGGTCGGTGCAGGTTATCTGTTCGGCAATTTGCCCTGGGTCAAAGTGCATCTGAGCAAAATCATCTGGGCCATGATTCTGGTGCCGGGCTTGATCGTTATCTTTGGCGCGCTCAAGGCCAGGCGCGCTGCTGCCGTGCGATAGCGCTCAGATCGCGCGGTTGCGCGCCAGTGGCGGGTTTTTGGCAAAGTAGCGTAAGATCCCGCGCATCAGCGCATCGGAGAGTTGCGCCTGGTAAACCGGGTTGCGCAAGCGCACTTCCTCGTCCGGGTTGCTGATGAATGCCGTTTCTACCAGCACGCTGGGAATGTCCGGCGCCCTGAGCACTGCGAAGCCGGCTTGTTCGACGCGCGGTTTGTGCAGTTTGCCGATGCTGCCGATCTCCCCCAGCATGGCGCCGCCCAGTTTCAAGCTGTCGTTGATCTGCGCTGTGGTACTCATGTCCAACATGGCCTTGAGCACCTGCGCATCCTTGGCCTTGACGTTGATGCCGCCCACCTGGTCGGCGGCATTTTCTTTGTTGGCCAGCCAGCGGGCCGAGCTGCTGGAAGCGCCCCGGTCACTCAGCGCAAATACGCTGGCGCCTTGTGGCCGGTCTGAGAAAAAAGCATCAGCATGAATGCTGATGAACAAGTCCGCTTGCACGCGCCTGGCTTTTTGTACGCGCACATGCAAGGGCACAAAAAAATCAGCTTCGCGCGTGAGGTAGGCACGCATATTGGGTTGCTGGTTGATACGCTCGCGCAGTTGCATGGCGATTTGCAGCACCACGTCTTTTTCACGTGTACCGCCCGGGCCGATGGCGCCAGGGTCTTCGCCACCATGCCCCGGGTCCAGGGCAACGATAACCAGCCGGTCTGTTGTAAGGGCCTTGGCCGGCGGGCGCACAGACCCGGTCTGGCCCGCTGACAGAGGGTCTTTTTCAGTGCGGCGAGCCGCTCCGGCAATCAACTCACCCAGCGGATCCGCCGCGGCATTGGCGGTGGCCGGCGGGGAGGCTGCTTGCGCATTGGGCGCCGGAGACGGGGTCTTGGCTTCCTGGTCTTTGAGTCGCTCAGCTATCAGAGCTTCGAGCGGGTCCAGGGGTTTTTGCGGATACAGGTCAAACACCAGCCGGTGCTGGTAAGGCGCCACCGGCTTGAGCGTGAAGACCTGCGGCAGAACTGCTTGCTTGAGGTCAATCACCAGGCGCAGCACGCCCGGTGCGTTTTGCCCTACGCGTATGCCTGCAATGTTCGGATCATCCGGCTTGACCTTGGCGACCAGCTCGCGCAGCGCCGGCAAGAGATCAATGCCCTCGATATCAATGGCCACGCGTGGCGGGTCCGCAATCAGGAACTGGCGCGCCTTGATTTCGCTGTCGGACTCGATGGTCAAACGCGTGTAGTCCTTGGCGGGCCAGACCCGCACCGCCAGAATTTCAGCGCCCCGGGCGATTTGCCGAACGCCCAGCAGCAAGACCAGGCTGCCGCTTTGCAGCAGTTGGCGACGGGTGGCTTTGGTTGGCGTCATGCTGCCGTCAGGGCGGCGCCCGTTGCTGTGAGTGCATGCAAACTGACGCGGCGCTCTTCAAAGTTGCCTTCGCCTTGGATTGTTTCCAGGCACAAGCGCAGGTCTGGGGCAGGCAGGTGCCGGCCGGCTTTGTCGGGCCATTCAACGAGCTTGAGGCCGGGGCCGGCAAAGATGTCGCGAAAGCCGGCCTCTTCCCATTCATCCGGGTCGTTGAAGCGGTAAAAGTCAAAGTGCCAGACGGCCAGTGGCTCAGCCCCGGCAGCAGTCACGCTGTAGGGTTCGACCACGGCATAGGTCGGGCTTTTGATGCGACCTGCCACCCCCAGCGCTTGCAGGAGATGGCGTACCAGGGTTGTTTTGCCGGCACCCAAATCGCCTTCGAGCGTGATGCTGGCGCTCAGGTCCGGGCCACCGGCTTGCACGCGCAGCGCCAGCGCTTGGGCGAAGTCGCGCGTGTGCTCTTCATCCGGCCAGGCCAGAGTTTTTACAATAGGGCGGTGAAACTCAATAGCCATCAATTCGTGTCTGACATCCAGGTTTGGGCGCGTGAGCTTGGATTCTCGCAAATTGGCGTGGCAGGTGTGGACCTGTCGACGGCAGAACCCGGATTATCAGCTTGGTTGGCCGCCGGCTTTCATGGTGAGATGCATTTCATGGCAGCGCACGGGCTCAAACGGGCCAGACCGCACGAGCTGGTGCCGGGCACTGTGAGCGTGATCACTGCACGCATGGACTATTTACCGGCCCAGACGCCGGAGCTCGATGCCGACTGGCAGTCGCGTGAACTGGCGCGGCTGACGCGGCCGACTGAGGCTGTGGTGTCCGTCTATGCGCGTGGGCGCGACTATCACAAGGTGTTGCGGGCCCGCCTGCAAAAACTGGCAGAGCGCATTGCCCAGCATGTGGGGCCTTTTGGCCACCGTGCTTTCACCGATTCGGCTCCGGTGCTGGAGGTCGAGCTGGCCGAGCGCAGCGGTCAGGGCTGGCGCGGCAAACACACGCTGCTGCTCAACCGAGAAGCCGGCTCCATGTTTTTTCTGGGCGAGATTTATGTGGACCTGGCGCTGCCCCACAGCCAGGCGCTGACGCCTCATTGCGGCGCTTGCAATGCCTGTATCACGGTGTGCCCGACGCAGGCCATCGTGGCAGCGTACCGTCTTGATGCCCGGCGCTGTATTTCTTATCTGACGATTGAGCACGCCGGGCCGATTCCTCTGGAGCTGCGCCCCCTGATGGGCAACCGTATTTACGGCTGCGACGACTGCCAGCTGGTGTGCCCCTGGAACAAGTTCGCTCAGCGCAATGCCTTGCCCGACTTTGACGAGCGCGTCGGCTTGACCGGTCAGCAGTTGTGCACGCTGTGGGCTTGGAATGAAGCTGAGTTTTTGCGCCACACAGAAGGCAGTCCGATCCGCCGTATCGGCCATGAACGCTGGTTGCGCAATCTGGCCGTGGCCATGGGCAATGCATTGCGCACCCTGCGCCAAAGGCAGGCCGACCCGGCTGCGCTGGCAGAGCAAGAGGTCTTGCGCCAGGCTTTGCAAAGCCGGCTGGAAGACCCGAGCAATTTATTGCGGGAGCACTTGCAATGGGCCTTGGCGCAAGGCGCTTGATCAGGTCCAGGGCCTCAAGGTGCTCAGCGCGATGGCAAAGGGCAGGCTGAGCAAACCCATCAGCGTGGACAGCGTCACCAGTCCCGCCACCAGCGGCCCGTTGTAGCCCATGCGGGCCGCCAGCACGTAGGCTGTCGGGGCGGTGGGCAGGGCCGAAAAGGCCAAGAGCACCAGGGTTTGGGCCTTGCTCAAGCCCAATGCGTGGCTCAGAAACAAGGCCACCAGCGGCAGCAGCATGTGTTTGATCAGCAGCACCGCCACGCTCAGTGCCTTGGCCTCTTTCATCGAGCCCAAACGCATGCCGGCGCCGGCCGCCATCAGGCCCAGGGCCAATGAACCCGCGCCGATGCGGCTGACGCTGGGCTCCAACCAGTTCGGAATGTGAAAGCCCAGCAAATTGGCCAGCAGTCCGCTGACCGTGGCAATGATGAAGGGGTTGCGCACTAGCTCCCGGCCGAAGTTGGTTTGGGAATGCCTGGCCATGGGCCAAATAGCGGCCATGTTGAAAACAGGCACGCAAACGCCGATCAAGACGGCAATCAGCAACAGGCCCTCAGGGCCGGCCAGACGCTCGGCCATGGCCAGCGCGATGAAGGAGTTAAAGCGAAAACCGATTTGCGCGCAGGCGGCATGCTCGCGGCGATCGAGTCTGGTGCCCAGCCAGGGCAAATAAGGCAGAACATAGGTCATCGCAATGCCGCTGGCTGCCAGGGTCAAGCCCCCCATAATCAGCCCGGATGTGGCTGACAAGTCCAGCGGACTCTTCACTATCGAGTGAAACAGCAGCACCGGAAAGAACACAAAAAACACCAGTTTTTCTGCCTGCTCCCAGACCGCACGGTTCAGGGCGGTGTAGCGACACAGCAGGAAACCCAGCAAAATAAGGGAGAAGTCGGGGGCAAGGAGTTCAGCGTAATTCACAGTGCAAGGATAACGCCTCCAGCATCGGGAAAGCCCTTATGCGTATTCCACAGGTCAAGCTGTCAGCGCTTGCGGATAACATACCAGCTCTTGTCATTTGAAAGGGACTGAAACATGAAAGCTCGTCAATCACTCGCCTTTAAAGCGATCGCCGCGCTGGCGCTCATCACCGGCACAGGCTTTGCGCTGGCCCAGGCTTATCCCAATAAAGCGATCAAGCTGCAGGTGCCGTTCGCACCCGGCGGCACCACCGACATCGTGGCGCGTGTCATCTCCGAGCCACTGGGCAAGGCCCTGGGCCAGACGGTCGTGATCGAAAACAAGGCCGGCGGCGGCGGTGTGGTGGGCGCCAACGAAACGGCCAAAGCGGTGCCGGACGGTTATTCGCTGGGCATGGCCACGGTGTCAACCACGGCAGCCAACCCGGCTATCAACCCCAAGATGCCCTACAACGCGTTGACCGACTTCACCTCGATCATCAACATTGCCGCAACGCCCAACATCATTGCGGTTCACCCCAGTTTTCCGGCGCGCAATTACAAAGAGTTCCTTGCCGAGCTCAAGAAAAGCCCGGGCAAGTACTCTTATTCATCGTCCGGCACGGGCGGCATCGGCCACCTGCAGACTGAGCTGTTCAAAAACCTGACCGGCACTTTCATCACGCACATTCCTTACCGTGGCGCCGGCCCGGCGCTCAACGACACCGTGGCCGGTCAGGTGCAGATCATTTTTGACAACCTGCCTTCTGCGCTGCCCTTCATTCAGCAAAAGCGCCTGATCCCCATCGTGGTGGCTGCACCCCAGCGGCTGGCTGTGCTGGCGGATATCCCTACCTTCAAGGAAGTCGGCCTGGAGCCGGTGAACCGCATGGCGTATTACGGCATCCTCGGCCCTAAAAACCTGCCCAAAGAGGTGGTTGACAAGGTCAATGCCGGCGTTCGCAAGGCTCTGGAGGACCCGGCTGTGCGCAAGCGCATCGAAGACACCGGCTCACTGATCGTTGCCAACACGCCCGAACAATTTGCCGCGCAAATGAAAGCCGAGTTCGAGGTCTACAAAAAAGTTGTCGACAGCGCAGGTTTAAAACTGGAGTAATCCCGCGCAGTTGGCCGCCGCCCCCGGCGACCGATTGCCAAACCGGCCCCGATGCGCAGGCGCTTCGGGGCTTTTTTTGAGCCCTGCGTTTTTGGTATGGTTGCGCCATGCCAATCAGCCCTGCCAGCCAGCACAGCATTGACGCCTTCATTGACGCGCTCTGGCTGGAAGACGGCCTGTCAAAAAACACGCTGGCTGCTTACCGCCGGGACTTGAGGCTTTACGGGGACTGGCTGAGCGATCAGGGTTTGGCACAGGGCGAGATGGACCGCACTTGCGAGGCTGACCTGAATGCTTACTTTGCCTTCAAGCACGAGGCGAGCAAAGCGACGTCGGCCAACCGCCGCTTGACCGTGCTCAAGCGTTACTTTCGCTGGGCACTGCGTGAACGCCGTTTGACGCAAGACCCGACGCTCAAACTCCAGTCTGCGCGCCAGGCCTTGCGCGTGCCCAAAACCATGTCTGAGGCCCAGGTTGACGATCTTTTGCGTGCGCCCGATGAATCCCCGCTGGGCTTGCGCGACAGCGCCATGCTCGAGCTCTTGTACGCCAGTGGATTGCGTGTGAGCGAGCTGGTCAGTTTGAAGACTTACCACCTGGGCATGAACGAAGGCGTGCTACGCATCATGGGCAAGGGCAACAAGGAGCGCTTGGTGCCCTTTGGTCAGGTGGCGCGTGAAAGCATCAACACCTACCTGACCGAGGGCCGGCCGGCCATCTTGGGCGGGCAGCAGACTGAGGACCTGTTTGTCACCGCGCGCGGCAGCGCCATGAGCCGGGTGATGTTCTGGATGCTGGTCAAAAAATACGCACACGTAGCCGGTATTCATTCTCCCTTGTCACCGCACACTTTGCGCCACGCTTTTGCCACCCATTTACTCAACCACGGCGCCGACCTGCGCGCCGTGCAGTTGCTGCTGGGCCACGCTGATATTTCAACCACCACCATTTACACCCATGTAGCGCGCGAGCGACTCAAATCGCTGCATGCGCAGCACCATCCAAGAGGCTGAAAAGGAGGTAGGGGCTTATCGTCCCAATAGCGCCAGCTCAGCCTCATCAAAGCCCGCAGCGCGGCGCGCTTCTAAATTAAATGGCCCCTTGAGCGTGGGCGCACCGTAGCGCAAGGCCAGTGCGGCATAGGTGTGGACAGGGTCCAGCGCTTCTTGCAGGCACAGATGGCGGTACCAGCGGTTGCCCACAGCGACGTGACCGATCTCGTCGCGCAGGATGATGTCGATGATCTCGCCTCCGCGCTTGTCGCCCACCGAGATGAGTTTATGGCGTATGGCCGGCGAGGCGTCGAGTCCGCGCGCCTCCAGCGTACGCGGCACCAGTGCCAGGCGGGCCAACAGGTCGCCGCTGGTTTTGTCAGCCATGTCCCACAAGCCGGTGTGCGCGGGAAAGTCGCCATAGACAAAACCCAGTTCGCGCAGATGCGCATGCAGCAGTTCGAAATGCAGCGCTTCTTCACGCGCTACCTGCAGCCAGTCCAGGTAAAAAGCCTCGGGCATGCCTTCGAAGCGCCAAACAATGTCCAGCGCCAGGTCAATCGCATTGCTTTCAATGTGCGCCAGTGCGTGCAGCAGCGCGGCGCGGCCTTCAATGCTGCCGACTGCGCGGTTTTTCATTTCGCTGGGGTGGCGCAGTTCCGGGCGGGCGGGGCGGCCAGGCACGCCGGCCGGCTCGGCCAGCAGGCGGCATCGCGCGTTATCGTTGATTTGCAGCACAGGCGGTAAGGCGCGCACGGCTGCGGCCTTGGCATCGGCATCCGGCATCAGGATGAGTTCAAGAGCTTGTTGGCGCAGGCAGAGCATGGCTGCATTATCCGGGGCGCGGGTCCTTACAATCCCATGCTTTGAAGCGTATTCGACAAGGACACCATGGCCATCTATCAAATCGGCGAACTCAAGCCCGACCTGCATCCCTCGGCCTGGGTGGCCGACAGCGCCCAGGTCATAGGCCAGGTGACGATGGCCCAAGACAGCAGCATCTGGTTTGGCACTGTGGTGCGCGGCGATACGGAGACCATTCATATCGGCCGCGGCAGCAACGTGCAGGACGGCTGCGTTCTGCATGCTGACCCCGGTAAGCCCTTGAACATAGGCGATGGCGTGACCATCGGCCATCAGGTGATGCTGCATGGCTGCACCATTGGCGATGGCTCGCTGATCGGCATTCAGTCGGTCGTGCTCAACGGCGCCCGCATCGGCAAGAACTGTCTGGTGGGCGCTGGCGCGCTGATCACCGAGGGCAAGGAATTCCCGGACGGCTCCATGATTCTGGGCAGCCCGGCCAAGGTGGTGCGGCAACTGACGACTGAGCAGATCGAAGGCTTGAAGTCGGCTGCTCACCACTATGTGGACAACGCCAAACGCTACCGCTCTGAATTCAAAAAAATCGGCTGATGACCGCAAGCGACTGAATGTCTGAACTTCACAAATTTATTTTCGATGGTTTGCCAGTGCGCGGCATGCTGGTGCGCCTGGACGATGCCTGGCGCGAGATTCTGCAGCGCCGTGAGGCGGCTGGTGGCTACCCCCCCGAGGTGATGCAACTGCTGGGCGAAATGACAGCCGCCGCAGCGCTGATGCAAAGCAACATCAAGTTCAATGGCGCACTCGTGCTGCAAATTTTTGGTGACGGCCCGCTCAAGCTGGCGGTGGCAGAAGTTCAACCCGACTTGAGTTTGCGCGCTACCGCTACGCTGGCTGCCGCCGGTCCCGAGGGCGTGCAGGCAGGCGCCTCCTTGAGCGAGTTGGTCAATCAAAACAACCTGGGGCGCTGCGCTATCACGCTGGACCCCAAAGACCGCTTGCCGGGCCAGCAACCCTACCAGGGCGTGGTGCCGCTGTTTGGCGATCAACATGAAAAGTTAGAGAAAATCAGCGAAGTGCTGGAGCACTACATGCTGCAAAGCGAGCAGCTTGACACCCGCCTGGTGCTCGCTGCCAATGGCGAGGTGGCGGCCGGGCTGTTGATTCAGCGCCTGCCCGTCAAAGGCCAGGGCAATCTAGAAGGCCAACTCGACCAGCAGGCCAATGAAGACGAGATCGGCTTGAACGAGCACTACAACCGCATAGCCATCCTGGCCTCCACGCTCAAACCTGAAGAGTTGCTCACGCTGGACGTGGACACCATTTTGCGCCGTTTGTTCTGGGAAGAAAGCATCACGCGTTTTGAGCCGCTCACCCCCAGTTTTGCCTGCAGTTGCTCGCGTGAGCGCGTGGGCAATATGCTGCGCGGCCTGGGTGTGGCGGAAGTCGAAAGTATTTTGGCCGAGCGTGCCGATGTCGAAGTCGCTTGCGAATTTTGCGGCAAACAGTACAGCTTTGACCCGGTCGATGCAGCGCAACTTTTTACCGAGCAGGCGCTGCAGTTACCACCTGCTGACAACTTGCACTGAGCCGCCAGCCTCAGGCCTGGCGACTGGCCAGCAGATCACTGAGCATGCGGTGCTCGCAGACCGGGTCGCTGCATTTGTCGCAGACCCAGACCCAGGGTTTGCGACTGGCCCCGGATTCTGCCGCAGGCTTTCCCAGAGCCGCCAGCGCTTGCGCCAGCCTGTGCTCACCCAGCCCGTAAATCACCTGAAACGGCAGTCTCGCCTGCACCAGGGTGCTGCGCAGCAGGGCGTCCACCTGCTGGCGCTCAGCCACGCCTTGGGCCGTGCCGGCGGCGAGTGGCGCCGGTATGTCCAGCGCCAGCAGCAAGTGATGGTCAAAGCCGCGTTGCTGCGTCAGCACGGCCTGAAGTCCGGTGGCGTCAGCTTGTTCGGCCAGAAGGCTTTGCGGTGTTTGGCCGGACAGCCATATTTGCAGCGGGCTTTCGTCAGTGATGAGCCAGCCCGGTGCGTCAGCAGCGCCGGTTGATGCGAGTGAATCGCTCAAGGCGGGTGTTAGCCTTTGCTTCAGCGCGCGGGTCAGCGCCGTTTTGCCTGTGCCCGCCGCGCCCAACACAGCCACTTTCACCAGTTTCATGACAGGCCCAGGCGGTAAGCGCTATTTGTTGACCTGTACAAAAATCTCGTTGGGCTTGACCATGCCCAGCTCCGTGCGGGCTTTTTCTTCAACGATCTCCAGCCCTTCCTTGAGGTCGCGCACTTCGGCTTGAAGTTGCTCGTTGCGGGATTTGGCCTGCTCATTGCGCGCCAGTTGCTCGCTGAGATCACGCTCCATTTGCCTGACGTTGGGAATACTTCCCCGGCCCAGCCAGAGTTGCGCCTGGAAAATCACCAGCAGCGCAATCAGCAAGGGCAAGAGCCGTTTTCCCACGATCGAGTCCATCAGCGTAAATTGTAAAAGGCCGAGCGGCCCGGGTAGCTGGCCACATCGCCCAGGTCTTCTTCGATCCGCAGCAGCTGGTTGTATTTGGCCATGCGGTCCGAGCGCGAGAGCGAGCCGGTCTTGATCTGGCCGGCGTTGGTGCCTACCGCAATGTCGGCAATGGTGGAGTCTTCGGTTTCGCCCGAGCGGTGCGAAATGACAGCGGTGTAACCGGCACGCTTGGCCATCTCGATGGCAGCAAAGGTTTCGGTCAGCGTGCCGATCTGGTTGATTTTGATGAGGATGGAGTTGGCAATTTTCTTGTCAATACCTTCCTTCAAGATTTTGGTGTTGGTGACAAACAGATCGTCGCCGACCAGCTGCACTTTTTGGCCCAAACGCTCAGTCAGGATCTTCCAGCCGTCCCAGTCACCCTCGGCCATACCGTCTTCGATGCTGATGATGGGGTATTTGTCAACCCAGGTGGCCAGCATATTGGTCCACTCGCTTGAGTCCAGGCTCAGGCCTTCGCCGGACAGTTCGTACTTGCCGTCCTTGTAAAACTCGGAGGCTGCGCAATCCAGGCCCAGCGCAATTTGCTCGCCCGCCACATAGCCAGCCTTGTCAATAGCTTCCAGAATCATCTGGATGGCCGCTTCATGGTTGGGCAGGTTGGGTGCAAAGCCGCCTTCGTCGCCGACGGCCACGCTCATGCCCTTGTCGTGAATGATTTTCTTGAGCGCATGAAAGATCTCGGCGCCGTAACGAAGCGCTTCGCGAAAGCTGGGCGCGCCGATCGGGATGATCATCAGCTCTTGCAAATCCAGGTTGTTGTTGGCGTGCGCGCCGCCGTTGACCACGTTCATCATGGGCACAGGCATTTGCATGGCGCCCATGCCGCCGAAGTAGCGGTACAGCGGCAGGCCGGCTTCTTCAGCGGCAGCCCGGGCCACGGCCATGCTGACGGCCAGCATGGCATTGGCGCCCAGGCGGGACTTGTTGTCGGTGCCGTCCAGGTCGATCAGCGTGCGGTCCAGAAAAGCCTGCTCGCTGGCGTCCAGGCCCAGCACGGCCTCGGAGATTTCGGTGTTGATGTGCTCGACCGCCTTGAGCACGCCCTTGCCCAGATAGCGGGACATGTCACCATCGCGCAGTTCGATGGCTTCACGCGAGCCGGTGGACGCACCCGATGGCACGGCCGCACGGCCCATGACGCCGGACTCCAGCAGCACGTCGCACTCCACGGTCGGGTTGCCCCGGCTGTCCAGGATTTCGCGGGCGACGATGTCAACAATTGCACTCATGGGGTTCTTCTTTCAATCCAAAAATAAAAAAATAAAAAATCAAGGAGTCCGGTCGGCTTAAGCGCCGAAAGCGTTCTCTAAATAACCGTTTTTCTTGGTCACGCGGTCCAGCTCAAGAAGGGTTTCGAGCAGGGCGCGCATGTGCTTGAGCGGCACGGCGTTGGGGCCGTCGCTCATGGCCTTGGCCGGGTCCGGGTGCGTTTCCATGAAGAGGCCGGCAATGCCCACGGCCACGGCGGCACGTGCCAGCACCGGCACCATCTCGCGCTGACCGCCGCTGCTGGTGCCCTGCGCATTTCCAGCGCCGGGAAGTTGCACCGAATGCGTGGCGTCAAACACCACGGGTGCGCGGGTCTCGCGCATGATCGCCAGGCTGCGCATGTCACTCACCAGGTTGTTGTAGCCAAAGCTTGCACCGCGCTCACAGGCCATGAAGCGATCTTCGTCCAGGCCTTTTTCGCGCGCTGCCGCGCGGGCTTTGTCGATGACGTTTTTCATGTCGCCCGGGGCCAGAAACTGCCCCTTCTTGATGTTGACCGGCTTGCCCGACTGCGCCACAGCGTGAATGAAGTCGGTCTGGCGGCACAAAAAAGCCGGCGTTTGCAACACATCGACCACGGCCGCCACGGCAGCAATATCTGCTTCTGTATGCACGTCGGTCAGCACAGGCACGCCAAGCTCGCGCTTGACCTTGGCCAGAATTTCCAGACCGCGGGCCATGCCGGGGCCGCGAAAGCTGGTGCCGCTGGAGCGGTTGGCTTTGTCGTAGCTGGACTTGAAAATAAAGGGAATACCCAGCGTGGCGCTGATCTCCTTGAGCGTGCCGGCAGTGTCCATTTGCAGTTGCTCGGACTCGATCACGCAAGGGCCGGCGATCAAAAAAAAGGGCTGGTCCAGCCCGATGTCAAAGCCGCACAACTTCATAAAGCCCCCACGCTTTTTGTTGCGCGCATGCTAGGCCACTACCTTCAGGGTCTTGCCGGAGCTTTGCTGCTCGAGTGCCGCCTTGATGTAGGCATTGAACAGTGGATGGCCTTGCCATGGCGTAGATTTGAACTCAGGGTGAAACTGCACGCCAACATACCAGGGGTGAACCGGTTTGGGCAGCTCGATGATTTCAGTGAGTTGCTCGCGCTGGGTGAGCGCAGAAATGACCAGGCCGGCCTTGCGCAGTGCGTCCAGGTAATTGACGTTGGCTTCGTAGCGGTGGCGGTGGCGCTCGGTGACCACGCTGCCGTAAATCTCGTGGGCCAAGGTGCCTTTGGCCACGTCAGAGCTTTGCGCGCCCAGGCGCATGGTGCCGCCCAGGTCGGAATTTTCATTGCGCGTCTTGATGGTGCCGTCTGCGTCTTTCCATTCGTTGATCAGGGCGATCACCGGGAAGGGGCAAGCGGGCTCGAATTCGGTGCTGTTGGCGTCTGGCATGCCGGCCACATGGCGGGCAAACTCGATGGTAGCGACCTGCATGCCCAGGCAAATACCCAGGTACGGCACTTTGTTTTCGCGGGCAAAACGCGCTGCACAAATCTTGCCCTCAACGCCGCGCTTGCCAAAGCCGCCGGGCACCAGAATGCCGTCAAACTTGGCCAGTTGCGAGACATTGTCAGAGTTGATGGTTTCGGAGTCGATGTACTCGATGACGACCTTGGCGTGGTTTTTCATGCCGGCATGTCGAATGGCTTCGTTGAGTGACTTGTAACTGTCACTCAAATCCACATACTTGCCGACCATGGCGATGCGCACTTCTTTTTGCGGATGTTCGGTTTCGTAAACCAGATCGTCCCAGCGTTCCAGCTTGGCCGGCGGGGTGTTCAGGCGCAGTTTGTCGCAGATCAGGCCGTCCAGGCCTTGCTCGTGCAGCATGCGGGGTACCTTGTAGATGGTGTCCACGTCCCACATGGAGATCACGCCCCACTCGGGCACGTTAGAAAACAGCGAGATTTTTTCGCGCTCTTCATTGGGAATACGGCGGTCGGCGCGGCAGAGCAACACGTCGGCCTGGATGCCGATCTCGCGCAACTGCTTGGCCGTGTGTTGGGTCGGCTTGGTCTTGAGCTCGCCGGCGGCAGCGATCCAGGGCACATAGCTCAGGTGCACAAAGGCGGTGTTGTTGGCGCCCATGCGCAGACTCATTTGACGCACCGCCTCGAGAAAAGGCAGGGACTCGATGTCGCCTACGGTCCCGCCGATTTCAACAATCGCCACGTCGACTGCTTCGGGCGTGTCATAACCGGCACCACGCTTGATGAAGTCCTGGATCTCGTTGGTGATGTGCGGAATCACCTGAACCGTTTTGCCAAGGTAGTCGCCGCGGCGCTCTTTCTCGAGCACGCTTTTGTAGATTTGGCCGGTGGTGAAGTTGTTGGACTTGCGCATGCGCGTTTCAATGAAACGCTCGTAGTGGCCTAAGTCCAGGTCGGTTTCTGCGCCGTCTTCGGTGACAAAAACCTCGCCATGCTGAAACGGCGACATGGTGCCCGGGTCCACATTGATGTACGGGTCGAGTTTGATGAGGGTGACTTTGAGGCCGCGCGATTCGAGCAGCGCAGCCAGGGACGCAGAGGCGATTCCCTTGCCCAGGGAGGACACCACACCGCCGGTGACGAAGACAAATTTGGTCATGCCATTAACGAACCAGAAGTTCGCTGAGGTGGAAACGCTGATTATAGGCGGGTCAGGGGCCTGGCTTGCGATCTAGTACATTGCGCATCATGAGTATCCATGTACCCCTTGATCCGCCCCTGCCTCTGGGCGGCGATGCCGGCGAACTGGCCGGCAAACACATTGTGCTGGGCCTGTCTGGCGGCATTGCCTGCTACAAGGCTGCCGAGCTTTGCCGAGCCCTTGTCAAAGCAGGGGCGACGGTGCAGGTCGTCATGACCGATTCGGCTGCGCAATTCATCACCCCGGTGACACTGCAGGCCCTGAGCGGGCGGCCGGTTTTCACCAGCCAGTGGGATGCGCGTGAAGACAACAACATGGCCCACATCAATTTGTCGCGTGAGGCCGACGCGATTCTGGTGGCGCCTTGCAGCGCCGACTTCATGGCCAGACTGCTGCACGGCCGCGCTGACGATCTGCTGGCCCTGATGTGCCTGGCCCGTCCCATCGACTCGGTGCCCCTGCTGCTGGCCCCGGCCATGAACCGCGAGATGTACGCGCACCCGGCTACCCAGCGCAACCTGGCGCAGCTGCAGGCTGACGGCGCCGTGGTGCTGGGCGTGGGCAGTGGCTTTCAAGCCTGCGGCGAAACAGGTGACGGCCGCATGCTCGAGCCTGAAGAGCTGCTTGAAGACCTGATCGCTTTTTTTACACCCAAGTCCCTGGCCGGCCAGCGCGTGCTGGTCACTGCCGGGCCGACCTACGAAGCCATTGACCCGGTGCGCGGCATCACCAATTTGTCCAGCGGAAAAATGGGCTTTGCTGTGGCCCGGGCTGCGCACGAGGCTGGCGCCGAGGTCACACTGGTGGCCGGGCCGGTGAGCCTGCCCACGCCCCGCGGTGTGAGCCGCGTGGATGTGCGCTCTGCCGAGCAGATGGCGCAGGCTGTCATGGCCAGTGTCGAGCAAGCCAGTGTGTTCATCGCCACCGCTGCGGTGGCCGATTGGCGCGTGGCCAGCGCGGCGGCGCAAAAAATCAAAAAAGACGGCAGCGGGCAAGCGCCTTTGCTCAATTTTGTAGAGAACCCGGACATTCTGGCGCAGGTGGCTGCCTCGGCCCGTGCCCGCAGCGGCATGCTTTTTTGCGTGGGCTTTGCAGCTGAAAGTCATGACCTGCAGGCCCATGCCGAAGCCAAACGCATCAAAAAAAATGTGCCCTTGCTGGTGGGTAACATCGGGCCGGCGACTTTCGGGCAGGACGACAACAGTCTCTTGCTGGTCGATGCCCATGGCACGCAAAGCCTGCCCCGCGCATCCAAACGCCATCTTGCCCGCCAGCTCATCGCTCAAGTGGCCAGCCGACTCAATGCAAACCGCACATCATCATGAAAATTGACGTCAAGATCCTCGACCCGCGCCTGAACGACAACTTGCCCGCTTATGCCACCCCGGGCAGTGCCGGACTGGATTTGCGCGCCTGCCTGAGTGAGCCGCTCACCCTGGCTGCCAACGCCTGGCAATTGATCCCCACGGGCATGGCCATGTATTTGCAGGACCCGGCTTATGCCGCCTTGATCCTGCCGCGTTCGGGGCTGGGTCATAAACACGGCATCGTGTTGGGCAACCTGGTGGGACTCATTGACAGCGATTACCAGGGCCAGTTGATGGTCAGCGCCTGGAACCGCAGTGATGTGGCCTTCACCATCGAGCCGATGGAGCGCATCGCACAACTGGTGATCGTTCCTGTGATGCAGGCTCAGTTCAATGTGGTCAGCGAGTTCGTGGCCAGTGAGCGTGGCGAAGGTGGTTACGGCTCAACCGGCAAGCGTTGAGAGGTTCAAGCGCCTGCGCTGTCAGTGCAGCGTGTGGTTGCCCGTTTTGTGGCCTGTTAAAAGCGAAGTGTCAGCTTCGAGTTTGAAAAAACCGGTGCCCAGTGTGCCCTGACCGACTTCTTCTTCAGTGGCCTCGCGCACGGCCTCTACCTTCAGCGACAAGCGAATGGCGATACCCGCCAACGGGTGGTTGCCGTCCAGCACCACATGCTCGGGGTAGATGTCGGTCACGGTGTAAATGAGTTGGCGCGGGGTGTCCGGGCTGGTGCCTTTGGGCAGGGCCTGACCGTCAAAGGTCATGCCTTCTTCCAGCTCAGCCGGGAACAGCTTGCGCGGCTCCAAAAAGACGAAATTCTCGTCATAGTCGCCAAAGGCTTGCTCTGGTTCCAGGTGCAGATCAATCTTGGCGCCAAGCGCATGGCCTTGTAGAGCTTCTTCAATTTTGGCCAACAAATCCTGACCGCCCAGCAAAAACTCGACTGGTTCGTCGAGCTCGTCAAGAACTTCGCCAAGGGTGTCTTTCATGACCCAGGTCAAGGACACAACGCATTGTGGGGTGATTTTCATCCGACAATTGTCCCATGGATACAACTCAAGCTCTGGCCCTGCTGGGCGGTCTTTCAGCCCAGCAATTCATGAAACGCCATTGGCAAAAAAAGCCCCTGCTGGTGCGCCAGGCCATCGCCGGCTTTCAACCGATTCTGAGCCGGCCCGAGCTGTTCGCACTGGCTGCACAAGAGCGGGTGGAGTCCCGCCTGGTGATGCAGAGCGCCAGCGGCTGGCGCATGAAATCTGGTCCGTTTGCGCCCCGCAGTCTGCCTGCGCTGAGCAAACCGGCCTGGTCTTTGCTCGTGCAGGGTGTTGATTTGCACGATGCTCGCGCCCATGAACTGCTGCAGCAATTCAGGTTTGTGCCAGATGCGCGCTTGGACGACCTGATGATCTCCTACGCCAGCACCGGCGGCGGGGTCGGACCGCACTATGACAGCTACGACGTGTTTTTGTTGCAGGCCAGTGGCCGGCGGCGCTGGCGCATCGGCAAGCAGACCGACTTCACGCTGCAAGAAGGTGTGCCCCTGAAGATATTGAAAAACTTCGACTACACCGAAGAATTTGTGCTTGAAGCCGGTGACATGCTCTACCTGCCGCCGCGTTACGCGCATGATGGTGTGGCTCAAGCCTGTGCGGGTGCAGACGGTAAACCCGAAGCCTGCATGACGTACTCGATCGGCTTCAGGGCACCGGGCCAGGCTGAAATAGCGGGTGCTTTATTGCAGCGTTTGGCTGAATACTGTTCGGATGACGGCGAAGCGCTGGCCACACCCAGAATCTACAAAGACCCGAGTCAGCCGGCCACCGCTCACCCGGCTGCCCTGCCGCCAGCGCTGACAGACTTTGCCCGCGCCTCGGTGGACGCGGCCCTGAAAGACCCTTTGGCGCTGGCTTGCGCTTTGGGTGAGTACCTGACTGAGCCCAAGTCTTCAGTCTGGTTTGAGGGCGGCGCGTCACAGGCTGCGCCCATCGGTTCACAAGCGCTGGCGCTCGATTCACGCACCCGCATGATGTACGACGACAAGCATATTTTTATCAACGGTGAGAGCTACCGAGCCCAAGGTGCTGATGCCCTGTTGATGCGTCAACTGGCGGACCAGCGTGCACTGAGCGTGGCGCAGTTGCGCAAGGTCAGCCGCGATGCCAAAGACTTGCTGTCCGATTGGTTGGACGCGGGCTGGCTGCACACGGCGAAGCTATAAGATCCGCCAGTTTGAAGAGCCGGACAATTCGAAGTGTCTTTTTTTTGCACTATTTTGGTGAAAACTCAAGCAGCTCGGCTTTGTAAGCATGGGTTTATACGGATATACTTTGAAGTTAGGTTGGAGGCGACAACTTTCCCACCTTAAACATGGATTAACTATTTTCGGTTAGCCATTTTGAACACAGTCTCAAACACTTATCAAGGAATTGAAAAATGAACAAGTCACTCGTTTTGGCAGCTATCGTTGCAGCTTTCACCCTGGCTGCTTGCGGCAAGAAAGAAGCCGCTCCAGCACCTGCACCAGCTCCAGTTGCTGCTCCAGCTCCAGCTCCAGCACCAGCTGCTGACGCTGCCGCTCCAGCTGCTGCTCCAGGCGCCGCACCTGCTGCTGCTCCAGCTGCCGCACCAGCCGCTGCTCCAGCTGCTGACGCCAAGAAGTAATTCTTAGCGACGACTTAAAAAGCCGCCCTAGGGCGGCTTTTTTTCGTCTTAGCAGCCTAACCCTTGACGTCCAGCCAGCCGGTGCCGCTCTGGGGGCTGGCAACAGACAGCTGCGGACTTGCTTGAACATGGGCACCGACGCCGGCCAATGCGCTCAGCGCCAGCTCCGGGCGGTTGTTTTGTACGCTCAGATGCGCTGCCACCACCTGGACCAGCCCCGGGTGAGCAAGCGCATGTGCAATTTGCGCGGCTGCCTCGTTGGACAGGTGACCATAGGGCCCGGCTATCCGGTTTTTTAGGAATGCGGGGTAAGTCGATTGGGCCAGCAAACCGGTATCGTGATTGCATTCCAACAGCAGGGAATGGCAACCAGCCAGGTGGCTCAGCACATGCTCGCTCGCGTGGCCCAAATCAGTCAGTACGCCGAGTTTGAACTGGCCGTCTGTGCAACTCAGCTGCAGGGGCTCTCGGGCATCGTGAGGCACCGTAAAGGGGGTCAGTTCAAGTTCGCCAAGATCGATGGCCTGGCCGTCGGCGGCAAGCCGCAGCAAGCCATCAAAGTCCGGTTTGCCCAGGGCCGCGTAAGTGCCCCGGCTCATCCAGACCGGCACGCGGTGACGCAAGGCGAACTGCCTGGCGCAACCAATGTGGTCGGCGTGCTCGTGGGTGATGAAGATGGCGTCAAGTGACTGCTCGTCCAAACCGGCCTGCTGCAGACGCTCGGACAGTAGCTTGAGCCCCAAGCCGCAATCGATCAGCACCTGCACATGCCGGATGCCGTGTGCCTGCACCAGTGTGGCATTGCCCGTGCTGCCACTGCCCAGGTTTTTAAACCGCAGCACCCGTGCAGAAAGTTGAGGTGTTTATTTCAGATCGTCGGCAAGCACTTTGAAAATGCGCTGAGCATTGCCGGTGGTGTCGGGTTTGCCGTCTGCACTGAGCACCGTCACGGAGGTCGTATCACCTTTGGCCGTCAACACGATCTGGTACTTCAGGGGAGCAGGAGTGGCTGATTTGCTGCTGAACAGGTTGCCAAAGAAGCCGCTGGATTTATTGTCTGACAAAGGCGCTACATAGCGCACAAAGTAGAGCCCTTTGCTGCGGTCGCGGTCTTCCACCGTAAAACCGGTGCGGTCAAGGCCCAGTCCGACTCGTCGCCAGGCGCGGTCAAAGCCGTCGTCGACCAGCAGAACCTGCTGGTTGTTCACGGTTTCAATACGCGAAGTCTGACGCGCCGCATCCACCGCGATCAGCGCTTTGGATTGATCTGGCGAAACGCCCAGCTGGACCATCAAGCGACGCAAAAATTCGGCCTCCAGTTCCGGGTCGGCCGGCCTGGCTTGCCAGACAGTGGAAGTGCTGGTGCCGCTGGAGTTGGTAACCACTTCAATCATGCCGCGGTGGCTGATGAAGATTTCGGTGCCGCCGCTGGCCGTGCGCTCCAGGCGGGTGCGGAATTTGTCACGCTCACCGGTGGAGTAAAGGTTTTCAAGCACGCGGCCCAAAGTGTTGCGAATGAAGTCTTGCGGCAATTTGGCGCGGTTCTCTGCAAAGTCGGTTTCAATGATGCCCAGGTCTTGCTGATCAATGGCCAACTGAAAACCGCTGGTTTTCCAGAACTCGCGCACCGGCTCCCAGAGCTTGTCCGCCGGGCGGTTGACCACCAGCCAACGCTGGTTGCCCGAGCGCTCAATGCGCACATCGCCCACACTGCTGGCGGCGATGCCGACCTGGCCAACACGGCTGGCCCTGTCGCTTTGGAAGGTATTGGCCGTCACGGCCACGCCAGGCACGGCGTACCGGTTGTCACGCGTGAGCTGGCTCAGGTCCGGCGGTATGTCCAGCGACGGGCCTTTGGTGGCGCCCGATTTGTAGTCGATTTTTTCACCGACCAGGGTGTCATTGATGGTAGAGCAGCCACTGAGCACCAAACTCGATAAAAGCAGCGCTACAGCCAGAACAGAGGGGGTCATGCGGATGCTCGGGTTCATGTGAGTCTTCAATTTATGTCCTTGAGTTCAGATCAGGCCGCAAACGCGCAAGGCGTTTTCGACGGTGGCTTCGTTGGCAGGCTCGAGCTGCGTCATGGGCAGGCGCAGGGTCGGACCGCAAAGTTTCATGCGGGCCATGGCCCATTTCACCGGTATCGGGTTGGCTTCAATGAACAAGTTTTTGTGCAAGGGCAGGAGTTTCAGCTGAATCTGCATGGCGCGCTGAGCGTCACCCGCCACGGCCGCCACGCACAGCTCGTGCATCAAGCGCGGCGCGATGTTGGCAGTCACACTCACATTGCCCTGGCCACCGCACAGCATCAGCGCTACGGCAGTGCCGTCGTCGCCTGAATAAACCGCAAAGTCTGCTGGTGTTTCCTTGATCAGCCACTGCGCACGCTCAATATTGCCCGTGGCTTCTTTGATGCCGACGATACCGGGCACCTGGGTCAGTCGCATCACGGTCGGGTGCAGCATGTCTGCCACGCTGCGGCCGGGCACGTTGTAGAGCACCATGGGCAAGTCGACCGCTTCGGCAATCGTCTTGAAGTGCTGGTACTGGCCTTCTTGCGTTGGCTTGTTGTAGTAAGGGACTACCTGCAATTGGCAGTCGGCGCCTACTTTTTTGGCAAATTTGGTCAGCTCGATGGCCTCAGCCGTTGAGTTGGCGCCGCAGCCGGCCATGATGGGCACCGCTTTGGCACCGTGGCTGCGCGCTTGCTCGACCGCCACGCGGATGATTTCGCAATGCTCTTCGACATTGACCGTCGGCGACTCGCCGGTGGTTCCCACCACGCCAATGCAGTCGGTACCTTCGGTGATGTGCCAATCCACCAGCTTGCGCAAAGTGGGATAGTCAACGCTGCCGTCTTCATGCAGCGGGGTGGCCAGAGCAACGATGCTGCCGGTGATTTGTTTCATGTGTGGGGACCTTGACCTTGCTGGCGGGTTGGCGCCGCAACAAGCGGCTGAATCCAAAGCGCATTCTACTCAGACCGCAGCGCTGCAAGCGCCTGCGGGCGCTTCAGACCAGGCGATAGCGCGGGGGTGCGCCGGCCGGTAGCTCGCGCACGGCGGCGATGCGCTGCACAAAGCGCCCGCTGGAGCCCTCAGCGCCTGCCTCAAAGCCGTCTTCATAAGCCACGGTGCGTAGCGTCCGGCAAAGCTGTAACAGTTCTCCAGGCTGCAACAAAAAGTCAGGCCTTGAGGGCTTGCCCACGGTTTCGTTGCCGGCGGCAAAGGTTTCGTAAATAAGCACGCCGCCTGGCGCCAGACTGGCCAGCAGCGTTGGCAGCAGGGGGCGCCACAGGTAGTTGGTGACTACGACGGCGGCAAACTGACGGCCGGCCAAAGGCCAGGGGCCGGCTTCAATGTCGGCCACCAGCGCCTCGCAGCGCTCTGCCCCCAGGCCCAGCGCCGCAATGGCTTCGGCCGAGCGGTCCAGCGCCACCACCGGGTGACCGCGCCCGGCAAACCAGCGGGCATGCCGGCCGCGTCCGCAGGCCACGTCCAGCACGCTGCCGCCGGTCGGCGCCAGGTGGCTCCAGCGGCGCACCCAAGCAGAAGCCGGCTCATCGCCATGCAAAGTGGCGGGCGTCATCAGAAACAGGCCCAGAGCTGGTCGGCCATCATCACCAGAAAGGCCGGCTGCGTGTACAGCGAAAACACCGCCAGGGGCGCTGCAATGGCCAAGGTCCAGATAGCTAGTTTGCGCATGGCTTCAGGCACCTGCACCAGCGGACGCCGGCGTGCGGACAATCGGGGTTTCGCGCACCGGCAGGTTCACCAGTCCGGCAAAAATCCCCAAGGCAATCGACAGGTACCAAACGATGTCGTAGCTGCCCGTTCGGTCATACAAATAGCCGCCAAGCCAGACGCCCATGAAAGAGCCGATCTGGTGGCTGAAAAAGATGAAGCCGCTGAGCATCGATAAATGCTGAATACCGAAAATCTGCGCTACCGCCGCATTGGTGGGCGGCACGGTGGACAGCCACAGGGTGCCCATGACGGCCGAGAAAATGTACACACTCAGCGGGGTGAGCGGGGCGGAGATAAAGATCGCAATCACCAGCGCCCGGGCAAAGTAAATGCCGGCCAATATGTTCTTTTTGGGCATGCGCTGGCCCAAAGCGCCGGCTGCGTAAGTGCCAAACACATTGAACAGGCCGATCAGCGCCAGCGCGTAACTGGCCACTTCGGGCGGCAGGCTTTTGTCTTTGAGGTAGCTGGGCATGTGCACGCCAATGAAAACCACCTGAAAGCCGCACACAAAATAGCCCGCCATCAGCAGCTGAAAACTAGGGTACTTGAAAGCCTCTGCCAGGGCCTGAACAATGGTTTGCTCACGCTTGACGGGCGCAGCGCCGGGCGTGGATTTTTCGCGCAGGCCAAAAGCCAGCGGAACGATCAGCAGCACCGCAGCGCTCAGCGCCAGCAAGGCCTGTTGCCAGCCCAGGCTGCTGATTAAAAAGCCTTCGGTCGGCACCATCAAAAACTGCCCGAAAGAGCCGGCCGCCGCCGCCACACCCATGGCCCAGGAGCGTTTTTCTGCCGAAATATTGCGCCCTATCACCCCGTAAATAACCGCGTAAGTGGTGCCGGCCTGCGCCGCGCCAATCAGCACACCCGCAGACAGCGTGAACAGCATGCCGGTGGCCGCCAGCGCCATGCCGGCCAAGCCCAGCGCATAGAGCACAGCCCCGGCAATGATGACCCGAAAGGCACCAAAACGGTCGGCAATCATGCCGGCAAAAATGCCAAACAAGCCCCAGGACAGGTTTTGCACCGCAATGGCAAAGGCAAAGGTTTCCCGCGTCCAGCCCTGCGCCTGGGTGATCGGCTGCAACCACAGGCCAAAGCCGTGGCGTATACCCATCGACAGGGTGACGATGGCCGCGCCGCACACCAGCACCTGCCACATGGAGAGTTTTGGCGCCAGAATATCCGGCGTAACAACCCGGTTTGTTGTTGATGTCATGCTGCAACTGTAACGATTAAGAGTGGCAAGCGCTGAGGCAAAACATGCTCTTAACTGTGTTTGTGTACAGTGGTTAAGGGCTTACCGGACTACAATCCGCGCAATTCACCTCACAGCCATGGCCACCAAACTACCCACCGACTACTCCGAAAGTTCGATCCGCGTGCTCAAGGGCCTAGAGCCCGTCAAGCAGCGCCCGGGCATGTACACCCGAACCGACAACCCCCTGCACATTCTGCAAGAGGTGCTCGACAACTCGGCCGACGAAGCGCTGGCCGGCCACGGCAAAAAGATCAAGGTCACGCTGCATCTAGATGCTTCGGTCAGCATCGAGGATGACGGCCGCGGCATCCCATTTGGCATGCACCCGGAAGAAAACGCCCCTGTCATCGAGCTGGTGTTCACCCGCCTGCACGCCGGCGGCAAGTTCGACAAAGGCAAGGGCGGCGCCTACAGCTTCTCCGGCGGCCTGCACGGCGTGGGTGTGAGCGTGACCAATGCGTTGTCCAAGCGCCTGGAAGTCTCATCCTGGCGCGAAGGCAAGGCCGCACACCTGGTTTTTTCAGGTGGCGACGTCATTGAAGCCTTGCAAATCCGCCCCGCCGGCGAGGGTGACCGCAAAAGCGGCACCGCCGTGCGCGCCTGGCCGGACGCCAAATACTTTGAATCCTCGGCCCTGCCCATGGCTGACCTGACGCACCTGCTGCGCAGCAAGGCCGTGCTGATGCCCGGCGTCAGCGTCACCCTCATCAATGAAAAGACCAAAGAAACCCAGACCTGGCTTTACAAAGGCGGTCTGCGTGACTACCTGACGCAAACGCTCACGGGCGACCCGGTGATTCCACTCTTTGAAGGCGAAGGCTTTGCCGACGCCGCGCACGATAGTTTTGCCGAAGGCGAGGGCGCCCAGTGGTGCGTGGCTTTTACCGAAGACGGCCAGCCGGTGCGCGAAAGCTATGTCAATTTGATTCCCACCAGCGCCGGCGGCACGCACGAAAGCGGCCTGCGCGACGGCCTGTTCACTGCTGTCAAAAGCTTTGTGGACCTGCATTCGCTGCTGCCCAAGGGTGTCAAACTGCTGCCTGAAGACGTCTTTGCCCGCGCCAGCTACGTGCTGTCGGCCAAGGTGCTGGACCCGCAGTTTCAGGGCCAGATCAAGGAGCGCCTGAACTCGCGTGACGCAGTGCGCCTGGTATCCAGCTTTGTGCGCCCCACGCTCGAACTCTGGCTAAACCAGCACGTCGAGTACGGCAAAAAACTCGCCGAGCTGGCGATTCGCGCCGCCCAGTCGCGCCAGAAAGCCGGCCAGAAAGTTGAAAAGCGCAAGGGCTCGGGCGTGGCCGTGCTGCCCGGCAAGCTGACCGACTGCGAAAGCAAAGACCTGGCGCACAACGAAGTGTTTCTGGTTGAGGGCGACTCGGCCGGCGGCAGTGCCAAGATGGGCCGCAACAAAGAAAGCCAGGCCATCCTGCCCCTGCGCGGCAAGGTGCTCAACACCTGGGAAGTCGAGCGAGACCGCCTGTTTGCCAACAACGAAATTCACGACATTGCAGTCGCCATTGGCGTGGATCCGCACGGCGCTTCCGACTCGCCCGATATGAGCGGCCTGCGCTATGGCAAGGTCTGCATCTTGAGCGACGCCGACGTCGACGGCTCGCACATCCAGGTGCTGCTGTTGACGCTGTTCTTCAGGCACTTTCCCAAGCTGATTGAGACCGGCCATTTGTATGTGGCCCGCCCGCCGCTCTTCAGGGTCGATGCCCCCGCTCGTGGCAAAAAGCCGGCCTCTAAGGTTTACGCGCTGGACGAGGGCGAGCTCAACGCCATCCTCGACAAGCTGCGCAAAGAAGGCGTGAAAGAAGGCGCCTGGAGCATCAGCCGCTTCAAGGGTCTGGGCGAGATGAGTGCTGAGCAATTGTGGGAAACCACGCTCAACCCCGACACCCGCCGCCTCATGCCGGTTCAGCTGGGCAATGTGGATTTTTCAAGCACTGAAAGCCTGATCACCAAGCTCATGGGCAAGGGCGAGGCCGCGGCCCGCCGCGAGCTGATGGAGTTGCACGGTGACGCGGTGGACATCGACGTCTGACGCGGATTGCGCCATGAACGCCTTCAAGCCCCTGATAACGTCCGCGCTGCTAGCAGCCGCGCTCGCCGGGCTGCTGTGGGCCGGCGCTGCGCAGGCGCAAATCTGGGCTTATATCGACGAGCGTGGTGTCGCGCATTTCTCCAACGCCAGACTTGACGAACGCTACGAATTGTTTGCTCAAGGCGGCAGCGTGCTGGAAGTTCTCAGCAGCCCGCCCGCCGCCACGCCGGACGCACCCCGGCAGGCGCGGCCGGAGCCGGCTGCAGCCACCCCGCCTTCAGCCAGCCCCGCGCAGTCGCGCCTGATGCACTACCTCACGCAGTCACCGCGTTACAAGGCCGTACAACACTTGCTCAAAGAAGCGGCCCAAACGCACCGCCTGGAGCCTGAATTACTGCAAGCCCTGATTGCCGCCGAGTCGGGTTTTGACGCGCAAGCCGTCTCGCCCAAAGGCGCGGTCGGGCTGATGCAGTTGATGGCGCCCACCGCCGCACGCTACGGCGTTAAAAGCGACCGCCGCAGCAGCATTGCTCAAAAACTCACCGACCCTGCCGTTAACCTGCGTGCCGGCACGCGCTACCTGCGCGACCTCATGGCGATGTTCCCGGGCCGGCTGGACTTGGCCTTGGCCGCGTACAACGCCGGCGAAGGCGCTGTGCAGCGCGCCGGCAACAAAATACCCAACTACCCAGAGACACAAAACTACGTCAAAACCGTGCTGCAGCTCTACGCATTTTTAAAGCCCCAAGTGCTGTCGCAGGCCGATGTCCCGCCTGCTGCAGGTGCAGCCGGTGCGGCTGCCATGGCCGGTGTCGCCGTCGTGCCCGGCCGAGTGCGCATGGAAATGGTGGGCGGTGCCTCAGGCCGGGGCAACATGCTGCCCGACGCCGGCCCGCAACCTTTGCTGCGCTCGGCTCCTGTGATGACTGTTTTGCCTGCTTCCGGCACCAGCCCTTAGCCGTCCCTCAAGCCCTCTTTTGCCCCTCCAACCGACCTGACACCCCATGGATTTATTTACCCCCGACGCAGCCCCCGCAGCCCCCGAGCCCGCTGACCAGGACTGCCTGGCGTCATACGCCCAGCGCGCTTACCTGGAGTACGCGCTCAGCGTGGTCAAAGGCCGCGCCTTGCCCGATGTGTGTGACGGCCAAAAGCCCGTGCAGCGCCGCATTTTGTACAGCATGTCGCGCATGGGCCTGGGCTTTGGCGGTGCCAATGGTGCCACCGGTGCCAAGCCCGTCAAAAGCGCGCGCGTGGTGGGCGACGTGCTGGGCCGATTTCACCCGCACGGTGACCAGGCCGCCTACGACGCGCTGGTGCGCATGGCGCAAGACTTCTCGCAGCGCTACCCGCTGATCGACGGGCAGGGCAACTTCGGCAGCCGGGACGGCGACGGCGCCGCTGCCATGCGCTACACCGAGGCCCGCCTGTCGCGCATCACCAGCTTGCTGATGGACGAGATCGACGAAGGCACGGTTGAGTTTGTGCCCAACTACGACGGCTCCACCGAAGAGCCCGCCCAGTTGCCGGCGCGCCTGCCCTTCACGCTGCTCAACGGCGCCAGCGGCATCGCCGTCGGCCTGGCCACCGAGATCCCCAGCCACAACCTGCGCGAAGTGGCCGACGCCTGCGTTGCCCTCATCAAAACCCCCACGCTGAGTGACGAAGCCATTGCCGGCTTCATTGCCGGGCCCGACTACCCGGGCGGCGGGCAGATCATCTCCAGCGCCACTGAAATCGCTGCCGCCTACCGCACCGGCCGCGGCTCGCTCAAAGTGCGCGCCCGCTGGAAGATCGAAGACCTGGCCCGCGGCCAGTGGCAACTGGTCGTCAACGAACTTCCGCCCGGCGTCAGCACCCAGCGCGTGTTGGAAGAAATTGAAGAGATCACCAACCCCAAGGTCAAGCTCGGCAAAAAAGCCCTCAGCCAGGACCAGGTGCAGCTCAAGCAAACCCTGCTGGCCGTGCTCGACGTGGTGCGCGACGAGTCCAGCAAAGACGCCGCCGTGCGCCTGGTGTTTGAGCCCAAGACCAGCCGCATCGAGCAAAGCGAGCTCATCAACACCTTGCTGGCGCACACCAGCCTGGAAAGCTCCTCGCCCATCAACATGACCATGGTGGGGCTGGACGGCCGGCCCACGCAAAAGTCCCTCCGGCAAATGCTCAGTGAGTGGATCTCTTTCCGCCAGACCACCATTGAGCGGCGCTCGCAGCACCGCCTCGACAAGGTGCTGGCGCGCATCCACATCCTCGAAGGCCGGCAGCTGGTGCTGCTCAATATTGACGAAGTCATTTCCATCATCCGCCAGGCCGAAGAGCCCAAAGCCGCGCTGATCGAGCGTTTCAAGCTCAGCGAGCGCCAGGCCGAAGACATTCTTGAGATTCGCCTGCGCCAGCTCGCCCGGCTGGAAGCCATCAAGATCGAGCAAGAGCTCAGCAGCCTGCGCGAAGAGCAGGGCAAGCTCGAAGAAATCCTCGGCAACCCCACGGCGCTGCGCCGCCTCATGGTCAAAGAAATTGAAGCCGACGCCAAAATCTTTGCCGACCCGCGCCGCACTTTGATTCAGGCCGACAAAAAAGCCGTGCTCGAAGTCAAAGTGGTTGACGAGCCGGTGACCGTGGTGGTCAGCGACAAAGGCTGGGTGCGCTCGCGCAACGGCCAGGGCCATGACGCCGCCAGCTTCGCTTTTAAGGCCGGCGACGGCCTGTACGCCGCCTTTGAATGCCGCACCGTGGACACGCTGCTGGTGTTTGGCAGCAAGGGCCGCGTTTACTCGGTGCCCGTCGCCGCGCTGCCCGGCGCACGCGGCGACGGCCAGCCCGTCACCACCCTCATTGACCTTGAAGCCGGCACGCAAGTGGCGCATTACTTCGCCGGCCCCGCCGCAGCCCAGCTGCTGCTGGCCAGCTCGGGCGGCTACGGCTTTTTGGCGAGTGTCGAGAACATGGTCTCGCGCAACAAAAGCGGCAAAGCCTTCATCACCCTGGGCGAAGGCGAAACCCTGTGCCGGCCATCACACGCGGCAGGCACATCGGGCGCGCAGCCGCTGCCAGACGCCACCCACGTGGCCTGCGCCTCCACGGGCGGCCGCATATTGACCTTTGACATCGACGAACTCAAGCTGATGGAAAAAGGCGGCAGGGGCTTGATGCTCATCGACCTCGAAGCCAAAGACCAGCTGGCCGGTGCCGCCGCCTACACCCGCAGCATCAGGATCGCCGGCATCGGCCGAGGCGCCAAAGAGCGCGAAGAGACGCTCGAAATCCGCAGCCTGAACAACGCCCGCACAGCGCGGGCTAAAAAAGGCAAGTTGGCGGATTTCGGGTTCAAGCCGATGGGGGTGGTGCGGGTGGAGTGAGTGTGTTGGGGCGGGTTGTTATTTATTTGCCTAGGCAGGACCGTTTTTGATTCAAAACTAACCGACATTTAGGGTAATTGAACGCCCGGTTAGCAGCGGTTGCAGCCGTTCAATCGCGTGGGCCAGCCGTAGCAATAGACGGTTTGGCCACTAAAAACCTGTCAACTTGGTTTGCGTGGTTTGCCGTAATCTTTATTCCAGTATGAGAATCATAGAAAACTACCAAAACCTAAGCTGAAAGCCAGCCTCCTCGGGATTTCAAGACCGGTCTCTTAAGCAGGTTTTGTGGTCAGATTGACGTTGTGCGTTATGAAGGTGAGGAAATGTGGACTTCTCTCATATTCTGAATATCCTTGGTCCGGCAATTACGGCTGGCCTCTGTGTTACGGGCTTGATACTGCCTGGTTCCGCTGCAGCATTCACAAGTATTCAGCCTATTGGCCTCCTTGGTGTCTCAGAGATAAGGGCCACGTAGGGTGGTTTCTTCTTGGCGCTCGTGGAGTGCAGGCTCTACACGCAAGCTGCCACCGTTTTCGTGGTTCTAGGCACCGCCTGGCTTGGTGCGGCAGCAGGGCGCTTGGTGTCCATTGCTGTTGACAAAAGCCATGCGCCAAATAATATAGGCGGGGTGGTTTTTGAATCAGCTATTGCGGCCAATTTATTGGCTCCGTAATGCTGCCCAACAGGTTGCTGGTCACGGACACACAGTGGCTGGTTGCCGTTTACCGGTGCATGCTTCGTGCCGGAAAACGACAACGTTAATTGCTCGGAGATTTCTGTGAACGATAGTCAACTTTTTTGGTGGCGCTTACTGGTTGCAGTCACAGCGAGCCTCATGATGTTTGGGCTGATTCTTGTCGTCATGCCAGACTTCACGCTGCAAGGTTTCAGCCTGCTAATGTATGCGTCTGCAGAACATGTCACTACATTTGGTTCGGAGGCTGTCGCCTATATCAAGCTTGTAACCGCGGTTTTGGGAGCTGTCATGTTCGGCTGGGGCGTCACGCTTATGTTTCTTGCGCTTGGTCCACTTCGTAGAGGCTCCAAAGATGCCTGGCGAATGTTTGTTGTCTCACTTGCTGCTTGGTTCCTGCCAGACACCGCATATTCATTGCTTTCCGGCTTTTGGCAAAACGCTGTTCTAAACGCCGGATTCGCTCTCATGTTTGCAATTCCGCTCGCCGCGCTACGGTCGTATGCAGCACACGAACACCCCGGACCCCTTAATCAAACGGCGCACAACGTTGAATCGCCGATTGAGTGACGGTATGGAGTGAAAACATCTGACGGCTTCCAGCCTTAAGCCGACCTTTCTGAATTATTGGCAGATGTACTGCAAGGCCGGCGCGCGGCATTGTCAAGCTGATCTGCCAGCGCGGCGGGTGCGTGGTCTAGCTCGGGGTTACGAGGGGCTGCGGCTTTGTTTTCTGCCATTGATTCGCTGAAGCCCAGTTTTGACAAACTGAACCGACAGCGCGGCCAAGGGGCGAGTGCGGTTAGCTTTTCGCTAAGAAAGCCTGCAACTGCACAATCGTTCCCATCCAACCCATCCGCATCGACGGATGCGACACGTCAAAAGTCGCTTGCTCCGTCGGGTTGGCGTCGTGCGTGGCCCAGCGCACGGTCACAAGGGTGTGGCCGGGCTGCGCGTCGTCGTCGAAGGTGACGGTGGACAGCAGCGTTAGCGGCCAGGTCGGGCTCATGGGGTGGCGGGTCGGGTGGCCCGCTTCGTCGGCAAAAGAGTGCAGCCACACCAGGCGCCCGGGTGGCGTGATTTCCTTGAACACCCATTTGCCCCACATCTGCGTGCCGTCGGGGCTTTGCATGCAGAAGTGAAAGCTGCCGCCCGGTCGCAGGTCCATACTGGCCTGCGGCACGGTGACGCCTGCCGGGCCGAACCATTGCTTGAGCAGTTCAACGTCGGTCCACAGCGTGAACATGCGCTCACGCGGGACGGCAAAGCTTTGCGATATGACGAAGTCGGCGGACATGGCGGCTCCTTTTGGGGCGATGGCTTGAGCGTCTGGCGGGGAGCTTTTTAAGGCGAAGGCCTTGTCAGCACCCGTTGTGCAGCTTCCACTTTTCTTCGTGTCCCAATTGCTTGGCGAACTCGGGAACACGGCAGCGTTCTTCTTGCGGCTGGCTGGCGTTGACCAGCGCTGGCGTTGCGGCGCGAAGTGTGGGTAACAAGGCAAGCAGCATTGCCACATAGACCGCAGCAATCAGCGCTTGTGTGAGCGACACCATCTGGATGGGCTCACGGTTTTGGATTGCACAGACATTGCCCGGGCAGAGTTGTGCTTTTTCTTTGTTGAACAGGTTGTACAACTTGCAGCCGATGCAGATGCCAAATGAAGTCTCTAAAAACAGCAAGGTGAGGCAGATGAGGCAGATGATCATGTTGATGGGCCCGCGCACATCTTGGAGAACGACCAGGAACATCATCAATGTTGCCAAGCCCAGCCCTATGCCCCAGGCAAAGCGCTTTTGAGGCGCGCCCACGTACTCCGCAGTTTGGTTGTTGACCATCCAGCGCGCCATGATGAGTGTCGGGGCGAAGCGGGGATTGATAAGGACCCGGATGAAGAAGTCAATGAAGAACGCCACGACAGTGAATTTCGTGGGCATGAAATCGCCTTTGAACCATGCGTTGCTGAAGGCAACGATGGCAAGTACGAGCATGATGCCTGCCGCACCCCGAGCCTCACGCTCGTTCAAGACGCGAACAGGGAAGCCAGGGTGGTTTTCACCAAATTCAAATGTATTAGCCATGACTGAATTATGTGTGCATTGGTGACATCACCATCACAAGCGTGGTGTCGCCTTACACGGTGAGTGCATGGGGCAAAGCAGTGGCTCGCTTTTTGGTGGCAAATTTGATACCATCCAAAAATGCGTGTTGTGATTGATACCAATGTGTTTGTGGGTGCGTGCCTTGGGGTGGGGGCTTCCAGTGCGGTGATTCGGGCCTGTTTGGAACACCGGGTAGTTCCGCTCATGGGCGAAACCTTGTTCACGGAGTTTGAGGCGGTAATGGGCCGCGATGCCCTGTTTGCCAACAGCCGCTTGAACGCCAAAGAGCGCAGCGTCTTGCTGGACAGCTATCTGGCCTTGTGCGAGTGGACGCGTGTTTATTTTTTGTGGCGACCCAATCTGCAAGATGAATCGGACAACCATTTGATAGAACTTGCCGTGGCGGGTGATGCAAACGCCATCGTCACCCGTAATTTGCGCGACTTGCAAGGTGCCCAGTTGCGCTTTGGCGCATTGCGGGTGGTTTCACCCAAAGATTTTTTGAAGGAGCTTTTGACATGACCGCCCTGACCGTACGCCTGCCCGACGAAAAACACCGCCGCCTTAAAGCCCTGGCTAAGAGCCGTGGCACGCCATTGAACCGCCTGATTGACGATATGACCACGGTCATGTTGGCTGAGTTTGATGCCGAAACGCGTTTTCAGTTGCGTGCCGCCCGTGGCGCCGGGCAGGAGGCGGCAGGCCTGAGGTTGTTGGATAAAGCCAAGGCGTCTTGACGAGCCAGCTGCCAAAAGTAAAAGAAAGCGCTGTTATTTGCCGGTTTGGGTTTTCTCGCGCAGCTCTGAGTCTGCCTTGCCGGCTGCGCTGATGGTGCGGGGGATGGAGTCAGTTTTGGCTTGTCGATCGATGTTCTTGGGCGCTAAGGCCCGTGAACCTGGCCCGAAAAGTTCGAATTGCTTGTGGATCACCCGCGATTGCCCGTTGTCGGGCGTGTTAGTTACAAATGGCTTGAGGGGTGTCGTTTTCATCTGCGTTGAATGACGAAGGTTTGAGGTGGCTGAAATTATAAAACCCAAACCCGAAAATTAGCACCTTATGGTTACTTTTTGATGACTTCAAGTCATGTGAATGTCACGAAGCGAAGCCTAAACCCATTCGCTCCAAGCCGCCTCGGTATCGGCGACATGTTGGTAAAAAGGGTGGAAACGCTGTCTTTTAGCAGTTCTTGGTTACAGCCTGCCAGTTAGCGCATAATGCCCGTGTGCAAATACCAAAATATTTGCACAATTTTGGTGATCGGTCAGTTTCGCGCGCTACGGCGGTACTCTTAAAGTTTGTTGTGCTTTCGGGACCCAATCGCTTTTGTTATATGTATTTTTGAGGAGTCCCCATGGGCAATAAACTTTACGTCGGCAACCTGCCATACACGGTGCGTGACGAAGATCTGCAACAGTCTTTCAGCCAATACGGTTCTGTCTCCAGCGCCAAAGTCATGATGGAGCGCGACACCGGTCGCTCTAAAGGCTTTGGTTTTGTCGAGATGGGCAACGATGCTGAAGCTCAAGCCGCAATCGCCGGCATGAACGGTCAGTCATTGGGTGGTCGTAGCATCACTGTCAACGAAGCCCGTCCGATGGAGGCTCGTCCTCCACGTAGCGGCGGTGGCGGCTACGGTGGTGGTGGCGGCGGTGGCGGCGGCTACGGTGGTGGCGGCGATCGCTCCGGCGGTGGCGGCTACGGTGGTGGTGGCGGCGGTGGCCGCGGCGGCTACTAAGCCCTGCGTTAACCCGGTCTCAGCCTCGCGCTGAGACACACTAAAAAAGGCTTCAGAGCGCAGGTTCTGAAGCCTTTTTGCATTAGCGCCGGCAGCGCTATCAATCAACTAACTTCGGCAATCATTTCAATTTCAACGCAGGCGCCGAACGGAATCTGCGCCACGCCAAAAGCACTGCGTGCGTGTGCGCCGGCGCTGCCGAACAGTTCACCAATGAGTTCGCTGGCGCCATTGGTCACCAGGTGATGCTCGGTGAAGTCACTGGTCGAGTTGACCAGGCTCATGAGCTTGACGATGCGCGTGACATGGCCCAGGTCTTTGCCGTTCACGGCCAGCGCTGCGTGCAGTGTGCCCAGCAGATCAATGGCAACCGCGCGTGCGGCCTGCTTGCCTTGGTCGGTGTTCATGTTTTTGCCGAACTGGCCCAGCCAGGGTTTGCCGTCTTTTTTTGCGAGATGGCCGCTTAAAAAAATCAAGTTGCCGGTCTGTACAAAGGGCATGTAAGCGGCAGCGGGCGTAGCCACCGGGGGCAATTCAATGCCCATGGTTTTGAGCTTGGCGTAGATGGCGGCAGAGCTGTTGTTTGTCATGGTTTTCCTTGTTGTGTAGGTTTCGCAAGATGATGCGGCGACACCACTATAGATGAGATGCGCCGCCGATGGTGCACTCGGTCTTGTCAGTCTTTGCTGAGCAAATCAGAATGAATAATTTCTGAAAGACTGCCTTTGCCTCAGCCCTCAATTTTTATGCACGCAGGCACGGCGCCGACCGGGCTGCTTGCGGGTGGGGTGCTGGGCACGGCCTTGCAGTTGCAGCAGACCAGCTTGTCGGCGGTGTTGCTGTACCAGGGCTGTCTGGCTGTTGCCGCGCTCTTGCTGTTATTGGGCATACGGGATGTCTTGCGAAATTCGCGCTGGGCCGGCGCGATGGTATGGCTGCGTATGGCCGCCTTGTTGTTGGCAGGGTTGGCCGCAGGTTTTGGTGCAACGGGCTGGCGCGCGGTGGATTTTCAAGCGCAGGCCCTGAACCCGGCGCTGGAGGGGCGGGACCTGCACATCGTAGGCACGGTGGCGGCCATGCCGCAGGTTGGTGAAGACGCGTTGCGTTTTAAATTGCGAGTGGAGTCTGCGCAGCTGGACGGCCAAGCCGTGCGCTTGCCGCCGCTCATTGAGCTGGGTTGGTATTCGGGTTTTTTCATGGGACCGCGGCCCCAGGCTGTTGTTACGCCTGCAGACACGCCGGAAGACATGGCTGACCGGGCCGAGACCCTGCTGCAACTGCAACGCCTGCCGCAGCCCATGCGCGCAGGCGAACGCTGGCAGATGACGGTGCGGCTCAAAGCGCCACACGGCAACAGCAACCCGCATGGCTTTGACTATGAGCTGAGACTTTGGGAGCAGGGCGTGCAGGCGAGCGGCTATGTGCGCGCCGGGCTGCGTAACACGCCGCCACAAAAGCTGGCCGCGCCGGCCTGGACAGGTCTTTGGCACAGCATAGAGCGGGCTCGCCAGAGTGTGCGCGAAGCAATTTTTGAACGCGTGGCCGACCGCCAATTGGCCGGCGTGTTGGCGGCGCTGGTGATGGGTGACCAGGCCGCCATTGAGCGCAGTGACTGGGATGTTTTCCGGGCCACGGGCGTGGCGCACCTGATCAGCATTTCCGGCTTGCACATCACGCTGTTTGCGTGGCTGGCTTCGCGCCTGCTGGGTGCGCTGTGGCGGGGCTCGGCCCGGCTGACACCGGCGCTGTGCCTGGCCTGCCCGGCCGGCAGCGTGGCGGCCTGGGGCGGCCTGGCGCTGGCGGTGGCGTATGCCGCTTTTTCGGGTTGGGGCTTGCCGGCGCAGCGCACGGTGTGGATGCTGGCCGTGGTGGTGGCTTTGCGCCAGAGCGGGCGGCAATGGGCTTGGCCGCATGTCTGGCTGCTGGCCATGGCGGTGGTGCTTGCTTTTGATCCCTGGGCTTTGTTGCAAGCCGGCTTCTGGTTGTCGTTTGTGGCCGTGGGCATTTTGTTTGCCGCCAACCCCGCAGCTTCTGATGGCGCTGCGCATGCCCTTGACGAGGCTGCGTTGCCGCGGCCCTGGTGGCGCAGCGCAGCGGGCCGGCTGGTGGGCATGCTGCGCGAGCAATGGGTCATCACCCTGGCGCTGACGCCCATGAGCTTGCTCTTGTTCAACCAGGTCTCTGTGGTCGGCTTGCTGGCCAATGCGCTGGCGATTCCCTGGGTCACGCTGCTGGTCACGCCGCTGGCTTTGCTGGGTGTGCTCTTGCCGCCTTTGTGGAGTGTGTCGGCCTGGCTGACGGGCTTGCTGATGAGTTTTTTGCAAGTGTTGGCTGCTTGGCCCATGGCCACTATCAGCCAGGCGGCGGTGCCGCTGTGGTGCGCGCTGGCCGGTGTGGCCGGCGGCTTGCTGCTGGTGATGCGCTTACCCTGGCACTGGCGTGTGCTGGGCGTGCCGCTGCTGCTGCCGGTGCTTTTATGGCAGCCGTTGCGGCCGGCGGCGGGCGAGTTCGAGTTACTGGCAGCCGACATCGGGCAGGGCAACGCGGTGCTGGTGCGTACCGCCGGCCATGCCTTGCTGTATGACGCCGGGCCGCGCTATTCCCGCGAGAGCGATGCCGGCCACCGCGTGCTGGTGCCGCTGCTGCGGGCCCTGGGCGAAAAGCTGGACGCCTTGGTGCTGAGTCACCGTGATTCCGATCACGTGGGCGGCGCTGCCGCTGTTTTGGCCATGCAGCCGCAGGCCAAGCTGCTCAGCTCTATCGAGGACACGCATGAGTTGCAACAACGTCGACCGGGCCAACGCTGCCTTGCCGGTCAGCGCTGGCAATGGGACGGCGTTGATTTTGAAATTTTGCATCCAGGCCCTGCCGACTACGAGGGCCGCCTCAAGCCCAACGCCATGAGTTGCGTGTTGCGCATTTCGGCCGGCCCGCCGCAGCGCCGTGTCCATGCTTTGCTGGTGGGTGACATCGAAGCGGCACAAGAGAATATGCTGGTGAACAGCGCCACCCTGCAGGCTGACTTTCTGCTGGTGCCGCACCACGGCAGCAAGACATCGTCCACTGCCGGCTTTCTGGATGCCGTGCAGCCCCGTCTGGCGCTGGCCCAGACGGGTTACCGCAACCGCTTCGGCCACCCGGCTGAGCCCGTGCTGGAGCGCTACCGCGAGCAGGGCATCCAAGTGCTGTACTCACCCGGTTGCGGTGCCCTGGGCTGGCACAGTGCCCGGCCGGCCGAATGGACCTGCCAGCGTGAGCTGAGCCAACGATACTGGCGGCACCGCTTGCCGGCGTCGCCCTGAATAAAAAAACGGCCCCGCAGGGCCGTTTTTCTGGAGCAGGTGCACCCCTCAGCGCATCACTCAGCGCCTGCGACTGGCTTCCTCGTGGTAGCTGGTGTCGATGTAGGCCTGCACCGGCTGCAGCTTCTTGGCGGGCTTGCCATACTTTTCCCGCAGTTGCACGGCAGTTTGGGATCCGCGCACACTGATGGACGCATCGCGGGTGAAGCCCGTCTTGGGATCGAGCAAGATGCCGTAGGACGTTTCGGCACTTTGGAGGTTGGCGCCATTGACGTTCTTGATGAAAAGCGCCATGGCTTCTTCCTTGTTCTTGGGGTCGTACATCCAGTCCAGTGCATCACGCCAGGCGCGGATGTAGCCCACCATGGCCGCACGGTTATTGCGCGCCCAAGTCTCGCGCACGCCGGCCACCAGCCCCTGGTACTCACCCATGGCGGCCGATGCGTCACCCAGCACGTTGGCGCCCTGGTTTTTTGCGAGAACGTCAAACGGCGCAATCAGCATGGTGGCAGCATGCTTACCGGCCACCAGGTCATTGAAGCGCTGCAGCACACCGCCTGCCCGCACCACGGTGTAATCGCGGTCCAGCAGCATGCCATTGCGCTCCATCACCTCCAGCAGCACAAAGGCGTAGCCGGTGGTCAGCGCATCAACCGAAAGCTCCTGGCCCTTGAGCTGCGCGTAGCTGGTAATGCCCTTGCGACCGCCCATGCGTAAAAAGCCGTTGTCGGAACCCATGACAGCAATCAGGCCGCTGCCGTCGATGGGCACCGCACCCTGACCCTCCCGGTAAGCCAACAGGTTGTCGATGGCGGTCATGCCGATCTCGAACTCGCCGTTGATCAAGCCGGTCAGCTGGGACTGCGAGTTGGGCGTGTTGATGGTTTTAACCTCGACGCCGTGCTTGGCAAAAAAGCCTTTTTCCTGTGCCACCCAGATCGGCCAATTAAAACCGCCGGGGAAGATGTTGACGCGCAGAACCTGCGGCGGCGCCTTCGATGCGGTAGAGGCCGGTAGCCCGGCGCAACCGGCCAATAGGCCGGCGGTGACTGCGGCCAGCATGAGCTTGACGATCTTCATGGTTTTCTCCTTGTCGTTGTGTTTTGGCTCTAGAGCCTGGCGCTGCATGTGCAGCAGCTCCTACAAGCAATTTACAGGCTGCCGTCTTCTTGACAAGAGGGAGAGCCTGTAAATCAAGCCTGTATCAGTGGAAAACTGATTTTCAACTTCGGGTCGGATTCGCACAGCCTGAAAGGTGTCTGTCAGAGCTTTGACGCCAAAAAATCCAACACAAGTTTCTGCAATTTTTGTCTTGTATCCGCTGTGGCACCGTGCGATCGATAAAACATCCGACCACCTGCAAGCTGCCTGGAGGACGAAGAGAAATCAGCAAACATCATTCCATGCCCCCCGCCTTCAATCAATTCAAGGCGAATGTCTTTCCCTTGGGTCTTGAGGCTTTCGTACCAAGCCTGAGGAGATGGCATGGAATTCGTCGGGTTGCTTGTGCGGCTACAGCTCTGCGCAAAACCTTCTGGCGCCAATGTGTAGTGATCGTTGAAGCCACATGGCATGGCTCGCAGGTGCATCCAATCATCCTGCCGCAAGCCACCATAGTTGTCCGCTGTGCCGTAAAGCAACAAAACCGGCACCTTGATGTCATTTGGAAAGCCAATGCCTGCGGAAGGTCCGCCTTCAGCAATGACGCCACGAACGTGAGCGCTGTCAACAGCGCTCGCCATATTCAACGCTACTGCGGCACCATTGGACAGCCCCTGTATAAATATTTTGTTGACATCAACTTTTTCGTTTTTCATCGCCCACCGGTAGGCACCCAAGGTCGCCTTGAAGATCATCCTTTGACGTCCACCATTGCTCATGAAATAGACCAGCAGATCAGACCCGGGCGTCAAGCCGTTCATTTCGAATGCATCAAATATCAGCGTTGCATAGCCTTGTTGATTCATCAACTTGGCGAAGTCGCGTTCATAACCGCCCAAGCCGCCCCCGCCATGCGCAATGATCACCAGTGGCGGCTTGTCTCCTCTTTTGGTTGCAAAAAATGAAGGCGTATCCAGCTTGACGGATTTGTGGCAAGGGTCAAACTGTGCCAAAGGTCCGGTCACGGTTTTGACGGGTCCACGGTCCACGACTTGGGTATCTTCTGGACGATATGGATTGCAATCACTTTGGGCCCACGCTGAGCCCCACAGCAAAGTAGCAAAAATAAAAAGTGTTTTCAGTATCGTCATGTTGTTTTGGATATTTATCTAATGAATTTTGCATTTTCAGATATTTGAGCCTTGTTGACGAGAGCAAAAGCGCCGTGATCGGCGCACTCCGACCCAACCCTGCCGCCACAAACTGTCGTCCTGCGGCTGTAAATATGCAATTTCTACCAATTTGTCGTTTGTATTGCGCATAACTCCAAATTCATTCAGACTCTTCTATCCAAGCTGTTCTTAAGAAGTGGCGTTAGATGCCGTTTGATGTCCCAGCCTGAACTGTTTCACCTGATCTCCAGCATAAAAATGAACAAACAACACAAAATTGTCATCGTCGGTGGTGGCGCTGGCGGTCTGGAACTCGCGACCCAGCTCGGACGTGGCTATGGCCGACGAAAGCGCGCGCTTATCACGCTGGTCGATAAAAACCGTACCCACATTTGGAAACCCAAGTTACATGAAATCGCTTCGGGCAGCATGGACCTGGGCGACCACGAAGTGGATTACATGGCGCAGGCCCATTGGAACCACTTCACCTTTCGAATTGGTGAGCTCAAGGGACTTGACCGCGCCAATAAGACCATCGAGCTTGCACCCTATGTGGATGAGCAGGGCCGCGCTGTAACGCCCACCCAATACATTCCCTACGATACGCTCGTGATTTGTATTGGCAGCTTAAGCAATGACTTCGGCACCCAGGGGGTCAAAGAGCACGCGTTGAAGCTGGAAACGCAGCACGACGCCAAGTCGTTTCATTCCAGGATGGTCAATGCCTGTATCCGCGCGCACAACCAGGCCGGGCTTATCCACAAACGACAGCTGCATGTGGTCATCATCGGCGCGGGCGCAACGGGTGTGGAGTTGGCTGCAGAGTTGCACCGAACCACCCGCGAGGTGGTGGCTTTTGGCCTGGACCGCATTGATGTGGATAAAGATATCAAAGTCAGCTTGATTGAGGCGGCAGACCGCATTTTGCCGGCTTTGGTGCCACGCTTGTCCCAAGCCACTGAGCAACTTCTTTCGCGCTTAGGCGTTCAGGTACTCACCAGCTCCAAAGTCATGGAGGTCATGCCAACGGGCATACGCCTGGCCGATGGTCGCGAGATCGAATCTGAGCTGGTGGTGTGGGCCGCAGGCGTGAAAGCGCCAGATTTCCTGAAAGACTTTGGAGGGCTGGAAACCAACCGGATGAATCAGTTGCTTGTTCATGACACGCTTCAAACCACTCGCGACCCGGATATTTTTGCCTTGGGTGATTGTGCAGCTTGCCCCTGCTCGGATGCCGATGGCGGCCGGGCTGGCATTGTGCCGCCGCGTGCACAAGCAGCGCATCAGCAGGCCACCCATATGTGGCAGCAAATTCAACGCCGCCTGGCCAGCAAGCCTCTTAAGCCCTACCGCTACCGGGACTTTGGCTCACTGGTGTCCCTGGGCAAGTTCAGCACGGTGGGCAACATGATGGGCGGCTTGATCGGCAAGAGTCTGATGATCGAGGGCTATTTTGCCAAGCTCATGTACCTGTCTTTGTACAAACTGCACGAACTCGCCATTCACGGCACCCTCAAAACCACGCTCATTACCCTGTCGCGCATGATCACCAAACAAACCAACCCAACGGTGAAGCTGCATTGAGCTTGAGCACTTGCACCAATGCCATTCAACTCCGTCCCGTGAGCTCACGGATCGGATGCCAGCAGTTGCTAAAGTGAAAAGCAGCATTTCGCTGCTTTAGGCCCCTACACGCATCAAACCCAACCCTGCTGCCAAACGCTGTCGTTTTGTAACTCGCGCCAGGCAATGACTTGCGTGGCCTTGGAAAACACGGCCTCGATTTCTACCGATACAACCGGGTCAGTGGGCAAGTCAGGCTGAATCACCCGGCTGACCAAAAAGTGCTTTTGTTTGGTCAAGGGTTTGACCGCCGTCCACTTGGTCAGTAGCAGTTTTTTGGGATTCAGCGGGTTCATGGGCTAAGGCACTCAAGGGCGGTTTTTCATTTCCCGGGGGGTGTCGATTTACACGACAGTTGTGCTGTGGTGGCGATGTAAGTGTCACCAGTGGGGACACTGCATGCTTGACGGGCTGGAGAAGAACCAACTGAGGCAGACAAGAACCCTCTACAGCCTACGGCACACTTACGCTACATTTGAGTTGCTGAACAACAAAACTGACATTCACACGCTGAGCAAGGAGATGGGCAACAGTTCCGCAAATATTAAGCGGCACTTTCGAAGTTGACTGCCATGATGGCTACGGAGAGATTGGTTTGATCAGTAGCGAGAAAATGTGTTTAATCTCGTTTTTTAATTCACTTATAACTCTTTAATCAATGAAAGCATTAAAATGAATAAAGCTCACTTAATTACATTGCTGACAGTTTCTGCCTTTGTCTCTGGTTGCTCAACACTAACTGGTGAGGGTACAAGCCAGAATTTGTCAGTGATGACATACACAAACGATAATAAAGACATGACGGGTGCCTCTTGTGAGCTTAAAAATGATGAGGGCACATGGACTGCTGTGACGCCTGCCACTGTTATGGTTCGTCGCTCAAACAAAGATTTGATGGTCAAATGCACAAAATCTGGTTTTGCAGATGCTCGTGCCAACGTAGTATCTAAAACAAAAGCAAATATGTGGGGAAATATACTAATTGGAGGTGGTATCGGAGCTATTATTGACCACAACAATGGTAGCGCATACCAGTATCCCCCAGTACTCAAACTTACGATGGGCCAAGATTCGAAAATTGAAGAAGGATCAAAGTAAATTTTATACATCCAAACAATTGAGGTTTCTATATCAAGCGGTTTTAATTATGTTCAAATTAAATGCCATTAAAATTTATGCAGTTATTTTAATGGCATTAATTGCTGCATTTTATTTTTATCAAAATAAAATAAATGCCCCAAAAGAAGAAGTGGTAATTAGCCTGAGAGATTATCTTTTGAGAAGTCTTATTTCTGAGTTGCCGGATATCAACAAAAATCTCCCAATTAAAATTGACGACCAAACCTCGTTGCTGTCAGTCTCCTTTAATAATAATAATATCATAAGTATTTATGGGCTAATAAATTTTGATGGTAATATAAATTCAATAGAGAAATTTAAATCAGCTTTATCAAGGCAAGTCTGCGCTGATGATATGAAAAAAAAACTTTTGGATGTTGATGTTAATTTTTTAAACAGATACAAAAATCAATCTGGAGATATTGTTTTTGATATTTTGGTCACCAAAGAAATATGTTCAAAAAATTGATGCGACGAAAAAAGCCGGCATATCGTCGGGCCTAGTGCGCGGCAAGGTGTCGTGTTACACGACTCTTGCATCTTGTGCAATTATGTTTTGAGAAAGCGCATTTGCTCTGCAAACTCTAAGTGCCAAGTCGGCAACAGCGTCAGTGATCTGCCGTGCACTGCCATTACAGGACGCGATCACCGAGTGCGGCTGCACATCAGTGACACCTGTAACCTTGGCGTGAGCAAGATTACGCCGCTCCAACGGTAACCACATTGCTGCAGACACAGTTTTGATTTCAGCGGCATTGCAGGCTGATCATCCGGCAACTAGACGATCAAGCCACGGCCACCAGCGCCGTGAGAAGCGCACTCATACCCAACCTAGCCGCCAAACGCTGTCGTCTTGCAGCTCACGCCAGGCGATGACTTGCGTGGCCTTGGAAAACACAGCCTCGATTTCTACCGATACAACCGGGTCGGTGGGCAAGTCAGGCTCGATCACCCGGCTGACCAAAAAGTGTTTTTGTTTGGCGATGGGTTTGACCGCCGTCCACTTGGTCAGCAGCAGTTTTTTGGGGTTCAGCGGGTTCATGGGCTAATGCACTCAAGGGCGGTTTTTCATTTCCCGCGCCACGGCCTGACCCAGTTCAATCACCGCCATGGCGTAGTAGCTGCTCCAGTTGTAGCGGGTGATGACGTAAAAGTTATCCGTGCCGGCCACAAAGCTGGGCGCATTGGGGCCGTTGAGCAACTCAATCAGGGCCAGTGGTCCTTTGTGCTCCAGGGCTGCGCCTTCAAGCACTGCGCCCTTGGCTGTGAAGCGGGCCACGCTGAAGGTCGGCAGGATGTCCGGGGCCATCAGCGTGTCCATGTCCAGGCGCTCTTTGTCAAAGCTCACCGGGTAGTGCGTAGGCATGCCGGTTTGCCAGTTGAAGGCCTTGAAGTAGCTGGCCACCGAGCCGATGGCGTCGGCCGGGCTGTTCCACAGGTCGATCTTGTCGTCACCGTCAAAGTCCACAGCAAAGCGCACCCAGCTGGAGGGCATGAATTGCGGCAAGCCCATGGCGCCGGCGTAACTGCCCAGCGCCAGCATCGGGTCAGCGCCCAGGCGATTTTGATGGCTCAAAAACTGTTCGAGCTCGCGTTTGAAAAATTCACTGCGCTCTAGAGCGCGCGGGTGGCTGGCCGGAAAGTCAAAGGCCAGTGTGGTCAGCGCGTCCATCACGCGAAAGCTGCCGGTGTTTTGGCCGTAAATGGTTTCCACGCCGATGATGCCGACGATGATCTCCTGCGGCACGCCGTATTCTTTTTCGGCCCGTGCCAGCGTGGCGGCATGGCTTTGCCAGAACTTCAGGCCGGCGGCAATGCGAGCGTCGTCAATGAAGCGGCTGCGGTAGACCGCCCAGTTTTTGACAAAAGGCTGTGTGGGCGGCTGCATCAGTTTGACCACGGCCGGGCTGAAGCGGGCTTGTCCGATGACGCGCCGCACCCAAGCTGGGGATAGATTGCGCTGCGCTGCCGTGTTGTCGGCAAACAGCATGGCTTCAGGTCGGCTGGCGTAGGCCGGTCCACTGGCTTGCGAGATGCGACTGGCTTTGCGTGCAGGTTTCTGCCCTTGGACGTTATGAGCGTTCTGGACGTTATGGGCCTTGCGGGCCTTGTGAGCAGACTTTTTGGCAGGTTTGTTGGCGCTTGGGGCTGGTTTGGTGACCACGGGAGGTGCCGGGCTCAGTGCGGGTGCCGTAGCAGTTTCTGCCGCGCCAAGGGGACTGGCCATTGCCATCAAAAACATGCCGGTCAAAGCACCGGCTCGCAGAGGCCGGCCAAGCGCTGGAGCAGGGGGAGTCGAAAAAGAGAAAGGCAGTTTGGTCAAAAATATCCCCGGAAATGGTCGCTGTGTGAGCCCGGGCAAACCAGGCAAACAAGGGCTGCAGTAGTTTGCCCGCAAGCCGATTTTAGGTCGCTGGCGCTGCGCCACTCAAAGTGCGGCGTGGTAAGCTGAATTGCCAAGCGCCTGTGCCCCGTACAGATGGGGATCGCCGGTTTTTTTGCATGAACCCTGGGGTCTGATTTTTTATGTCTGTGACTGGTTACTTCACCCATGCCGACTGCCGTAAACACGAGATGGGCCCCGGCCATCCTGAATGCCCGGAGCGGCTCGATGCCATTGAAGACCGGCTGCTGATCACGGGCGTGTCGGATGCCCTGGACCGGCGCGAAGCACCCGAGGCGCCGCTGGCGGACATTGAGCTGGCGCATGGCCGCATGATGGTGGCGGCAATGCGCGGGCTGTCTGAGCAGTTGGCCGAAGAAATTGCAGCCGGCGGTCCCCGCTACGCGCAGCTGGACCCTGACACGGCCCTCAATGTACACAGCTGGAGAGCGGTGTTGCGCGCTGCCGGCGCTGTACTGGCCGCCACCGACGCGGTGATGGCTGGCGAAATGGAAAACGCTTTTTGCGCGGTGCGCCCGCCCGGTCACCATGCCTGCCGCGACAAGGCCATGGGCTTTTGTTTTGTCAACAGTGTGGCAGTGGCCGCCAAGTACGCGTTGGAGCGCCACGGCCTGGAGCGCGTGGCGATTGTGGACTTTGATGTACACCACGGCAACGGCACCGAAGACATCATTCGCGGCGACGACCGTATTTTGATGGTGAGCTTTTTTCAGCACCCTTTCTACCCGCACAGCGGCTTCGACAGCCCCGACGACAACATGGTCAACCTGCCCATGCCGGCCTACACCAAAGGCCCTGCCGTGCGCGAGAAAATTGAACAGTCCTGGATCCCCCGCCTGGAGGAGTTCAAACCACAGATGATTTTCATCAGCGCCGGTTTTGACGCTCACCGCGAAGACGACCTCGGTCAAATGGGGCTGGTGGAGCAGGACTATGCCTGGATCACGCAGCGCATCAAAGATGTGGCCAGGCGTCACGCCAAGGGTCGCATTGTGTCTTCGCTCGAAGGCGGCTACAACCTCAGTGCACTCGGGCGCAGCGTGGAGTCGCACATACGGGTGCTGGCCGACCTTTGAATTTCACCCGTTTTTTTTAAATTTTTTGAGGATTAAGGGATGGCCAATATCGGCAGTCTGGATGCCTGGTTCCTGGCCTTGGTGCAGCCCCCGGCTTTGGTTGAATTAGCGGCTTTGGCCGCTTGCATCGGTTTGGCTTGGCTGTTGGCCGCTCTGGCCCGTCAAAGTGCTGGCGCACATGACACGCGATCAATCTGGTTTGGCCACCATGTTTTAGACGGTGTGATGTTTCCCCTGTTGCTGCTGAGCCTGGCTTATGCGGCTCGCGCCATCTTGCTGCCCTATGGGCCCATCACAATTTTCAGGGTGGCTATTCCTGTGTTGGTGGCGCTGGCCGTGATCCGGCTTGGGGTCAAAGTATTGCAAGTAGCCTTCAGCAATGCGCCTGTGGTGCGTGCGCTCGAGCGCACCATCTCCTGGCTGGTCTGGCTGGCGGTGGTGTTGTGGGTCAGTGGCTTGCTGCCGCTGATTTTGGAAGAGCTGGACACCATCACCTGGCATGTCGGTGGGTCTAAGCTGTCTGTGCGCACGCTGATAGAGGGCGTTCTGACAACCGGTCTGGTGTTGATTGTGGCTTTGTGGGTCTCTTCAGCGATTGAAGCGCGGCTGCTGCGCTCGGCCACCGGCAGCGACTTGTCACTGCGCAAAGCTTTCAGCAATGCCACCCGGGCACTGCTGGTGTTTGTCGGCTTGCTGGTAGCGCTGTCAGTTGTCGGCATTGATCTGACGGCCTTGTCGGTCTTGGGTGGCGCGGTGGGCGTGGGCATTGGCTTTGGTTTGCAAAAACTGGCTGCCAGCTATGTCAGCGGCCTTGTCATGCTGACCGAGCGCAGCGTGCGCATTGGCGACAGTGTGCGGGTGGACGGTTTCGAGGGGCGTATTTCCGACATCAGAGCGCGTTACACCGTGATCCGCGCGCTGAACGGGCGCGAGTCCATCGTGCCCAACGAGTTGTTTATCAGCAACCGTATTGAAAACCTGTCACTGGCAGACAGCCATGTGTCCTTGTCGACGGTGGTGTCCGTGGCCTATGACAGCGACCTTGACCAGGTGCTGCAACTGCTGACACAGGCCGCAGCGGGCCAGCAGCGCGTGCTCAGCGAGCCCGCACCCTCGGCCAGCCTCAGTAACTTCGGGCCGGACGGTCTGGAGTTGACCCTGAACTTCTGGATTGCCGACCCGGAAAACGGACAGATCAATGTGCGCTCACAGGTCAACCTTGCCATTTTGAAAGCGCTGCGTGCGCATGGTGTAGAAATTCCTGTGACCTCGCGCCCGGCGCAGCCGCATAGAATGTCAGGCTGACGTTCCCGTCAACCCCGATCAATCATTTTTGGAGACCTCAGATGAAGGTTTTGGTACCCGTCAAACGCGTGGTGGACTACAACGTCAAGGTGCGCGTCAAAGCTGACGGTAGCGGTGTGGACATCGCCAACGTCAAGATGAGCATGAACCCGTTCGACGAAATCGCCGTTGAAGAAGCCACCCGGCTCAAAGAAAAAGGCGCTGCCACCGAAGTCATTGCTGTGAGCTGCGGCGTGACGCAATGCCAGGAAACCCTGCGCACCGCCATGGCCATAGGCGCAGACCGCGCCATTCTGGTGGACACCGCTGAAGAACTGCAGCCGCTGGCCGTGGCCAAGCTGCTCAAAGCGCTGGTCGACAAAGAGCAACCGCAACTGGTGATTTTGGGCAAGCAGGCGATTGACGACGATTGCAACCAGACCGGACAGATGCTCGCCGCCTTGCTGGGCTGGCCGCAAGCCACTTTTGCCTCTAAGGTCGAGATCGTCGATGGCCGTGCCGTTGTCAGCCGCGAAGTCGATGGCGGCTCCGAGACCCTGTCGCTGTCACTGCCAGCCATCATCACCACCGATTTGCGCCTGAACGAGCCGCGTTATGTGACGCTGCCCAACATCATGAAGGCCAAGAAAAAGCAGATGGACACCTTCAAGCCTGAAGACCTGGGTGTGAATGTGCAGCCGCGCATCAAGACGCTCAAGGTCAGCGAGCCGCCCAAACGCAGCGCCGGTGTCAAGGTGGCCGATGTGGCCGCGCTGGTTGATAAATTGAAAAACGAAGCGAAGGTAATCTGACCATGACCGCTCTTGTCATTGCTGAACACGACAACGCCAGCATCAAGCCGGCAACCCTCAATACCGTGACCGCGGCTGCCCAGTGCGGCGGCGAAGTTCATGTGCTGGTGGCCGGTTTGAACGCTGGCGCCGCTGCCCAGGCAGCCAGCCAGATAGCCGGCGTCAGCCGTGTCATTCACGTCGAAGGCGCGCACTTCGAGCACGGCCTGGCAGAAAACATGGCCGCCCAAGTGCTGGCTTTGGCATCCGCTTACTCGCACATTCTGTTTCCGGCCACAGCCTCGGGCAAGAACATCGCGCCGCGCGTGGCCGCCACACTGGACGTTGGACAAATTTCTGACATCACCAAGGTGGAAAGCCCCGACACTTTCGAGCGCCCCATTTATGCCGGTAACGCAATTGCCACAGTGCAGAGCCTGGATGCGGTGAAAGTCATCACCGTGCGCACCACCGGCTTTGATGCCGCAGGTGCGGGCGGTTCAGCCGCCATTGATGTGCTCAGCGGTGTGGCTGACAGCGGCAAGTCAACCTTCATGGGCAGTGAAATTGCCAAGAGCGACCGCCCCGAGCTGACCGCCGCCAAGATCATCGTCAGCGGTGGCAGGGCTCTGGGCAGCGCCGAAAAGTTTGACGAAGTGATGACGCCGTTGGCCGACAAGCTGGGTGCTGCACTGGGCGCCTCACGCGCTGCTGTGGACGCCGGTTACGCACCGAACGACTGGCAAGTGGGCCAGACCGGCAAGATCGTCGCCCCGCAGCTCTACATCGCCGCCGGTATTTCGGGCGCCATCCAGCACCTGGCCGGCATGAAGGACAGCAAGGTCATCGTCGCCATCAACAAGGACGCTGAAGCCCCGATCTTCAGCGTGGCCGACTACGGCCTGGAGGCAGATCTGTTTGTCGCCGTGCCTGAACTGACGGCTGCGCTGTAAAACCTGGAGAGCCGCCATGAGCTACAAAGCCCCTCTCAAAGACATGCTGTTCGGCATCCGGCACTTGGCAGCGATTGACGAGCTGGCCACGATTCCGGCTTTTGCAGATGCCGGTTTTGAGACGGCGCAAGCGGTGCTCGAAGAGTGCGCCAAGTTCAACGAGGGCGTGCTCTCGCCGCTCAATTGGGCGGGCGACCAGAACCCTTCGAGCTGGAAGCAGGGCGTGGTCACCACCACGCCGGGTTTCAAAGAGGCTTTCAAACAGTATGTCGATGGCGGTTGGCAAGGTTTGCAGCATCCGCTTGATTTCGGCGGCCAAGGCTTGCCCAAGACAATTGGAGCCGCCTGCGGCGAAATGCTCAATTCGGCCAACATGAGCTTTGCCTTGTGCCCTTTGCTGACCGACGGCGCCATCGAGGCGCTGCTGACGGCCGGCTCTGATGAGCTCAAAGCCACCTACCTTGAGAAACTGGTGAGCGGCCAATGGACCGGCACCATGAACCTGACCGAGCCGCAAGCCGGCTCAGACTTGGCCGCCGTGCGCAGCCGCGCCGAGCCGCAGCCTGACGGCACCTACAAGGTGTTCGGCACCAAGATCTACATCACCTACGGTGAGCACGACATGGCCGAGAACATCGTGCACCTGGTGCTGGCCCGGGTCACCGGCGCGCCTGAAGGCGTGAAGGGCATCAGCCTGTTTGTCGTGCCCAAGTTCATGGTGCAGGCCGACGGCTCGCCAGGCGCGCGCAACGACGTGCATTGCGTGAGCATCGAGCACAAGCTGGGCATCAAGGCCAGCCCGACCGCCGTGCTGCAGTATGGCGACCAGGGTGGCGCGGTGGGTTATCTGGTCGGCCAGGAAAATCGCGGCCTTGAGTACATGTTCATCATGATGAATTCGGCGCGTTACGCCGTCGGCATGCAGGGCATTGCGATTGCCGAGCGGGCTTATCAAAAGGCCGTGCAGTTTGCCAAAGACCGTGTGCAAAGCCGCCCGGTGGACGGCTCGCTGCCCGGCAGCGGCCCCATCATTCATCACCCGGACGTTAAGCGCATGCTCATGACCATGCGCGCCTACACCGAAGGTTGCCGCGCCATGGCGGCTGTGGCGGCCGCGGCGTATGACGCTGCACACCATCACCCGGACGCCGACACGCGCAAGCAAAACCAGAGCTTTTACGAGTTCATGGTGCCGCTGGTCAAAGGCTACAGCACCGAGATGAGTTTGGAAGTGACCTCACTGGGTGTGCAGGTGCACGGCGGCATGGGCTTTATTGAAGAAACCGGCGCGGCGCAGTACTACCGCGACGCCAAAATTCTGACCATCTACGAAGGCACGACCGCCATTCAGGCCAACGACCTGGTGGGCCGCAAGACCTCGCGTGATGGCGGCCAGACCGCCCGCGCCATCGCCGGGCAGATCGAAGCCACTGAAGCCGAGCTTTTCGCACAAGGCAGCGCTGCCGCGCTGGCCGTGGCCAAACGCTTGCAAGCGGCGCGGCTGGCTTTGCTCGACGTGATTGACTTTGTGGCCGGCAACACCAAGGCTTCGCCCAACGCGGTGTTTGCCGGCAGCGTGCCCTACCTCATGCTGGCGGGCAACGTGGTGGCCGGCTGGCAAATGGCGCGTGCGCTGCTGGTGGCCGAGCAGGCGCTGGCCAGCGGTGACTCCGGTGACTTTGGTGCAGACTTCATGCGCGCCAAGATCTCCACGGCCCGCTTTTACGCCGACCACTTGCTGACCAAAGCCCCGGGTATACGCGACAGCATTGTCGAAGGTGCCGAGAGCGTGACTGCCCTGGCAGTCGACGCTTTCTGACGCCGCCCTGATCAGGCGCTGAAGAAATTCTTCAGCTTGTCGGTCCAGCCTTCTTCGGTCGGCGAATGTCTGGCGCCGCCTTTTCTCAAAGACTCCTCAAACTCTTTGAGTAGCTTGCGTTGGGCCTCGGTCAGTTTGACAGGTGTCTCTATGGCAATGTGGCAATACAGATCGCCCGGGTAGCTTGATCGCACACCTTTGATGCCTTTGCCGCGCAGGCGGAACTGTTTGCCCGCTTGCGTGCCTTCGGGAATGTCAATGGCCGCTTTGCCTGACAAGGTGGGCACTTCAATTTCACCGCCCAGCGATGCGCGCGGAAAGCTGACGGGCACCACGCAATGCAGGTCGTCGCCTTCGCGCTCAAAAATCTCGTGCTTCTTGATGCGGATTTCGATGTACAGGTCACCTGGTGGGCCGCCGTTGCTGCCCGGCTCGCCGTTGGCGGTGGAGCGGATGCGCATGCCGTCGTCGATGCCACCCGGGATTTTGACTTCCAGGGTTTTGTTGGTTTTGGTCTTGCCAACGCCGTGGCAGGCCACGCAAGGTTCGGCGATCAGTTTGCCCGTGCCTTTGCACTGCGGGCAGTTTTGCTGCACGCTGAAAAAGCCCTGGCGCATTTGCACCACGCCGTGGCCATGGCAGGTGGTGCAGGTCGCCACCTTGGTGCCGGGCTTGGCGCCGTTGCCGCGGCAGATGCCGCAGTCGTCCCAGCTGGGAATGCGTATCTGCGCGTCTTTGCCGGCGGCCGCTTCTTCAAGCGTGATTTCCATGGCGTAGCTGAGGTCTCCGCCGCGAAACACCTGACGGCCGCCACGTTGCTGGCCGCGGTTGGCGTTGTTGAAGACGTCGCCAAAAATATCGCCAAAGGCTTCTGCAAAACCGCCAAAACCTTCAGCCCCGCCAGCACCAGCGCCACCGCCGCGCATATTGGGGTCTACACCAGCGTGACCATACTGGTCATAGGCTGCTCGCTTGTTGGCGTCGGAAAGCATTTCATAGGCTTCCTTGGCTTCTTTGAATTTTTCTTCAGAAGCCTTGGAGCCGTCACCCTGGTTGCGGTCAGGGTGGTGCTTCATCGCGAGTTTGCGATACGCTTTTTTAATGTCCTCTTCGCTGGCGTTTTTGGGTACACCCAGCGTGTCGTAGTAATCTTTTTTGGCCATGAAACTGCGTCGTCAGTGAAAGTTAAAGAGCGTGTGCCGGATGCAGGAAAGCGGAATCAAGGCTGGGCCCTGATTCCGCTTTGAGGCATCGGGTTTTGGCCCGAAAAATAGCCTTAAGTCTTTTTGACTTCTTTGACTTCTGCGTCAACCACATTATCGTCGGCTGCCTTGGCGTTGGCATCGCTGCCCGCTGCACCGGCGGCGCCGCCGGGTCCGGCAGCCGCCGCTTGCTCAGCCTGGTTGGCTTGCATGTCAGCGTACATTTTTTCGCCCAGCTTCTGGCTGGCTTCCATCAGGGCGGTGTTCTTGGCTTCGATGGCCGCCTTGTCTTCACCCTTCAGAGCTTCTTCCATGTCGGCAATGGATTTTTCGATTTTTTCTTTTTCGCCCGCATCCAGCTTGTCACCGTACTCGCCCAGCGATTTACGCACGCTGTGCACCATGGCCTCGGCGTTGTTTTTGGCCTGGACGAACTCGACTTTTTCCTTGTCGGCCACGGCATTGAGTTCGGCGTCCTTGACCATCTGCTGAATCTCGGCTTCGCTCAGACCGGAGTTGGCCTTGATGGTGATCTTGTTTTCCTTGCCGGTGCCTTTGTCTTTGGCGCCCACGTGCAGGATGCCGTTGGCGTCAATGTCAAAAGACACTTCAATTTGCGGCGTGCCACGCGTCGCCGGTGGAATGCCTTCGAGGTTGAACTCGCCCAGGCCCTTGTTGCCGGCGGCAATCTCGCGCTCGCCCTGAAACACCTTGATCGTCACAGCCGGCTGGTTGTCTTCGGCGGTAGAGAAGGTTTGTGCAAACTTGGTCGGAATGGTCGTGTTCTTCTTGATCATCTTGGTCATCACGCCGCCCATGGTCTCGATGCCCAGCGACAGTGGCGTGACGTCGAGCAGCAGCACGTCGGTGCGGTCACCCGAGAGCACCTGGCCCTGAATGGCAGCGCCCACAGCAACGGCTTCGTCGGGGTTGACGTCTTTGCGCGGGTCGCGGCCGAAGAATTCCTTGACCTTTTCCTGTACCTTGGGCATGCGGGTCATGCCGCCGACCAGAATCACGTCATGAATGGCGCTGACATCAATGCCGGCGTCTTTGACGGCCATGCGGCAAGGGGCGATGGTGCGCTCGATGAGTTCGTCCACCAGGCTCTCGAGCTTGGCGCGTGTCATCTTGATGTTCAGGTGTTTCGGGCCCGAAGCGTCAGCGGTGATGTAAGGCAGGTTGACATCGGTCTGCGCGCTGTTGGACAGCTCGATCTTGGCTTTTTCAGCGGCTTCTTTCAGGCGCTGCAGGGCCAGCACGTCTTTGCCCAGGTCTACGCCTTGTTCTTTCTTGAACTCGGCAATGATGAAGTCAATGATGCGCTGGTCGAAGTCTTCACCACCCAGGAAGGTGTCGCCGTTGGTGGACAGCACTTCAAATTGCTTTTCACCATCCACGTCGGCGATCTCAATGATGGAGATGTCAAACGTGCCGCCGCCCAGGTCATAGACCGCGATCTTGCGGTCGCCTTTTTCCTGCTTGTCCAGACCAAAGGCCAGTGCAGCTGCGGTAGGTTCGTTGATGATGCGTTTGACGTCCAGGCCGGCAATGCGGCCGGCGTCTTTGGTGGCCTGACGCTGTGCATCATTAAAGTAAGCCGGCACCGTGATGACGGCTTCGGTCACTGCTTCGCCGAGGTAGTCTTCGGCAGTTTTCTTCATCTTGCGCAAGATGTCGGCAGACACTTGCTGCGCCGACATCTTGGTGCCGCGCACTTCGACCCAGGCGTCGCCGTTGTCGGCGGCCACGATCTTGTAGGGCATGAGGTCTATGTCTTTTTGAACTTCTTTCTCGGCAAACTTGCGGCCGATCAGGCGCTTGACGGCGTACAGCGTGTTCTTGGGGTTGGTGACCGCCTGGCGCTTGGCCGATGCGCCGACCAGTACTTCGCCGCCGTCCTGGTAAGCGACGATGGATGGCGTGGTGCGTGCGCCCTCAGAGTTTTCGATCACGCGGGGCGTGTTGCCTTCCATGATGGACACGCAGCTGTTGGTGGTGCCGAGGTCAATGCCGATGATTCTTCCCATGATGCTTTTCTCCTGATAGATGTTGATTTTTGAGCCTGAGCAAAGACGCCAAGCGCCTGGCCATGAAGTTGTGGCCGCCTATGTGAATGACTTAGGGCTAAGTCGGCAAACTTCAAGACTGCCGTCGACTTATTTGCGCTCGTTTATTGGGGCGCTGCCACCGTCACCAGCGCAGGCCGGATCACGCGATCAGCGATGAGATAGCCTTTTTGAAGCACGCTGACCACGGTGTTGGCTTCCTGGGTGGAGCCGGCCGGCAGCGGCACCATGCTGATAGCCTGGTGCTGATGGGGGTCGAACTTGGTACCCGCAGCCGGGTCAATGGCCATCACGCGGTTGCGTTCAAGGGCGCTTTTGAGTTGTTGAAGGGTCGCTTCTGTGCCTTCACGTATTTGCTGGGCGCTGGCGTCCTTGAGCAGCAAACCGGCTTCCAGGCTGTCGGTCACGGGCAGCAGGCTTTCTGCAAAGCTTTCAACCGCGAATTTCCGGGCTTTGGAGATCTCATCATCGGCGCGGCGACGGGCATTTTCGGCCTCGGCTTTGGCGCGGAGGTAGTTGTCAGCGAGTTCGACGTTTTTGACTTTGAGGGCATCCAACTCGGCTTGCAAGGCGCTTTGGGCATCGGCTTCGTTGGCGGCTTGGGCTGCTTCAAGCTCTTCAGGGCTGGCAGCGCCGGTCAGGCTGGATTTAGGGTCCGGGGGCGTGTTGGGGATCATGCTGAGAAGTGGTAAAAATAAAACTGATTGTTATTTGGGGATGCCAAAGCCCTTTTCAAGACATGGCCATCAGGGGCCATGGATTTTTGGGCTGGTCCTGTAGTGCCATCTGGCTTCTTGAACCGGGCGCCGGGAAGCCGCTATTTTGATTTTTTGGCGCTTTGTGCAGGCTTGGCGCCGCTCGCTTTGGCCTGGCTGATCGTCCATTTGCTGGCAAAGGCTTGCAGATCATTGAGCCGGTTGAGCAAATCAGTGCCCAGGTAGGTCAGTACATAGCCCTCACCGCGGTGGTCCAGCAGGCCGGCCGCTCTGAGCTCTT
>JBILIK010000005.1:0-85932 GCA_044350025.1 Polaromonas sp. | reverse complement strand
GACAATGCCGGCAGCGTGATTGGCGAACTCAAGCTGGTCTACAACAAGACGCGTCAAGCGGCGATCACGAAAGAACTTTCGGAAATCGTCGCAGGTGCAGCAGCTGTCTAGGCCGATGGCCCCGCAGTACATCAGAATTTAAAGAACGTAAGAACGAAAGAGGTTTCAATCATGGCTCAAGCTCAAGGCAAGATTGTTCAGTGTATTGGCGCTGTGGTGGACGTAGAGTTCCAGCGCAACGAAATGCCCAGCATTTATGACGCGCTCAAGATGGAAGGCTCCGCGCTGACCCTCGAAGTGCAGCAGCAGCTCGGCGACGGCATCGTGCGCACCATTGCGCTGGGCACGTCCGATGGATTGCGCCGCGGCAACATGGTCTACAACACCGGTGCCAACATCACGGTGCCTGTGGGCAAGGCCACACTGGGTCGCATCATGGACGTGCTGGGCGCGCCCATTGACGAGCGCGGCCCGGTTGACCAGGCTCTGATGGCGCCTATTCACCGCAAAGCCCCTGCCTACGATGAACTCTCGCCATCGCAGGAACTGTTGGAAACCGGCATCAAGGTGATTGACCTGGTGTGCCCGTTTGCCAAAGGCGGTAAGGTCGGCTTGTTCGGCGGCGCCGGCGTCGGCAAGACCGTGAACATGATGGAACTGATCAATAACATCGCCAAGGCGCACTCGGGTCTGTCTGTGTTTGCCGGCGTGGGTGAACGTACCCGTGAGGGCAATGACTTCTATCACGAGATGGCTGACTCCGGCGTCGTGAACCTCGAGAACCTGGGCGAATCCAAAGTGGCCATGGTCTACGGCCAGATGAACGAGCCTCCAGGAAACCGACTGCGCGTGGCGCTGACTGGCCTGACGATTGCCGAGTCCTTCCGTGACGAAGGCCGTGATGTGCTGTTCTTTGTGGACAACATTTACCGCTACACACTGGCCGGCACTGAAGTGTCTGCGCTGCTGGGTCGTATGCCATCGGCTGTGGGTTACCAGCCAACACTGGCCGAAGAGATGGGCCGCCTGCAAGAGCGGATCACCTCCACCAAGGTCGGCTCTATCACTTCTATCCAAGCCGTTTACGTGCCTGCCGATGACTTGACCGACCCCTCGCCGGCCACCACCTTTGCCCACCTGGACTCCACCGTGGTGCTCTCGCGTGATATCGCTTCGCTGGGTATCTACCCTGCCGTGGACCCGCTGGACTCGACCAGCCGCCAGCTGGACCCGAACGTGGTGGGAGAAGACCACTACGCCACGGCCCGCGCCGTGCAGGGTACCTTGCAGCGCTACAAAGAGTTGCGCGACATCATCGCGATTCTGGGCATGGACGAACTGGCCCCTGAAGACAAGCTGGCTGTGGCCCGCGCCCGCAAGATCCAGCGTTTCCTGTCGCAGCCCTTCCACGTGGCTGAAGTGTTCACCGGCTCCCCCGGCAAGTACGTCAGCTTGGCTGAAACCATCCGCGGCTTCAAGATGATTGTGGCCGGCGAGTGCGATCACCTGCCAGAGCAGGCTTTCTACATGGTCGGCACGATTGACGAGGCCTTCGAAAAAGCCAAGAAGATCTAAGGCAGCTTTCACATGAACACCATCCACGTCGATGTCGTCAGCGCCGAAGAGTCCATCTTTTCGGGTGAGGCCCGTTTTGTGGCCCTGCCCGGCGAGACCGGCGAGCTGGGTATCTTCCCCCGCCATACGCCCTTGATCACGCGCATCCGGCCCGGCGCTGTGCGCATTGAAAAAGCCGATGGCTCTGAAGAATTTGTGTTTGTGGCAGGTGGTGTGTTGGAAGTTCAGCCCAACTCGATCACTGTGCTCAGCGACACAGCCATTCGCGGCAAAGATTTGGACGAAGCCAAAGCCACCGAAGCCAAGAAAGCGGCTGAAGAGGCTTTGAAAAATGCCAAAAGCGACATCGACCTGGCCCATGCGCAGTCCGAACTGGCTGTCATGATTGCGCAGATCACAGCGCTAAGAAAATACCGTCAAAAGCGATAAGCCGTGCGGGCTGTGTGCATGCACACGCAGTGTCAAAAGACCGGCCCCATCAGGCCGGTTTTTTTATGGCTGCTGTATCAATGACTTGAGGAAGGGATAAGCTTTCACCATGCGACCTACCAAACCCAACCTCACACACAACGGCCATGCCGACGACACTGAAGCCGCTTTTTATGATGCGCTGCAGCTCGGTGACATCGACAAACTCATGGCCTGCTGGGCGGATGAAGAAGACATTGTTTGCGTCCATCCGGGCGGCAGCCGACAAGTCGGTGTACAGGCTATACGCAGTGCCTTTGCAGCGCTTTTTGCACACGGCACGGTAAGGGCGCACATTGAACATGTTCGTCGTGTTGAAACTCTGGGTACGAGCGTTCACAGTGTGCTGGAGCGTATCGAGGTCATGACGGCCGACGGACCTGCGCATGCCAGCGTGATCGCCACCAACGTCTACCTCAAAACGCCGCAAGGCTGGCGCCTGGTGGCGCATCATGCCAGTCCGGGCACATTGCAAGAACAGGTCGCTAGCGACATTCCGTCGGTGTTGCACTGACAGCATGAACTACCAAGCGCCTTGGTGGCTGCCGGGTGGCGATCTGCAAACCATCTGGGCTTCTACCCGGGGCTTGCGTTACCTCAACGCCAGGCCGCAGTTCCAGCGTGAGCGGTGGACTTCACCCGACCAAGACTTTGTCGACGTTGACTGGCTGCAAGATGCCGCACCCAGGGACCCAGACAATCGCCCACTGCTGGTGGTCTTTCATGGTCTCGAGGGCGCATCAGACAGCCACTATGCCCAAGCATTTGCAGACGTCGCACAAGCCCGCAACTGGGCCTGCGCAGTGCCGCACTTCAGGGGCTGCTCGGGTGAGATCAATCTAGCGCCACGCGCCTACCACTCGGGCGATTTTGCTGAGATCGACTGGATTCTGCGCCGTTTTAAACAACAACACACTGGCCCAATCTTCGCTGTAGGCGTTTCTCTGGGCGGTAATGCCCTCATGCGCTGGGCCGGCGAGCTCGAAAATGCCGCCGCTGAGTTGGTGCTCGCCATCAGCGCCGTCAGCGCACCGCTCGACCTGGCGGCCAGCGGTCATGCCCTAGGCAAGGGCTTTAACCGGCTGTTTTATACCCGAATGTTTTTAAACAGCATGGTTCCCAAGGCATTGCAAAAACTGGACACATACCCCCAACTGTTCAGCCGGCAAGACTTGCTGAACGCGCGCGATCTCTACGACTTTGACAATGTGGTCACTGCACCGCTGCATGGCTTTAAAGACACCAATGACTACTGGACCCGGGCCTCAGCCAAGCCGCACCTCGTACGCATTCAGGTGCCGGCGCTAGTCATGAACGCACACAATGACCCCTTTGTGCCGAGCAAAAGTCTGCCGGGTGTGCACGAAGTCAGCGCGAGCGTCACGCTGTGGCAACCAGAAGAAGGAGGCCATGTGGGGTTTCCGCAGGCTTTAGGGGCTTGGCCAGGGGCGGCACATGTCCGTGCCATGCCCATGGCTGTGTGTGAATTTCTGGCGCAGCATCTGCCTGTATCTGCAGTCAAAATACCTGCAGAAAATTAGCATTGGAGACGGTCAATTCATGGACGATATAGTCAAAGCAGCGCTGGCGAAATGGCCTAACGTGCCCAACTGTTTTGGTTGGCTAGGGCTTGATGCGCGTGGCAACTGGTACATGCGTGATGACCAGGCCCAGGCCGCCGGCCCGTTTGCTGGGGGCAGCGCCTTGAGCAAGGGTTCGCTGCTGCGGCACGACAAACTCATAGACTTTATCCAGCGCAATTACGAAGCCGACACCAGCGGTCAGTGGTACTTTCAAAACGGCCCCCAGCGTGTTTACGTTGAGCTCGAGGCCACGCCACTGGTGTGCCGGGTTCACACAGACTTTTCTGTTTATGCACACACCGGCGAGTCTGCCCGCGTGCAGCGCTGTATCGTGGACCAGCATGGGCGGCTTTACCTGGAGACCGGCATCGGTTTTGGCTTGGTGCACACCCAAGACATGACGCATGCCGCAGAAGCCGTGGACTGCGGGCTTTGGGTGCCTCAGGAAATACAAGCCCGTGAATTACCTCAGCGCTTTGGCTACGTACGCAGCCCTGCGCTGGCACAAAAAAAGGCCGGTCTGGGACCGGCCTTTTAGCTAAGAAGAAAGTAAATTACTTTGCAGCTGCTGGCGCCGCTGGCTCAGCAAACTTGCCACCGGCAGATGCCGTTAAGTGAACCACAGCGCGACCAATTTCAATGTCAGTGAAGTCACCACCGCCCTGCGCGCCCATGGCATTCTTGCCTTTGAGTGCAGAGTTCCAAAGGGCTTCAAAACCTGTCTTCAGGCGAGGCGCCCAAGCGCCAGCATCGCCAAATTTAGGCGCACCGGCCAAACCTGCCGTATGGCATGCAGCGCACTGAGCGACATAGACTTCAGCGCCTGACTTGAGGGGGCGATTCGCGTCGCGAATCTCAACGCTGCCAACTTTTTGAATCCGCAAGGCCAATTCTTTTTCGGTGTTGGTCGAACCAGCGGCCGGCATGTTGCCAGAGGTCACGTAGTAAACCAGCGCAATGATGGCGAAGATGGGAACCACGAAAGAGTACAAAACCATCAGCAGCAATTGCTTAGGCGTTTTGACCGGACCGGTGTGGTCTTCTTCGTGAGCCGTGTTGTTATCGTTAGCGCTCATGGCGTCCTCAAAAAAACTGAAAATTGAAGTGCATTCAGGCCCCAGCCTAAAAACCCAAGATTATAGCGGTCCCCTCTACCGAAGCCCTGCGCACATCAAGGCAAACAGGGGGGACTGCTAGAATCAAAACAAGATTCATCAAGCAGTTCACGCTTTATGAAGCTTGCCTGTCCTCAGGCGCACTTCCCCCATCAAATCAGCATTGCGGCTGTAGCTCAGTGGATAGAGTATTGGCCTCCGAAGCCAAGGGTCGTGGGTTCGATCCCCGCCAGCCGCACCATTTATCTATGTCACATCGTCGCGACTGGTCAAACACCCGCGAGTTATTTAGTGGGCCAGAATTTTTGACAAAAATTGCTGCGACCTGTCGGAGCGCACGGTCGAAAAGAAGTCGTCCTTTGTGCAATCCTCAATGATGCAGCCTTCGTCCATGAAAATGACCCGGTCGGCGACCTGCCGGGCAAAGCCCATTTCGTGCGTGACGCAGACCATGGTCATGCCTTCTTTGGCAAGCGTCACCATCACCTCCAGCACTTCCTGAATCATTTCGGGGTCCAGTGCCGATGTGGGCTCGTCAAATAGCATAGCAATGGGGTCCATGGCCAGCGCTCGGGCAATGGCGACGCGCTGCTGCTGCCCGCCAGACAGCTGAGCCGGGTATTTATGCGTTTGCGGCTGTAGCCCGACGCGGTCCAGCAGCTTCTCGGCTTTGGCTACGGATTCGTCCTCTGAACGTTTGAGTACCTTGCGCTGTGCCAGAGTGAGGTTTTGCAAAATGGTGAGATGCGGAAACAACTCGAAGTTCTGGAACACCATGCCCACTTGCGCGCGCAGCAAAGAGATGTCCATACCCTTGGCGCCCAGAACCCGGTTATCAATAGTGATGCTGCCGCTGTCAATCTTTTCGAGCCCATTGACGCACTTGATCAAGGTTGATTTGCCGGAACCGGACGGCCCGCAAACCACCACCACTTCGCCGCGCTCAATGCGGGCGCAAACATTTTTAAGGGCCTGAAAGCTACCAAAACTTTTGTGGACTTTATCAATCTCGATCATTAGGAACTCCAGCGAATCAACAGCATGAAATCTGCATTAAAAACGGTTTAGGGAATAGGGCAGGGGGTCAAACAACGTCGGCCGGCCTTGCAGCAGATCCACAGTCATGCGAGCCACCACCGGCGAAAGCGTGTAGCCGTTGGAGGTAACGGCGTTGTAAAAGCCTTTGACGTTTGGCGATTCTCCCAAAATGGGCGCACCGTCAATGTTGATATTCATCGCGGCCCAGGTTCGCAGCACCCGCAGCCCCTGCATCTGCGGCAGCACCCGCTGGGCCACCCACAAGTTGCCTTCGACGCTTTGCCGCAAGGTGGTATTAAAGCGTCGCTTGTCATCGTAGGATGCCGTCCAGCCGCCGCCGATGATGAGACCACCCGTAGCCGCCTGCTTCAGGCTCAGGTGCCGGTCTGCGTGGGCCACCAATTGCTTGACAAGTACCGGCGCCGTTTCGGTGACGATCATCTGTAAGGGCGCGCTGTGCACCGGCAAGTCGACGCCCACCATGGCCGCGACCTCACGGCTCCAGGGACCGGCGGCGTTAATGATGATGCCTGCCTGGATCTCGCCGCGCGAGGTGCTAATGCGCCAGCCGCTACCGGCCTTTTCAATGCGGCGGACGCTTGCGCCCCGATGGAACCTAGCGCCCAAGGTGCGCGCCGCTTTCAACACCCCGTAAGTCGCCTTAAGGGGGTTGATCTTTCCTTCTTGTGGTGCGTATTCGGCGCCGAGCATGTCGCGTGACAGAGCGGGAGCGAGCGTTTGCAAGTCGGCGGCGTCGATGATTTCGTTGTCGATACCAAACTTGCGCTCAAGCGCGGCCTTTGATTTCAAAAAGGCCATGCCAGCAAGACTGTCGGCGACCATCAGGCCGCCGGTGGTAGATATTTCAAAGTCTTCGCCTGAGTCTTGTTCGAGCTGGCGCCAGAGCTGGACTGAGGCCGGGCCCAGCGGCAGGGTTTGCGCGGCCGGTCCGCCGCCTGCTTCAGCCTTGGCACCGAAATCAAAAGACAAGAGCTGCACATGCAGGCTTCCGGCATTTGCGCCTGAGGCCTGGAGGTTGGCCTCGTCGCGCTCCAGTACAAGAACGTCCTGTCCTTCCTTCGCAAGGTAATAGGCTAGGCAGGCACCCATGACGCCCGCTCCAATCACTACCACGTCGGCTTTTTGTGGCGGCAAGGCCTCTGTCTCGGTGGGGCGCGCCAGGTTGGGCGTGATGGACCGTTTGTGGCCGCCCCACTCGGGCTTTTCAAAAGCCATACATGCGGCAGGCACGGGCTTGGCGGGTAGGCGTGGTGCAAACAGTTGCTCTGGCTCGCGCACCCGCCCAGTGGTTTCATGCAGCAGTTTGGCGGCTGTACAGGCGCAGTAGCGGCCCTGGCAGCGGCCCATGCCCAGGCGCGTCATGCGCTTGAGCGCCCCCAGGCTGTCAAAACCCTGGCCGATGGCTTCGCGCAGTTGCCCTATGCTGATTTCTTCGCAGCGGCAGGCGATGGTCTCGTCAGGCAGTTTCTGTAACGCCACTGGTGGCGCTTTGAAGATGTTCCACAAGGCCTCCTGAAACTGCAGGGCCCGCGCTAGCGCGCCTTCTGCATGCTTAACGGTAGCAATATCCACAGGCTTGTTTAGTGCCGCAGCCGCGGCCGAACCCGCCAGCGTGCCGCGGGCCAGCGCTACGCGCGCGCCGCCCAGCGAGCTGCCGTCGCCAATGGCAAAAACTTGCGGCACGCTGGTGCGGCCGTTGGCTTCGATTTCGGTCTGCAAGTAACCCAGGTGAAGGTCGACGAAGCGGTGCGCGCAGCCCAGGGCGCGGGCCAGCTCGGTAGAGGGAATGAAGCCGTAGCCAAGGCACAAGGTGTCGGCATCCAGCCGGCGCAGGCGCTTAAGGTCCGGCTCGCCGGTCGGGCCGAGCGGGGCGTAGCTGACCTCGCGCAGGCTTTTATCACCAGCTGCTCGTACCACCGAATGCGACCACTCGACGCGCACGCCGTGCGCCCGCAGTTCGGCCACATAACGCAGGCCTTGGACCATGAGGTCTGGGGCGTGTCGCCAGGCTTTGAGCAGCGTGCGCCACTGTGTGGCCCGCGGCGCCGGCGCTGATTCCAGAACGGCGGCTACCTTCACACCGGCGCGCACCATTTCGACGGCGAGTTGCAGGTTCAGGGGGCCGTTGCCGGCAATCACCACGCGCTGGCCGGGCGTGACCTTGTAGGAGCGCACCAGAGTCTGCGCTGCGCCCGTCGTCATCACGCCGGGCAAAGTCCAGTTATCAAAGGGTACAGGGCGTTCGTAGGCGCCGGTGGCCAGGATCAGCTGACCGGGCTTGAACAGTGTGGCGGCGCCGGCCACCATAGCAACCACTTCGCCGGGCGTGTCGGCTCCCCAAACGGTGGCTTCCTGAAGGATCTGCACACCCTGGGCCAGGGCGCTGCCGGTCAGTTGCAGACCCGCGGCAAACTGCGCGTCCATGGGCCGGGCGCTCTGGTGCGAAGGCGCAAGAGGCTTGAAGTACTGGCCGCCGCTTTGGGGTCGCTCGTCCAGCACCACCACGCTGGCGCCGGCCCGGGCGGCAGCGATAGCAGCGCTCAGGCCGGCAGGGCCGGCGCCGACCACCAGCACATCCACAGCCACCTCCTGCGGGCCGGCGCTCTCAGGCATAGTGCAAAGCGGGGCGAGCGGGTCGGCGGCGGTGCCTAGCGGTATGTCCGAGCGAACCTGCTGCCCTGGGTAAACCTTCTCCATGCAGGCGCGCACACCGGTCCGGCCATCGACCGTGACGACACAGTCAAAACACGCCCCCATTCCGCAATAAAGGCCGCGGGGATGGTTCTTACGCGTGCTCCTGAAAGCTTGAATGCCGTGCGCATGCAGCGCAGCGGAAATCGTTTCACCTTCCAGCGCGGACAGGGGCCTACCGTTAAAAAAGATCTCGGCCCGAGCTTGCGTCGCTTGAATGCTGGCTTGTTTAATTCGCATGTCGGTAAGACACAAAGGGCCCGTTAGAACAAAAAATGTAGGGGAAAACGAAAAATAATGATCTTACACAAGCAGTATACTGAAGGTACATTAAGCCGATTTTTATTTAAAGCCTGCCGGAGTTGCCTCATGAGCCCCACCCAAAATTGGCGCGGAACATACACCGTTCTGATTACCCCCTTCACCCCCGACGGTCGCGCAGTCGATGTACCCGCCTTGAAGCGTCTGGTCGACTGGCAGATCGAGCAAGGCATTCACGGCCTGATTCCGCTGGGCAGCACCGGTGAATTTCTTTCCATGACTATGGCCGAGCAGGAGTTGGTCATGGAGGTTTGCGTTAAGCAAGCTGCAGGCCGGGTTCCGGTGTTGATCGGAACTGGGGCCGAATGGACCAAGGAAGCCGTGGAAAAAGCCCGGCTGGCCGAAAGCCTGGGCGCCGACGGCATCATGGTCATTCCGCCTTACTACAGCACGCCCACGCCTGACGAGTTGTTCGAGCATTACCGCAAGATCGGGGAGTCTGTGTCCTTTCCGATCATGATTTACAACAACCCGGCAACCGCCAATGTTGACCTCACACCGGAGATCGTGGCTCGTCTGGCCCAGATCGACAACGTGCGCTACATCAAAGAGTCCACGCTCGAGGTCACACGGGTACGGGACATCATCGAGCTGTGCGGCGACAAGATGAGGGTTTTCGCCGGCATCCTAGGCTATGAGTCTTTTTGGCTGGGCGCGCAAGGCTGGGTTGCGGTGTGCTCGAACTTTCTACCGCGCGAATCGGCCCGCCTTTTCGAGCTGGTGGCCGACCACAAGGACCAAGTCAACGCGCTGGCCCTGTACCGTCGCATGCTCCCGCTGGTCAAGATGGTCGGCGGCCACCGCTACGTGTCCGCCAGCAAGGTCGCCCTCGATTACATGGGGCTGCCGGTAGGAATTCCGCGCGCACCAAGACTGCCACTACCGGCGTTGGACACCGCAGAACTCAAGGCCCACTTGGACCGCCTGCAGCTGAAAAATTCGATTTCCCTTTCCTGATACCTATCCCCTGTTAGCCATCCCCTGTTTTTTAAAAGGAGCCTTGCCATGAAAAAGAGCCTTGTGAATTTGAATCTGCGCACCTGCCTGACCCTGCTGGGTGCCTTGTCGCTGGCAGCAGCGGCCACGGCCCAGACCTGCACGCCCAAAGTGGCAGCATCAGAGCTGGTCAAGCCGGGCACGCTGGTGATGTCTACCAACCCGACGCTGCCACCCATGCAGTTTGTCGATAGCAGTGGCGCGCTCAAAGGAATGCGCATCACCTTGGGCGACGAAATCGCCAAGCGCCTGTGCCTCAAGCCTGAATACATCAAGATCGAGTTCTCGGCCATGGTGCCGGGCTTGCAAGCCGGCCGCTGGGACATCATCAACACAGGCATCTTCTGGACTGAAGAGCGGGCCAAGCTGATGCAGATGATCCAGTATGAAGCCCAGGCAGTCAGCATTTCTGTGGCTAAAGGCAACCCCTTGAAAATTTCTAAGCCCGAAGACCTCGCCGGCCGCACGGTAGGCGTCGAGCTCGGTGGCTTTGAAGAGCGCATGCTCAAGCAATTGGATCAAGCCATGACGGCAAAGGGTCTCAAGCCTATCAACGTTCGTACCTTTGATAATTTCGCCACTGCCTATCAGGCCCTGCGCGCCGGCCAGACCGAGGCAAGCGTAACCATAGATTCGACCGGCGCCGAATACGCCAAACGGGGTGAATTTGACCGCGCTATCAGCGGCCTGTTCCCAACACCTGTGGCACTTGCACTCAAGAACCCGACTTTGGCGAACGCCGTGGTGGGCGTTTTCAACGACATGCAAAAGGACGGCAGCTACGCCAAGCTGATGGCCGAGTACGGTCTGCTGGCCAACAAGGACCCGATCAAGATCAACGGCCCGACAAAGTAAAAAAGCCGGCGCAGGTGATCGCAATATCGCCTGCGCCTAGTGCGGTACGTATAAGGAGCAGCCATGAAGGCTTGGGATTGGGGTGGATTCTTCGATTACCTGGTGAACCCCTACCTTTTACAGGGAGCTGTGGTCACTCTGGGCTTGACTGTGGCCGCCATTGCTGGCGGGCTGGTAGTAGGCTGCCTGCTTTCTTTGCTGCGTTTGTCAAACTACAAATGGCTTGTACTGCTTGCCAAAGGCTACATCTGGATATTTCGCGGGACGCCGCTTCTTGTGCAGTTGATCATCATTTACACCGGGCTGCCGCAACTGGGGATCAAGTTCACGGTGATGGAGTCGGCCCTACTGGGGCTGGTCCTCAACGAGGCCGCCTACCTTGCAGAAATCATTCGTGGTGGTATTTTGGGGGTTTCCCCTGGGCAAAGCAGTGCGGCCCGGGCACTTGGGTTGAATTCGTTACAAACCATGTTGTATGTAGTGTTACCACAAGCGATACGAATTATCATTCCAGCGTTGGGTAACAGCGTCAACGGCTTGCTCAAGACAACCTCGGTGACTTCGGTGATCTCCATGGAAGAACTACTACGAAAAACGCAGATTCTGATCCAGGAAAAATTTCTGGTGCTGGAGTTGTTCGCCGTGGCAGCCATCTACTACCTGTTGCTCACCTCGCTGTGGGACGTCATACAGCGCCGTATTGAGGCGCGCTATGGACGAGCTTACAAATCGATTTCGATTTCAGAAGGACATTGAAGCATGGGATTGGCAATGCATTCCATTGAGCTGGCCTCGTTACCAAAAATGGCAGGTAATTTTCCTGTGCGACCCGACGCCAGCCCTAACCTGGCAACCCAGGCCTATTCGCACCTGAGATCCCTTATTTTGGGACGGCATATTCTGGGTGGTACGGGTCTGGCCGAAGGCCGCCTTGCGATGGAGCTTAATGTCTCTCGCACACCTATGCGCGAGGCCCTGGTGCGGCTGGCTGGGGAAGGCTTGCTAGAGAAAACCGTGGAAGGTATTTACCGCGTCCGCTCCGTCTCGATACGCGAATTTTTCGAATGCATGGAGGTGCGCGAATTGCTGGAGTGCCACGCTATTGAAGGTGCGATAGCAATGGCCAGTGATTCAGATCTGCAAACGCTGCATGCAGAGTTGACGGCGCTGCCGGCCTCTGCACAGGACGACTTGGCTCACTGGCAGTTCGACAACCGTTTTCACTCATTTTTTGCGACTGCTGCGAAAAATCAGGCTCTCGCCCGCGCGATTCAGCGCGAACGCGTTGTGGCGCGTTTGTTTCGTATCTCATCGCCATTTCATCGCCAGGCGGAAAGCGACGAAGAGCACATCGAAATTATGAATGCGGTTATGCGGCGCGACATTAACGCTGCCCAATTTGCCATGCGCCGACATTTGCAAAACTTACAAAACGATGCGCGTCGCGAGATCGAAAGCGAGGCTTATATGAGTCCGCGCAACAGGGAGTTGGGATGACCGAGTTCGATACCCTTATTCGCAATGGAACGGTCGTTACGGCCTCCGACACCTTTGAGGCCGATATTGGCATCACTAACGGCAAGATTCAGGCTATCGGGCGCAAGCTGCCTGTCGGCAAAAAGAACATTGACGCCACGGGCCACCTGGTTATGCCAGGCGGTGTTGATGGCCATTGCCACCTGGACCAGCCCACCGGCGACGGCTCGGTTTGTGCTGACGACTTCTACACTGGCACGGTTGCTGCCGCTTATGGTGGCACCACCACCGTCATTCCCTTTGCCTGCCAGTTCAGAGGTATGCCTATGCAGGCGGCCGTGGACGATTACCACCACCGCGCGCGCGGCAAAGCGGTCATCGATTACGCCTTTCATCTGATCGTCAGTGACCCTACTGAGGCGCTGCTCAAGGTGGATTTGCCACGGCTGATCAACGAGGGCTACACCTCGTTCAAGATCTACATGACATACGATGATATGAAGCTCAACGATAAACAGATTGTGCAGCTGCTGGCACTGGCCCGAACCCACGGCGCCATGGCAATGATTCACGCCGAAAACGCCGATCTGATCAGCTGGCTCACCGACACATTGCTTGAGCAGGGAAAAACAGAGCCGCGCTTTCATGCCGCTGCCCGACCCATGCTGGTTGAGCGCGAAGCTACGCACCGGGCGATCACCATCGCCGAGCTGGCTGACGTGCCGATCCTCATCGTGCATGTGTCCGGCCGCGAGGCCGTAGAGCAGATTCACTGGGCGCAGGGCCGCGGTATGCGGATCTACGCCGAGACCTGCCCGCAATACGTGACGCTGACGCAAGACGATCTGGCGCGCCCGGGCTTTGAGGGCGCCAAATGCATTTGCAGCCCGCCGCCGCGCAACAAGGAAAACCAGGCCGTGATCTGGGACGGTCTGGCCAGCGGCCTGTTCCATATTTTTTCTTCGGACCACGCGCCATTTCGCTACAAGTCAGAAACAGGAAAGATGCTGCACGGCGAGGCTACGCCCTTTAATTGGATACCTAATGGGGTGCCCGGTATCGAGACGCGCCTTCCCATTCTGTTTTCTGAAGGCGTCAAAAAGGGCCGCATCAGCCTGAACAAGTTCGTCGAACTCGTTGCCACCAACCCGGCCAAAATGTATGGCCTTTATCCGCGCAAAGGCACGCTGGCTATCGGCAGCGACGCAGACATCGTGATTTTCGACCCCAACACCAAGCGGACCATCCGCAGCCAGCAGCTGCACCATAACGTGGACTACACGCCTTATGAAGGCCTGGAGATCGAAGGCTGGCCGGTGACCGTGTTGTCGCGCGGCGAGGTCGTCATCGACAACGAGAAATTGGTTGCTGCAGCCGGACGCGGCGAATTTTTACCCTGCAGCAAGCCAGACATGGCGCGGCCCAAAGTCGCCTGACTGCGCACTGGCGCCTGTTGACCGCTACATTTTTGTCTTGCCACTTGGATCCTCATGAGCACTCTTCCTAAACTCAAGATCTCCGCAGGTCCGTTTGCCTTTGAGGGTCAGCTCGAAACCGAATTGGCTCCGCTGACCTGCGCCGCATTCATGAAGCTGCTTCCCTACAGGCAAAAGGTGATTCACGTTCGCTGGAGCGGAGAGGGCGTGTGGGTTCCACTAGGGGACGAGCACTTTGACCTGAAGTACGAGAACCACACCAGTTACCCCGCGCCTGGACAAATGATCCTCTACCCGGGTGGTATCAGCGAATGCGAGATCCTGTTGGCCTATGGCGGTGTTCACTTCTCAAGCAAGCTGGGGCAACTGGCTGGTAACCACTTCATCACGCTCACGTCCAACCTTGCGCAATTGCCGGCATTAGGGAAAATGGTTCTTTGGCAAGGGGCGCAAGACATACTGATTGAGTTGACCTGAATGCTGACCAATCAAAGTCACAACGACCGTATCGCCCATGCGGTAACGCTTCAGCGAGAGTCCATCATCGGATTTCTGCGTGAATTGATCGCACAAACCCAGCATGGCGAAGCGGCCGTTCAAAACGCAATCGCTGTGGCATCCGCCAATATGGGCTGCAAGGTTGAGCGGGTCAAATACGATCCGCAAACTGTCCCCATGGTCCAGGAGTTCGCCGCCGAACAAGCCATCACCCAGGGATTGCGCGAATGCGTAGTTGCCAAAACAGGCACAGCTGGCGCCGGACGCAGCCTGCTTTTTTTTGGCCATCCGGACTCTGAACCTCTTTCGCGTCTTGCCGAGTGGAAACACGATCCGTTCAAAGGCGAAATAAGCCAGGAACGCATTTATGGTTGGGGCGTGGCTGACGACCTCGCTGGTGTGGCCATCTATACCCAGGCAATGGCGGTGCTCAAGGCCTGTGGCCTGCAGCCCAAAGGCGAAGTCACTTTGGTGAGCACGCCCAGTAAACGCCATGCTCGAGGCGTGTCCGCTCTTTTGCATCAAGGTCTGACGGCTGATGCGGCGATCTATCTTCATCCAGCTGAATCGGGCATGGGTATGAAAGAGATCAAGGCCTTCGCATCAGGCCAGTTGGAGTTTCGCATTCGAGTTCAGGGCGCTGCGCCGCCTACCTCCGAGCCGCTACAGACAGCCTTTGCCCATCTGGCCGTCAATCCGGTAGCCAAGACTTTCGAAGTGTTTCAGGCGCTTCAGGAACTCGATAAAAAACGCGGCAAAGAGATTTTTCATCCCTTGCTAGACCAAGCTGTTGGCCGATCGACAAACATCATGGTGTCCATGATCAACTGTGACGTCGAAGATTCCTTGTCGCGGATACGTCACGAATGCTGGTTGGGTGGCGCTATTTCCTTTGCACCGCCTGAACCCATGGACCAAGTCATGGCGCAAGTTGAAAATGCATTGTTGGAACTGGCCAAAGGTGATCCCTGGTTTAGCGCGCATCCACCGCAGCTGCACTGGGAGTCTGGTGTGACAGGTGCGCAAGTCAATGCAGAACATCCCCTGTACCAGACACTTGCTGCCGCTATTCATCGCACCACCGGACACATGCCTCAGGTCAACCCCATGCACACCGCCAGCGATATACGCAACCCGATGGTACAAAAGAATATTCCTACGGTGGGCCTTGGCCCCCTTTGCGGCGACCTGTCGCAAAACGGTCAGACTGACGAGTGGGTCGATGTCAATGACTACCTGTCAGCTGTTACCGTTGTGGCATCGACTATCCTTGATTGGTGCGGTGCGGAGTCTGTACCAATCTAAATCCCAGAATCTGAACCTAAGCTTAGAAAATAAAGGAGATTCTATGAAACAAGGACGGCGCTCTTTCTCGGCTGCTCTGGCAACCTTGCCTTGGATGTTGAACGGGGTCTTGGCAAACGCCCAGACCTCTGCCTGGCCCAACCGACCGATTCGCTTGGTGGTGCCTTATCCCCCCGGCGGGGCCAGCGATATATCTGGACGATTGCAGGCGGAAGTGCTGACGAAAGCGCTCGGCGTGCCTGTCGTCGTCGATAACCGCGGGGGCGCCGGGGGAACCACTGGCACCGCGTTTGTCGCGAAATCCCCCCCGGATGGTTACACGATCATGATGGCGAGTCCCTCCTCCCACCTGGGAGCTCCAATGCTGTTCCGGTCAGCTGATTACGAGGGGGTTGACGACTTCTCCGCCATTGCGACTTTCTCCCAGGGCACCGCGGTCGTTTGCGTGAATCCCGCATTGCCAATTAGGAACATCCAGGAGCTCATTGCCTACGCGAAGGCAAACCCTGGCAAACTCAATTTCGGGTCGGCCGGAGCGGGTGGTGCCAACCATATGCTTGGCGTGTTGTTCATGCAGCGTACCGGCACAGAATTGACTCACGTACCTTATCGAGGTGCGGCGCAGGCCTTGGTGGACCTCATCGCAGGAAATATACAAGTGGTGTTTGACAGCTATTCCGGAATCATTGGTGCGATTCGTGCCGGCCAAGTTCGTGCGCTGGGCGTCACAAGTGCCACGCGCTGGCCACTTGCGCCTGAAATGCCCACTGTGCAGGAGCAAGGTGTCGCCAACTACAACTTACCGTCCTTCTCCGCAGTCATGGGGCCAGCTAATATGCCCGCCGGCATCGTCCAACGCATGAATACCGCGATCAACGATGGGCTCAAGGACCCATCGTTGGCCCAACGTCTGACAGCGGCAGGAAATATCCCCTACCCTACTTCGCCACAGGACTTTGCGGCTCTCATGCGCTCGCAGCGGGAGGTCTGGCGCGAACTTGTCCGGGTTTCGGGCGTTCAGCCGACTTGACCGTGTATGGACGATTTTTCGCAAACCATCATTGCTGCTGCTCAGGCCCGCCGCGCCCAAAGTATTGGGTTCCTCGGCAGGCTGATCACGGCGCAGCGCGGCGGCGAATCGGCTGTGCAGCAATGCTTCATAGACCACCTGACTGAGGTGGGCTGTCAGCTGGAGTCTCTTCACTATGCGCCCGCCGAAGTGCAAATGCAGCACGAATTCGCCACAGGCGAGGTCGCGGCGACAGAAGAGCGCTGCAGCCTTGTCGCTCGTCTAAGGGGGGTCGGGTCGGGTCGCAGTCTGATTTTTTTCGGGCATCCCGACGGAGAGCCTGTGAAGAACCTCGAGCGCTGGCAGCACGATCCTTATGCCGCCACGGTCAGCGAAGGTCGAATTTACGGCTGGGGAGTTGCCGATGACCTTGCTGGTATCGCCATCATGGCGGAAGCCATCCACACCATCGTGGCTTCGGGTTTACGCCCCCGAGGAGATGTGCTTGCTGCAAGCACACCCTCCAAACGCCATGCGCGTGGGGTTGCTGCAGTACTGCAACACGGACATTCAGGGGACGGTGCAATTTATCTGCATCCTGCCGAGAGCGGATTTGGAATGCAGGAGATTAAAGCCATTTGCGGCGGCCAATTGCATTTACGAATCACTGTTGCCGGCCAGGCACCGGACACCAAAGAGCCTGGTCACACCGCGTTTTCACATCTCGCCGTAAGTGCGCTGGATAAGGCTATGGTGACCAAGGCGGCCCTCGATGACCTCAACAGCTCACGCGCAGCCCGTGTGCGTCATGCAGGCATTGAACGTGTTGTTGGCCGTGCAACCAATATATTGGTAGCGCATATTGCATGCGGAGATCCGCTGCGATTCACCCGAGTGCCCACGAGTTGCACGCTGGGCGTCTCGATTTCATTCCCACCCGGCGAAAGTATGGAAGGCGTTCAGCGGGAAATCCAGGGCTGCCTGGATGCGTGTGCTCTGCAGGACTCCTGGTTGCGTGCTCACCCACCCCGTATCGAGTGGCTTGCCGGCGTCACTGGCGCCGAGCTACCGGCTGATTCGGCATTATTCGGTGCTGTAAGCTCTGCGGTAACACAAGTCACGGGTTTAACGCCCTTCGTAAATGCCATGCACACATCCTCCGATATCCGGGTACCGATGGTGCAAAAGGGGATACCCACCGTCGGCTTCGGTCCGCTTTGCGGCGACTTGAGCCAGAACGGAAGTCATGATGAGTGGGTGGACGTAGAGGATTATTTACGCGCCATCGCGGTCGCCGCAGACAGCGCGCTGCGCTGGTGCGGCGCGGTGCGCAGTTGATCTAAAACATCAACTCGTTTCGGAGCCATTCACGTGTAACTTTGACCTTATTTGTTACAACACAGCCCCTGTCGTCGGCATGACTAATTTGGACAGGATCAAAACGCTTTCAATATCTTGTCGACAAATCCATTGGTGTGTTCCGACTTAGGCGAACCAAACACCTCATCGACGCCGTGGTGTCGAACGAAGATCTGATGCATTTTTTTGTTTCAAGTTGTTAGATCATGTCGGGAAAGTTACTTGAAAGGACCATCAGAGATTTGCTTGTAAAAGCATTCCAGAAAGCTGCGGGTTTCATCGGGCTGGCCCGGTCTGCGAACACGGGCATGCCATCTGTTGCTGCGAAAGCGGAAAAAAGCCATTTCCTAATTCTGAGTTGGACAGGATTAGGACAAACCGGCTTTATGAAGCCGACCGAGCTATTGATTTGTTAGCACCTACTTCTCAGCAATGAAGCTGCCCGACTTGCCGCCATGCTTTTCCAGCAGCTTCACGTCGGTGATCGTCATGCGGCGGTCCACGGCTTTGCACATGTCGTAGATGGTGAGCAGGGCGATTTGCACGGCAGTCAGGGCTTCCATCTCAACCCCTGTGGGGCCTATGGTTTCTGCCGCTGCGCTGCACAAAATGCAGCTGTCGGCTTCGCTGCTGCTGAACTCGACCGCCACGCGCGTGAGCGCCAGTGGATGGCACAGCGGTATGAGTTCACTGGTTTTTTTGGCCGCCATGATGCCGGCAATACGGGCGATACCAAGTACATCGCCTTTTTTGGCGTTTCCTTGCAAGATGATGGCCAGCGTCGCCGGCGCCATGCTGATGCACCCTTGGGCAACGGCAATGCGGTGCGTGCTGGCTTTGGCCGCCACATCCACCATGTGGGCTTGGCCGTGCGCGTCAAAGTGTGTGAGGGCAGAAGTGGTGGTCATGGGTGATCCTGAGGCTCGATAGCCGCCATCATAAGAGCAGATAGAGCCCAAGCTTTACCTGCCCGATGCTCAGGCCCAGCGGGTGGCCGTTAATATGCACACATATGTTCTTGTCTGATGAATGTCTTGTTGAAGGTGAGCAAAGCTTTGATTAAAATCGGTAGAAGGCAACCCCGCTTGGAATGGCGTCGCTTGGGCCTTATCGCGCTGGCCGTCTCGCTGCTGAGCGGCGGTATGGCGCAGGCCCAGCTGCAGACGCAGGTCCCCAGGGTCGGGAACGCCCTGCCTTCGCTGGGTGACGGCTCAGAGCTGGCGGCTGCCACAGAGCGGCGATTAGGCGACCGCATCGCCATGAGCATTTACCGGGATCCCGACTATCTGGATGATCCGCTGCTGGGCGACTATCTAAAAGCCATCTGGGCCCCGCTGATGGCGGCAGCCCGTGACCGCGGTGAGCTGGGCCCCGAGCTTGAGGACCGCTTTGCCTGGGACTTGCTCTTGGTGCGTGACCGCAGCGTCAATGCCTTTGCGTTGCCGGGCGGTTACATGGGCGTGCACACCGGCTTGATAGCCGTGGTCAGCAGTGCAGATGAGCTGGCAGCCGTGCTGGCGCATGAACTCAGCCATGTGACGCAGCGTCATATTTCACGCCTGATGACAAAGCAGCAACAGCAAACACCCTGGGTCATTGGCGCCATGATTCTGGGCGCGTTGGCCGCCAGCAAAAGCCCGAATGCGGCAAACGCGGCCATCGTCGGTGGCCAGGCGCTGGCGGCGCAGGGGCAACTCAATTTCTCGCGGGACATGGAGCGCGAAGCGGACCGCGTCGGCTTTGGCGTCATGACCCAAGCTGGGTTTGAGGGGCAAGGCGTGAGCGGCATGTTTGAAAAACTCCAGCAGTCTGCCCGTCTGAATGACAGCGGTGCCTACCCCTACTTGCGATCACATCCGTTGACCACAGAGCGCATTGCCGAAGCGCGAGCACGTTTGCAAACTGGCGAGCCAGCCGGGCAAAATCGCTCGGCGCTGCCGACTCTGGAGCCGCAGTTCCACGCCATGATGGCGGCGCGCGCGCGCGTGCTCGGCAGCCCGGGCGTGGACGATTTGCGCAGCATGGTGGCAGAAGGTCAGCGTGCGGCAGCGGAGTCTGTATCGAAAGAAAAGTTGCCGGTCTTGGCTGGCCGACTTTACGGCGGCGCTTTGGCGGCGAGTCGCTTGCGTGAAGAGGCTGTGGCGTTTGCTTTGCTCATGCGCCTCAAAAGCGTGGCAGCCTCTACACTAGGCGCAGTACGTGCTGCGGACTTGCTCGCCATCGAGCTTGAAACAGCCGCCGGTAGGCCCGGGCAAGCGGCGGCAAGCGTGAAGTTTTCGCAAAACACCACCCGTGCAGAGCTGCTCATTGGCGGGCGCGCCATGTTGGCGGCGGGGCAGCTTGGCGGACTGGCCGATGCGCTGCAGACATGGGTGGTGACACACCCTAAAGATGCACAAGCTTGGCAAATGTTGTCTGAAGTCTGGAGCCGCCAGGGTGAGGCTGTGCGCTCTATTCGGGCGGATGCCGAAAGCCGGGTGGCACAGCTGGACTATCCGGCCGCGATGGACAGGCTGAAGGCCGCACAAGACATGCTGCGCGTCGGGCAAGCCGGTGTGGCGGGGCGCAACGCGCACATCGATGCGTCCATCATTGACACCCGCACCCGCCAGATCAGCAACTTAATCCGGGAACAAACGCGCGAGGACAAAGTCGATCGCTAACTGCAGCGCTGAGTAAATTAAAGAGCCCAGCAACGCAGCGCCAAAACTGCGAACGTCCAACCCGCTGAGCAGACCGGCCGCAGCCCAGAAGACCAGTGCATTAACGACAAATAAAAACAAACCCAGGGTCAGCAAGGTGACCGGCAGGGTGAGCAAGATCAAAATGGGCCTGAGCACCAGGTTCAGCGCTCCCAGCAAGGCAGCAGCTAACAAGGCGGCACCAAAACTGGTGACCACCACACCCTCGTAAAGATAGGCCACTGCAAGCAGGGCGGCGGCGCTCAGTAGCCACTGGGTGATTAGTTTCATCAACCCAGAATACCATTGCTGCACGCTCAAAGCGTGCAGCAATGGTATTTAGAGCTTAGTCGGCGGTAACCAGCACACCAACGCCGGCCAGTGCTGCCGCACAGCCCCACAGGCCCTCGCGCGGCTGTGGTTGCTGGTCACTGACGGGCTGCAGGTCTTCACCAAACTTGGGCCGGCGCGCATCCAGCACGCGCGAACCCGGATAGCGCGCAGTCAGCGAGTCTGTGAGCGTGGTCAAAGGACCCAGGGCGATTTGGGTGATCACGGTGTCGCCCCTGGCTTGGAGCAAGGGAACGATTTCCTGAAAAGCTTTGTCGGCCCACTTGCTGCGCCAGGTTTGGCGGGCATTGCTGGTGACCCATTTGCTGGCGTGGCGTGTGACGCGGGGTGTGCAGGCCACAACAACCCAGCGCATGGGTTGATGATCGGCGCCGGTAGTCAGCATGGGTGTGAGTACCTGCACAGCGTGCTGAGTCTCGTCAAAATAAACGATCAGGGTGTCCATCATGTTCTCCTAGGGTTGTATTTATAGATGACAGCTCTCAAGTGCGCCACGCCAATACCCAAAGTTTTTGATATTGGCGCAGCCATGTAACGGGAGCTTATCCCGCCACAAATTTGTTGTCGTTCGCGGCCTTGGCGCGACGTTCAGCCCAACTCCCGGCCAGCAACACACCAGCGACAGAGACGGCGTAAGTGGACCAGCGTGCGAGCGTGCCCCATTCTCCTTGGAAGATGTGAGACAACCAGGCTTCGTTGACGATCATTTTGGCGGCGGTGAATGCCAACACGGCCGCACCAAGGCGGATGATGATTGGAAAACGCTCCACCAGTTTGAGAACCATCGTGCTGCCGAACACCACAATAGGAATGCTGATCAGCAAGCCGATGACGACCAGGTCAAAAGAGCCGTGGGCCGCACCGGCCACCCCCAGCACATTGTCTACACCCATGAGCGCGTCAGCCACCACAATGGTTTTCATGGCGCCCCAAAAAGTACTGGCAACGGGGCCGTCGTGCTCATCGCCACTTTGGTCGGCCAGAAGTTTGTAGGCAATCCACAGCAGGCCAATGCCGCCGGCGAGCATCAGACCAGGAATTTTGAGCAGCCAGACGACGCCCACAGTCATGACCGAGCGCACAACAATAGCCCCCACCGTGCCCCACATGACGGCTTTTTTCTGTAAGTGCGGCGGCAAGTTGCGCGCAGCAAGGGCAATCACGATGGCGTTATCGCCGGCCAGGACGAGGTCAATCAAGATGATGGCCAAAAGGGCAGACCACCACGGGGTTGAGAAAAGTTCCATTTACACACTCCAGCATTCACATCAGAAAAAGAAAATTCACATGAGAATTTCCAAGTCAATTGAAACTGTGCAGGCAAGGTGGGATGCAGCAGCGCTGGGCTGCGAACGCCTCGATCTAACCTGTTCAGGTTTCAATCGAAGGTCTGGCTCGACATGCAGTGTCGCTGCATGTCCGACAAGCCGGAAGTTCAAAACTTCGTAATGACGACTTGCCGATAAACTTTTGCTGTGGGTGTGTTGTAATTTCTGATGCAGCAAAAGGAGGGAGTTACTCCCCTTCGTGTGAACATTAAACCCCATGGAACAAAAACCGTAGCAAGCTTAGGGTTTTTGGCGATGCCATCCCGCGGCGCCAATTTATATTTTTTTGCGATCTCATGCCCGGCATCCACATCACTGACATCGAAGCGGCCATCAATTACTGGCGTGAGCGCAGGCCTTCGCCGGATGGCGTGACACTGGCGCCTGAATTGCGCGCGCTGGCCGAGGTCTATGCCCTGTTGGTTTTCTACCATGAGGAAGAGGCTGACGAGGCCAGCTTTCCAGCCAAGGCCATGGCCGCCTGGCGGGTCTGGTACGACACCACGGCCGACACGCCCTGCATCGCAATTTGCTCAACCAGCCAGGGCGACGCCCTGTGCAAAGGTTGTGGCCGGAGTTTTGACGAGGTGCAGCACTGGCCGGCCATGTCGCCGGGTGAAAAGCGCGCCAGTTGGCGGCGTATCACCCTGGAAGGTAATTCGTGGCGTTTTGGCCGTTATGCCGACCGGGCCTTGGAAAAAAAGCCCGTGGCGGCAAGCCCTGCCAAGGGCTCTGCTTGAGGCAGCGTTCGTGCCTGCACCAACCCTGTAGCCCTGCGTGCCGATGGTGATTTAGACGCGCCGTGCCAGTGCTGCGGCCAAGCCGACATAGCTTTCTGGGGTCATGGCCAGCAGACGCTGTTTTTCCGCGGCCGGGATGTCCAGCGATGCAATCAAGTCGTGCATGTCTTGGGCTGTGACAGTTTTGCCCCGGGTGACTTCTTTGAGCTTTTCGTAAGCGCCTTGCACCCCGTAGCGGCGCATAACGGTTTGAATCGGCTCGGCCAGCACTTCCCAGGAAGCGTTGAGGTCTTCTTTGAGCGCTTCGCGGTTGAGCTCTAGCTTGCCCAGCCCGAGACCGAAGGAGTGGTAGGCCAGCACGGCGTAACCCAAGGCCACACCCATGTTGCGCAGCACGGTCGAGTCGCTTAAGTCTCGCTGCCAGCGGCTGATAGGCAATTTTTCGCTCAAGTGACGCAGCAATGCGTTGGCCAGGCCCAAGTTGCCTTCGGCATTTTCAAAGTCAATCGGATTGACCTTGTGCGGCATGGTGGAGGAGCCGATCTCACCGTCTTTGAGGCGCTGCTTAAAGTAGCCAACGCTGACGTAGCCCCAGATGTCGCGGGCAAAGTCGATCAGGATGGTGTTGCAACGTGCTACTGCGTCAAACAACTCGGCCATGTAGTCATGCGGCTCGATCTGAATGCTGTAGGGCTGAAAAGTCAGACCCAAGCCCCATGCACCCGTGTGGCCTTGGGCCTCTGGCTCCGGGCGTTCAACCACCCGGCGGCTGAAGCCCTCCCAGTCAAAGTCCGGCCAGGCTGACAGGTGTGCGTTGTAGTTGCCTACCGCGCCGTTCATTTTGGCCATGATTTTGACTGCGGCGATTTTTTCGCGCGCTTGCACCAGGCGCACCACCACGTTGGCAATTTCCTTGCCTACGGTCGTCGGGCTGGCGGTCTGGCCGTGCGTGCGGCTGAGCATGGGCTCGTCGGCAAACTGGTGCGCCATGTCGCGCAGCTGTGAGATCAGCTTGTCAATGGCCGGCAGCAGCACTTGTTCGCGGCTGCTTTTGAGTTGCAGCGCATGGCTGGTGTTGTTGATGTCCTCACTGGTGCAGGCAAAGTGGACGAACTCGGCAGCTGCCAGCAGCTCCGTCCTGGCCTCGAATTTGGACTTGAGCCAATACTCGACGGCTTTGACATCATGGTTGGTAACCTTTTCTATGGCCTTGATGGCCAGCGCGTCAGCTTCAGAAAAATTGGTCACCAGCGAGATCAGGTAAGAGCGAGCGCCACTGCTCAGCGGCTTGAACTCGGCAAAACCGGCGTCCGACAGGGCGACAAACCAGGCCACTTCGACCTGCACCCGCCGGTGCATATAACCTTGCTCCGACATGAGCGGGCGCAGGGCGTCAAGACGGGCAGCGTAGCGACCGTCCAAGGGCGACAGGGCATTGATGGTGGAAAAGCTCATGCTGCAATTGTAGGTTGACGCTTGTGACTACCCCTTAGCCCAGCAGATTCGGCTTAATCGATAGAATGAGTAAAAATGCTCCTAAGATAATTATTTAAATCAATCTATGAAACTCATTGGATCCATCACCAGCCCCTACGTGCGCAAAGTACGCATCGTCATGCTGGAGAAAAAACTGGACTACCAGTTCGTGCTCGAGGACGTCTGGGCGGTTGACACGTCCATGCCCGACGCCAATCCGCTGGGCAAGGTTCCTTGCCTGGTCATGGAGGGTGGCGAAGCGGTATTTGATTCTCGCGTGATCGTGGAGTACCTGGACACCTTGTCGCCGGTCGGCAAGCTGATTCCAGCCCAAGGTCGCGAACGTGCCGAAGTCAAGACCTGGGAGGCTTTGGCAGATGGTGTGCTGGATGCCGCCATCCTGGCGCGTCTGGAGGCCAGCTGGGCCGGCCGCGGTGAGGGGCAACGCAGTCAAGCCTGGATAGACCGCCAAACGGGGAAAATTCACACCTCACTCAAAGCCATGAGTGTCGGCCTGGGCGACAAGCCTTTTTGCAGCGGCGTTCATTTCAGCTTGTCTGACATCGCCGTAGGATGCGCGCTGTCCTACCTGGACTTCCGGTTTGCACAAATTGACTGGCGTTCTCAGCACCCTAACCTGGGGCGCCTGCAAGAAAAACTGACTCAGCGCAGCAGCTTTATCGAGACCCAACCGGGCTGATCCTCAAAGCCATTGGTTTCGCCTGCAATCAGGTGTTGGCCCGGCGCTTGAGCCAGCGCATCAAGCTGCCGACGGCGGGCAGCTTTTCATAAAGCTCCTCGGCCGTGTCCCAGTAGTCCCGATGAAATGCGATCAGCCCCTCGGGGCTGAGTTCCATGTGCGAGCCGCCGCGAACGGTTTGCCAGACATCGGGGCTAAAACGCTTGAAGCGGAATACAAAATCCCAGGTCAAAAAGCACTGAGCGCCGTCCACCAGCTGCTTTGTCACAACAAAATGCGGCTTGTCCAGGGCCACAAACATGTGGCTGAAAATTCCCTGCACCCCGGCCAAGCCGCGTACCTCGTTGAATGGGTCTTTGAAGTAGGCTTGGGCTGTGTAGAAATCGCCCATCCGGGCGATATCAGCGGGCTGCAGGTTTTCAAAAAAAAGAGCAATCCGCGCGACTGCCTGCCGCTCTGGGGAAACATCTGCAGGCAACAAGCCAGGCACAGCCGTAGCGGATTCGATACTCATGATTTCGGGCGCTCGTTCGCAGGCACAGCATGGGGGGTTTTAACAAGGCCGCGGACCAGTGCAAAGAAAGCTTTATTGGGCAGCCAACGCAAGAGTTTCACCCAGAGCGTGAAACGCTTGGGAAAATGTATTTCAAACTCGCCTTTGCGCCACCCGGCAAGTATCTCAGCCGCCGCCTGACTGGGGTTGATCAAGGCGGGCATCTTGAAATCGTTTTGCTCAGTCAGCGGTGTTTCCACAAAGCCAGGGTTGACCAGGCTCACATTGATACCGCAGGGCAGCAAGTCCATGTAAAGGGTTTCAGCCAGGTTGATCAGCGCAGCTTTGGTCGGGCCGTACGCCAGGCTTTGGGGTAAGCCGCGGTAGCCTGCCACACTGCCAACCAGGCAGATGTGACCGGAGCGGCGTTCCAGCAACTGCGGCAACACAGCGTCCAGCATGTAAAGCGCGCCCAGGTAGTTGACCTCCTGGTGTCTGAGCATTTGCGGCAGATCAAAACGATCAGCACGCTGAGCTTTGTAATGGCCCGCACAGTACATCACCAGATCCAGATAACCTGCCTGCTGAACCTTGTGCGCAGCGGCGCTGATAGCAGCCGGGTCTGTGACGTCCAGGGGCAGCGCCACAGCGCCGGGGTGGGTCTGAACAAAACGCGCTAAGGCCGCTTCATTGCGTGCCGACACATAAACCCGTGCGCCTGCCGCATGCAGTGCGTGTGCCGTCGCTTCGCCAATGCCGCTGGAGGCGCCAATCAGCCAGGCAACTTTGCCTTGCCATTGAGAAATTGGGGTGTTCAAACTCATGGCGAAGGGATTAACGCTTAACGAAGGTCAAGGTCACTTCGCCGAGTTGAAAGCCGAACTTGCTCATGACGGCTTTGTTGATCATCACCTTGTCGTTCATCAGGTACATCCAGTCGTCAAATTGCACTTCAAAGACACGGCCATCGACCGGCAGTTGCAGGGTGTAGCCCCAACGAAATGCATTGCCCTTTTCTTCGCCAGAGGCCTGACCCACCACGTCAGCAGCTGTGCCGCTGTAGCGGCCGTCCGGCTGGCGCTTGAGCGTCCAGATGCGGCGCTGACGACTGCCGTCGGAATAGCTGAACTCTTCGTCAAGCACGCCGACTTCTTGGCCGGGCGGGCCTTGCCAGCTGCACGTCATGACCACGGTAAAGCGTTTAACGACACGGCCAGAGCGGTCTGTGAAAACTCCATACGCGTCAACGGTGCCGTTGAAATACTGGCGCAGGTCCAGCACAGGTTTTTCAGCTGCATAGTCAGCCACCTGCGGTCCGGCGCAAGCGCTCAGGCCCAGCACAGCGGCCAGCACCAAGGAGCTAAAAAACCATCGTTTTTTCAGAGTTTTCATGTGCTACTTTCTTTTCGACCAGGTCGTATAACCAGAACATACAAGCAAACTGCAGCCAGCATTTTGAGCAGACAAGGCAGCAAACAATAAGCAATCGCCAGGGCGTTGAGCGCGCCGGCATCGCGCACGCCCGGAGCGTAGCCAAACAGGCTCAACAAGGGCAGAGCCAGCCCGGCGGCCAGCGCAAGGTTGAGCTTGGTGGCAAAGTTCCACCAGCCAAAGTATCCACCGGCCGCCAGCGCAGGATGGCGGGCCTGGCCGGCATGAATCACGCCGGCCAGCAGCGCACCGGGCAGCGCCAGGTCAGCGCCCAGTGCCGCACCCGACAAGGCGCAGACCAGCGCGAAGGCCGCCACATCACCAGCGCCCAGTTGACTGGCCCAGATAAAGACAGCGATTGACAGCGCCATGCCGGCCAGCCAGCTGCGCGCAAGACCAAACCGTTTGACAGCGCTCAGCCACAGCGGGATGGCTAGCGCAGCACATAAAAAATAGCTACCCAAAAAAAGCGGCTCTAAGGCCGGTGGTGCTTGCAGCAGATCTTGAATGAAAAATAACACCAGTGTGGCCGGCACGGCGCTGGCTATGCCATTGAAAATGAACACAGTCATCAGCCGTCGAAATTGTGCTTGCTGCCATGGGAGCCAAACCGAGCTGGCAGCAGGCGCCGGGATGTGGCCGCTGGCGGTGAGAGCCAGCGTGATCCGAATTGCCGGCGCGGCAGTGGGTCGAATGGCGCGTTGCCAGGCCAGCCACGCTAACGCCAGCGCAGCGCAAAAAACGGCCGCGGTAGATGGCAAACCGAGCAAGGCAGGTAACACCGAGGCGGTGACCACGCCCAACAGCCCCAGCCCTTCACGCCATGCGACGATACGGCTTTGCTGCGTTTCGCTGCCTCCCAGCAAAGCGCCCCAAGCTTGGTGCGCCACCGTTAAAGCACTGTAGCCGGCATAGGTGATCATCAACATGACGCTGGCCCACGCAACGAGCGCAGTCGGCGACAGTGCGGGCGGGAAAAAAAGCAATACAAAGCCAAGGGCCAACACCACAGCAGCGAGGGCACCAAAAACCAAAACAGCGCCGGTCGAACGCATAAAGAGCCGGTCGACCAGCTTGCCGAGCGCGGGGTCGATGAAGGCGTCAAACAGCCGCGCACCGAGGAGCACCGCCCCCAGCGTGGCCAAAGGTACGCCAAAAGCGCGGGCGTAATGGTTGGGCAAAATCACATAAAGCGGCAAGGCTGCAAAGGCCAGTGGAAAACCCATCAAGCCATAGGCCAGGCCGTTGCGCGTGCCGAAAGCGCTGCTGTTGAGCGCTTCTGCCTGAATGGGCTGGTTCTCTTCAAGGCTCACGTGCTGTGCTCCCCAGCAAAGCCAAGCGCATGGCTGGCTCGGACGTCTGAGGCGACAGCCAGATGCCAAAAAACAGGCGCGCAAATTCTGGGTCAGCAATCTCGCCAACAGGCCGGCCGTTGAGCCAAAAGCTGGCGCTGACGCCCGGTCGGTGCAGGAACACGACACGATCGCCAGCCTTGATATCGGGAAACACACGCAGCATCTCGGCCGTCCATTGCTGAGCCTGCGTCGCCGGCACGCTGGCACTGCGGCGCATTTCCTTGAGTGAGCGCTCAACGATGTCGACCGCCGTGAAGTCACGCAAATACGCCAACTCCAGCGCCAAGGGCTGGCTGGCAAAGTTGCCTGCGTTCAAACCGGGCGGGCTCCAAAGCCGTGCGTCGTAAATTTTGAAGCCCCAAACGCTCAAACGGGTCTGGCCGATCAGCTTGGCGTTTGGCAACACGTCCTGTAGCTCAGCCGGCCGAGCTTTGACGGCAAGAGGGGACGGGGGCTGCGCCAATGAGCTGGCCAAAGTGTGGGCGGACCAGCCTATCGTCAGCGTTAGGGCGCTGAGCGTTGCCATCAGTTTGAGGCGCCACCCCATGGTCAGGCTGGTAGCACCGGCTTGCGCAAGGTGAATTGCACAACATCCGTGCTGCCCTCGGAAAAAGCTGCTTCGCAGTAAGCGAGATAAAACTCCCAGATGCGCATGAAGCGGGTGTCAAAGCCGAGCTTGAGCACTTGTGGCGCTTGGGCCAGGAATGCGTCTCTCCACAGCCGCAGCGTTTGCGCGTAATCCTGGCCGAAAGCCAGCTCATCAACCACTTCCAGGCCGGCGGCGCGGGCATGGGCCCGGAAAACCTTGGGCGAGGGCAGGCAACCACCGGGAAATATGTACTGCTGTATGAAGTCGGTTGAGTCGATGTACCGCTCGTAAAAATTGTCGTCAATCACGATACTCTGAATACAGGCGTGGCCGCCCGGCTTGAGCAAGCGGGCAATGGTATTGAAGTAAGTCGGCCAGTATTCGCGGCCTACGGCTTCGATCATTTCGATCGAGCAGATGGCGTCAAAAGACTGATCTGCAGCGTTGTTAACGCCGATGTCGCGGTAATCCTGTAAGCGCAAATCGTGCGTCACCTTGGCTTGTGGCTTCTCAGAGACCGCCGGTACACCCAGGCGTGTCAAGCGGGCCTGGGCCCATTGCAATTGCTCCGTGCTCAGCGTCACGCCAACCAGCGAGGCGCCGAACTCGGTGGTGGCCATTTCGGCCAGGGCGCCCCAGCCGCAGCCGATCTCCAGCACGCGATCACCAGGCTTGATCTGCACCATGCGCAGCGCGCGCCGTACCTTGGCGTTTTGCGCTTCTTGCAGGGAGGTGTCGGGCGATTCAAACATGGCCGACGAATAATTCATGCTGCCGTCCAGCCAGAGCTCGTAGAAGGCGTTACCCAGGTCGTAATGTGCGTGAATGTTTTTCTGGCTGTTGGCTTTGGTGTTGCGGTTGAGTAAATGCTTGAGCCGGTAGGCCAGTCTTCCCAGCCAGGTGCCGTAGATCACGTCTTCGACTTCTTGGCGATTGACGAGCAACAGGCGCAGCAGGTCGGTCAGATGCGGCGTGCTCCAGTCACCTGCAATGTAACTTTCGGCAAAGCCGATGTCGCCAGAGCGCAAGGCGGCACCGCACACCTTCCAGTTGTGCAGGTACAAGCTGGCCATGGGTGCACCGCCCGAGCCGAATCGCTGTACGCCCCCGCCTGGCAGTTGCAGCGTGAGCGTGCCGTGCTTCAGGCGGGACAACAGTTTCATGGCGCTGCGCGCAGCGGCGGGTGCGTCGGCGGGCAGCGGCTGGGTCTTGCCGGCCTGACCGGGTGATGCGGCACAGTTGTCGGAGTCGGCGGATGAGGGCGTTGAGTTCATCGGGTCACAAAAAGAGTAGGAGGCTGGGGTTTGGAGATGAAAGGCACACGCTTTCGCCAGAGCTTGAAGGCTTGCCAATGGATGCGGGCCAGCACACCGAAGGTCATGGCCGGATAGCCCCAGAAGGCTTTGCGCAGGCTGGCCGCGTTGATGGTTTGCAGGGTGCCGGCTACGCTGGTTTGCAGCAGTGGTCCGGTGGCGTCGTCATGGTCGATGCGGGCCACAGTTTTTTCAATATTGTCTCGGCGGGCACGCATGAAGCGAAAGCGGTAACTGCCCTCGATACGGCAAAAGGGCGAGACGTGAAACACCTTGTCGGCGCGCAACTCCTGACCATAACACGGCGCATCAAGCAAGTAGCAGTGACGCTCGCCAAAGGTGTTGTTCACCTCAACCACGATGGCCCGCAAGCTGCCGTCTGAGCGGTGGCAGTACCAAAAGCTCACGGGTTTGAAGGTGTAACCCAGCACGCGCGGATAGGTGTGCAGCCAGACTTCGCCATGCGCATCGGCAATGCCCTGGTCCAGCAAGAGCTCGTCGAGCCAGGCCAGGCAATCCTTGCTGCCGTCACCGTGGTCGCTGTCATGAAAGCTCAAGAGCCCACGGCGGTTGCGTGCCAGCGCAGTGCTGCCGCCTTTTTGCATGGCGCGCAGAGGCAGCATTAAAAAATAAGTCGGGTAACTGAAAGCGTGGTGCGCAGGCTTGAGCCGCGTGTGCCGCACTTCGCCAAAGCCGATCAGGGCTTGGACAGCAGCGACTGGCGCGCTAGGTGCGTTCATGCCTTGCGCCATTCGGTGTTGGCCAGTAAAGGCGGTGGCGCCACAAAAGCGGGTTCATTGAGGTCCAGAATAAGTTCAGCCACCAGCAGGCCGGACTTCAGACCGTCTTCATGAAATCCGTAGCCCGTCCAGGCGCCACAAAAATAAGTGTGCTGCTTGCCTTGCAAGGCCGGCAGGTCTTTTTGGGCGCGAATGGCGGCGCCGTCAAACACGGGGTGTGCGTAATCAAAGCTCCCCATTATTTTTTCAGCAGCGATGGGTGTGACCGGGTTCAGGGAAACCACCACCGGTTGTTGGAAGGGCAGCGGTTGCAGCAAGTTCAGCAGGTAATGCAGACAGACCTGCGATGACTCGCGATGCCGGTCGCTTGCGCGCTCGTAGTTCCAGGCGGCCCAGGCCAGAGGGCGCGTTGGCAGCACCGATGTGTCGGTGTGCAGCACGGCGCGGTTGGCTTGGTAAGCCACTGCACCCAGCAGCGACTGTTCGGCCGCGCTGGGCTGCGCCAGCAGGGCCAGCGCCTGGTCACTGTGGGTGGCCAGAATCACTTTGTCGAAGTCTTCCGTCCGGCATGCAGCGCCTGCGCCGCTGGTGATGCGAACGCCGCCCGCATGTCGCTCGATGGTTTGCACGGGTGTGGCCAGTCGCTTGTCTGTGATGCCGGCAATGATTTTGTCGACATAGTGGCGCGCGCCACCGGTCACTGTCCACCACTGCGGCCGGTTGGCCACCTGAATCAGGCCATGGTTGTGGCAAAAGCGGATCATGGTGGCCACTGGAAACTGCAGCATCTGATCGGTCGGGCAAGACCAGATACAGCCCATCATGGGCAAAAAATACCAGTCCCTGAACTCGTCAGAAAATTTTTCCTGCAACAAAAATTCAGACAAGGGTTGCAGCATGGCCGCATCTGCGCCGGATTTGGCCAGCGCCGAAGTGCGGCGGTTAAAGCGCAGTATGTCGATCAACATGCGCCAAAAGCGCCAGTTCAGCAAATTGCCCCGTTGCGCAAACACGCTGTTCAGGCTGGAGCCGCTCCACTCCATTCCCGATTTGCTGCCGTTCGCCGGTACTTTGACGGAAAACGACATCTCCGACTTGGCGGTGGCCACGCCGAGTTCCTTGAACAACTTAATCAGGTTCGGGTAGGTGCGCTCGTTGAAAACTAAAAAACCGGTGTCTACACCGTGAGTCACCGTGCCGGCAGCGCCAGGTAAGCTGACATCCACTGTGTGGGTATGCCCGCCAAAGTAGTCGCCGGCCTCAAACAAGGTGACTTCGGCTTCGCCGGCCAGCCGGTGCGCTGCCGCCAAACCGGAAATGCCGGAGCCGACGATGGCGATCCGCAGCCTGCTGGCGCTAGTGGCGGGATGACTGGAGTGCATCATGTCTGTCCGGCTCTGTGGCTGTGTGAAAAATTGCGATGGCAGGTTGAAGCCTGGCGGGCGTGAGCGACGTGGGTGGCGAACCACTCAGTAAGATTATGACTGATGAGTTTTACTTCGCCGCGAGCATGCTCTCCAGGGCTTTGATGAAGCGCGGGTCCTTGGGGTCTACGGTGGAGTTGAAACCGCTGACCTTGTTGCCATCACGGCTGACGATGTACTTGTAGAAATTCCAGCGTGCCGGGGTGCTGCTGGCCGAGGCCAATTGCTTGAACAGCGGGTTGGCGCCGCTGCCGGAGACTTTGGACTTGACGAACATGGGAAACTTCACATTGAAGGTGTTCTCGCAAAAGTCGGCAATTTCCTTGTTACTGCCTTTTTCCTGGGAAAAATCATTGGAAGGGAAGCCCAAAACGACCAGGCCGCGGTCTTTGTATTTGCTTGACAAGGCCTCCAATCCTTCGTACTGAGAAGTGAAACCACAAAAACTGGCCGTGTTGACCACCAGCAGCACCTTGCCAGCGTACTGGCAGAGCTCCTGGGGCTTTTCATCTTGCAATCGCAAAAAAGTGTGCTGCAGCATGACCGGGCAGGCGACCGGGGTAGGGGCACTTTGCGCGCGGGCCGTGCCCGTCAAATTCAGCGCAAGCAGGGCGGCAGACAAAATTGGGAAGATACAGAGACGGCGAATAACAATGGTGAGGGGCAGCATGGTGGCACTCTGGTTGAAGCCGCAGCGCAGCATTAAAAACATATTTTGCTCACTATAAGGCGGTTTGGTAGGATGCATGGCGATGCCGGCTTCTAAAGGCCGTCAAGCATGAACGGGCATGCCCCGGCTTGGCAACAACAGCCGGCTCCGATGCCTAAAATGAGTAAGCATTCACCCGCTGTATGAGGAAATCAGATGCTTTACCCGGAATTGTTTAAACAACTGGAAGCGGTTCGCTGGGACATGGACAAGGACATCCCATGGGCCAGTTTTGATGCGTCCAAACTCTCGGAAGAGCAGGCGCAGACCATCAAGATGAACGCCATCACCGAGTGGGCAGCCCTGCCGGCGACCGAAATGTTCTTGCGCGACAACCGTGATGACAGCGACTTTTCGGCCTTTATGTCGATCTGGTTTTTTGAAGAGCAAAAACACTCGCTGGTGCTGATGGAGTACCTGCGGCGCTTTCGGCCCGATCTGGTGCCGACCGAGGCCGAACTGCATGAAGTGCGCTTTGAGTTTGAACCGGCGCCCGCGCTGGAAACCCTGATGCTGCATTTTTGCGGCGAAATCCGGCTGAACCACTGGTACCGCCGCGCCAGCGAATGGCACAGCGAACCTGTCATCAAGCAAATCTACACCCAGCTCAGCCAGGACGAAGCACGCCACGGCGGCGCCTACCTGCGCTACATGAAGCGTGCGATCCAAAAATTCGGTGATGAGGCTCTGGCGGCCTTCAGCAAGGTGGGTGTCTTAATGGCCAGCGCCCGCCGCACCGCGCAAGCCCTGCACCCTACCAATTTGCATGTGAACAAGGCTTTGTTTCCACGGGACACCGTCCAATCGCGCCTTCCAGACCCGCTTTGGCTGGAGCATTGGCTGGACACTCAGATCAAGTTTGACGCCGTCTGGGAAAACAAGGTGGTCGAGCGCATCCTGCACAACATGAGCTTGCTGATGGAGCAAAGTTTCAAGACCGTGCAAGAGCTCAATCGTTACCGCAAAGAGCTTAGCCGGGGCATGGCCGCCGCCGGCGGAACGGCGCCGGTGGCCAGCTAAGCGCTGGCCTGCAAGCCCTCAAAGAGCCCCGCTTGCCGGGGCTTTTTCTTGTCAAATTTTCGTCAAATGCCGCGCTGCCTGTCCAGGTGGAACTGCAGCACGAAGTCACCGAAGTTAGCGGCGGCTAGTGCGGCGCGCACTTCGCTCATCAGGTTCAAGTAGTAGTGCAGGTTGTGGATGCTGTTGAGCATGGGGCCCAGCATCTCGCCGCAGCGGTCCAGGTGGTGCAAGTAAGCGCGTGAAAATTGCCGGCAGGTGTAGCAGCTGCAGGTGGCATCCACCGGCTGCTCGTCTGCTTTGTAGCGGGCGTTGCGGATTTTCAAATCACCAAAGCGCGTGAACATGTGGCCGTTGCGCGCATTGCGCGTCGGCATCACGCAGTCAAACATGTCCACGCCGGCGCCCACGCCCTCGACCAGGTCTTCCGGTGTGCCCACGCCCATCAGGTAGCGCGGTTTGTCGGCCGGCAGACGGTGCGGCGTGTGCGCCATGATGCGCTGCATTTCTTCTTTGGGCTCGCCGACACTGACGCCGCCAATGGCGTAGCCGGGCAAATCGAGCTCGACCAGCGCATCCAGCGACTCCTGCCGCAGGTTTTCAAACATGCCGCCCTGCACGATGCCGAACAGCGCGTTCGGGTTCTCGAGACGGCCGAATTCGGCAACGCAGCGACTGGCCCAGCGCAGGCTCAACTCCATCGACAGGCGCGCTTCGCTTTCGGTGGTGATGTGGCCCTTGGTGTCGTAGGGCGTGCATTCGTCAAACTGCATGACGATGTCGCTGTTGAGAATGGTCTGGATCTGCATCGAGATCTCGGGCGTCAAAAATAATTTGTCGCCATTGACAGGCGAGGCGAACTTCACGCCTTCTTCAGAGATCTTGCGCATCTCGCCCAGCGACCAGACCTGAAAGCCGCCGCTGTCGGTGAGTATGGGTTTGTTCCAGCTTTCAAAGCGGTGCAGGCCGCCGAACTGCTGCATCACGTCCAGGCCCGGGCGCATCCACAAATGAAAGGTGTTGCCCAAAATGATTTGCGCGCCCATCTCATGCAGTGACTGCGGCATCACGCCTTTGACGGTGCCGTAGGTGCCCACCGGCATGAAAATCGGCGTCTCCACCACCCCGTGGTTGAGCGTCAGGCGGCCCCGGCGGGCATGGCTGCCCAGGTAGCTGCCGTCGGCAGAGGCGGGGTCGGATTGGAGCAGGTCAAATTTCAACATGGGCGGATTTTACTTTTTCAAGAGGATTTACATTCTCAAATGCTTTACTTTATAATTTCTTTACTTCTTGAGGGCTTGGAGGATTCGTATGTCGAACATTGCTGAAGTAGAAGCCATCGTATCCAGTAAGGGCCAGGTTACGCTACCCGCAGCCATGCGCGCCAAGCTGGGCATCACGGCGGGCTCGCACATCCATTTTGAACTGCGTGGCAACGAGTTGGTGATCAAGCCGGAACTGCCCATGAGCACCTATTACGGCATGCTCAAAGGCTACGACCTGGGCGACATTGAACCCGAGAAAGAGCCGGACCGGGAGTTTTGAATGAACGTCGTCGATTCTTCCGGTTGGATCGAGTTCTTCCGGGCCGGTGCCAACGGCCCCGTGTTCAAACCGGTCATCGAAGACCGCAACCGTTTGCTGGTGCCCACCATTTCACTGTTTGAAGTGCACCGGGTACTCAGCCGCAGCCTGCCCGCAGACCTGGTGAACCGCTGCCTGGACGTGATGCGGCTGGGCCGCGTGCTCGATTTCACCGACGCGCGGGCGGTAGCCTCCGCCCACATCGCCGCGCTCCATAAACTGGCCATGGCCGACGCGGCGATGTACGCCATGGCGCGGGAGTTTGATGCCAGCTTCTGGACGCAGGATGCGGACTATCAGGGGCTGGCCGGCGTGCGCTACCAAGCCAAGGCCAGCGCCTGAATCGGTTGGTATCGATTGGTGGGCCGGGCTACAGGCTCAGGCCAGGTTCTTGTGTAAAAACGCCACCGTCTTGTCCCAGGCTTTTGCCGCTGCCAGCGCGTCGTGTTTCAAATAGGCCAGGTCTTTCGAATCGGCTTCTTCGTTGGCAAAAGCGTGTTTGGCCTCGTAGCGGTCGAAGGAAAAAGCGACACCCGCTGCTGAGAGCTTTTGCTCCAAAGCGTCCACCCCCGCAATTGGAAACACGTCGTCATGAATGGCCCAGCTGCCCATCAGCGGCACTTTGATTTTGCTGGCATCCACGTACTCCAAAGGCGGGTAGCCGTACCACACGGCTGCCGCGTCAAGCTCTGGCACAAACACGCTGGACAAGAGCGTCAACGCGCCGCCCATGCAATAGCCGGTGACGCCGACTTTGGGTGCGCCTGCTGCCTTGAGGAATTGCACTGCACCACGGATGTCCTGACTGGCCGCATCACCAAAATTCAGGCCGTCCATCAAATGCTTGGCCTCGTTTTCTTCGAGCGCGAGTTGGCCCTTGTACAAGTCAGGCACCAAAGCCTGGTAGCCCTGCTGCGCTAAGCGCTCAGCCACTTGCTTGATCTGTGCGTTCAGCCCCCACCATTCCTGAATAACCACAACGGCGGGCGCCGATGCCCCTGCGGCGGGTTGCACCAGATAGCCTGTAGCGGCTTGCCCATCAGGGCGATTGAACTCGATTATTTGACCCATTTAAACCTCTTGAGACTGATATGAAGAAGCGCGAACGCACCATTTTCGCGGCCCGTTCGCGCGCAAGAATACTCAATTGGCCTTTGGGCGGCCGTAGTTTGCAGTGAAGCTGGCTTTGGCAATGGAATTGCCGTTGATCATGTAGCCAGCCAAAGCCGCGGTGGCATCACCGGGGATGTCAAGTTTTTCTGTTTTCAAAGCATGTACCGTGAAGATATACCGGTGTGGCTTATTGCCTTGCGGAGGGCATGTGCCGCCCCAGCCTGCGACGCCGTAATCAATGCGCACGTGGCTAGCGCCTTGAGGCAAATTAGCACCACCCACCGCGCCAGCATTTGACTTGAGCCCATTCACAGAAGCTGGCAGGTTGATCACAGACCAATGCCACCAGCCTGAGCCGGTCGGCGCGTCCGGGTCATACACCGTCACTGCAAATGATTGGGTGCCAGCTGGTGCACCGCTCCAGTTCAGTGCGGGCGACTTGTTTTCACCGGCGCACCCAAAACCATTGAATTCAAATTTTTTGTCTATCAGGCTACCCGCCTTGATGTCTGGGCTGCTGAGTTGAAAGTCAGCGGCATGGATGAGGGTAGATGCACCGATCAGTACGGCTGCAAGTAAAGAGGTTTTCATACAGGTCTATCAAATAGAGTGAAGGGACCTGAATGGTGCGCTTTAGTTTGCCGCTGGATTAGCCCGAAGACGTCAAATGTTGTGCGCTGGGGTTCAAGCATTCACGGACGCAGATGAGAAGGCGCAAACCCAAAGCGTTTGCGAAACGCCGCTGAGAACCGGCTGTGAGATTCATAGCCACAGCGCGCAGCGACTTCGGCCACCTGCAAGCCACTGTCCTGCAGCAAAGCCATGGCCGTTTCAAGCCGGACCTCGCGCAGACACTGGCTGAACGATCCCGAATCCTCCGCCAATCGGCGTTGCAGGGTACTGGCGCTTTGGTGAAACGTGCTTGCTACGTCGTCCAGTGTCCAGCCGGCGTGAGGTCGCTGGGCCATCAATCGGCGCACGCGCTCAGTCCAGCCCAGCTCTTTGGGCGCGGCGAATAAGAGTCCGCGCTCCGCCAATAAAAGCAAAACTTCGAACATGCGGTGCTCGCAGATGGCGTGCGAGGTTTCGTGGTCTGCCAGGGCAGCAAGTGCATGCGCGAATGTGGCAGCGAAGGCGCCGTCAGCGACTGAGCTGGCAGATACCTGCAAAGCAGGCGTCGCTGAAAACTGACCGAAGCTCTGATGAAATTTCTCGATAAGCGAAGGTGTAAAACCAATCAACCGAGCCTCATAGCGACCACCTGGTTTAGCTTCATTGACCATGTCCCACTGAGTCAAGCGCGGGATCATAAAAACCCGCCCGGCTGGAAAATTCACCTCACCGGCGGGAGCCAGCAATCTTTTGTGACCCGACATGACCCACCCGACCAGATCGTCGCGCACAACCGCCGTGCGGACGACGTGCGACACCGCAGTGGAGATGGTCTGAGCGCTGGCCTCGCGAAATGAACCCATACAGCAGAGTCAAAGAATTAGTCAGCCTTGATGCCAGCCGCCTGGATCGTCTTGCCCCAAAAATCAGTGTCGCTTTTGACCAAGGCTTCAAGTGCAGCGGGCGCAAGATAACGCAACTCTATCCCGGCGGTGTCCGCTCTGGCCTTTGTCTCTGGCATGTCCAACGCTGCCTTGATTTGACCGCTCAGCTTGGTAACGATGTCAGCTGGCGTGCCAGCTGGGGCGAAGATACCGACCCATGCCTCAAGTTCAAAGCCTTTGAGGCCAGCTTCCGTCGCGGTAGGCACAGAAGGCAGCCCGGGATGGCGCGTTTTGCCCGCAACCGCAAGCCCCTTCAGCTTACCGGCCTTGATGTGGCCCATGACCGAGGGCGGCGTGGTGATGAAAACCTGCACTTGCCCGCTGAGCACATCTAGGACGGCCGGGCCTGAGCCGCGGTAAGGGATATGAACCATGCTGGTCTTGGTTTGAAGCTTGAACATTTCAGTGCCGATGTGTGAAAGCGACCCATTGCCCTGGCTGGCGTAGCTGAGCTTGCCAGGATTGGACCTGGTGTGTTTGATGAACTCCGACAGGTCATTCGCGGGTACCGATGGATGCACGGCAATGACATTGGTTGCGACAGTGATCATGGCAACAGGGACAAAGTCCTTCTGCGCCCAAGGCAGCTTAGGGGTCAGATGCGGGTTGCCAACATGGTAAGCAGAATAGGAATTGAGCAGGGTGTAGCCATCAGGGTTTGCACGCGCAACGGCTTGGTACGCGACATTGCCGCTGCCTCCTCCGCGGTTGTCAATCACCACGGATTGCCCGGCTACTTTGGCAAGTGCGTCTGACAAGAGACGCGCTGATGCATCAACAAAGCCGCCGGGTGGATTGGGCACAACCAACACAATTGGTTTGCTGGGGTAGTCCTGTGCTGATGCCAGACCGCTGAGCACGAAGATACCCATACCCAAAAATCTGATACGCCAATTTAAAGTTTTTTTCATGATGATCTCCTCCTATTTTTTATAAAAAACGATTGTTAAAACCGACCAGACAGCAAAGTGCCCGCACCGGGCACGCGAGAGTCGAGGCCCAGCTGTTTCAAAATAGACCAGGTGGTGCACACCGCGCTGGAGACCACGGGCAGGCCACTGGCCGCCTCGATCAACGGAACTGCAGCGAGTGATGGCATTTGCACGCAGGCTGAAGCCACGATGGCGTCTGCACCTTGCACATTCAGCTGCTTCCATAGTTCGGCCGGTGCCTTCGGGTCGCGCGCGCCCACGGCCAGGTTGTCATGGATTTCCAGCGACACACTGTCAATGACCTCAATGCCTTCGTTCTCAAGATAATTAATCACCATCCGGGTCAGGGGCTTCATGTAAGGCGCAATGATGGAAACTTTTTTGGCGCCCATGGCCTGCAGGCCTTGCACCAACGCCCCGGCACTGCTCGTGACCGGCGCAGCTCCGCCGTTTGCCGCCGTCACGCCGTGCAAGCGCTGCTGTGAAATACGGTGGTAGCCCAAGCCCATGCTCATGATGGCCACCAGGCAGGCGTAGGCCATCACGTCCATGCGCGCATCGGACAACTCCAACGCGCAGCGGTCTGAATCGCGGTCCATAGCGGCCAATTGTTCAGGGGTCACTTCCATCATCCGCATGCGGCTGGCGTGGAAGGTGAAGCGCTCCGCAGAAATACTTTCTCGGGCGCGCAACATGGCCGGAATCTCGGTTTCCATCGTGGTGTTGGAACTGGGGACGATCAGGCCGACACGGTAGGCAAGTTGAGTGTTCATGTGTTGAAAAGCTGTTGAATTGGATTGAATTTTGAAGCTTAAATTGATACTGTCCAATACATAATTCATACTTATTCATAGCGTTGAGGTATCAATCATGGAAATGCGGCAACTGCGCTATTTCACTGTTCTGGCCCAGGAACTGAGCTTTACCCGTGCTGCGCAGAAGCTGCATGTGTCGCAACCGCCGCTGAGTTTTCAGATCGCCAGCCTGGAAGAGGAGCTGGGCACACGGCTGTTTGACCGCACCAGTCGCAGCGTGCAGTTGAGCGCGGCAGGCGCCGCTTTTTTGCCCCACGCGCGCGCAGTTCTGGACCGGCTGGAGCAGGCGCGCACCCAGGTGCGGCAAGTGGCGCAAGGCTTTGAGGGCAGCGTGCACATGGGCCTGGCGGGCTCGCACTTTTTGGGGCCGCTGCCGCACTTCATTGCTGCGTTCCGTCAAAGCCGGCCCAAAGTGGACCTGGTTTTGCATGAAATGATGCCCACCGACCACCTGCAAGCGCTGCACGACGGCGCGGTAGACATCAGCCTCATGCGCAGTCCCTCCGAGCATCCGGGCCTGCAGGCGCAGCTGCTCTGGCGTGATCCGGTTGTCGCCGCGCTGCCGCTGGGCCACCGCTTGGCCGGGCGAAAACGGATTGAGCTGGCAGATTTGCAAGACGACGCTTTTGTCATGCTGCGCCCGGGGTCTTCTGTCTACGCGCAAAAGGTGTTTGATGCTTGTGTGGCCGCGGGTTTTGTGCCCCGCGTGGTGCAGCAAGTCATTGAGGCGCCGGCCATGGTGAATCTGGTGGCCGCCGGTTTAGGTGTGGCGCTGGTGCCGGCCTCTATGGCGCGCATGCACAAAGACGGCGTGGCCCTGTGCCCCTTGTCTGGCAGCAAGCTGCACGGCGACGTGCACGCCTTGCGTCGCGTGGGGGCTGCGCAGCCTGCGGTGCTGGAGTGTTTGCAAGCCCTCAACGGCTGGGCACAAACGAACCCGCTGGGCGCGCCCTAGGCCCTGGACCGGCACGCGTGGTTGCTCAGCTTGAGCTGTGTTGCTGCGCGGTAGCCAGCGCCAGTAGCATCGCGTCGCCGTAGCTGAAAAAACGATAGCGTTCGGCAATCGCGTGCTGGTACATCGCCATGATGTGCGCATGGCCCGCGAAGGCACTGACCAGCATCATCAAGGTGCTTTTGGGCAAATGAAAGTTGGTCAGCAACAGATCCACCACCCGAAACTCGAAGCCCGGGGTGATGAAGATGTTGGTGTCGCGGCAGTCGTTGCCAAAATGCGCCTGCGACTCCAGCGCCCGCACGGTGGTGGTACCCACAGCCACCACGCGAGCGCCGCGCGCGCGGCAATCGGCGACAGCCTGCAAGGTGGCGGGCGGCACCTCGAAGCGCTCGAAATGCATCACGTGCTCGCTGACAATCTCGGTTTTGACCGGCTGGAAAGTGCCGGCGCCCACATGCAGCGTGACGCTGGCCTGCGCCACGCCGCGAGCTGTCAGGCGCGCCAGCATGGCCTCATCAAAGTGCAGCGCTGCGGTCGGCGCGGCCACGGCGCCGGGGTGTTTGGCAAAGACAGTCTGGTAGCGCGCTTCGTCCTCGGCCGAGTCGGCGTGCGTGATGTAGGGCGGCAGCGGAACATGGCCATGCGCAGCCATCAGCGCATACGGGTCGGCGCTCAGGGCAAAGTGATAGAGCGGGCCGTCGGCATTCGGCCAGCGTCCGATCAGCGTGGCGGTGAAGCCGCCGTCCATCTGCAGCACCGCGCCGGGCAGTGGCTTTTTGCTGACCTTCATGTGCGCTGCCACTTCCAGCCCCTGACCGCCATCGAGCACGCGCTCAATCAGCAACTCGAGCCGCCCGCCGCTGGTTTTCTGACCATACAACCTGGCCTTGACCACCTGCGTGTCGTTGAACACCAGCAGGTCGCCGGGCTTGAGCAAGTCGGCCAACTCGGCAAAGCGCCGGTCTGCGGGCGTGGCCTGCCGGCCGTCCAGCAGGCGCGAGCCGCTGCGCTCGGCGGGCGGGTGCTGGGCGATCAGTTCGGGGGGCAGGTGAAAGTCAAAATCAGCCAGCGTGAAAACGCGCTGAGTCTCAGGGGCAGAAGGCAATGTCATGTGCTTGAGGGCCGGACAGGCCCGTTCCAAGTTGAGGAAAAAAGAAGGCGAACCGCGATTTTGGCACGGCGGCGGCCCCCTGCCGCAAAGGCACAATCAGCGCATGTCTGCCGACTTGCCCCAAGCGCCCCCCGGCCCCAAGCCCAAGCCGGCGGAAAAATCGCAGGCGCAAAAACTGCTCGACAAACTGGGCCTGTCGCGCCCGATTGACCTGGCCTTGCACCTGCCGCTGCGCTATGAGGACGAAACCCGCATCACCCGGCTGGCCGATGCGCGTGACGGCGATGTGGTGCAGATCGAAGCCGAGGTGACGCACTGTGAAGTCACTTTCAAGCCGCGCCGGCAACTGCGCGTGAAGGTGGACGACGGCAGCGACAGCTGCGTGCTGCGCTTTCTTAACTTTTACCCGGCGCACCAGAAAACCCTCGCCGTGGGCGCGCGCGTGCGCGTGCGTGGCGAGTTGCGCGGCGGCTTCATCGCGCGCGAAATGGTGCACCCCAGCTTCAAGCTGGCCGGCGGTGAGTTGCCGGCCGGCCTGACGCCGGTGTATCCCACGGTGGCCGGCTTGCCGCAAACCTATTTGCGCCGCGCCGTGCAAAGCAGCCTGACGCGCGCCGACCTGACAGAAACGCTGGCGCCTGCGGCCTTGAACAGTTTGCCTGCGGGGCCGAGGGCACTGCTGGGCTTGCAGCAGGCCTTGGCGTTTTTGCACTGTCCAACGCCCGATGTCGCGCTGGCCGCGCTGGAAGACCGCAGCCACCCGGCCTGGCAGCGGCTCAAAGCCGAGGAGCTGCTGGCGCAGCAGCTGTCCCAACTCGAAGCGCGCCGCATCCGTGCGGCCATGCGCGCGCCGGCGCTCAAGGCTCAGGGCTCCGATGGCGCCAGCTTGCATGCGCGCTTGCTTGAGGCCCTGCCCTTTGCGCTGACCGCCGCGCAAGAGCGCGTGGGCCACGAAATTGATGCCGACCTGCAAAAAAACCTGCCCATGCACCGACTTTTGCAAGGCGATGTGGGCTCGGGCAAGACCGTGGTGGCGGCGCTGGCGGCGGCGCGCTGCATGGACGCCGGCTGGCAATGCGCGCTGATGGCGCCCACCGAAATTTTGGCTGAGCAGCACTTTCGCAAACTCATCAGCTGGCTGGAACCTCTGGGCATACAAACCGCCTGGTTGACCGGCAGCCAGAAAGCCAAGGAACGGCGCGAGGCGTTGGCCCTGATCGAAAGCGGCGCGGCCGCTCTGGTGGTCGGTACGCACGCGGTGATCCAGGACAAGGTGCGCTTCAAGAACCTGGCGCTGGCCATCATCGACGAGCAGCATCGCTTTGGCGTGGCGCAGCGGCTGGCCTTGCGCAGCAAGATGACGGCCGGCGGTCAGGAGCCGCACCTCTTGATGATGACGGCAACGCCGATCCCGCGCACGCTGGCCATGAGCTACTACGCCGACCTGGATGTGTCGACCATCGACGAGTTGCCGCCCGGGCGCACGCCGGTGGTGACCAAGGTGATCAGTGAGAGCCGGCGCGATGAGGTGATCGAGCGCATCCGCAGCCAGTTGGCCGAAGGCCGGCAAGTCTATTGGGTTTGCCCGCTGATCGAAGAAAGCGAAGCGGTGGACTTGACCAACGCCACCGAAACGCACAAAGCTCTGACCGTCGCGCTGCCCGGCACTGCGGTCGGCCTGCTGCATTCGCGCATGCCGCCAGCCGATAAAAAATCCATCATGGCGCAATTTAACGCCGGCGCGCTGGGTGTGCTGGTCAGCACCACGGTGATCGAGGTGGGCGTCGACGTGCCCAATGCCTCGCTGATGGTGATCGAGCATGCCGAGCGCTTCGGGCTGAGCCAGTTGCACCAGCTGCGCGGCCGGGTAGGCCGCGGCGCGGCGGCTTCTGCCTGCGTGCTGCTGTATTCGACGGGCGACGGCCCGCGCCTTGGGGAGACGGCGCGCGCGCGCCTCAAGGCCATGGCCGAGACGCAAGACGGCTTTGAGATTGCACGGCGCGACCTGGACATTCGCGGACCCGGCGAATTTTTAGGTGCGCGGCAGTCGGGCGCGCCTTTGTTGCGTTTTGCCGACCTGGCGACCGACGTCGAGCTGCTGGCTTGGGCGCGTGAGAGCGCGCCGCTGATGCTGGACCGGCACAATGCGCTGGCGCAGCGCCACATTTTGCGCTGGCTGGGCGGCAAAGCCGATTATCTGAAAGCTTGAGCGACAAAGCAGGACAATCAAGGCATATGACCCTCACCGAACTCAAATACATCGTGGCCGTGGCCCGCGAAAAACATTTCGGCCGCGGCGCCGAGGCTTGTCATGTGTCGCAGCCGACCCTGAGCGTGGCCATCAAGAAGCTCGAGGAAGAACTGCAGGTCAAACTGTTTGAGCGCAACGCCAACGAGATCACCGTGACGCCGCTGGGGTTGGAGATCGTGCGCCAGGCGCAAAGCGTGCTGGAGCAGGCCGACAGCATCCGCGAGATCGCCAAGCGCGGCAAAGACCCGCTGGCCGGCGCCTTGCGCCTGGGCATCATTTACACCATCGGCCCTTATTTGCTGCCCGATCTGGTGCGCCAGAACATCACACTCAGCCCGCAAATGCCCTTGATGCTGCAAGAAAATTTCACCGTCAAGCTGCTGGAAGAGCTGCGCACCGGCGAGATCGACTGTGCCATTCTGGCCGAGCCTTTTCCCGATACCAACCTGGCGATCGCGCCGCTGTATGACGAGCCTTTTGTCGCCGCCGTACCCAGCGATCACCCGCTGGCCGCGCGCAGCAGCATCACGGCCGAAGAGCTCAAGCAGCAAACCATGCTCTTGCTGGGCAATGGCCACTGCTTTCGCGACCATGTGCTGGAGGTCTGCCCTGAGTTTGCGCGTTTTTCCAGCGGCACCGAGGGCATCAGCAAAAGCTTTGAGGGCTCCTCGCTGGAGACCATCAAACACATGGTGGCCGCTGGCATGGGCGTGACGCTGGTGCCTCGCTTGAGCGTTCCCAAGGGGCAGTTGCAGGATTTGACGGCACCGGGCAAGGCGCGAAAAACAAGCAAGTCAGCCGCGCAGAGCAGCGCCGCCGACGCGCCCTCTTTCATCCGTTATTTACCCTTTGAAGGCCATGTGCCCACGCGCCGCGTGGTGCTGGCCTGGCGTCGCAGTTTCACGCGTTACGAAGCCATCGCTGCGCTGCGCAATGCAATTTATGCCTGTGAGTTGCCGGGCGTAGCGCGCTTGTCCTGAGCCTGGCCTGCAGGTTTAAGTCCATCAACAACGCATGTCTAAACCGCAGCCCTTCGAACCGCCACCTGGCAAGCTCGCCCTGTACTTGCAGTTGATCCGCTGGGACCGGCCGGCCGGCTGGCTGCTGCTGCTGTGGCCCACGCTCTCGGCCTTGTGGGTTGCTGCCGGCGGTTTTCCGGGCTGGCATTTGTTGACGGTGTTCACTTTGGGCACCATCCTGATGCGCAGCGCCGGCTGCTGTGTCAATGACGTGGCGGACCGCGACTTTGACCGCCATGTCAAACGCACCGCCGGCCGGCCTGTCACGCGTGGCGCTGTGTCCGTCAAAGAGGCACTGCTGTTGGGTGCAGCGCTGGCACTCGCTGCTTTTGCTTTGGTGCTGACCACCCAGCGCGCAGCCGTGCTGTGGTCCTTCGCCGCGCTGGCCGTGGCCATCTTGTACCCCTACGCCAAACGTTATATCGCCATGCCGCAGGCGGTGCTGGGCGTGGCTTTCAGCTTTGGTATCCCCATGGCTTTTGCAGCCGTGCAAGGCCAGGTGCCAGCGCTGGCCTGGGTGCTGCTGCTGGGCAATTTGTTCTGGGTACTGGCCTACGACACCGAATACGCCATGGTGGACCGTGATGACGATCTGAAGATCGGCATCAAAACCTCGGCGATCACGCTGGGCCGGTTTGACGTGGCAGCCATCATGCTCTGCTACGGGCTGTACCTGACGATCTGGACGCTGGCCTTGTGGCCGCAATCTTTCAATGCTTTTTATGGAGCGGCGCTGGCTGTGGCCGCCGTGCAGGCCTTGTGGCACGGTTGGCTGATCCGCGACCGCCAGCGAGAGCCCTGCTTCAAGGCCTTTCGTTTGAACCACTGGTTGGGTTTCGCGATCTTTGTGGGCATAGCCTTGTCTCACTAGCCAATTACTCAGGGCTGAAGAAAGGCCGTTGTCAAACGAAAAAAGCCCGCAGTCAGCGGGCTTTTTTGATGGCGCTGAAGTCTCAGGCCGCGCCGAACTCGTCGCCCAGCTCGGCTGCGCGCTGCCGGGCCGCCTGCATGGCGGCTTTGAACTGCGGTTTGACGCCGCTGGCTTGCATGGCGGTGAGGGCGGCGTAGGTGGTGCCGCCCTTGGAGGTAACCCGCTCGCGCAAGGTGGCCAGCGGCTCGTCAGAAGCCTGCGCCAGCGCCGATGCGCCGACAAAGGTGGCCAGCGCCAGCTGCCGGGACTGGGCCGCATCCAGCCCCATTTCGACGCCAGCTTCGACCATGGCCTCCATGAAATAAAACACGTAGGCGGGGCCCGAGCCCGATAGCGCCGTGACCGCATCGAGCTGCTCTTCCTGCGTCAGCCAGAGGTGCGCGCCCGTGGTTTGCACCACGGCTTCGACGATCAAACGGTCGGCTGCCGTGACGGCCGGTCGCGCCAGCAGCGCGGTCATGCCCAGGCCTATCAGTGCGGGTGTGTTGGGCATCGCCCGCACCACGCGCTCGCTGCCCAGCCAGCGCGCAATGCTGTCTGAGCGGATGCCGGCCGCCACGCTCAGGTGCAGCGCTGCCGGCGTGTGCGTGCGCACATCAGCGGCGGCCTGACTGAACACCTGGGGCTTGACTGCCCACACCACCAGGGCGGCGCTGCCCAGGCTGGCATGTGCGCCGGCCATCACGCGCACGCCGAATTGGGATTGCAGTTGGGTGGCCTGGTCGGCAAAGGGCTCGACCACCTGAATCTGCCCTGGGGCCATGCCGCGTTTGATCAGGCCGCCAATGATGGCGCTGGCCATGTTGCCGCCGCCGATGAAGGCAATCTGCAGGGCGCTGATGTCGTGGCTGGGCTGGCTCATGGTGTCCTTGGGTGTCGCTGGGGCAGGTTCAAATTGTCGCCGACACGTTCATAGCAGTACGGTTTGGCGCACCGCATGCTCCCACTTGGCCATCAGACTGCCTGCCTGGTCCCGGCTCATGGACGGCAAGAAACTGCGTTCGGCGCGCCACATGGCAGAGAGCTCAGCGGTGCCGGCATACAGGCCGCTGGAGAGTCCGGCCAGGTAGGCGGCACCCAGGGCGGTGGTTTCTGTCACGGCCGGCCGCACCACCGCAATCCCCAGCAGATCGGCCTGGAACTGCATCAGCAAATCATTGACGCAGGCGCCACCGTCAACCCGCAACTCAGTCACAGGCGCTGCACCGGCCGCTACGGCGTCGCGACTCATGGCCAGCAAGAGCGCCGCGCTTTGGTAGGCAATGCTGTCGAGTGCCGCGCGCGCGATGTGGGCCAGCTTGCTGCCGCGCGTCAGGCCGGTGATGCTGCCTCGGGCATCGGGCTGCCAGTAAGGCGCGCCCAGACCGGTGAAGGCCGGCACCAACATCACGCCGCCGGCATCGGGCACGCTTTGCGCCAACGCCTCCACCTCGCTGCTGCTGCGGATAGCGCCCAGTCCGTCGCGCAGCCACTGCACCACCGCGCCACCTACAAACACGCTGCCTTCCAGGGCGAACTGCGGCTGAGCGCTGATCTGCGCCGCGCTGGTGGTCAGCAGGCCATTGTGCGAGGTCTGAAAGGTACTGCCCGTGTGCATCAGCATGAAGCAGCCGGTGCCGTAAGTGTTCTTTGCCATGCCGGCAGTAAAGCAGGCCTGACCGAAGAGCGCGCTTTGCTGGTCGCCAGCGACGCCGCCAATCGGCACGGCTGCACCCAGCAGCTCGGGCACGGTCTGGCCGTACTGCGCGCTCGAAGGCTGCACGGCGGGCATCAGGCAGGGCGGAATGTCCAGCAGCGCCAACAGCTCGGCGTCCCAGGTGTTGCTGTGCACATTGAAGAGCATGGTGCGTGAAGCGTTGCTCACATCGGTGGCGTGAAGCGCGCCGCCCGTGAGTTGCCACAAAAGCCAGCTGTCGATGGTGCCAAAAGCCAGTTCGCCACGCTCGGCTTGCTGCCTGGCCCCGGGTACGTTATCAAGCAGCCACTTGAGTTTGCTGCCTGAAAAATAGGCGTCGATCAACAAGCCGGTTTTTTGCTGAATCAAAGCCGCCCGGCCGTCAGCGCGTAAGGCGGCGCAGGTGCTTTCAGCTCGCCTGTCCTGCCAAACGATGGCGTGATGAACCGGTTCGCCGGTGCGGAGGTTCCACAGCACCGTGGTCTCGCGCTGGTTGGTGATGCCGATGGCGCGGATGTCGCGCGCCTGCAGACCGGCCTGGGCCAGGGCCAGGCGGGCCGTTGCCAGCTGGTCTTGCCAGATCACCATCGGGTCGTGCTCGACCCAGCCGGGCTGCGGGTAGATTTGCGGCAGCTCTTGCTGCGCCATGGCCACGATGCGGCCGTGGGTGTCAAACACGATGCTGCGTGAGCTGGAGGTGCCCTGGTCCAGGGCGAGCAGATAGGTCATGGCAAGGGCGGTGAAAAAAGCATCAGCTTAGCGCGAAATTCACAGTCGCCAAGCAAGCCGGCCCGCGCGTGGAAAATAGAGGGTATGACCCTCGCGCAATCGCCCACTTTGCCGCCAACCCTGCCTCTGACCTGCCGGCGGGCTGATTTGCTGGCGCGTTTGGCTGAACCTCACACCTATGACCTGGCGGTGATCGGTGGCGGCGCCACCGGTCTGGGTGTGGCACTGGAGGCGGCTGCGCAGGGGCACTCGGTGGTCTTGCTGGAGTCTCACGACTTTGCCAAAGGCACATCCTCACGCGCCACGAAACTGGTGCACGGCGGCGTGCGCTACCTGGCCCAAGGAAATTTGTCGCTGGTGCGCGAAGCGCTGCATGAGCGGGCGGTGCTGCTCAAAAACGCGCCGCACATCGCCCGGCCCCTGGCGTTTGTCATGCCTTCCTATCGATTTTGGGAAGCGCCTTTTTATGGCTTGGGCTTGAAGATCTATGACCTGCTCGCCGGTGCTGCCGGCTTGGGGCGCACTGAGTTTTTAAGCCGTGCGCAAACACTTGACTTGTTACCAGGCGCACAGCCGCAAGGCCTCAAGGGCGGCGTCAAATACTGGGACGGTCAGTTTGACGATGCGCGGCTGGCGCTGGCGCTGGCCAGAACGGCGGCGCTCAAGGGCGCGCTTCTGGTGAACTACTGCCCTGTCACGGGCTTGATTCACGCGGACGGACAACTGGCGGGGCTGCATGCGCGCGACCATGAAAGCGGACGGACTTTCGAGATCCGGGCGCGCTGCATCGTCAATGCTGCGGGTGTCTGGGTGGACCAGTTGCGTCAACTCGACGCCCAGGCGGCCGGCTCGACGGCCACGCCCATGGTGGCGCCAAGCCAGGGCGTGCATCTGGTGGTGGACCAGTGCTTCTGGCCGGGCGAGAACGCCTTGCTGGTGCCCAAAACGCAAGACGGGCGGGTGTTGTTTGCCGTGCCCTGGCTGGGCAAGCTTATTTTGGGCACCACCGACACGCCGCGCGAGGACCTGGCCCGCGAGCCGCGAGCCTTTCAAGAAGAGGTCGACTTTATATTGCGCGAATCATCGCGTTATTTGCGCCGTGCACCGCAGGCCGCGGACGTGCGCAGTGTGTGGGTCGGGCTGCGTCCGCTGGTGCGGCCGATTCAATCGGGCGACGGCAGTACGCAGGGACTGTCGCGAGAGCACACGGTTTTGGTCAGCCAGAGTGGCCTGGTCACTGTAACGGGCGGCAAATGGACAACCTACCGGGCGATGGCAGCGGATGTGCTGGCGCATTGCCAGCAAGCCGGCCGGTTACCGGCAGGCGCGCCATCGCCAACGGCCAGCCTGCCATTGGTCGGCGCGCAGACCGGCGCGCACAGCCTGACCCAAGCCCCCGGTTTGCACAGCTACGGCAGTGAAGCCGCTTATGTGCAAAGTCTGCCCGGTGCAGAGCGCTGGCTGTGCCCCGGCCTGTCCCAGGCCATGGTGCGGTTTGCCGCACGCCATGAATACGCCCGCACGGTCGAGGACGTGCTGGCCAGGCGATCGCGGCTGCTTTTTCTGGATGCCCGTCTGGCCGAATCCTTGGCGGTCGAGGTGGCAAGCGTTTTGCAGGAAGAAACGGGCGCAGACCCGGGTCTTGCAGATTTTCTGGCAATCAGTCGCCAGTACCAGTCGCTGCCAGCCTAAGCGCACCGGCCTTACTCGCGGGCATACGATTGTTGCGAAAATGCTACACAGGTCGGGCGCCAGGCCAATCCATGACTTTTTAAAGCCGGCGCCACCTTCGCGTTTTAGCGCGGCACATAAAAAATTTAGGGCAGGTCATTGACGCAGCCAGAAAATGGGCTCATAATCGAGGGCTTCGCTTCAAAAAAAGCGTAGATTTCTGCCCAGCGGAAGCAGTGCAAGTGGTTTGCATTGTGGACGACGGGCCCAAGACTGACTGGCTGATGGTTGGGCTCAATTTAGTTTGAGCACGCTTGAAACCGGTGCAAGTTGGGACTAATTTAAATGATTCAAACGCAATCCAAACTCGATGTTGCTGACAACACGGGTGCCAAATCCGTGATGTGCATCAAAGTGCTGGGCGGCTCCAAGCGCCGCTATGCCAGCGTTGGTGACGTCATCAAGGTGAGCATCAAAGAAGCCGCTCCACGTGGCCGCGTCAAAAAAGGCGAGGTCTACAGTGCCGTGGTCGTTCGCACCGCCAAGGGCATTCGCCGTGGCGATGGCTCCCTCGTCAAATTCGACGGCAACGCAGCAGTGTTGCTCAATGCCAAGCTGGAGCCCATTGGCACCCGCATCTTCGGACCAGTGACGCGCGAGTTGCGCACTGAAAAGTTCATGAAGATCGTGTCTCTGGCTCCTGAAGTTCTATAAGGACGCGCCATGAACAAGATTCGCAAAGGCGACCAAGTCATCGTGATCGCAGGTCGCGACAAGGGCAAGCGTGGCGCTGTGGCGCAGCGCAAAGATGAAAGCTACCTGCTGGTGGACGGGGTCAACATGGTGAAAAAACACGCCAAGCCCAACCCGCTCAAAGGTATTACCGGTGGCATTGTTGAGAAAAACATGCCGATTCACCAGTCCAACGTGGCAATTTTCAATGCCGCAACGGGCAAGGCGGATCGCGTTGGTATCAAGTTGTTGGCTGACGGCAAAAAAGTGCGCGTCTTCAAGTCCAGCGGCGACGAAATTAAGGCTGCATAAACATGCCACGCTTGCAAGATCAATTCCGCGAAAAAATCGCACCTGCCCTGATTGAAAAATTCGGCTACTCATCGCCGATGCAGGTTCCCCGCATCACCAAGATCACGCTCAACATGGGTGTGAGCGAGGCGGTTGCCGACAAAAAAGTCATGGACAACGCCGTGGGCGACATGACCAAGATCGCCGGCCAGAAGCCTGTGGTGACCAAGGCCAAGAAAGCCATCGCCGGTTTCAAAATCCGCGAAGACTTGCCCATCGGCTGCATGGTCACGCTGCGCGGCGTCAAGATGTATGAATTCCTGGACCGTTTCGTTACCGTGGCTCTGCCCCGTGTGCGTGACTTCCGTGGTATTTCCGGCCGGGCCTTTGACGGCCGCGGCAACTACAACATCGGCGTGAAAGAGCAGATTATTTTTCCTGAGATTGAGTACGACAAGGTCGACGCCTTGCGCGGTCTCAACATCAGCATCACCACGACGGCCAAGACCGATGAAGAGTGCAAGGCACTTCTCACCGCTTTCCGTTTTCCGTTCAAGAACTGAAGGCGCAAGAGATGGCAAAACAAGCTCTACTGCAACGTGAACTCAAGCGCGAAAAACTCGCTGCCAAGTTCGCCAAAAAATACGCAGAACTCAAGGCAACGTCCAACGACTTCAAGCGTTCGGACGAAGAACGCGCGCTGGCTCGCCTTGAACTTCAAAAGTTGCCCCGCAATGCCAACCCGACTCGCCATCGCAACCGCTGCTCGATCACGGGTCGTCCGCGCGGCACCTTCCGTCAATTCGGCCTGGCTCGCGCCAAGATCCGTGAACTGGCTTTTGCAGGTGATATCCCCGGTATCACCAAGGCAAGCTGGTAAGCACTAGGAGAACCACAAATGAGCATGAGTGATCCTATCGCCGACATGTTGACGCGCATCCGCAATGCACAAATGGTTGAAAAAGCTGTTGTGCAGGTGCCGTCTTCCAAAGTCAAAGTCGCTATCGCCCAGGTCCTTAAAGACGAGGGCTACATTGACGGCTTCTCCGTCAAGGCCAACGACGGCAAACCCCAACTTGAAATTGCCCTGAAGTACTACGCAGGCCGTCCCGTGATTGAGCGCATTGAGCGCGTCAGCCGCCCCGGTCTTCGTGTTTACAAAGGCCACGGTGCCATTCCTCAGGTCATGAACGGCTTGGGTGTGGCGATCGTCACAACACCCCAGGGTGTGATGACTGACCGCAAAGCGCGCGCAACCGGTATCGGCGGCGAAGTTCTTTGCTACGTGGCTTAACGGACATTAGGAGTAATAAAAATGTCTCGTGTCGCAAAAATGCCAGTCATCGTCCCTGCGGGCGTTGACGTTGTCTTCAAGGAAGACCACATCAATGTCAAGGGTGCCCTGGGCACCCTGGCACAAGCCCAAAACGTGTTGGTGACCATCACCAATGACGCTGGCAAGCTGAACTTCGCTCCGGCCAATGATTCCCGCGAAGCCAACGCCATGAGCGGCACCATGCGCCAGCTCGTGAACAACATGGTCACCGGCGTCACCAAGGGCTTTGAGAAAAAGCTCAACCTGGTTGGCGTGGGTTTCAAGGCCCAGGCGCAAGGGGCCAAGCTGAACCTGACGGTGGGCTACTCCCACCCTGTGGTTCTGGACATGCCTGCCGGCATCAAAGTCGAAACCCCGACCCCGACGGAAGTTGTGATCAAAGGTTCTGACCGCCAGCGCGTTGGTCAGATCGCTGCTGAAGTTCGTGCGATTCGTCCACCCGAGCCTTACAAGGGCAAGGGCATCCGTTATTCGGATGAGAAGATCACGATCAAAGAAACCAAGAAGAAATAAGGAGCTGCATCATGTTGACCAAAAAAGAGCAGCGCCTTCGTCGTTCACGCCAGACCCGCATCCGCATTGCGACACAAGGTGTGGCGCGTCTGACGGTGAACCGCACCAATTTGCATATTTACGCCAGCGTCATCTCCGGCGACGGCTCCAAGATCCTGGCAGCTGCCTCAACGGCAGAAGTCGAAGTCCGCAAGGAAATCGGCGCGTCGGGCAAGGGTGGAAACGTTGCTGCTGCGCAAGCCATTGGCAAGCGCATTGCTGAAAAAGCAAAAGCAGCTGGTGTTGAAAAAGTAGCGTTTGACCGCGCTGGCTTCGCTTACCACGGCCGCGTTAAAGCGCTGGCCGAGGCTGCGCGTGAAGCCGGCCTGCAGTTCTAAGACTGGAATTAAGTATGGCTAAGTTTCAAGCTAAATCAAACAACGACGCTCCGGACGATGGTCTGAAGGAAAAGATGATCGCGGTTAACCGTGTCACCAAAGTCGTTAAGGGCGGTCGTATTCTGGGTTTCGCAGCACTGACCGTGGTCGGTGATGGCGAAGGCCGCGTCGGCATGGGCAAGGGCAAGTCGAAAGAAGTGCCAGCTGCTGTGCAAAAGGCCATGGAAGAGGCTAGGCGCAACATGACCAAGGTGTCTCTCAAGAACGGCACCATCCATCACAACGTGTTCGGCCACCACGGTGCCGCCAACGTCATGATGGCTCCGGCTCCCAAAGGTACCGGCATCATCGCCGGAGGCCCGATGCGCGCCGTCTTTGAAGTCATGGGCATCACCGACATCGTGGCCAAGAGCCATGGTTCGAGCAACCCCTACAACATGGTGCGCGCCACGATGGACGCCCTGAACAAATCGACCACGGCTGGCGACATTGCTGCCAAGCGTGGCAAAACAGTCGAAGACATCTTCGGCTAAGGCGGAACGGTTATGACGACAGAAAACAAAATCAAGGTTCAGTTGGTTAAAAGCCCGATTGGCACCAAAGAATCACACCGTGCCACGGTTCGTGGTTTGGGTTTGCGCGGCGTTAACAGCACCAGCGAACTCGAAGACACGCCCGCAGTGCGCGGCATGATCAACAAGATCAGTTATCTGGTCAAGATTCTGTAAGGACAGGTTCATCATGGAACTCAACGCAATCAAGCCCGCCGATGGTGCGAAGCATGCCAAGCGCCGTGTCGGTCGTGGCATCGGCTCCGGCCTCGGTAAAACAGCCGGCCGTGGTCACAAAGGTCAGAAGTCCCGTTCGGGCGGCTACCACAAGGTCGGTTTCGAGGGCGGTCAGATGCCTTTGCAGCGCCGCTTGCCTAAGCGTGGTTTCAAGTCCCATCAGCTGCAGTTCAATGCAGAAGTGACCTTGACATCGCTCGAAGTTCTCGGCCTGGCCGAAGTCGATGTGTTGGCACTCAAGACAGCCGGCCTGGTTGGCCAGATGGCCAGGACCATCAAAGTTGTCAAGACCGGCGTGTTGACCAAAGCGGTCAAGCTCAACGGCATAGGCGCTACCGCCGGAGCAAAAGCAGCGATTGAAGCGGCTGGCGGCTCCGTCGCTTAATTGCGCGCAGATTCTCCAACAGCAAGCTCAAAACGGATAACGATCAGTGGCCACCAGCTCCGCCCAAATTGCAAAGACCGGCAAGTACGGTGACCTGCGCAATCGGCTCGTGTTTTTGCTGCTCGCGCTGGTCGTTTACCGCGTGGGTGCGCACATTCCTGTTCCAGGCATTGATCCAACCCAGTTGCAAGCTCTGTTTGGAGGCCAGCAGGGCGGCATTTTGAATTTGTTCAATATGTTCTCGGGCGGCGCGCTGGAACGCTTCACGGTTTTTGCACTGGGCATCATGCCCTACATCTCTGCCTCCATCATCATGCAGCTGCTCACTTATGTGGTTCCCACATTCGAGCAACTCAAGAAAGAAGGCGAATCCGGTCGCCGCAAGATCACGCAGTTCACGCGCTACGGTACCTTGGGTTTGGCGCTTTTTCAGTCTATGGGTATTGCGGTTGCGCTTGAAAGCTCGCCGGGTCTGGTGCTGGCGCCAGGCTTTGGCTTTCGCATGACGGCGGTGGTCAGCCTGACAGCGGGCACCATGTTCCTGATGTGGCTGGGTGAGCAGATCACTGAGCGGGGTTTGGGCAACGGAATTTCCATCCTGATTTTTGCCGGCATTGCAGCCGGTTTGCCAAGCGCTTTGGGCGGGCTGATGGAGCTGGTACGCACGGGCGCTATGAGCATTCTGGTCGCCCTGGTGATTGTGATCGTCGTTGGGCTGGTGACTTACTTTGTGGTTTTCGTAGAGCGTGGCCAACGCAAAATACTGGTGAACTATGCGCGTCGCCAAGTGGGTAACAAGGTTTATGGCGGCCAGTCGTCGCACTTGCCATTAAAGCTGAACATGGCGGGTGTGATTCCTCCCATTTTTGCTTCGTCCATCATTTTGCTGCCGGCTACCGTGGTGGGCTGGTTCACCACCGGTGACAGCATGCGTTGGCTCAAAGACATTGCCGCAACGCTCACGCCCGGCCAGCCCATTTACGTGATGCTCTACGCCAGTGCGATTATTTTCTTCTGCTTCTTTTACACTGCGCTGGTTTTCAACAGCCGCGAAACAGCTGACAACTTGAAAAAGAGCGGCGCCTTTGTTCCCGGCATCCGGCCCGGCGATCAAACTGCGCGCTATATCGACAAAATTCTGGTGCGTCTGACACTTGCTGGCGCGGTTTACATCACCTTTGTGTGCCTGTTGCCCGAGTTCTTGATTTTGAAATACAACGTGCCCTTTTACTTTGGTGGAACGTCTTTGCTGATCATTGTGGTGGTGACCATGGATTTCATGGCCCAGGTGCAAAACTACATGATGTCCCAGCAGTACGAATCCTTGCTGAAAAAAGCGAATTTCAAACCCGGTCAATGATTATGGGCAGGTGCCCAAGGTGTTCATGCGAGTCCGCATAGAGAAAGTTTAGGAGAAGAAAATGAGAGTTTCAGCTTCTGTTAAGAAGATCTGCCGCAACTGTAAAATCATCCGTCGCAAAGGCGTTGTGCGCGTTATCTGCACAGACCCACGCCATAAACAGCGTCAAGGCTGATTTCAAAGAGTATTAGAGGACGCATATGGCTCGTATCGCAGGTATCAACATTCCGCCGCAACAGCACGCCGAAATCGGCTTGACTGCAATTTTTGGCATCGGTCGCACCCGTGCTCGCAAGATCTGTGAGGCATGCGATATCGCATACGCCAAGAAGATCAAGGATCTGACTGACGGAGATCTCGAAAAGATTCGCGACCAGATCGCTTTGTTCACCATTGAAGGTGACTTGCGTCGCGAGACCACCATGAACATCAAGCGTTTGATGGACATCGGCTGCTACCGTGGCTTTCGTCACCGCCGTGGTTTGCCTATGCGTGGTCAGCGTACGCGCACGAATGCCCGTACCCGCAAGGGTCCGCGTAAAGCAGCGCAGTCCCTGAAGAAATAATCGAAGGTAATTCATGGCAAAAGCACCCAGCAATAACGCAGCACAACGCGTTCGTAAAAAAGTCCGTAAAAATGTGGCCGACGGTGTCGCTCACATTCACGCGTCTTTCAACAACACCATCATCACGATCACTGATCGCCAGGGCAATGCTTTGTCCTGGGCTTCGTCGGGTGGTCAGGGCTTCAAGGGTTCACGCAAGTCAACCCCTTTTGCAGCGCAGGTCGCCTCTGAAGTGGCTGGTCGCGCAGCCATAGAGCAGGGCATCAAGAACGTAGACGTCGAGATCAAGGGCCCGGGTCCTGGTCGTGAGTCATCCGTGCGTGCCTTGGGCGCGCTTGGTATTCGCATCAACTCGATTGCTGATGTGACACCCGTCCCGCACAACGGCTGCCGCCCTCAAAAGCGTCGTCGTATTTAATTTCTCCTGCCACGGGCCTGGTTGGCTGCTTCGGCAGCCATCCGGGCTTTAGGCATTTTTACCCAAGCCCACCGCCGTTAGGTTTCGTACCGAGGGCTCCTGCACTTTGTGCAGCAGATGACAAAAGGACAATCAAGTGGCACGTTACCTAGGCCCCAAGGCCAAACTATCCCGCCGAGAAGGCACCGACCTGTTCCTCAAAAGCGCTCGACGCGCCATTGGTGACAAGGCCAAGTTCGACTCTAAGCCAGGCCAGCACGGCCGCACTTCGGGTATGCGCACGTCAGACTATGGTCTGCAACTGCGCGAAAAGCAAAAGGTCAAGCGAATGTACGGCGTGCTGGAAAAGCAGTTCCGCCGCTACTTCGAAGAGGCCGATCGCCGCAAAGGCAATACCGGCACCAACTTGTTATTCCTGTTGGAGTGCCGCCTGGACAACGTTGTGTACCGCATGGGCTTCGGCTCAACGCGGGCTGAAGCGCGTCAGCTGGTTTCACACAAGGCGATCACAGTCAACGGCCACTCGGTCAACATTCCTTCTTACCTCGTTAAAACCGGCGACGTCGTCGGCGTGCGCGAAAAGTCGAAGAAGCAGAACCGTGTTCTGGAGGCTTTGCAACTGGCCCAGCAAGTCGGCATGCCGGCTTGGGTGGACGTCAGCATCGACAAGGGTGAGGGCGTGTTCAAGAAAGTGCCTGACCGTGATGAGTTTGCCGCTGATGTCAATGAATCCTTGATCGTCGAGTTGTACTCACGTTAATTTTTTCCCGTTCCTGGGCCGGTTGATCTGGCTCAGGTTGCTTCACCCGGCCTTATCGGTGTAATGAGCCGAGGGTATTGAGAGGAAGACCGTATGCAAACCAATCTACTGAAACCAAAAACCATCAATGTTGAGCAGCTAGCTGCCAACCGTGCCAAAGTGACGCTGGAGCCTTTTGAGCGTGGCTATGGCCACACGCTGGGCAATGCACTGCGCCGCGTTTTGCTGTCCTCGATGGTTGGCCATGCCGCAACCGAAGTGACGATTGCCGGCGTTTTGCACGAGTACTCGTCGATTGACGGTGTGCAAGAAGATGTCGTCAACATTCTGCTCAACCTCAAGGGCGTGGTTTTCAAGTTGCACAACCGCGACGAAGTCACCCTGAGCTTGCGCAAAGATGGCGAAGGTCCTGTGACCGCCGCTGATATTCAGACGCCGCATGATGTTGAAATCATCAATCCAGAGCACGTCATCGTGAACTTGTCGCACGGCGGCAAGATCGACATGCAGATCAAGGTTGAAAACGGTCGTGGCTATGTGCCGGGTACCGTGCGCCGCTATGGCGACGACACCACCAAATCGATCGGTCGTATTGTGCTGGACGCCTCGTTCTCCCCAGTCAAGCGCGTGAGCTACACCGTCGAAAGCGCTCGCGTCGAGCAGCGTACCGATCTCGACAAACTGGTCCTGGAGATCGAAACCAACGGCGCCGTGTCTGCAGAAGACGCAGTGCGTGCATCGGCCAAGATTCTGGTCGAGCAACTCGCTGTGTTCGCACAGCTCGAGGGTAATGAACTGGCTGCGTTTGACGCACCAGTTCAGCGCAGCTCGCAACAGTTTGACCCTATTTTGCTGCGCCCAGTTGATGAGCTTGAGCTCACCGTGCGTTCGGCCAACTGCCTCAAAGCAGAAAACATTTACTACATTGGCGACCTGATTCAGCGCACCGAGAACGAACTTCTCAAGACGCCGAACTTAGGCCGCAAATCGCTCAACGAAATCAAGGAAGTTTTGGCTTCCCGTGGTTTGACATTGGGCATGCGCCTTGAAAGCTGGCCACCCGCCGGCCTCGACAAGCGTTCATAAAAATTTGCCCCGGTAAACGGGGCAGTGCACGGGCAGTACCTGATACGGCTGCCTGAATTACAACTGGAAGGAAACAAGCACATGCGACACGGACACGGACTACGTAAACTTAACCGCACCAGCTCACACCGCCTGGCGATGCTGCGCAACATGATGAACTCGCTGATTCAGCACGAAGCCATCAAGACCACGCTGCCAAAAGCCAAAGAACTGCGCCGGGTGGTTGAGCCCATGATCACCCTGGCCAAAGAGCCCACCTTGGCCAACAAGCGTCTGGCTTTTGACCGTCTGCGTGACCGTGACATGGTCGTCAAACTTTTTGCTGAACTCGGCCCACGCTACAAAGCGCGTCCAGGCGGCTACACACGCATCCTGAAAATGGGTTTTCGCGTGGGTGACAACGCTCCGATGGCGCTTGTCGAGCTGGTTGACCGTCCTGATGTGAGCGAAGAGCTCAGCGCTGACGGCGCAAAGGCCGAATAAGCGTTACAATCATTACATACCGCGCGGTGGAGCAGCCTGGTAGCTCGTTGGGCTCATAACCCAAAGGTCGTAAGTTCAAATCTTGCCCGCGCAACCAAAAATCAAGCAGCTCGCTTGTCAACGAAGCCCTCTTAACTGAGGGCTTTTTTGTTTCCGCTCACAGATCAGCCCAAACAAAACAAAGTGGCCGCAGCATGAGCGGACTTTGCAAATTTTGATAACTTTCATAAATGCAGGCCACTTAAAATAAATAAAAATAGTTACAAAATTTTTTTAAAGAGCAGGCCAGCACACGTGTCTCAATTTGCCAAGCAACTGCTGCGCGATGTGCATTTGAGCGAGCAGCGCATTTTGACAATGCTGCCCAAGCTGGCGATCCGATCTTTTGAAGCCGGCCAAGCCATCTGGCGCAAAGGCCGGCCTGTGCTGGCGTGGAGCTGCGTCATGACGGGTTATGTTGCAGCAGCTGAACCGATGGCGCGTGGCGGGAGCTTGCCGCTGTTGTTGCATGGTTCCCAGGCCTGGTTCGGCGAAGAGGCGCTGCTCAGCGGGCAAGCCGGACAAGTGGATTATGTTTGTATGACGCCGGTCGAGTTGATCGGTATGCCGCAATCTTGCCTGGAGGATGCGCTGCGTGAGGAGCCGCAATTCAGGCAGTTCATGTTCCAACAATTGGCCAGACGCGTAGAGAAGCACACTGAATTGCAACTGCTCCTAAGGCTTGGCGGTATGCCAATGCGCGTTGTCATGGGGCTGGCGCAGTTCGCTGTCAATCAGCCGAATTCTTTCGCAGCGCAACGCACGCCTTACCCAGAAGATACGGTGGACATCAGCCTGTCGCAAGACCAAATTGCCGCTGTGTGCGGTGTTTCACGCACCTTGTTGTCTGAGTGCTTGCAGCGATTGGCCAGGGGCGGCTGGGTGAAGTTGCGTTATGGTGGCATGAGCTTGCAATCAGCCGCAGCTTGGCGTGTGTTTGCGCAAAAATGGCAGCTGCGCCAGAGCCGTGTAGGCAGGCAATCCATAGATGAACTGCTGGACGAATTAAGTCGAGCTGGCGTTGAAGCGCTCAGTCCGGCAACACGGCCGTGACTTCGATCTCAATCTTGGCGCTGTCTTCAACCAAGCCGCTGACTTCGACGCAGCTCATGGCCGGGAAGTTTTTACCGATGACCTCGCGGTAAACCGAACCCAACTCTTTGAGTCTGGCGCTGTATTCATGGCGATCAATCACGTACCAGGTCATGCGCACCATGTGCTCGGGTCCGGCCCCGCCTGCGCGCAGCACGGCCACGATGTTGATGAGAGCCTGGCGCGTCTGGGCGATGAAGTCATCGCTTTCAAACTGTTGCTGAGCGTTCCAGCCGATCTGGCCGCCCACAAAGATCAGGCTACCACGCGCCATAACGCCGTTGGCATAACCTTTGGGCGTAAGCCAATCTGGGGGCTGAAGTGTTTTCATTGCGGTTGGAGGGGTTTATTGGCTTGAAAATAATGGTTGCTGGATTAGATCTGACGCAGCTTGAACCGTTGCAGTTTGCCCGTATCAGTGCGCGGCAAGGCAGCTACAAATGCGATCTGGCGCGGGTACTTGAAAGGTGCCAGCATGGCCTTGACATGGTCTTGCAGGGTCTTGACCATGGCGGCGTCACCGGACTGGTCGGGCTTGAGCACCACAAAGGCCTTGACCACCATGCCACGCTCTTCGTCAGCCACACCGATCACGCCGCATTCGGCCACAGCCGGGTGTTTGAGTAGCGCGTCCTCAACCTCCGGACCGCCGACGTTGTAGCCTGAAGTCACAATCATGTCGTCGTCGCGGGCCTGAAAGAAAAAGTAACCGTCTTCGTCTTGAATGAAGGCGTCACCCGGGTAGTTCCAGCCGGCCTTGACGTACTTTTGCTGGCGCTCGTCCTGCATGTAACGGCAGCCGGTCGGCCCCATCACCGCCAGCTTGCCGATACTGCCGCGTGGCAACTCACGGCCTTCGCTATCGACCACCTTGGCGCTGTAGCCCGGTACCACCTTGCCGATGGCGCCGCGGCGCATTTCTTCCGGCGGCGAAGAAATGAAAATATGAAACATCTCGGTGGCACCGATGCCGTCGGTCATCTCGATGCCGGTGGCTTCTTTCCAGAGCTGGCGCGTGGCGTCGGGCAGACCTTCGCCAGCGCTCACGCACACGCGCAGCCGGGGCAATGGCATCTCCCGCGCAAACACCGCCATCTGCCGGTAAAAGGTGGGCGCGGTGTAGCAGATGGTGGCGCCGACGTCAGCCATCAGCTGCACCATGGCTTGCGGCGTGTAAGGCACGCTGGGAAACATGACCGAGGCGCCGGCCCACATCGGGAAGATCAGCAAGCCGCCAAGCCCGAAAGTAAAAGCCAGCGGCGGAGAGCCCATGACGATGTCATCGGGCGTGGCGCGCAGCACGTGGCGCGGCCAGGTTTCGCAATAAGCCAGCACGTCGCGGTGGGTGTGAACGGCAGCCTTGGGCGAGCCCGTGGTGCCCGAAGTGAAGGCCAGGATGGCAATGTCGTCGGCCGACGTCGGGCAGGCTGTGACCAAGCCGTTTTTGGCGGAGGCCAGCGCCTCCAGACCCGCAGGGTTGTCCGGCTGGTTAAAGGTAATCACGGTCTTGAGTTGCGGCTGCTGGGCTTGCGCTATTTCCAGTTCAGCCAGCAACTTGCCATCGCACAGGGCCAGGGCTGGCTCGGCTTTGAGAATGACCTCGGCGAGCTCTTTAGCGCGCAGCAGCGGCATGGTCGTCACCGCCACCAGCCCGGCGTGCACCACACCCAGCCAGGCCAATGCCATGCTCACCGAATTGCCACCGCGCAAGAGCACCCGGTTGCCGGGCACCAGGCCGAAGTCTTCGGTCAGCACCTGGCTAATGCGGCGGATGCGCTCGCCGGCTTCAGCGTAGCTCAGCAAGGCGTGTTCAGAGCGCAGAAAGGGCCGCTCAGACCAGCCCTGCTGCGATGCCCGCGCCAAGAGCGCCGCCACCAGATTGGCCTGCGGCGGGATCTGCAACTCCGGTGCGTCGTAGCGCAACTGGGGCCACTGGTTGGCGCCAGGCAGCCGCTCATGAACAAAGCGGTCGGTTTGGGCTGAGGGGGCGGCCACAGGGGGCGCTGAAGCCGGGGAGGTCATGGTTGGAGCAAGGCCTTTCCAATGATGAGTTGCTGCACTTCGGTAGCGCCCTCGTAGATGCGCAGAGAGCGGATGTCACGGTACAGACTCTCGACCTTGGTGCCCACCTTCACGCCCAAGCCGCCGTGCATTTGCAGGGCCATGTCGATCACGCGCTGGGCGTTTTCGGTAGCGCACATCTTGGCCATGGCGGCAGCCACACTGCGTGTCTGACGACCCGCGTTGCCGCTGCTCTCAGGGGTGTCGCCGCTCTCATGCGCGTCGCGCATCCAAGCGGCGCGGTAGGTCAGCAGGGCAGCCGCGTCTATCAGGGCCGCCATCTCGCCCAGCTTGGCCTGGGTGAGCTGAAAGTCGGCCAGCCGTTGGCCAAACATCTTTCGGGCTTGCGCGTGGGCCACCGCTTCGGCCAGCGCACGGCGCGCCATGCCCAGCGCCGCCGCGGCCACCGAGGCGCGAAAAATATCCAGCGTTTGCATCGCCAGCTTGAAGCCGCCATCGAGCGGGCCCAACTGCGCATCTGCACTCAATGCGCAATCTGTGAACTGCAGGCTGGCCAGCGGATGCGGTGCCATCAGCGCAATGTGCTCGCTGCTATCGAGCCCCGTGCGTGGCGCGTCCACGATGAAAGCGGTCATGCCGCGCGTGCCGGCGCCAGGCGTGGTGTTGGCAAAGGTGACATAAAAATCAGCCATATCGCCGTTGCTGATCCAGGTTTTGCTGCCTTGCAGCGTCCAGCCGCGGGCGTCACGTACCGCTGTCGTGCGCAGTGCGCCGGCGTCCGAGCCGGCCTCGGCCTCGCTCAGTGCAAAAGCTGCGATCTTGCGGCCACTGGCGACGTCCGGCAAATACGCGGCCTGTTGTACGGGTGTGCCGGCCAGCGTGATAGCGCCACTGCCCAGGCCCTGCATGGCCAGCGCAAAGTCAGCCAGTGGCGAGTAAAAAGCCAGGGTTTCGCGCAGCACCACCAGCGCGCGCGAATCGAGTTTGTTGAGCGCACCGCCGGCGCTGGCAGGCACGCAGTAGCGCAGCCAGCCAGCGCTGCCCAGGCGCTGTACCCAGTCGCGGCAGGCGCGGCGGTCATCGCGCTCATCGACTGCCTGCTGCGCCGTCCAGCCGGCCAGATCGGCGGCCAGTGTGCGGTGCACCGTGTCAAAAAATGGCAGATTGAAGTGGTCTGCCGGTGGCATCAAGGAACTACGCTCATGCATGTCAGTCGCCTCCGAACACAGGTGTTTGCTTGGCCGCAAAGGCATCAAAGGCGCGCTTGAAGTCCTGTGTCTGCATGCAGATGGCTTGCGCCTGCGCTTCAGCTTCCAGGGCCTGGTCCAGCGTCATGGCCCATTCCTGATGCAGCATGGTCTTGGTCATACCGTGAGCAAACGTCGGGCCACTGGCCAAGCTCTTTGCCAAAGTCTGTGCGGCACCCAGAACCTGGTCAGGCACATGCAGTGCGTTGAAAAAGCCCCACTGCAAACCTTCATCAGCGCTCATGGACCGGCCGGTAAAGAGCAGTTCAGAGGCGCGCCCCTGGCCGATCAGCCGGGGCAGCAAGGCGCAGGCGCCCATGTCAGCACCGGCCAGTCCGACGCGGGTGAACAAAAACGCTGTCTTGGCGCGTGCTGTGCCCAGCCGCATGTCGGCGGCCAGCGCCATCATGGCGCCTGCACCTGCGCAAATGCCATCAATCGCTGCAATGATGGGTTGTGGACATAAGCGCATGGCCTTGATCAGGTTGCCCGTCATGCGTGTGAACTCGAGCATCTCGGGCATGGTCATCTGCGTCAACGGACCGATGATTTCATGCACATCGCCGCCTGAGCAGAAGTTGCCGCCCGCCCCTGTGAGCACCACTGCTTTGACGTCGGTACTCTGCTCCAGCGTGCGATACATATCTCGCAACTCGGCATACGAATCAAAGGTCAAGGGATTTTTGCGCTCGGGACGGTTCAAGGTGATAGTCGCCACACCGGCGTCAAAAGCGTAGGAAAAATGCTTGGCCTGGTGCGCGGCCATTGCATGGAACTGCGGGCGCATCGGGTTGTTGTCGGTGATGAAGTGCTTCATGGATTCACGGGTTCAGGTTAAGGGTCAAGAAGATTCGATGCCGGGGCTACAAGATGGTGTTGCTTGACCTTGCCCAGCAATTGATGCAACACATCAAGCTCACGCGCAGACAGGCCGCCAAAGGCCTCTACGATCCAGCCTTCATGCTGATGCGCCATGTCGGCGAAGCTTTTGCGACCACGCGCAGTCAGCCTCACCCGGAAGGCACGGCGGTCACCGGCAACTGGCAGGCGCTCAACCAGACCTTCAGAGACCAGCTGGTCGGTGATGCCGGTGATGTTGCCGCCGGTGACCATCATGCGGCGCGACAGTTCTTTCATTTTGAGACCATCCTGACTGCGCTCGAGCTGCGACATCAGGTCAAAGCGCGGCAGCGTGGTGTCAAAGCGCTCGCGCAGCTCTGCACGCACCTGCTTTTCAATCAGCTGCGTGCAGGTCAGCAAACGCAGCCACAGGCGCAGAGCTTCCGGGTGTTCACTGTGACCGCGGGCTTCCATGTCCATGAAGGGCTTTCGCTGGCCTTATTCGATGGCCGCGGGGCGGGACGCACTGGCAGCTGCTGCCTGCACAGCGCCAGGAGCGAGAGTTTGTTGCTTGGCCAGTTCCCGGTACAGCTGGTCGCGCCCGCTCAAGTAAGGCAGCGGCCATTCGACATACCGGCTTTGCAGTTTGGCCGCTTCGTGCAGCGTCCAGGCCGGGTCTGCCAAGTGAGGCCGGGCAATGGCGCACAGGTCAGCACGGCCTGCGGCAATGATGCTGTTGACATGGTCTGCCTCAGAGATCGCACCCACGGCAATGGTCTGGATACCGACCTCGTTGCGTATGCGGTCAGCAAACGGCGTCTGGTACATGCGGCCATAGACCGGCTTGGCGGCGCGCGTGGTCTGGCCGGAGGACACGTCGATGAAGTCACAGCCGGCGGCCTTAAAAAGCCGCGCCATGGCCACGGCATCGTCGGCCGTGTTGCCGCCCGGCGCCCAGTCATGCGCAGATATCCGCACGCTCATGGGCTTGTCTGCGGGCCAGACGGCGCGCATGGCGGCAAACACCTCGAGCGGGTAGCGGCAGCGCTTGGCCAGATCGCCACCGTAGTCGTCGCTGCGCACATTGGTCAGCGGCGTGATGAAGCTCGACAGCAGATAGCCGTGCGCGCAGTGCAGCTCGAGCCAGTCAAAGCCAGCCTGGTCGGCGTAGCGCGTGGATTGCACAAACTGCGCCGTCAAAGTGTCCATGTCGGCGCGTGTCATCGCGTGCGGCAGCGCATTGTTAGGGCCGTAAGCTACGCTGCTGGCAGCAGTCAAGGGCCAGTTACCGGCGGGCAGCGGCTCGTCAGCGGCTTCCCAGCCGACTTGTGTCGAACCCTTGGGGCCGCTGTGACCCAGCTGCATCCCGGCGCGCGCGCCATGGCCAGCGCTGTGAATGAAGTTGACGATACGCTGCCAGGCGCGCATCTGTTCCTCGTTCCACAGGCCCGGGCAGCCGGGGGTGATGCGGCCTTCGGCGCAAGGCGCGGTCATCTCTGCAAAGACCAGCGCTGCGCCGCCCAGCGCGCGGGCGCCCAGGTGCACCAGATGAAAGTCCTGCGGCATGCCATCGACGGCCTTGTAGGTGGCCATCGGCGAGACCACAACGCGGTTTTTCAGCTCAACTGAGCGCACCTTCAATGGCAGCAGCATGGGCGGCGGTGGTGATTTGCCGGCGGCCGTGCCGGCCAGCCAACGCTCGTAGTCCTTCAGCCAGGCGGCATCCCGCACGCGCAGGTTCTCGTGGCTGATGCGCTGCGAGCGGGTCAGCAGAGAATAGAAAAATTGCTCAGCCTCCATGCCGCTGTAGCGGTCCACATGTTCAAACCATTCCGTGGAGTTGCGAGCGGCGTTTTGAATCTTCAGCACCTCGACCGAGCGCACGGCTACATAGTTTTGCAAGGCCTGCACCGTGTCATTCGTCGCTGCCAGACAGCGGCTCAGTTCAATCGCGTCTTCCAGCGCCAGCTTACTGCCACTGCCGATTGAAAAGTGCGCGGTGTGGGCCGCATCGCCCATCAGCACCAGCGGTACCTGCTTGCCGGCAATGTCTTGCGTGTGCACCCAGTGTTCGCAGACCACGCGCGGAAAGCGAATCCAGATGGCCGAGCCGCGCACGTGGGTGGCGTTGTTCATGAGCGCGTTGCCGTCCAAGTACTTCGCAAACAACTTTTCGCAAAAGGTGATGCCCTCGGCCTGCGACATCTCGTCGAGTCCGTGCGCTTTCCAGACGGCCTCTGGTGTCTCGACAATGAAGGTCGCGGTATCGGCATCAAACTGGTAGGCGTGCGCGGCGAACCAGCCGTGCTCGGTCTTTTCGAAGGCGAAGGTGAATGCGTCGAATTTCTTGTGTGTGCCCAGCCAGACAAAACGGCAGGCGCGCAGGTCAATGTCGGGCTTGAAGGTGGCTGCATAGCGCGAGCGCACCCGGCTGTTCAGGCCATCGCAGGCAATCACCAGGTCCGCCTGGTACTGTGCCGCCAGCGCCTGATCGTCCTCAACCTCCATTTCAAACACCAGTTCCACGCCCAACTTCACGCAACGATCTTGCAGGATGTTGAGCAGGCGTTTACGACCCACGCCGCAAAAACCATGACCGCCTGAGCGCACGCTGCGGCCCTTGAAGAAAACCTCAATGTCGTCCCAGTGGTTGAAAGCCTCACCAATCAGGTTGGCGCTGACGGGGTCTGCGCTGCGAAGGTTGTCCAGCGTTTGGTCCGACAGCACCACACCCCAGCCAAAGGTGTCAAACGGGCGGTTGCGCTCGACCACCGTGATCTGGTGCGCCGGGTTTTGGAGCTTCATCAGCGCGGCAAAGTAAAGGCCGGCAGGTCCGCCGCCCAGGCAAAGAATATTCATGTTGGCACTATCGGCTGGTTGATTCCCTGTTGATTGTTTAGGCCTAAACTAAATTCGTCAAGGGGGTTTGCCGCCAGGGCATCAGGAAAACTCAGCCGGGTGCTTGAAAGCCGGCAGCCCGGTAGGTCAAAACCAGGGTGTCCCGGTAACCGCCGGACGGCTCACCGCTGGGCTGGATGGGCGTGGTTTCGTGGATAACCCGGGTGTCGTCAAGCAGCAGCGCGGTCAGGGGCTCGGTCATGACAAAGCGCACACCCGAAGGGCCATGTGCATCAAATACCCGTGTCTCGCCCCCTTTGACGCTTTGGCGCCCGACCAGCATCACCACCACAAAATCGACGCCGTCGCGGTGCGCGCCTTCCGGTGTGGGGCGCCCGACCCCCCCGGCCGTGTCGATGCGGAATTGGTGCGCCTCGATAGACCACTGCGGTGCCGGCTTGACTTGCGCAAACAAGCGGCCCAGCGCCAGCAGCAGCCCGGTCCACAGCGCTGCCTGGCTGACCGTCGGCTCAACCGGTTCAAACCAGCGCTCAAAGCCGCCATGCAGCGCGTTGTAATCGGTGGGTTGCCAGTGTGCCCTGTGCGGCGTCGCTTGCAAGGCGTTGCTTGCCAAGGTCTGCACGTAGCAGGCGTGACGGCGATGCCGGTAATGGCCGCCGTCACGCAAATGGGTGTCTGGTGGCAGGCGATCCCAGCTTTTTGCCAGGTCTGGCCACTGGCTTTGCCAATCGGCAGCGGGCAGGCCCAGTGTGGCCTGGAAGTCGTCTGGTTGCAGCAAACTCAGGCCGTCTTGCAGCAGTGCCTGGGCGGCAGGTTTGGGGGTGGTGGCAATGTTGAACATAAGCCGCTATTTTGCGCCTGCCAAAGAACATAATCGAAGCGCAAGGAGCAGCCCATGTTGTACAAGTTCAAATCTAAAAATACGGGCGATGTCATCATGCTCGAGCCGCACGGCCGGCAGGTGCTGGAGATCATCGGCAAAGAGGCCGGACCCAAAGGCATCATCCTGCCCGAACATATCCCTGCCGCTCTGCTGGCTTTGCGAACGGCCATTGCAGCGGAAGAATTGTTGGAGCCTCAGCAGCAGCTGGCGCAGAACGCCGAGCAAAAGAGTCAGTCACCCGCCATTGCACTGCGCCACCGCGCCCTGCCTTTCATGCAGATGCTAGACGCATGTCACCGGCAGGGTGACAGCGTGGTGTGGGGCGTCTGAGCGCCCTTGAACAGTCAGGTTTTCAGTCGACCTTGGCGCCGGAGTCTTTCACCACTTTCGCCCATTTGGTGATTTCAGAATCAATCAGGCGCGCGAATTCCTGTGGCGTATTGCCACTCGGAATCGCCCCCTGGCCCAGCATTTTTTCTTTGATGGCTGCCGTGTTCAGCGACTTGGCGACTTCCTGCTGAATACGGTTGACGATGTCTGGTGGTGTACCGGCAGGCGCCAGCAGGCCAAACCAGCTGCTCGCTTCAAAGCCCTTGAGCTTGCCAACGTCTTCAAGTGTGGGCACATCCGGCAGTGCACCCGAGCGCTGGCTGCTGGTGACGGCAAAGGCCTTGAGCTTGCCGCTCTTGATGTGCGGCATGGACGATGGCAAGTTGTCAAACATCACGTCCATATTGCCTGCCACCAGGTCAAGCAATGCCGGGTTGGAGCCGCGGTACGGAAAGTGAACCATGAAGGTGCCGGTCATGCTCTTGAAGAGTTCGCCCGCCATGTGAATGGAGGTGCCATTGCCGCTGGAGGCCATATTCAGCTTTCCGGGGTTGGCCTTGGCGTATTTGATGAAATCAGGCACGCTGTTGATGCCCAGCGTGCGGGCTTTCTCCGCATTCATCACCATCACATTGGGTACGCCCGCGACCAGGGTGATGGGTGCAAAGTCCTTGACCGGATCAAATGGCATCTTGTCGTACAGCGATTTGTTGATGCCATGCGTGCCCACCGTGCCCATGACCAGGGTGTAACCATCCGCCGGGGATTTGGCCACCACGTCGGTGCCCAGGTTGCCGCCGGCGCCGCCACGGTTGTCAATCACGAAAGGCTGACCAAAGGCCTTGCTCAACTCCGGTGCAATAGCCCTGGCCAGGATGTCGGTGGTGCCGCCGGCTGCAAAAGGCACGACGATCCTGACCGGTTTGCTGGGCCAGCTCGATTGCGCCAGAGCTGGCAGTGCCGCTAAGCTGCTCAAGGTGGCCAGTGCCAGGCTGCGCAGCAAAAGACGGCGGGGTGTGGAGGTGCTTGACATGAGCGTATCCTGATCAAAGTGGGGTGAAAAAATATGCACCAATCCGGGTGGTGCAACGCTAGGCGTCTTTGTACTGCCGAGTTCGGAAAGTTGGGCGTGGGATAACCCGTAGCGCGCGTGTCCAGGCATGAAAAAAACCGCCTGAACCCGAGGGTGCAAGCGGTTTGGCGGGGGCTAAGCGGCTAGCAATCAGTCAGCATACTTACCAGCCGCATCGATGACGGTCTTGAGCTTGGCGGTTTCTGCCGCCACAAAGGCTTTGTGGTTGGCAGGCTCAACACGGTTGTCGGCAACGACCACCGCGCCCAGACCTTCTTGCCTTTTGATGAACTCGGGGTCTTTCAAGGCGATTTTCAGGGCGTCGTTGAGCTGTTTGAGCACGGCCGGTGGCGTGCCTTTGGGTGCGTACAGGCCGTGCCAGATGGTCAGGTTGAAACCTCTCATGCCCATTTCATTGAGGGTCGGGTAGTCTTTGAGGAGTTTGTGGCCGCTCAAGGGCTTGGCGGTGGTGACCGCGAAAGCTTTGACGCGGCCGGCTTCGATCTGACTGGTGGTGTTGGTAGTCTGGTCGCACATCATATCGACCTGGCCGCCCACCAGGGCGTTCATGGCCGGGGCCGTGCCGCCAAAGGGAATGGTCGTCATGGCTTCCGAGGCCTGCAGACGCGATTGCCACATCAGGCCGCACAAATGAGAGGCTGAGCCCAGGCCGGCGTGGGCAATGTTGAGCTTGCCGGCATTGGCACGGATGTAGTTTTCGAAGTCACGGTAAGTGTTGGCTGGCAACTGTGGCTTGCCGATCAAGGTCATAGGCACTTCGTTGATCATGCCAAGGAACTCGAAGTCGTCAGCGACCTTGAAAGTCAGCTTGCGGTAGAGGGCGGGTACAGAGGCCATGCCGATGTGGTGAACCAGCAGGCTGTGACCATCCGGTGCAGCCTTGGCGACCTTGGCCATGCCGATGCTGCCGCCGGCGCCGGCAACGTTTTCAACGACAAAATTGGCACTGCCGCCCATGGCTTTGCGCATGGCTTCAGCCAGGCCGCGCGCAACAAGGTCGGTCGGGCCGCCTGGAGCGAAGGGCACTGCCAATGAAATAGGCTTGGTGCCTGGAAAGGTCTGAGCCTGCGCGAAGATGGCGGTGGCGGCGAGCGCCAAGGCAAAAAGTTTTTTCACTTGAATGACTCCTAAGGTTGAAGCCTGGATTTTAAGGCCAAGGCCAAAATGCTCCCCCGCGGTAAACACCTAGGGGCAAGCCCGATAAAAAAAGCTTGTCAATACGCTTATTTGTAGCTGCGGGCGTCCTGGATCACCACACCGTCGTTGGGCAGGCTGCCTGGAGTGACACACTCCACTTCGCCCCTGAGCTTGGTCACATCGCGGATGGCCGCACCAATGCGCGCTTGCAAGTCAGCGGGTTGGCCGGCCGTCTCAACCTGAAGCGTCATGGCATCGTTGGCCATCTCGCCGCTCACCACCAGGCGCGCCTTGAGCACCTCGGGAAAGCGTTTAGCGATGTCGGCGATTTGCCCGGGGTGTACAAACATGCCGCGTATCTTAGTGGTCTGGTCGGCTCTGCCCATCCAGCCCTTGATGCGTGTGTTGCTGCGTCCGCTGGGACAGGCGCCCGGCAAGATGGCCGACAAGTCGCCGGTGCCAAAACGGATCAGCGGGTAATCAGGGTTGAGTGTGGTCACCACCACTTCGCCGACCTCGCCCTCAGGCACCGGATCGCCGGTGCCCGGCCGCACAATCTCCAGGAGCACGCCTTCGTCCAGCACCAGGCCCTGGCGCGCTTCGGTCTCATAAGCAATCAGGCCCAGATCGGCCGTTGCATAACACTGGTAGCCGGCTATGCCGCGTTCTGCCAGCCAGTCACGCAGCGAAGGGGGAAAGGCCTCGCCAGACACCAGCGCGCGCTTCAGGCTGGGCAGCGCGACCTGCATGTCAGCGGCTTTCTCGACAATGATCTTCAAAAAACTAGGGGTGCCTATATAACCGGCTGGCGCCAGCTCGGCCATGGCTTGGACTTGCTGCTCGGTCTGCCCTGTGCCCCCGGCAAACACGGTGCAGCCCAGCGCGTGTGCGCCGGTTTCCATCATGGAGCCGGCCGGCACGAAGTGGTAACTGAAGCTGTTGTGAATCAGCTGGCCGGGCCTAAAGCCGGCGGCGAACATGGCGCGTGCCATGCGCCAGTAGTCTTTGCGCGTGCCTTCGGGTTCGTAAATGGTGCCGGGGCTGGCAAAAATACGCGGCATGTGCGCGCCAAAGCGCAGCGCGCTGAAGCCCCCGAAAACGTCACCACTGCCGCCGGCAGCACGCGCCGCTTGCTGGCGCTCCAGCAAGGCGTGTTTGCGTGTGACCGGCAGGCGGGCCAGTGCCGCGCGCGTGTTCACTTGGGCGGCATCGACGCCGGCCAGCACTGCGGCCATCGCGCGGCTGTTTTGCTGGGCGTTGGCAATTTGCAGGGGCAAAGCCGCCAGCAGGGCGGCTTCACGTTCGGCCGGTTGCCGGTGTTCTAGCGCGTCGAAAAATGATGGTTTCATAAGTGAATTGAATCAGGCCAGCCAGCGCTTGCGCCGCTTGTAGCTTTTAACGTCTTTGAAGCTCTTGCGCTCACCGCCACCCACGCCCAGGTAAAACTCCTTGACGTCCTCGTTGCTGGCCAGCTCGCTGGCAGCGCCATCCATCACCACCCGGCCGGACTCCATGATGTAGCCGTAATCAGAATACTTCAGCGCCATGTTGGTGTTTTGCTCGGCCAGTAAAAAGGTGACTTTTTCTTTTTGGTTGAGGTCTTTGACGATTTCGAAAACCTCTTGCACGATCTGCGGCGCCAGGCCCATGGAAGGCTCGTCCAGCAAGACCATGTTGGGGCTGGCCATCAACGCACGGCCGATGGCGCACATTTGCTGCTCGCCGCCCGAGGTATAGGCTGCTTGAGATGTGCGGCGGGTTTTCAAGCGCGGAAAATAGTTGTAAACCTTCTCAAGGTTGGCTGCGACTTCGGCCTTGTTTTTGCGGGTGTAGCCGCCGGTCAGCAGGTTTTCCTCAATGGTCAGGTGCGCAAAACAGTGCCGCCCTTCCATGACCTGCACCACGCCTCGCTGCACCAGGTCGGCGGGCGAGAGGTTTTCAATGCGTTCGCCTCGCAGCTCAATCGAGCCCTTGGTAACCGCACCACGCTCGCCTTGCAGCAAATTGGAGACGGCGCGCAAGGTGGTCGTTTTACCCGCGCCGTTGCCCCCCAAAATAGCCACAATTTTGCCATCGGGCACCTGCAGGGAAACACCCTTGAGCACCAAAATCACATGGTTGTAGATGACCTCAATGCCATTGACATTGAGCACAATTTTTGAATCGTCCATAAGTTCAGGCCTTTTTCCAATCGGCAGCCCTGCACGCAAGGCTGCGGGCTGGACAGTTACTGCAGCGCTCGCCGCAGTAACTGCGTCAGCATCAGGACTGGCAGTCCGCCGGTGTGCGCGGCGTCAGCTTTTTGTCGGCTGCGTACTTGGCCGCTGTCGCCTTGACCAGTGGCTTGAGAATTTGCTCGTCAGCCTGTAACCAGTCGGAGGTGAAGTTCCACTTGGCACCATCCCAGGTGTGCACACGAGCCCAGTTCGAGCCCATGTGGTCCACGCACGAGGTGCTGAGCGGGCGCATCACGCCGGCAAAACCGGCATCGTCAAGTTTCTTTTGGTCCAGTGTCAGGTTCTCATAGCCCCAGCGAGCTTGCTCACCGCTCATCCACTTGCCCTTACCAAAACGCACTTGCGCTTGGCGAACGCCTTCAACCGCCAGCATGGCACTCATGGCGCCGCGCATGTACAGCACCTGACCGACCTCCTCTTTCGGGCCCGTGCCCTGACCTTTGGCGTGAACCAGGGCCAGGATCTCTTTGACCACCTTGGAGTTCGGCTCTGCGCCGTGCTGCATGGTCACTGCGTTGTAGCCTTTGGCGCCGTCGCCGACGTCTTTGACGTCAGGCTCTGCACCGGACCACCACACGCCGTACATCTTTTCGCGCGGGTAACCTGTGGCTTGCGCTTCTTTCAAAGCGGTCGAATTCATCACACCCCAGCCCCACAACAAAACATAGTCGGGTCTAGCCTGACGAACCTGCAACCAAGTGGCTTTTTGCTCAACACCGGGCGAGGTCACTGGCAACAATTGCAGTGTGAAGCCATGCATGGCAGCGCGCTCTTGCAACAGGGGAATAGGCTCTTTGCCATACGGCGAGTCGTGGTAAACCAAGGTGACTTTTTTGCCTTTGAGTTTGTCCAGGCCACCTTCTTTTTTACCGATCGTTTGCACCAGCACGTCAGCGGCCAGCCAATAGGTGCCAGCCAGGGGGAAGTTCCATTTGAAAACGGTGCCGTCCTGGCTTTCACTGCGGCCATAGCCTGCAGTGATCAAGGGAATTTTGTCACCGGGTGCTTTTTCAGTCAGAGCAAACGTGATGCCTGTGGACAGTGGCTGGAACACCGTTGCGCCGCCATGTTTGCCCTTGAGACGCTCATAACACTCAACACCCCGTGCGGTGTCGTAGCCGGTTTCGCACTCCTCATAAATGATCTTCACGCCATTGATGCCGCCCTTGGCATTGATCAGCTTGAGGTAGTCTGAATAGCCGTTGGCCCAGGGCACACCGTTGGGTGCAAAAGGGCCGGTGCGGTAAGGCAGGCCGGGAAAGAATTGCAGTTTGGCCTCTGCTTTGGCGGCAGCGGCGGGCTTGGTCTGCGCCGTGGCCACCGAGGTCAGTGCAGCCAGCGTAACAAGGGCCACAAGTGAAAGGATTTTTGGTTTCATGCGAGTCTCCTGGATATATGGCACCTAGGTGCCTTAGTTAACGAAAAAAACAAGGGGAAAATAAACGGCCATGTGATCAATGAGGAAAAGGCCACAGCCGGAGTTTTTGTTTGGTGGTGCTCCACAGCTTGGCCAGACCGTGCGGCTCGACAATCAGGAACCAGACGATCAGCGCACCAAAAATAATCAACTCGGCGTGCGAGATGCCCGAGGTTGAGACCTCAATGCCAAACAGCGCGCCGAGCAGCGGCAGAAACTGGTTCAGTGCAATCGGCAGCAGCACGATAAAGGCGGCGCCGAAAAATGCGCCCATGATGGAGCCCATGCCGCCGATGATGACCATGAAGAGCAGCCGAAAGGACATCTCCACCGAAAAGGCCGCCGGCTCCCAGGAGCCCAGGTAGACAAAACCCCACAGCGCCCCGGCCACGCCAATGATGAAGGAGCTCACCGCGAAGGCCGTCAGCTTGGCGTACATCGGCCGGATGCCGATCACGGCGGCGGCGACGTCCATGTCACGGATGGCCATCCACTCGCGGCCTATGGCCGAGCGCACCAGATTTTTGGCCAGCAGGCCCAGCACCACCAGAATCGACAGGCACAGCAGGTATTTTGAATAAGGTGTCTCTATCGGAAAGCCCAGGAACTCCAGGCCTGAGACCGAGACCGAGCCGGACGGCGAATCATTGGTAAACCACTTGATGCGCAGGAACATCCAGTCGCTGAAGAACTGCGCAGCCAGCGTGGCCACCGCCAGGTACAGGCCTTTGACGCGCAGGCTTGGCAGGCCAAACAAAATGCCATAGGCCGCTGCGCAGGTACCACCCAGCACCAGTGCCAGTAGCAATGGAATACCGGGGAGACGCACAAAAATATTGAAGGCGGCATAGGCGCCGACCGCCATGAATGCACCCGATCCCAGCGAGATCTGGCCGCAATAGCCCACCAGAATGTTCACCCCCAAGGCGGCCAGGGACATGATCAGAAAGGGAATCAAAATGGCGCGAAACATATAGTCACTGCTGAGCAGAGGCACCAGCGCGAAGGCGGCCACAAGCAGCATCAGCACAGCCCAGCGGTCCTGCGCGATCGGGAAAATCTGCTGGTCAGCGCGGTAGCTGGTTTTGAACTGACCGTTTTCTCTGTAGAACATAGAAGAGCCCTTAAACGCGGTCGATGATCTTCTCGCCAAACAAACCCTGCGGGCGCACCAGCAAGAACAGCAGGGCCAGCACATAGGCGAACCAGATTTCGATACCGCCACCCACATAGGGGCCTAAAAAAACCTCGGAGAGTTTTTCGCCAACACCGATGATCAAACCCCCAATGATGGCGCCGGGTACAGACGTCAGGCCGCCCAGGATGACCACCGGCAAGGCGCGCAAAGCCACGGTGGTGAGCGAGAACTGCACGCCCAGTTTGCTGCCCCAGATCATGCCGGCGACCAATGCCACCACGCCGGCCACACACCAGACGATGACCCAGATGCGGTTCAGGGGGATGCCTATGCTTTGCGCCGCCTGGTGATCGTCAGCGACTGCGCGCAGAGCGCGCCCGGTAGCTGTCTTTTGAAAGAAAATGCTCAGCCCGGCCACCAATATGGCTGCGATCAGCGCAGCGTAGAGATCTTCTTTGTTGATCAGGATGCCGCCTTCAAAGACTTGCTCAAAAGCCATGATGGGCTCTTTGGGCATGCCGATGTCGATCTTGTAGATGTCGCTGCCAAAGATGGTCTGCCCGATGCCGTCTAGAAAGTAGCTGATGCCCAGGGTCGCCATCAGCAGTGTGGTGCCCTCCTGGTTGACCAGATGGCGAAGCGCCAGGCGTTCGATGAGCCAGGCCACTACAAACATCAGCAAGCCGGCGATGACAAATGCACCCAGGGTGCTGAGTACCGGGTTGTTGAGGCCGGTCCATTGGGGTATCCATTCGGCAAACCTTGCCATGGCCAGGGCTGCAAACAACACCATCGCGCCCTGCGCGAAGTTGAAGACCCCGGAGGCTTTGTAAATCAGCACAAAGCCGAGCGCCACCAGCGAATACAGCATGCCAGCCATCAGGCCGCCAAGCAGAGTTTCTAAAAAGAATGCCATGGTCTTTTCCTCAAATTTTCGGCGTCAGCGCAGCGGCTGCTGGCTTCAAGCGGTCATGCTCAGTCATGGGATATGCCCAGGTAAGCGCTGATCACGGCCTCGTTGTTGCGCACTTCTTCGGGTGTGCCGTCACCAATTTTTTTACCGTAGTCCAGCACCACCACGCGGTCGGAAATGTCCATCACCACGCCCATGTCGTGCTCGATCAACACCACCGTGGTGCCGAACTCGTCGTTCACATCCAGCACAAAGCGGCACATGTCCTGTTTTTCTTCAACATTCATGCCGGCCATGGGCTCGTCAAGCAGCAGCACCTGAGGTTCCATGGCCAGGGCACGCCCCAGGTCCACGCGTTTTTGCAGGCCGTAAGGTAACTGGCCGACAGGCGTTTTTCGGTAGGCCTGGATTTCCAGGAAGTCGATGATTTTCTCGACCGCCTCGCGGTGCATGAACTCTTCTTTTTCAGCCGGGCCGATGCGGATGGCCTGCATCAACAAATTACTTTTAATCTTCAGATTGCGGCCCGACATGATGTTATCGAGCACGCTCATACCTTTGAACAATGCGAGGTTTTGGAAGGTGCGCGCCACGCCCATGACCGCCACCTGGTGGCTGTTCATGTGCTTGAAAGTCTGACCACGAAAAGTGATGGCGCCTTGCTGCGGCGTATAGACACCATTGATGCAGTTGAGCATCGAGCTTTTGCCGGCGCCGTTCGGGCCGATGATGGCGCGGATCTCGTGCTCTTTGACGTTAAATGAGATGTCAGACAGTGCTTTGACGCCACCAAAACTCAAGGAGATGTTGTTCACCTCCAGAATCACTTCACCGATTTTTTTCTCTGCCATGGTGCTCTCTTGCTCGTTTCGGTTTCAGGCTGCAGCTTTGACGGTTGCAAAGGTTTTGGCGTCGTCGATCTTGAGCGTGGCGCTGACGCTGCCGCTGCGGCCGTCTTCAAACTTCACCACCGTTTCGATGAACTGCGTGGTCTTACCCAGGTAAAGCGCATCAACAAGTGGCAGGTACTTGTCTGCGATGAAACCACGCCGCACCTTGTTGGTTCGGGTCAATTCCCCGTCGTCAGCGTCCAGTTCTTTGTGAAGCACCAGAAAGCGGCTGACCTGAGAGCCGGCCAGCAGCGCATCTGCGCTGAGGTCGGCATTGACCTTTTCAACACATTCCTTGATCAGCTGGTAGACCTCGGGCTTTTGCGCCAGGTCGGTGTAGCCGGCGTAGGGCAGGTTGCGGCGCTCGGCCCAGTTGCCCACAGCGTCAAAGTCGATGTTGAGCATCACGCAGACTTTTTCGCGGCCGTCGCCGTAAGCCACTGCTTCTTTGATGAAAGGGAAGAACTTGAGTTTGTTTTCTACGTACTTGGGCGCGAACATGGCGCCGTCATTGACGCCGCCTTGAATGCGGCCCACATCTTTGACGCGGTCAATGATCTTGAGGTGGCCCTGACTGTCGATGAAGCCGGCGTCGCTGGTGTGGTACCAGCCGTCAGCGGTCAGCACTTCGGCCGTGGCAGCGGGATTTTTGTAGTATTCCTTCAAGAGCCCGGCGGACTTGACGAGGATCTCGCCGTTGTCGGCCACTTTGATTTCAACGCCGCGAATCGGCACGCCCACGGTGTCGGCTCTAGCCTGGTCGTCGGGCTGCAGGCAGACGAACACCGCAGTCTCGGTCGAGCCGTAAAGCTGCTTGAGGTTGATGCCGATAGAGCGGTAAAAGGTAAAGAGGTCTGGGCCGATGGCTTCGCCGGCTGTGTAGGCCACACGCACACGTGAAAAGCCGAGGTTGTTGCGCAGCGGTCCGTAGACCATCAGGTCGCCCAGCAGGTAGAGCAGGCTTTGCAGCGCACCTATCGGCTGGCCGTTCATGCGCGCGGGGCCTACGCGTTTGGCCACATCCATGAAGAAGTTGAACATGCTGCGCTTGAGGCGGCCGGCGTCTTCCATGCGGATCATCACGCTGGTCAGCAGACCTTCAAAAACGCGCGGTGGTGCAAAGTAATAGGTCGGTCCGACCTCCTTCAGGTCGATGGTCACCGTGCTGACGTCTTCCGGGCAGTTCACCACGTAGCCGCAACACAACCACTGGGCGTAGCTGAAGATGTTCTGTCCGATCCAGGCCGGCGGCAGGTAAGCCAGCACTTCTTCCTGGCCGCTGAGCTTGTCAAATTCGGCGCCGGCTTGTGCCCGGTCTATCAGCGTGCTGTGGGTGTGGACGACACCTTTGGGGTTGCCGGTGGTGCCCGAGGTGAAGAACATGGCCGCCACTTCGTCGGGCTGGCCCAGGGCGAGTTGCGCCGCAAAGAAACCGGGCTGGCTTTGCGCAAAGCTGCGCCCGGACTCAATCAGTGCGTCCAGTGAGCGCAGCCCTGGCTCTGCATAGTTGCGCAGGCCGCGTGGGTTGTCATAGATCAGAGTGGCCAGGTCCGGGCAGCGGTCGCGAATTTCGAGCAGTTTGTCAACTTGTTCCTGGTCTTCGACCATGGCCAGGCGCACGTCGGCGTTGGTGATGGGAAAAACGCATTCGGCGCCGACGGCGTCCTGGTAAAGCGGAATCGGAATGGCGCCCAGCGACTGCGCCGCCAGCATGGTGGCGTACAGGCGCGGCCGGTTGGCACCGATGACCACCATGTGCGCGCCACGCGTCAGGCCGGCCTGATGCAGGCCGCAGGCAATGTGCTCCACCAGCGCAGCCATGCTAGACCAGCTATGCGCCTGCCAAATGCCGTATTCCTTTTCGCGCATGGCTGGCGCGTCCGGGCGCTCGGCAGCGTGCTTCATGAGCAGTCGGGGAAACGTTGTCTGCATGATGGACTCTTTTTAGGGACTGACTTGAAACCTATAGTAAGTTTGAGTTTGACGCCAAGTTGTCATTAGAACGACAATTTGCGGGTCAATCCCCTCCGGACTTTCCCGTATTGGCTGCCATGGTGGCCCTTGCCCGGTGCTTTTTCAGCTTTTTGCGCAGCCGGACAGCCCCCGCGCAAAGGCTGTGTTTTTGAAAGTCAGCCCATGTTTCCTCTTGCTCCCGCCGCCAAGGACTTGCCGCTGCACCAGCGTCGGCGACGCCCGAATGCCCAGGAGTTGCAGGGCATTCCTTGGTTGGCGCTTTTGTTGCCCGCTGAGCGTGAACGCGCGCAGGCCGAGCTGATGGTCGGCGATGCACTGGCGGGCGACTTCGTGTGCCGCATCGGCAAGCCGGTGACTTACTGGTTTGGCGTGGTCGAGGGCCTGCTGAAAATGAGCACCGACAACGCCCAGGGCATGACCATGACCTTCACGGGCGTACCGCCGGGTGGCTGGTTTGGCGAGGGCACGGCGCTCAAGCGCGAGCCGTACCGCTACAACATCCAGGCCCTGCGCAACAGCGTGGTGGCGGGTTTGCCGCTGGAAACTTTTCACTGGCTGCTGGACCATTCCATTGGATTTAACCGTTTTGTGATGAACCAGATCAATGAGCGCTTGGGCCAATTTATTGCGGCGCGCGAGATTGACCGCATGACCAACCCTGATCTGCGCGTGGCGCGCAGTCTGGCTGCTTTGTTCAACCCGGTGCTTTACCCGGGCGTGGGTGAGATTTTGCGCATCACGCAGCAGGAATTGGCTTACTTGGTAGGCCTCTCGCGCCAGCGGGTGAACCAGGCTTTGTGCAGCCTGAATGCGCAGGGCATCATCCGGGTGGAGTACGGCGGTTTGCGAGTGCTGGACTTGGCCGCCTTGCGCGCCAATGTATTTGCCAGCACCGCACGCGGGCCGGGCTGAATCGTTGGCTCGCCTACATTTGACAGTTGACCCCGCTACTTGACCCACCACCTCCCGACTTTGACCACACCATGACCCAGCCTCCTGTGCCCCCCAAACCGCCTGCGACTCCTGCTGCTGTTCGCATTCGGCGTGCTGACACTGCCAGCGCGCCGGCCTCCACTGGCAGCACCGTGCGGCTGAACAAGCGCATGGCCGAGCTGGGCATGTGCTCGCGCCGTGAGGCCGATGACTGGATTGAGCGGGGCTGGGTGCGCGTCAACGGCAAGCCGGCTGAGATGGGACAACCCGTATCGCCGGCGGACCGCATCGAGGTGGCGCAGCAGGCCGAGCATCAGCAGCGCCAGCAGGTCACCATCCTGATCAACAAACCGGTGGGTTACGTCAGTGGCCAGGCCGAAGACGGGCACGAGCCGGCGGTGGTGCTGGTGCAGCCGCAAAACCGCTGGCGTGAATGCAAAAGTCGCATGCGCTGGGGGCATGAACAACTGCGCGGTCTGGCGCCAGCCGGTCGCCTGGACATAGACTCTATCGGCCTGTTGGTGCTGACCCAGGACGGCCGCGTGGCGCGCCAGCTCATTGGCGAAGACTCTGAAGTTGAAAAAGAATATCTGGTGCGCGTGAGCTACGGCGCTGAGGCGGTGAACGTGCAGGGCGCGTTTCCGCCCGAGCAGCTCCAACGCCTGTGCCACGGGCTAAGCCTGGATGGCGTGGCGCTCAAACCGGCTCAGGTGTCATGGCAAAACCCGGAACAGTTGCGCTTTGTGCTCAAAGAGGGCAAGAAACGGCAGATCCGGCGCATGTGTGAGCAGGTGGGTTTGTTTGTCACCGGGCTCAAGCGGGTGCGCATTGGTCATGTCAACCTGGGGCATTTGCCTGTCGGGCAGTGGCGCTACCTGGCCTCGCACGAACGGTTTTAATCCGCCGTGTCAGCGCGCAGTGCCGGCTCCACCGCATAGCGGGTCACCAACGGCGGGCCTTCTGCCACATGAAAAGCCAGCTTGCGGTCGCGCAGCGCCACATCGGCGGCGGTGATGCGGTCAAAGCGGCGCAGGTGTTCGGTCCACGATTCATCGACGATCTGTTCAAGGTAGCGCCCCGGCTGACCCATGTCGTGCAGCAGCTCCCATCCCAGCGCACCTTGGCGCAGCCGGCTGCGGCGGCTGTCCTGCATCAGCTCCACAAAGGCGGCGGCGCGCGCCGGGTCAATCAGGTATTCGATGGTGGCCACCACTTGTCCGGCGCGCGGCGGGGTCTGTGCAACGGGCACTTTGAACTCGCGTGAGGGCGTCAGATCTTCTTCCAGACCGTGGTCTGTGAGCCTGCGGGTTGCGACCAGCATGGCGATGGCGCCGGTCAGCGCCGCGACCACCAGGCTGCTCGTGAGCGTGGCCATTGTGGCCAGCTGGCCCCAGATCGCAGCACCCAGGGCACTGCCACCCATGATGGCCATCTGGTACATCGACATGCCGCGCGCGCGCACCCAGTCCGGCAGCGTCATCTGGGCAGAAACGCTCAAAGTGTTGGCGGCGCACAGCCAGGACATGCCGGCCAGCATCATGGCCGGCACGGCCACATAAACATTCGGTGCAAAAGCCATGACCAGCGTTGTCAAAGACTGCAGCAGCGTGCCCGCCAGCACCAGCTGGTTGCTGGGCAGGAGCTGCCGCAACCGGGGCAATGCTGTCGTGGTGACAATCGCGCCCGTGCCCATGGCGGCCAGCAGGAGCGTGAAAGTGGCGGCGTCACCACCCGCAAGCCGCTTGGCCAGCAACGGTAACAGTGCCAGCAGTGCTGTCGAGTGAAAAAAGAACAGTGTCACCCGCAAAAATACACCGCGCAGCGGTGCAGACTCGCGCACAAACTGCAAGCCAACGCGCATGGCGCTGAACAATCGTTCGCGTCCCAGCGGGCTGGGCACGTGCGCGCGGCGCCAGCGCATGACAACAAAGCCGGCTATCACCGACAGCGTAGCGTTCAGCACAAACACGTAGGCCGTACCGGCGCTGGCGATGAGGGCGCCGGCCACGATGGGCCCGATGATGCGCGAGGCGTTCATGGCCACGCCGTTCAATGCCAGTGCGGCGGGAAGCTGCTGCCTGGGCACGATTTCAGGGATCAGCGCAGCAAACACCGGCCAGCGCATCGCCAGGCCGATGCCGTTCGCAAAGGTCAGCGCCAACAGCAGTGGCGGCGTGATTAGATTGAAAAGTACCGCCACGCACAGCACCGCGGCGGTGCCGGCCAGCCAGAACTGGGTCACGATAAAGTAACGTCGCCGGTCCAGAATGTCAGCCAGCGCCCCGCTCGGCAGGCCGAGCAAAAAAACCGGCAGGGTAGCGGCGGTCTGCACCAGTGCAACCCAAATGGGTGAACTGGTCAAAGAGGTCATCATCCAGGCCGCTGCCACGTCACTCATCCACATGCAGATATTGGCGGTCACCCAGGTGCCCCACAGCAGACGAAAGACGGGGATTTTGAGCGGCGACCACGCAGAGGCCGGTGCTTCGGGCTTGCGGGCCTTCAGGCCGTCAATCTCCGGAGGGTCTGGGGGGAGTAGCGGCATGAGCGAGGTTTGGGTCGTAGTCGAGTTGCGCTGCGCTGCTTCAGGCCGACAGTGTTTCCCAGCGTTGCAGTGCATCCATCAATGCTTCCTCAATCTTGCTGTTGCGCGCATTGAGTTCTGCGGCGCGTTTGGCATCTCGTGTGTAGAGCGTTCCGTCATAGAGCTCTTGCTCAATGGCTTTTTGCTGAGCTTCCAGCTGTTGTATCAGGGCCGGCAGGCCTTCGAGTTCGCGCTGGTCTTTGTAGCTGAGCTTCTTTTTGGCCGGTGCATCAGCCGCCAGCTTGGGCGTGACAGTGACGTTTTTGCCGGGGCTGGCAGTTTTTACTGCAGCGCTTGGCTTGGCGCTAAGCTGACCGTTGATTTGTGCGGCCCGCTTTGACTGCGTGATCCAGTCGGTCACGCCTCCCTCGTACTCGCGCCAAAACCCGGGGTTGTCGGGTGTTCCTTCATAGGCAATGGTGCTGGTGACCACATTGTCTAAAAAACGCCGGTCATGGCTGACCAAAAACACCGTGCCTTCGTAGTTCTGTAACAAGTCTTCAAGCAACTCGAGGGTGTCAATGTCCAAATCGTTGGTAGGTTCGTCCAGCACCAGAACATTGGCCGGCCGGGCAAACAGCCGCGCCAACAGTAATCGGTTGCGCTCGCCACCTGAAAGCGTGCGCACCGGCGAGTTCGCGCGCGCGGGTGAAAACAAAAAGTCGGTCAGGTAGCTCTTGACATGCTTTTTCTGACCGTTGATTTCGACCCATTCGCTACCGGGGCTGATGAAGTCCTCCAGCGTAGCGTCCAGGTCCAGCGCGTCACGCATCTGGTCAAAATAAGCCACCTGCAAATTTGCGCCTTGCCGGATCTTGCCCGGCGGGTCGGTCACGTCTGGCTGTAGCTCACCCAAAATCAGCTTGAGCAACGTCGTTTTCCCCGCGCCGTTGGGCCCCAGCAAGCCGATCTTGTCACCACGCAGCAAGGTGCCGGTGAATCGGTTGACGATGATCTTCTCGGCGCCCGGGTGGCCAAAGCTCTTGGACACATCGGTGAGTTCGGCCACGATCTTGCCGCTTTTTTCTCCGCTTGAAACATCCAGATTAACGCGGCCAACAGCTTCACGGCGTGCGGCACGGTTGTCACGCAGCGCTTCAAGCCGGCCGATACGCGCCACACTGCGTGTGCGGCGCGCCTCGACACCCTTGCGTATCCAAATCTCTTCCTGTGCGAGCAACTTATCGGCTTTGGCGTTGATCACCGCCTCTTGCGCCATCTGGTCTTCTTTGGTGAGAAGGTACTGTGCAAAGTTGCCGGGGTAGCTGCGCAGCTTGCCGCGATCAAGCTCGACAATGGCAGTAGCCACTTGGTCTAGGAATGCCCGGTCATGGGTGATGGTGATGATGCTTCCATTGAAGTTCACCAGCAACTCTTCGAGCCAGGCGATGGAGTCCAGGTCCAGGTGGTTGGTCGGCTCGTCCAGTAACAACACGTCAGGTTTGGCCACCAGTGCTTGCGCCAGAGCCACCCGTTTTTTGGTCCCGCCCGAGAGCGAGCCCACGATGGCATCTTTGTCCAAGTGCAGGCGGTGCAAAGTTTCCTCGACCCGTTGCTCCCAGTTCCAGCCATCCAGAGCCTCTATTTCTGATTGGAGTGCATCGAGGTCGGTGTTTTCGTCGGCGGCCAGGTACTGCTCAACCACCTGGCGCGTACGCGCCAAGCCGGCACTGGCTGCATTGAACACGGTCGCGTGCGGGTCCAGGCTGGGCTCTTGGGGCACATAGGCAATGCGCAGGTTTTGCTGCAACTGCAGCGCGCCATCGTCCGCCTTTTCTAAGCCGGCGAGGATTTTCAACAGTGAAGACTTGCCAGTCCCATTGCGACCTATCAGGCCTATGCGTTCGTTGGCTTCGAGTGAAAAGTCTGCGTGGTCCAGCAGTGCGACGTGCCCAAAAGCGAGTTGAGCGTCCAAGAGGGTAATGAGTGCCATATAAAGGACGCATTATCCCGGTAGCCATAACCTTTCAACAGCTACAAAGATGCGCTCACCAAGTCAGCGGCAACCCAAGACAGGAGCACCGCTCACAGCAGGGCATGATTTCAGCCAGAGGCTTTACGTGCCACTCAAAAGCATGCTAAACTGGCAGGCTCAGCTTAAAAAACAGGTGTGAACAACTTCAGGGTTGGTAGCGCAAGAAGAGTGAAGAAAATTGCAATCATTTCCTGCGGCTTTAAAAAACCGTGATATGATGGCAGGCTCTGCTGAAAAAGCAAGACATCGAAGCCACTTGGCAACAATGTTCTGGCAGTAGAAAAAGTTGAAAATTATTTGACACGGACAAAAAATCCGGTATATAATTTGAGGCTCAGCTGATTTCAGCGAACGGCAACAACAGCGGCTTAAAGTCGCTTTGCGATGCCAGGATCATTAAAAATTTACAGCCGATAAGTATGGGCGTTTGAAGGCGACTGCCAGGCTGCACAGCGATGTGTGGCCAGGTCTTCTGACCTTAAACGCTCATAGAGATAGAAATAGGTAACATCGAAAGATGTCACTTTCAATTCCGTTTTTATGAGTTTTCTTCTCGTGTTCAGCTTTTTGTTGAGTGCGGGGAGTTGAAATATTGCAGTGATTAAACTATAGAGTTTGATCCTGGCTCAGATTGAACGCTGGCGGCATGCCTTACACATGCAAGTCGAACGGTAACGGGTTAAGCCGACGAGTGGCGAACGGGTGAGTAATATATCGGAACGTGCCCAGTCGTGGGGGATAACGTAGAGAAATTTACGCTAATACCGCATACGATCTAAGGATGAAAGCGGGGGATCGC
>JBILIK010000039.1:0-25288 GCA_044350025.1 Polaromonas sp. | reverse complement strand
CCAGGGCAATGCTGACGCAGTAAACCGGAAAGCCGTGAATGAAGTTGGTGGTGCCGTCCAGCGGGTCAATGATCCAGACGAACTCTGAGTCTTTGGCACCGTGCTCGCTGCCCGATTCCTCCGCCAGGATGCCGTGGCCGGGGTAGGCCGTCAGCAGGGTCTCGATGATGGCGGCTTCGGCAGCCTGGTCGATTTCGGTGACGAAATCGTTGGTTTGCTTGGCCGAGACACGGACCGACTCAACGTCGAGCGCAGCGCGGTTGATGATGGCGCCGGCGGCGCGCGCAGCCTTGACGGCCACGTTGAGCATGGGGTGGAGATTGGACATGGACGGTAAAAAAGAGCGAAAGGGCTGCCAGGCCGGTGACCGGGGGGCAGGTGACAATAGGTGCATTTTACGGCGCTTCACGCTGCCGGGGCCCGCAGGGGCCGTCAGCACGCCCCGGATGAACCCATGAAAACCCGCTTTATCCTGATTAACACCAGCCACGCCGGCAATGTGGGCGGCACCGCGCGCGCCATGAAAGTGATGGGTTTTTCAGACCTGGTGCTGGTGGCGCCGCGCTGGGCCAATGTGCTCAACCGGGAAGAAACCATCCAGCGCGCCAGTGGCGCGCTGGATGTGCTGAAGAACGCCCGCGTGGTGGACACGCTGGACGAGGCGCTGGACGGCATGACGCATGTGTGCGCCACGGCCATGACGCCGCGTGACTTCGGCCCGCCCACGGTGATGCCGCGCGCCCACTTTGCAGCCCTCACCGCGCCGGCTGCCGAATCTGCGGCCCAACGGCCGGAATCGGTGGCATTTTTGTTTGGCTCCGAGCGCTTTGGCATGCAAAACGATGACGTTTACCGCTGCCACGCCTGCCTGAGCATTCCGACCGACCCTACTTTCGGTTCGCTCAACCTGGCCGCTGCTGTTCAGTTGATCGCCTATGACTGGCGCGAGGCGCTGGGCGGCTTTGCTGTGCAGCCGGCCACGCAGCCGGCGCGACTGGCGGACGCGGCCGAGGTCGCCGGCATGCTAGTGCACTGGGAGCAAGCGTTGGCAGATATCGGATTTTTAGACCCGCAAGCGCCCAAAAAACTCATGCCCAGGCTCAACCAGTTGTTCAACCGCGCGCAGCTCTCGACTGAAGAAATCCACATCCTGCGCGGGGTGGCCAAGGCCATGCAGCAGGCCGCTGCCGGCCCCAAGTAGACTTGGGTCATGTTTTCCCGACTCCGCTCCGACGTCCAGTGCATTCTGGAACGTGACCCCGCCGCCCGCACCGCCTGGGAAGTGCTGACCTGCTACCCCGGCATCCATGCGCTCATCTTGCACCGCCGCGCCCACTGGTGCTGGACGCACGGACTCAAGTGGCTGGGGCGCTTTATTTCGCACCTCTCCCGCGGTATCACGGGCATTGAAATCCATCCAGGTGCCAAGATCGGCCATTGTGTGTTTTTTGACCACGCCATGGGCGTGGTGGTCGGCGAGACGGCCGAGATTGGCGACGGTTGCACCATTTACCAGGGCGTCACCTTGGGCGGTACCTCGCTTTACAAAGGCGCCAAACGGCACCCGACGCTGGGACGCAATGTGGTGGTGGGCGCAGGCGCGCAGGTGCTGGGCGGCTTCACGGTCGGGGACGGTGCGCGCATCGGCTCAAACGCCGTGGTCGTCAAACCCGTGCCGGCCGGCGCCACCGCGGTGGGCAACCCGGCGCGCATCATTCAGGCCGAGGCCGATGTGAAGCGTGAAGAGGCCGCCAGCCAGATGGGTTTTTCAGCTTACGGCGTGACGCAAAACGACGACCCGCTCTCGCAAGCCATGCGCGGCCTGATCGACAACGCCGCCGGCCAGGAACATCAGATTGCGCTGCTTTGGAGGGCGCTGGAGCAGTTGCAGGGATCGCCAACGCGGCCTGGCAAAGACTGCGTGCCCAGCGATGCCGCGCGCCAGGAAAGTTTTGAGGCCGACAAGCTCAATCAGCTGATGGGCAATTAGCGGCGAAGGCTGCCGGCTTCAGCCCAGCAGTTTGCGCCCGGCCAGGTTGAGCATCAGTGCCGTCACACCAAAGGTCCAGGGCGCGGCCTGGTCGGAGTGCTTGACGCGGTTGACCAGACAGCCCAGCTTGGGCGTGGACACCGTCACCACATCGCCCACCACATGCGTGAAACCCTGGCCCGGGCCGTGGCGGTCTTGCGAGGGCGCGAACATGGTGCCCAAAAACAGCATCGCGCCGTCGGGGTACTGGTGAATACGGCCCATCAACTGGCCGGCAATGTCCAGCGGGTCACGGCTGATCTTGGACATGGAACTGGCGCCGCGCAACTCAAAGCCCTCGGGGCCGCTGACGGTCAGGCTCAAGTCGCATTGGCGCACGTCGTCCATGCCGAAGTGCGCATCAAACAAGCGGATGAAGGGGCCGATGGCGCAAGAGGCGTTGTTGTCTTTGGCCTTGCCCAGCAAGAGCGCGCTGCGGCCTTCGAAGTCGCGCAGGTTGACGTCATTGCCCAGGGTGGCGCCGACCACCTCGCCGCGTGCGTTCAGGGCCAGCACAATTTCGGGCTCGGGGTTGTTCCAGGACGAGGCCGGGTGAATGCCGATGTCGGCGCCCGTGCCAACGGCCGACAAAACCGGGCCTTTGGTGAAAATTTCAGCGTCGGGGCCGATGCCTACTTCCAGGTATTGCGACCAGGCGCCGCGGGCAATCAAGACTTCTTTGACACGCGCCGCCTCGGCTGAGCCGGGCACGATGTCTTGCAGGTTGTCGCCCAGAATGCCGCTGAGCTCACGCCGGATGGCGTCGGCCCGGCTGGCATCGCCACGGGCCTGTTCTTCAATGACGCGCTCGAGCAGGCTGGAGACAAAGGTCACGCCGCTGGCCTTGATGGTCTGCAAGTCACAGGGCGCCAGCAACCAGGGCTGGCTGCTGTTGCGCTCAGCTTCATCGCCGTTGGCCAGCACCGCATCGATGCTGGCCACGCGCGGCAACTTGCCGGCACCCAGGGCGCTGCGCAGCGCGCCAACCGGGTCTGCCAGGTTGAGCAACTGGCTGACCGTGGCGGCCACACTGGATGCGTCGTGCAGCGCGCCATTGACGGCCAGCACCACGGTGGGGCCGATGCCGGGCTGCCATAAGCGGCCGACGAGTGTGGCGTTGGTGTCTGCAGGCAGGGAGTTTGTCAGGCGGCTGTGAAGCGATTCGGTAGCGGACATGGTGTTGTGACGGTGGTGGTTAAAGGGTCTGTGAACAACAAAGAGGTGATCGTAAGGGCTGGCGGATTCAGAGCTTGTAAACGCGTCGCGCGGTGCCGCCATAGAGCGCCTGCCTGCCGGCTTCCGTCAGGCTGGCGCTCAGGCGCCGGCTGGCTTGCCACCAGTCGCTGTAGCTGCCGGCGAGTTCGAGCACCGGCCAGTCGCTGCCCCACAGGACTCGGTCTTCGCCAAAAACTTGCAACACGTGAGCGGCCCAGCGCTGGGCTGCGTCCGGGTTGGGCTTGGGGCCGGCTTCTGTCAGCAGCCCCGAGATTTTGCAGACGGCTTTTGTTTGCCTGGCCACCCGGGTCAGATCGCTGGCCCAGGGTTCCCACTGGCCGGCGGCAATGTCGGGCTTGGCGGCGTGGTCTATCACCAGCTTGAGTGCCGGGTAGCGCGCGGCCAGTGTCAGCAGGCGCGGCAGGTGAAGGGGTTTGATGAGTGCGTCCAGCACCAGGCCCAGATCGCTCATGGTTTGCAGTGCGGGCGCCAGTGCCGCTTGCAAAATCCAGTCGGGGTCGGCGATGTCTTGCAGCATGGGCCGCAAGCCTTTGAGTTTGGGCTTGGCAGCCAGGGCGCGGATGCGGGCCGGCGCATCGGGCGCCAGCAGATCGGCCCAGCCCACCACGCCCAGCACTGCCGGATGCTGTTGCGCCTGGGCCAGCAGCCACTGGGTTTCGGCTTCGGTGGGTGCTGCTTGCACCAGCACGCCGCCGGTGATGCCATGCGCTGAGGCTTGGGCCTGCCAGTCGGCTATCGATACGTCGCGGTAAATTGCCGGCAGTGCCGGCGTGAGCCAGCCGTAGTCGCCACGGGACAGCAGCCAACTGTGAAAGTGCGCGTCGATCATGCGGCGCCCGCAGGCACAGGCGCGTCGTCCGGCAACAAGCCGGCCTGGCGCAGCGCTTGCCAGAAGGCCGGGGCAATCGGGTGTTGCAGCATGTTGACTGCGTCCTGCCATTCACGCTGGTGCCGCGCGCCCACCATGACCACATCGACCGCCGGATGCGCCAGCGGAAACTGCAGGGCCGCTGCGCGCAAAGGCACGTCATGCGCCAGGCAAATGTCTTCGATGCGGCCGGCGCGTTCCAGCCACGCGGGCGGCGCGGCTGCGTAATTGAATAGCGCCCGACCGCCGCGCGTGCCGGTGGCCAGAATGCCTGAATTGAAAACGCCGCCCAATGCCAGACGCACGCCGCGCTGAGTGCACAGCGGCAGCAACTCAGGCAGGCTGCTCTGGTCCAGCAGGCTGTAGCGGCCGGCCAGCATCAGCGCGTCCACATCGGTCTGGCGCAAAACATCCAAGCACACCTGAACATCATTGACACCCAGGCCGACATGACGCAGCAGGCCTTCGGCTTGCATGCGGCGCAGCTCGGGCAGAGCCTCATGAACCACCTGAGCGAGCACGGCGGGGTAGCGCTCGCCATGGCAGTGGATGTCGCAGTCATGCACATAGGCCACATCCAGCCGGGCCAGCCCCAGCCTTTGCAGACTGTCTTCCACGCTGCGTCGCACGCCGGCGGCTGAATAATCCCAGTGCTGCGAAAAAGGGAGCACGTCGACATAGCTGTGTTGCTCTCTGGGGGCGCTGGCATCGGGCACCAGAATGCGGCCGACTTTGGTGGACAGCACAAAGCTGTCACGCGGCAGCGCTTGCAGCGCCCGGCCGAAGCGGTGTTCGCTGCGGCCCTGGCCGTAATGCGGGGCGGTGTCAAAGGTTCTGCAGCCGCCCGCCAGTGCAGCCGCCAGCAAGGTTTGTGCATCTACATCTGAAACAGCGCTGAACAGGTTGCCGAGGGCGGCGCCACCCAGACCGAGGCGCAGTCCATGAGGGGTGGGTGGGAAAATCATGCGGGGCATTGGGGTTTACGACGAGACATTAGCCCTGATGCTAGCGCTAACATGTCAGTCGTCAATAGTTCAAACCCTGAGTGTTTCAGGCTGACTGTTTTTTTAGCGCGCTGCATGCTCAAAGGTCTGTCTCCACTGCTGTCTGCCGATTTGCTCTACGTCCTGGCCTCCATGGGCCACGGCGACGAGATTGTGCTGGCCGACGCCAATTTCCCAGCGGCCACGCACGCCAGCGAACTGATTCGCCTGCCCGGCGTCAGTGTGGCGCGCGTGTTGGATGCAGTGTTGTCGGTCATGCCGCTAGACACCTTTGTGGCGCAGGGCGCCTTGACCATGCAAGTCGTGGGCGACGTGGAGGCCGTGCCGCCCGCTGTAGCCGACATGCAGGCTGTGCTGGCGCGTCACGGCTGCCCGCCGGCCGGCTCGCTGGAGCGCTTTGCTTTTTACGAGCGGGCTGCAGGCGCATTTGCCGTGGTGGCGACCGGCGAGACCCGTGTTTACGGCAATGTGATCTTGCGCAAAGGCGTGGTTTTGCAAGGCGGCAATGAGTAGTTTGCCGCGCGTGCCCTCCAGCAGCCTGCGGGCGCAGGCCTACGAGAGCTTTCAACAGCAGATCGTGGCGGCCAACATACGGCCGGGTCAATTCATTTCCCAGCGCGAACTCATGCAGTTGCTGGGCATGCCGCTGGGCGCGGTGCGCGAGTTGATTCCGCGCCTAGAAGCCGAAGGCCTGCTGCGCACCGTGCCGCAGCGCGGGCTGCAGATTGCCCATGTGGACGTCAAGCTGGTGAACAACGCTTTTCAGCTGCGACTGCTGCTCGAACGTGAGGCCGCCGTCCGTTTTGCGGCCAGCGTTTCGGATGCAGACCTCAAAGCCATTGAAGACGCACACCTTGGCATTGTCAAAAGAGCGCAAAGCGGTGACATCGACGATCACTTGCTGACCGATGCGACCATGGTCGACTGGGGTTTGCATGACCTGATGATTGACGCCTCTAACAACGAGCTGCTGTCGGATGTGTACCGCATCAACAGCTTGCGCGTGCGCCTGATCAAAATCGAAGGCACCACACTGAGCGCCGATGTGTTGCTGCCGGCGATGCAAGAGCATCTGTGGTTCATCGATGCGCTCAAGCAGCGCGACCCGGTGGCCGTGGCGCAGCGTTTGACCCATCACATTGAAAGTGCGCACAGGCGCGTACTAGGGCTGCCACGGCCCGAACTTCCGTGGACTCTGGAGAACCTGAAGTGAATTTTCTTTCCCCCACCGGCGCATTTCGCGGCATCTGGCCGGCCATGCTCACGCCACTGACCGAATCGCTTGACATTGACCATGCCCGTCTGGCGGCCCATGCCAAGGGCTTGATCGCCTCCGGCTGCGGTGGCGTGACGATTTTCGGCACCACCGGCGAAGGCCCGTCTTTCTCGATGGCCGAGCGGCGTGAAGCGCTGGACCAATTGATCGCTCACGGCGTGCCCGCCGAGCGCATCATGGTGTCCACCAGTTGCGCTGCGCTGCCTGAAACGCTGGCGCTGACGCGCCATGCCGTGTCGGTCGGTGTGCACGGTTGCCTGATGCTGCCGCCTTTCTTTTTGAAGGGCGTGTCTGATGAGGGCATCCTTCACTGCTACCGTCAGGTGATTGACGCTGTGGCTGACCCGCGCCTCAAGCTCTATCTGTACCACATCCCCCAGGTGACAGGTGTGGGCTTGTCGCACCATGTCATTGCCACTTTGAAGCGCGAATACCCGAAGATCATTCTGGGTATCAAAGACAGCGCCTGCACCACCTCGCATTCGGTGGGTTTGGCCGAGGCCTTCATGAAAGACCTCACTGTCTACGTCGGTTACGAGCCGGATTTGCCTGAGATGGGCCGGCGCGGCAGCACTGGCGCCATCAGCGGTCTGGCCAATTTCATGCCGCGCGTGGTCGGCAGCCTGGTGATGCAGCCGGACGCGCCTTCGGTGCCCGGTGAGCGTGACCGGGTGATTAGCCTGATACGCTCGCTGGATGCGTACTCGCTGATGCCGGCACTCAAGGGCATCATGGTGAGCTTGACTGGCGATGCCGCCTGGTTGCGTGTGCGTGCGCCCCTGGTGGCGCTGACGCCGGCGCAGCTGGCAGCCATCGGTCAAGTGGTGCGTGAATTTTCCCTGGACCTTGCCAAAGATTGATTTTCGTTCGTTAATTTTTTTAGGAGACAACATGAAAACTTCCCTGTTCCGCCGTTCCCTGCTGGCCACTGCCGGCGTCGCCCTGGCCATGGGCGCACTGATGCCCGCCGCCCAAGCGCAGAGCAAAGTCTTGCTGCGCATTTCAACGCCGGCCGTGCCGGACGACTGGCATGCCAAGATGTGGACCGTCTTCAAAGAGAACCTGGACAAAAGCGCACCCGGCGAATTTGATGTCCAGATCAACCTGAACGCTTCGCTGTTCAAGCAAGGCACCGAGCCGGCCGCCATGGCCCGCGGTAACTTGGAGCTGTCTTCCATCTCCGCCTTTGACATTGCTAAGCTGGTGCCCGAGTTCTCGGTGTTCACCGCCGGCTACATCGTGCGCGATCCTGCGCACCAGCAAAAGGTGTTCAACGGCCCGATCGGCACTGAAATGTTCAAGTCTGTCGTCGAGAAAATGGAAGTCACGCCGCTGTCCACCGTCTACCTGGGTACGCGCCAGGTCAATTTGCGTGAAGCGCGCAATGTGCGCACACCGGCTGACCTCAAAGGCGTGAAGCTGCGCATGCCGGGCTCTAAAGAGTGGTTGTTCCTGGGTGAAGCCCTGGGCGCCACGCCCACGCCACTGGCTTTCGGTGAGGTCTATCTGGGCCTGAAAACCGGCACTGTGGACGGCCAGGATAACCCGCTGCCCACGGTGCGTGCCGCCAAGTTCTACGAAGTCACCAAGCAACTGGTGCTGACCAATCACCTGGTGGACGGCATCTTCATTGCGATCTCGAACAAGTCATTCAACGCCATGAACGCTGCACAAAAGCAAAAGGTCACTGCCGCAGCGCAAGCGGCAGCCGCCTACAACAATGAGAACCGCATCAAGGAAGAAAGCCAGATTGTTGATTTCTTCAAGCAGCAGGGTTTGCAGGTCACGACGCCAGATCTGGAGGCTTTCCGCAAAACGGTGCAGACCGCTTACCAGAACTCTGAGTACGCCAAGGTCTGGCCCAAGGGCTTGGTTGACCGTATCAACAACACCAAGTAAGTTGGTTCCTACAACATGACGCTGTGGCCGAAAAAGGTCGCCGATCTGATCGGCGGCACCTTGTTCCTGACTCTTTTCATTGTGTTTGTGATTCAGGTCACGGCCCGCTTCGGCTTTAACCGGCCAATGGCGTGGACCGATGAGGCTGCCGTCATTTTGTATGTCTGGGTGATTTTGTGGAGCGCTGCTTTTGTGGTCCCGGAGCGCGAGCATGTGGCGTTTGACCTGATCTGGAACAGCGTGAACCTGCGCACCCGCAAAGTCATGCGGGTGGCGGGTAATTTGCTCATTGGCGGCGTCGCGCTTTACGGCATTCCCGCGACCTGGGACTATGTGCATTTCATGAAAAGGGAGTCCAGCCCCGTGCTGGGGGTTTCCTTCATGTTGGTTTTTCTGCCATTTGTACTGCTGCTGGTGGCCTTGGTGGTGCGTTCTGCGTGGGCCATTTGGGACGCCTTCAGAGGCGTAGGGCTTGAAGCGGAGTTGCGCATATGACGTCGGGAATCTGGGTGTTGGCCCTGGTGTTGGCTGGCGGCATGTTGCTGCGCATGCCCATCGGCTTTTCGATGTTGATCTCCGGCTTTGCTTACCTCATGGTCAAGCGCCAGGATCTCGGCCTGGTGGCCGAGCAGGTGGGCAACGGCTTGTACAACAGCTATGTGTTGCTGGCTGTGCCGCTCTTTGTGTTTGCGGCCAACATCATGAACGCCGGCACGGTGAGTGAGCGTATTTTTGACTTCTGCCGCATTCTGGTGGGCCGCATGCGCGGCGGCCTGGCGCAGGTGGATATTTTGGTCAGTGTGATTTTTTCGGGCATGAGCGGCAGCGCTATCGCCGACGCCGCCGGCCCCGGACTGGTGACGATCCGCCAGATGCTGAAAAAGCCCGAGTACCCGCGCGGCTTTGCCGCCGCCGTGGTGGTGGCCAGTGCCACGCTGGGCCCCATCATTCCGCCGTCCATTCCAATGATCATTTACGCGCTGGTCTCCGGCGCGTCGGTGGGTGCGCTGTTTCTGGGTGGCGTGGTGCCGGGCGTTCTGATGGCCTTGCTGATGATGGTGGTCGTGCATTTCATTGCCGTCAAACGAAACATGCCGCGCGAAGAAAAAATTCCGCTCAAAGACTGGCCGCACATCATTTACCGCGGTGCCTTGCCGCTGTCCATGCCCATCGTTTTGCTAGGCGGTATTTACTCCGGCGCCTTCACACCGACCGAAGCCGCTGCGGTGGCCGCCTTTCATGCCCTGGTGTTGGCGGCGGTGGTTTACCGTGCGCTGACCTGGCGCACTTTCTGGGGTGTGGTGCTCGAATCCACCCGGGGCAGTGCGGTGATCACCATGATCCTGGCCGGCTCTTTCATTTTGAACTACGCCTTCACTGCTGAAGGTGTGCCGCAAGCCATGGCGCAGTGGGTCGATAGCATGCAACTGTCGCAGCTCAAGTTTTTGCTGCTGGTCAACGTGATGTTTCTGGTGCTGGGTTGCTTTCTGGATGTGTCGGTCTTGCTGCTGGTCTTTGTGCCCATGCTGCTGCCGGCAGCCAAGTTACTGGGCGTGGACCTGGTTCACTTCGGCGTGCTGGTGGTGCTCAACATGATGATCGGCCTGATTCACCCGCCTTTCGGCATGCTGCTGTTTGTCACCAAGGCGCTGACCGGCATTCCCATTGGTGAAATGATGAAGGAAGGCTGGCCCTTTCTGGTCATGCTGCTCTTGCTCTTGTTTGCCATAACCTGCTTTCCGCAGATTGTTTTGTGGCTGCCGCAAACCATGGGTTATGGCACCAAGTCCTAGCGCGGGGTGTGAAGTTGTTTGCGTGGCCAGTTGGAATGCAGACCTGGTCTCGCACGTTGACAGGCCCTTGGGCCGTGGCGAAACACGCATGGCCTCAGCTTTTGCCATCAGCCCGGGCGGCAAGGGCAGCAATGCCGCAGTCGCCGCTGCCCGTCAGGGTGCCCGCGTTGCCTTGATCGCCCGCATCGGCCAGGACGACTTCGGCCGCATGGGGCTGGCCCTGTGGCAGGCCGAAGGCATCGACAGCCGGCATGTGGTGCAGGCTGCAGGCGAGTCCAGCGGCGTGGCGCAAATTCTGGTTTATGAAGATGGCGACAACAGCATTGCGGTGTGCCCCGGTGCAGGCGCCGGCTTGTCTGCGCAGCACGTCGAGGCCGCGCGCGATATCTTGCGGGACTGCCGCGTTGTCATGGCGTCTTTCGAGGTGCCGCTGGCTGCCACCGAAAGGGCTTTTCAAATTGCACGCGATGCGGGCGCCTTTACCTTGCTGAACCCGGCGCCGGCCTTGCCCTTGCCGGACGCTTTATTGGCCCTGACCGATTTGCTCACGCCCAACGAAAGCGAAGTGCGCCTGCTGGCCGGCATGGCAGCCGAATCGCCGGTGGCCAGCGCAGCGCAGGTCCTGCTGGCACGCGGCGCTGCGGCCGTGCTGGTGACCTTGGGTGCTGATGGCTGTGTGCTCTACCAAAAAGGGCGGGCGCCTTACACGGTGGCCGGACGCCGCATGGCGGTGCTGGACACCATTGGCGCGGGTGACACCTTCACCGGCGCTCTGGCGGCGGCGCTGGCGCGTGGCGAGGACTTGCCGCAGGCCATCGCCTGTGCCAACGCTGCAGCGGCTTTGTCTGTGACGGGGCGGGGTGCGATTGGCGGTATGCCGGACTTGCCGCAGGTGCGCGCCTTGATGGCGGACGTGAGCGCCTGAAAAATCGCTGTCAGTCGCCCTTAGGCTGCCGGCCGGATGGCCGACTTGGGCCTGAAGGCCTTGCAGACTTCGGGCCGCGTCTCCAGGTAAGGCCCGCCAATCAGGTCAATGCAATAGGGCACAGCGGCAAAAATGCCTGGTACTACGCTCTGGCCATCGGCGTCACGCAAACCTTCCAGGGTTTCGGCAATCGCCTTGGGCTGGCCGGGCAAATTCAAAATCAGGCTTTGGCCGCGCACTACAGCGCACTGGCGCGACAAAATGGCTGTAGGTACAAACTTCAGGCTTATCTGGCGCATCTGTTCGCCAAAGCCGGGCATTTCCTTGTGCGCCACGGCCAGTGTGGCTTCGGGTGTGACATCGCGCAGCGCCGGGCCCGTGCCGCCGGTGGTCAGCACCAGTGAACAACCGGCGTCCACCAGTTCAATCAAGGTGGCGCTGATCTGCGCCTGCTCATCGGGGATAAGCCGCGCTTCAAACTCAATCGGGTTGCACAGCGCGCGCGTCAGCCAGTCTTTAAGCGCTGGCAGGCCTTTGTCTTCATAGACGCCTGTCGAGGCGCGGTCGCTGACCGAGACAATGCCGATGCGGACGGGATCAAGTGTTGACATGCGCCATTTTTTCTTTGACGAGCTGAAAAATTTCGCGGTACGACTTGCCGTGGCGCACGGCCTCGCCGGGCTTTTCAGGCTGTATGTCCTTGCGGGCCTGGCGAATGAGCGCCCGCAGTTGCTGCGAATCGGTGTCGGGATAGCTGCTCAGCCAGTCGCCCATGGCGCCGTCTTCGGCGATGAGTTTGTCACGCCACTGCTCGGCCAGATGCAAGGAGAGCGTGAGCTGCGCAGATCCGTTGAGCTGTTCGTTGATGGCTTCGCGAATGGGTTCCGGGTCCAGCGGGCGCATCAGCTTGCCGATGAACTGCATCTGCCGGCGCCGGCCTTCGAAGTTGGTGATTTTTTTGCAGTCCTTGATGGCGTCGAGCAGTTTCTCGGGCAAGTCCAGTCGCTTGATCAGGTCGGGCCGCAAAGTCAGCAGGGCCTCTCCCAGTGCCTGCTTTTCATCGGCCTCGGCTTTGAGTTGGGTTTTGCTGGGCGGGCCTTGCTCTTCAGCCAAAATTTCTTCGGGCTTGACGAAGCGTCCGTTGGACCAATAGCCTTTGACAGTCTTGTTGTTCATGCAGTCAGTATCATAGCTACCCATGACCTCCCAAACATTGAAGCGCGCCTCGCGTGACCCCCACAAGATGAGCCAGCCCGATTCTGGCTTTAGCTACCACCGCGACTTCTTTGAAGATCTGGTCGATACCGCCTTGAATCACGCCACGAAAATCGGCGCTAGCGATGCGGCGGCCGAAGCCTCTGAAGGCTGCGGCCTGAGCGTGAGTGTGCGCAAGGGTGAGCTTGAAAACGTGGAGCGCAACCGAGACAAATCCCTCGGTGTGACGGTGTACGTGGGCCAAAAACGCGGCAACGCTTCGACCAGCGATTTCTCCAAAGCCGCCATTGAGCAAACCGTGCAAGCTGCTTTCGACATCGCCCGTTTCACGGCCACCGACAAAACCTCGGGCCTGCCGGCTGACCGCGATATTTCTCGCAAGCACCCCGATCTCGATTTGTTTCACCCCTGGGCCATCAATTCGGAGCAGGCCGCCTTGCTGGCGCTCGAATGCGAAGCCGCCGCCTTGAGCACCAGCCGCTTGATCACCAACAGCGAAGGCGCCGGTGTGTCGGCGCAGCAAAGCCATTTTTTCAGTGCCCACACGCGCGGTTTTCGGGGTGGCTACGCCAGCTCGCGCCACAGCATGTCGGTGTCGCCGATTGCCGGCAAAGGCAGCCAGATGCAGCGCGACGCCTGGTACAGCTCTATGCGTGACGCCAGCGAGCTGGCCAGCCCGCAAGCCGTCGGGCGCTACGCTGCCGAGCGTGCGCTGGCCCGCTTGAAAAGCCGCAAAATTGCGACCACGAAATGCCCGGTGCTGTTTGAGTCGCCCTTGGCCGCCGGCCTTTTGGGCAGTTTTGTGCAAGCCATCAGCGGCGGCGCTCTCTACCGCAAAAGCACTTTTTTGCTCGACAGCCTGGGCAAAGCTGCTTTTCCCAAACACATTGACATCACAGAAGACCCGCACGTGCTCAAAGGCAAGGGCAGTGCGCCCTTTGACGAAGAGGGTGTCAAAACCCGTGCCCGCCAGGTGGTTAAGGCCGGCATTGTGCAGGGTTACTTTTTAAGCACCTACTCGGCCCGCAAGCTGGGCATGCGCACCACCGGTAACGCCGGCGGCTCGCACAACCTGGTGATGAGCAGCCGGCAGACCCGCGCTGGCGATGACCTGGATGCCATGCTCAAAAAGCTGGGTACCGGGCTGTTTGTCACCGAGCTGATGGGGCAGGGCGTGAACTACGTGACCGGCGACTACTCGCGCGGTGCCTCGGGCTTCTGGGTCGAAAAAGGGCAGATCGCCTTTCCGGTCGAAGAGATCACCATCGCCGGCAACCTCAAGGACATGCTCATGGGCATACAGGCCGTGGGCGCGGACACCTACAACTACGGCGCCAAAACCGTGGGCTCGATCCTGGTCAACCGCATGAAGATCGCCGGCAGCTGACCGGTGGTGCGCCCCGAAATCCTCGCGGCGCTGGCGGCCCTGTGCTGGGCCGTGGGAAGCATCTTTTCAGCCAATGCCTCCAGCCGCATGGGCGCCTTTGCTTTCACGCGCTGGCGCTTGTTTTTTTCGCTCACGCTTTTGTGGGCGCTGGCCGCTTTCACGGGGCATTGGCGCAGCCTGGATGGGCCTGCTGTCGGTCTGCTCGCCGTCTCGGGCTTGATCGGCATCTTCATTGGCGACACGGCGCTCTTTGCGTGCATGAACAGGCTGGGGCCACGGCGCTCCGGCGTGATTTTTGCCACGCATGCGCTTTTTTCAGTGCTGCTGGCCTGGATTTTTCTGGGTGAGACGCTGTGGGGCTGGACACTGGCGGGCAGTGCTTTGCTGGTCACGGGTGTGATGGTGGCGATTGCCTGGGGCCGACGCACGGATGAGCGCCACGCCTGGGAAGACACGCGCGGTGGCTTGCTGTCGGGCGTGTTGCTGGGCTTGCTGGCGGCGCTTTGCCAGTCGGTGGCCACGCTGATGATCAAGCCGCTGATGACCCAGGGCATAGACCCCGTGGCTGCCTCCGCCGTGCGCACCTCGGCAAGTTTCTTTGCACACTTACTTTTGCTTTGGAGCGGCTTTAGGCTGGCACGGGTTCAGCAGCCGCTCACACGCCAGTCGCTCTGGCACACCTGGGCCAGCGCGGCCGTGGCCATGGCGCTGGGCATGACACTGATTCTGGCGGCGCTGCGCAACGGGCAGGCCAATCTGGTCGGAATCTTGTCGTCCCTCACCCCTGTGCTGCTTTTGCCGCTCTTGTGGCTGATCTACAAGCGAAGGCCCGCCATGGGCGCCTGGCTGGGCGCGGCCATGGCAGTGCTGGGCACCGCGCTGATCATGGCGCGCTGAAAAGCTCCGCCGCTGCGCTGTCAGCCTGCCAGCGCCGCCTTGACGGCCGCTGAGACCTGGCCCATGTCGGCTTTGCCGGCCAACTGGGCTTTGACAGCGTTCATGACCTTGCCCATGTCGCCGGGACCTCTGGCACCCAGCTCGACCACGATGGCCTTGACGGCGGCGCTGACCTCTTCGGCGCTCAGGCGCGCGGGCAGGTAGGCCTGCAAAATCTTCAACTCGGCCGCTTCCTTGTCGGCCAGGTCGGTGCGGGCAGCTTTTTGGAAGGCCTCGATCGAGTCCTTGCGCTGTTTGATCAGTTTGTCGACGATGGCCACCACGGCCACATCGTCGAGTACCACGCGCTCATCGACTTCTTTTTGTTTGCATGCTGCCAGCAGCAGGCGGATGGTGCCAAGACGCTCGCTGTCCTTGGCGCGCATGGCGGTTTTCATGTCTTCGGTGATCTGGTCTTTAAGGGTCATTGCGTTCTCCTGGTGGTTATAGGACAAGCGAAAAAATAAGCTGCATAAAAAAAGCCCGCCTGAGCGTCCCCGGGCGAGCTTTGATGGGCCTTGGAAGGCTGTACTTTTTTAGTACATCTTCTTGGGCAGCTGCATGGCGCGGATACGCTTGTAGTTGCGCTTGACGGCAGCAGCCTTCTTGCGCTTGCGCTCAGCGGTTGGCTTTTCGTAGAACTCGCGGGCGCGCAAGTCGGTCAGCAGGCCGAGTTTTTCGATGGTGCGCTTAAAGCGGCGCAGTGCGACGTCAAACGGCTCGTTGTCTTTTACACGGATAGTGGTCATTGATGAATTGATCCAAAAAGGATGCGTCTTGGGTTGATCTGATCAGGATCAGGCCGGACGCGGGATTGCTAGCAAAGCCTTGGATTATAGCCAGACAAAGCGGGTTTTCCAGCTTCTGGCGGCCTGGTAAGTCTGTAGAGGGGTGTTGCGGGCGCTTAATCAGGCCAAAAGTGTGGTTTTTTTCTGCGCCATGGCCTGCGCGCAGGCAAAGCCTGAAGCCCAGGCCCACTGAAAGTTGTAGCCGCCCAGCCAGCCGGTGACGTCCACCACCTCGCCAATAAAGTACAGCCCGGGCTGCCTTGACTCCATGCTTTGCGAGGACAACTCGCGCGTGTCCACGCCGCCCGTGGTGACCTCGGCTTTGGCATAGCCTTCGGTGCCGGTGGGCACCAATTGCCAGTCGGCCAGCCGGGCAGCCAGGGTTTGCAAGGCTTTGTCGGGCGCGTCGCAGATCGGGCGTTGCAGTGCCGTGTCATCGGCAACCCAGGCGTCGGCCAGCCGGGTGGGCACCAGTGCGGCCAGCTCGTTGGCAATCAGCTTGCGGGACTGGCTTTTGGCTTGCAACAGCGTGGCGCCCAGATCGGTGCCGGGCGCCAGATTGATGCGCACGGGCTGGCCTTCACGCCAGAAGCTGGAAATTTGCAGCACCGCCGGCCCGCTCAGGCCGCGGTGCGTGAACAGCAGATCTTCAGAAAAAACCACCGCTTTTTTGCGCTGCTTGGGGCTGGCATCGACTGTGCCGGTTTCGATCTGCACCGGCAAGGCCAGGCCGGCCAGCTGCGCATAAGGCGCCCAGCCTTGGCCGTCGAAAGTCAGCGGCACCAGCGCCGCGCGCGGTTCGACCAGGCGCAGCTTGAACTGTTTGGCGATGCGGTAGCCGAAATCGCTTGCGCCGATCTTGGGAATGGACAAGCCGCCGGTGGCAATGACCACTTGCGCGCTGGTAATTGGCCCGCGATCGCTGTCGATCTCGTAGCCCCCGGCCGGCGCCGCCTGCAGGCTCTTGACGCGGCAGGGCTGCCAGCGCTCAACACCGCCAGCCACGCACTCGGCCAGCAGCATCTGAATGATGTCGTCAGCCGAGCGGTCGCAAAAGAGCTGGCCTTTGTGTTTTTCGTGAAAAGGAATCTGGTGCTTTTGCAGCAGCGCCATAAAGTCCTGCGGCGTGTAACGCGACAGGGCCGAGCGGCAAAAATGCGGGTTCTCGCTGAGAAACTGCGCCGGCGTGCTGCCGATGTTGGTGAAGTTACAGCGCCCGCCGCCTGAGATACGGATCTTCTCCGCCACTTTTTCGCTGTGGTCCAGCACCAGCACGCGCAGACCCAGCTGGCCGGCCACGCCAGCACAAAAAAGGCCGGCAGCGCCGGCACCGATCACCACCACATCAAATGAATGCATGCGGGAAGTGTATTGAAGCCAGCCCAAGGCCGGGCGCCGCGTCAGGCTGCGGCGGCTTGGGGGTGTGCGGCTGCCAGCGCCAGACAGCCGACCACGTTGCCCACCACAATGACCGAAGGGCTGGCCATGTTGTGAGTCTCAATGTCCGTAGCCAACTCGCCCAGCGTGCAGCTGATGTGGCGCTGTGTGGGCAGCGAGGCGTTTTGAATCACCGCCACCGGTGTGCTGGCGGGCAGGCTGGTCAGCAGTTCGTCTTGAATGCGCCGCGCACCACTGACACCCATGTAGATGACCAAGGTCAGACGTGCGCTGTGCGCCGTGGCGGCCAGGGCAGGCCAGTCAGTGCCGGCGTCGCCCGGCTTGGCGTGGCCGGTGACAAACACCACGCCGTGCGCATGCTCACGGTGTGTGAGCGGCACGCCCAGGCTGGTGACTGCGGCCAGACCGGCGGTGATGCCGTTGATGACGGTGACCTTGACGCCTGCGGCTTCCAGGTGTTCGCGTTCTTCACCGCCACGGCCGAAGATGAAGGGGTCGCCGCCTTTGAGCCGGACCACATTCTCCCCATCGCGCGCGGCAATGACCATGAGTTTTTGGATGAAGTTCTGCGGCGTGGATTTGCATCCGCCGCGCTTACCGACATGAACGATGCGCGCGCTGGCAGGTGCAAAAGCAACGATCTCGTCGCTCACCAGGTCATCGACCAAGAGCACGGTGGCGGCCTGGATGGCCTTGAGCGCTTTGAGTGTGAGCAACTCCGGATCACCCGGGCCGGCACCGACCAGCGTGCACTGCCCGCGGGCGTTTGAAGAGGAGTGGTCGTTCTTGTTCATGATGCTGAAGTCATTTTTTTCGTCAGTTGCAAGATGTGCTCGACCTGCCGCGCAATCGGCGTTGGCACGGCTTGCCGGCCGGCCAGCACCGCTTCAATGTAAGCCGCCGTGGTGGCTGCATCAATCGCTTTGGGCAGATCTGGCAGGCTGGCCAGCGCGCCGCTCTGGGCGGTTTCCAGCGCAATACGCTGGCCATGTAAAAACCCGTCCATGGGCGGCATGCGACGCGCGTCAGCCACCACTTCGCCTTCGGTGCCGCGCAGCAGCAGGGCATTGGCTTGCATCAGCTCTATCGTCTGCGCCATGGAGATGGCGTATTCGGGGTGGGTGTAACTGCTGACCACCAGTGCCTGCCCTAAACAAGGGTTCATGAGTTTGACCAGACTGTGCGCCGGGTTGCGCAGCCCGACCAGGCGCCGCACGTCGAGAAGGCGTTTGAGGCCGGGGCACAGCAGTTCGGTGGGCGCAAAGGCGACTTGGCCGGTTGGCAGCGGGCCGATGCGGGTTAAAGGGGCGATGTTCAACGCGGCCAACACATCAGAGCTCAACACCCGTTGCGATTCAGTGGCCGTGCCGTGCACCAGCACGCTCAGACCTTCACGCGCCAGCAGCAGCGCCAGCAAGGGCGTGAGCACCGGCAGCTTGCGCGCGCCGTTGTAGCTGGGCAAAACCACGGTGGGGCGGCCGGTGTCGGGAAAGCGCGCCAGCCGCGCATGCGTGGCGTCCAGAAAGCCGGCCATCTCTTCAGGCGTCTCGCCCTTGATGCGCATGGCCAGACAAAAACCACCCACCTCCAGGTCGCTCACGGTGCCGTCAAGCACCTGCCCCAGCAAGTCAGTCGCTTGCAAGCGCGTTAGCGAACGCGCGCCGTCCTTGCCGCGACCGATTTCCTTGATGTAGATGCTAATGCCCATGCGCTCATTGTCAGTGAGCGATGATGACTTTGAGTTATGTGCTTATTGGCTGGCTCGGGCAGCGACCGGCTTGCGCCAGCCAATGGTTCCTGGTCGCGTTATGCCGCGAGTTGCTCGCGAACTGCCACCTTGCGCTCGATATCACCAAGGGTGGGCAGAGTCTTCAGGTCGTAATTGGCTTGCATGGCAAGCCATGAAGCAGCGTCCCCGCCGAAATGCTTTGCCAACCTTGCGGCCGTGTCTGCGGTTACAGCGCGACGTTCTTTGACGATCTCATGAATTCGGGTGGCCGGTACACCCAAAGCAATGGCCAGAGCGTTCACGCTCAGCCCAAGTGGCGCGAGGTAATCTTCGCGAAGAACCTCACCGGGATGAACGGGGCGCATGCGATTCACAGGTCGTGCCATATTTTTCCTTCAGTGGTAATCCACTATCTCGACGTCGATCGGGCCTGTGTCTGTCCACACAAAGCAGATTCGCCATTGAACATTGATCCGAACGCTGTGCTGTCCTTTTCGGTCGCCCTTCAGCGCTTCCAAGTGGTTGCCAGGAGGCGCCTTCATGAAATCCAGCGTTTGAGCCGCATCCAATTGGGAGAGCTTTCTCTCTGCCACAGGCAAAAACGCTTTGAACCTGCGAGGACTTTTCCCCTCATACAGCGCCTGGGTGTCTTTGCACTTGAACGACAGGATCATGCCGGAAGTTTATTACGCGCGGCGTAATATGGCAAGGGCGCGGTAAATGCGTTTGTGCTGGCCTAAACTTGGTCAAATCTATGACCCTTGCCGCCCCTGCTTTACCCCCCACTCCTTCTCCAGACAGCACCCCCGCCAGGCTGGTGCTGGGCGTTGAGTCTTCTTGCGACGAAACCGGCGTGGCGCTGGTGGATGCCTCGGGCGCAGGTGTGCCGGTGCTGCTGGCGCACGCCTTGTACAGCCAGATCGAGATGCACCAGGCCTATGGCGGTGTGGTGCCTGAGCTTGCCAGCCGTGACCATATTCGCCGCGTGTTGCCGCTCATTGCCGAGGTGATGATTCAGGCCGGCCGCACTTTGCCTGACGTGGACGTGGTGGCTTACACGCGTGGCCCGGGGCTGGCCGGTGCGCTGCTGGTGGGCGCTGGCGTGGCCTGCGCGCTGGCCGCCAGTCTGGGCAAGCCGGTGATGGGTGTGCACCACCTTGAAGGCCATTTGCTCTCGCCTTTTTTAAGTGCTGATCCCCCTGAGTTTCCTTTTGTGGCTTTGCTGGTGTCGGGTGGTCATACGCAGCTGATGCGGGTGGACCGCGTGGGTAGCTACGAACTGCTGGGCGAAAGCATTGATGACGCGGCGGGCGAAGCCTTTGACAAGTCCGCCAAGCTCTTGGGCCTGCCTTACCCCGGTGGGCCGCACCTGGCCAAGCTGGCTGAGCAGGGTGATGCCGTTGCCTTCAAACTGCCGCGGCCTTTGCTGCACAGCGGTGACCTTGATTTTTCATTCGCCGGCTTGAAAACCGCGGTGTTGACGCAGGCCAAAAAACTGGGCGACTCGCTCGAGAGCCGCAAGGCCGACCTGGCCGCCTCAACGCAAGCGGCCATCGTCGAGGTGCTGGTGAAAAAATCCATGAGCGCCATGACGCAGACCGGCCTCAAGCGCCTGGTGGTGGCGGGCGGTGTGGGCGCCAACGCCGCCTTGCGCAGCCAACTCAATGCCGTTTGCCGGCAGCGCGGCATTCGCGTGCATTACCCCGAGCTGCATTTGTGTACCGACAACGGCGCCATGATCGCGCTGGCCGCCGGCATGCGTTTGCAGGCCGGTTTGCAAGACCTGCAAACCGCCTACACCTTTGACGTCAAGCCGCGCTGGCCGCTGGCCGACATCAGCCCAGGCGCTGCGGCCCTTTCCAATACCCAACCCTTGTTCGTCTGATGCACATTATTTTGAAACATGGTTTGAAATTTCTAGCTCTTGGCCTGCTGGCCTTGGCGGCCTGCCTGCCCGTCATGGTCGTGGCCCAAAGCGCCGCGCCGGCTGTGCGCATCGCCTTGATTGAAAGCCTGTCCGGTCCTTTCGGTAACACGGGCGAAGCGGTCTTTCGCAACCTGGTGTGGGCTACTGAGCGCGTCAATGCGCGTGGCGGCGTCAAGCTGCCATCTGGTGCGCAAGCGCTGCGAATCGAGCGTTTCGACAGCAAGGGCCAGAACGAAGAGGCGCTGGCTGCATTACGCTCGGCGATTGACGACGGCATCCGGGTGATTGCTCAGGGCAATTCGTCTGCCACGGCGGCGGTGTTGATTGACGCCATCAACAAGCACAACGAGCGCGAGCCGGCCAAGCGGGTGTTATTTCTGAATTATTCGGCGGTGGAGCCTTCGCTGACCAATGAAAAGTGCAGCTTCTGGCACTTCCGTTTTGACGCGCATGCCGACATGCGCATGGCCGCGCTGATGGATGTGCTCAAGGACGACAAGGCGCTCAAAAGCATTTACCTGATCGGGCAGGACTACAGCTTTGGTCAGTCGGTGCTGCGTGAAGCCAGAAAGCAGTTGGCCCAGCAACGCCCCGACGTGCAGATCGTCGGCGATGAGCTGCACCCGATGGCGCGCGTCAAGGATTTTTTGCCCTACGCCGTCAAGATCAAACAAAGTGGCGCTCAAGCTGTGCTGACCGGCAACTTCGGCAATGACCTCACGCTGCTGGTGAAAGCCGCCAAGGATGCCGGCTTTGAAGGCAAGTTCTACACCTTTTACGGCAACGCGCTGGGTGTGCCCGGTGTGCTGGCCGAGGCCGGTGTCGGCAAGGTGATTGCGGTGGCGGATTGGTTTCCGAACACGCCGGGCGTCGAGTCCGAGCGCTTTTACCAGGCCTTCAGGCAGCGTTATCCCAAGCCGCAAGATGACTATGTTCACATGCGCATGCAGCTCATGGTGGAGGCGCTGACCCAGAGCATCGAAAAAGCCGGCAGCACGGAGGCCGCCGCCGTGGCGCGGCAGTTGGAAAAAGCCAGTGTCAATGTGTCTGGTCTCGCGGGCGCTATGCGTGCGGCCGACCACCAGTTTCAGCAACCGCTGCGGGTGGCGGTGATGGACCGGCAGGGCGCACCCGGTGTGAAGTTCGATGTCGAGGGTTCGGGTTATGGTTTCAGGGTCATCAAAACCATTTCGCAGACTGGCGCGGAGCAGCCGCACAGTTGCCAGATGAACCGGCCCTCGTGAGCTTGAACTGAATTTGATTTTTTACAAAGGCCTTTTGCCATGCGCCAAGCCGTTCTGAACCTTGAAGAATCCATGATCCGCCAGGTCGCCAATGCCGCCATGGGCCGGGACGATGTGCTCAAGTTCTGGTTTGGCGAGAGCGATGAGGTGACGCCGGCCTTCATCCGGCAGGCGGCTGCCGATTCATTGCACAGCGGCGAAACCTTTTACGCGCACAACCTGGGCATGCCCGAGCTGCGTGAAGAAATTGCCCGTTATTGCAGCGCCCTGCGCACTGCCGGTGCCGCGCCCGTGGGTGTGGACCGCGTCGCAGTGACGGCCGGTGGTGTTAACGCGCTGATGCTGGCCGTGCAGGCACTGGTCAATGCCGGCGACCGCGTGGTGGTGGTGACGCCGGTCTGGCCCAACCTGACGGCGCAGCCGGCCATCATGGGCGCCGAGGTGCATTGCGTCAGCCTGCGGCCTGTAGACGGCCAGTGGCAGCTGGACATGGCTGCGCTGCTGGCGGCTGTCACGCCGGCCACGAAGCTTTTGGTGCTCAACGCCCCCAACAACCCGACCGGCTGGACGCTCAGCCGCGCCGAGCAGCAAACCCTGTTGGGGCATTGCCGCAGCACCGGCACCTGGATCCTGGCCGACGAGGTCTATGAGCGGCTTTATTACGAACCCACGCCCAACGGTTGCGCGCCGAGTTTTCTGGACATTGCAGATCAGGAGGACCGGCTGGTGGTGGTGCACAGCTTTTCCAAGAGTTTTTTGATGACGGGCTGGCGCCTGGGCTGGCTGGTGATGCCGCCCAGCATGACGCCGCAGATGGGCAAGCTGATCGAGTTCAACACCTCCTGCTCGCCGGTGTTTGTGCAGCGCGCCGGCGTAGTGGCCTTGCAGCGCACCGACGAGGTGACGCCGCAAGTGGTGGCGCACCTCAAGGCCTGCCGCGACACCCTGGTGCCGCTGTTGCAGGCGCTGCCGGGCGTGCAACTGGCGCCGGCGGCCGGTGGCATGTACGCGTTTTTCCGTCTGACGGGCCGCCCTGAATTCCAGGATTCGTTGGCCACGGCTAAGCGCCTGGTGGCCGAGGCCGGACTGGGTTTGGCTCCGGGTGCGGCTTTTACCAACAGCGCTGAGCCTGCGGAGCAGGGCTGGCTGCGCTGGTGTTTTGCCAGCCAGCAGCCTGAGCGCCTGCGCCAGGGGGTGCAAAGGCTGGCCGTCTGGCTGGCCCAAAACAAGCCGCCCGCTGGGCTATAATCACAGGCTTTGCTGAATCGGCCCTGTGCCGGTGCGGCAAACAACACGGCGGTCAGCGGTCAAGTCCCACTTCGGGAAAACTGCTCCGTTCGCAAGTTCCTAAAGGAAAAACCATGATTGCAAAATCGATCAAGGCCGACATCGTTCAGGCCAACGCACGCCAGGCTGGCGATACCGGCAGCCCGGAAGTTCAAGTGGCCCTGCTAACCGGCCGCATCAATGAATTGACGCCTCACTTCAAGACCCACGCCAAAGACCACCACGGTCGCCGAGGTCTGTTGCGCATGGTCAGCCGCCGCCGCAAACTGCTGGACTACCTGAAGTCCAAGGATGCACCCCGTTATGTTGCGCTCATCGCCAAACTTGGCCTGCGCAAGTAAGCACTGACAACTTTCAAGAGCGCCTGAGTTAGTTCACTAGCTCAGGCGTTTTTTACTTCGGAGCAAGGCAAAAAGAGCACGCGCTGTGTCATTCCACAAGGTAAGTCTCCTCACAACCCCGCCTCCAGGTGGTTTCGAGGCATTTTGTGGAATGGCATCGTGTTCAGCCGGCCCGCTCCGGGCATTGGGTAGCAGCCTTATGCGCCCGGATTCAATGGAGCAATCGCAATGAGCATGTTTAATAAAGTCAGCAAAACCTTTCAATGGGGCCAGCACAAGGTCACGATGGAAACCGGCGAAGTCGCCCGCCAGTCCAGCGGCGCTGTCATCGTCGACATGGACGGCACTGTGGTGCTGGCCACCGTGGTCGCCAAGACCGACGCCAAGCCCGGCCAGGATTTCTTCCCCCTGACGGTGGACTACCTGGAGAAAAGCTACGCTGCCGGACGCATTCCCGGCAGCTTTTTCAAACGCGAAGGCCGCCCCAGTGAGTTTGAAACTCTGACATCACGCCTGATCGACCGCCCGATCCGCCCTTTGTTTCCTGAAGGCTTCTTCAATGAAGTTCAGGTTGTGGTTCATGTGTTGTCGCTCAACCCTGAAGTCGAAGGCGATATTCCTGCGCTGATCGCTTCGAGCGCTGCCTTGTCGATTTCCGGCATTCCGTTCAACGGCCCGATCGGCGCCGCCCGCGTGGCCTACATCGACGGCCAGTACGTGCTCAACCCCGGCAAGACCCAGCTCAAAGACTCGAAGATGGACCTGGTGGTGGCCGGTACCGAAGCCGCTGTGCTGATGGTCGAGTCCGAAGCGCAGCAGTTGTCTGAAGAAATCATGCTCGGCGCCGTGGTGTTTGGCCATGAGCAGGGCAACATTGCTATTAACGCCATCCACGAACTCGTGCGTGACGCCGGCAAACCGGTCTGGGCCTGGGAGGCGCCGGCCAAAGACCTGCCACTGATCGCCAAGGTCAATGAGTTGGCGGCCGCCAAGCTCGAAGCGGCTTACCAGATCCGCGCCAAACAAGCCCGCACTCAAGCCTGCCGCGTGGTGACCTCTGAGGTCATGGCTGCACTCAAAGCTGACGGCGTAGCGTTCGACGGCGTCGCCGTTGAAGGCATGCTGTTTGACATCGAAGCCAAGATCGTTCGCAGCCAGATTCTGGCCGGCGAGCCGCGCATTGACGGCCGTGACACTCGCACTGTGCGCGCCATCGAAATCCGTAACTCCGTGCTGCCACGCACCCACGGTTCCGCCCTGTTCACTCGCGGCGAAACACAGGCTTTGGTCGTGACGACGCTGGGCACCGAGCGCGATGCACAGCGCATCGACGCTTTGAGCGGCGACTACGAAGACCGCTTCATGCTGCACTACAACATGCCTCCGTTTGCCACCGGCGAAACCGGTCGTGTGGGCTCGCCAAAGCGCCGTGAAATCGGCCACGGCCGTTTGGCCAAGCGCGCTTTGATCGCCGTCTTGCCAAGCAAAGAAGAGTTCCCTTACACCATGCGCGTGGTCAGCGAGATCACCGAGTCCAATGGCTCCTCGTCGATGGCCTCGGTCTGCGGCGGCTGTCTGTCGCTGATGGACGCCGGCGTGCCGATGAAAGCCCATGTGGCCGGTATCGCCATGGGCCTGATCAAACAAGACAACCGTTTTGCCGTGCTGACCGACATCCTGGGCGATGAAGATCACCTGGGCGACATGGACTTCAAGGTGGCCGGTACGACCTTTGGTATCACCGCGCTGCAGATGGACATCAAAATCCAGGGCATCACCAAAGAAATCATGCAAGTTGCTCTGGCCCAGGCCAAAGAAGCGCGCATGCACATTCTGGGCAAGATGCAAGAAGCCATGGGCGAGGCCAAGACCGAGGTGTCTGACTTCGCGCCGCGCCTGTATGTCATGAAGATCAATCCGGACAAGATCCGTGACGTGATCGGCAAGGGCGGCGCCGTCATTCGCGCGCTGACCGAAGAGACCGGCACGCAGATCAACATCGAGGA
>JBILIK010000038.1:0-25874 GCA_044350025.1 Polaromonas sp. | reverse complement strand
CTGAACTCGGCCAACCAGGCCTGGACCATGTACCCGGGCTTGTCGCACGGCGCTTACGAGGCTCTGCATGCGCACGGCAGCGAAGCGCAAAAAGCGCTGTACCTGCCCAAGCTCACCAGCGGCGAGTGGACCGGCACCATGTGCCTGACCGAGCCGCACTGCGGCACCGACCTGGGCCTTTTGCGCACCCGCGCCGAGCCGCAGCCGGACGGCACTTATGCGCTGACCGGTAACAAGATTTTCATCAGCGCCGGCGAGCATGACATGGCGGCCAATATCGTGCACCTGGTGTTGGCGCGTTTGCCCGATGCGCCACCCGGCAGCAAAGGCATCAGCCTCTTTTTAGTGCCCAAGTTCAATGTCAGCGCGGATGGTTCGCTGGGCAGCCGCAACGGCATTTACTGCGGCGGCCTAGAGCACAAGATGGGCATTCACGGCAACTCAACCTGCCAGATGGTGCTGGACGGCGCCATCGGCACTTTGGTGGGCGCGCCGCACAAAGGTCTGGCTGCCATGTTTGTGATGATGAACGCCGCCCGCCTGGGCGTGGGCAACCAGTCGCTGGGCCTGACCGAAGTGGCTTACCAGAACGCACTGGCCTACGCCAAAGACCGGCTGCAGATGCGCTCGCTCTCCGGCACCAAGGCCAAAGACAAACCGGCCGACCCGATCATCGTGCACCCCGATGTGCGCAAGATGCTGCTGACCGCCAAAGCCTATGCCGAAGGCGGCCGGGCGCTGGTGATTTTTTGCACCGTGCTGATCGACAAGGAACTTCACCACCCGGATGAGAAAGTGCGCAAGGATTCGGCTGAGATGGTGGCCTTGCTCACGCCCATCGTCAAAGCCTTTCTGACCGACAACGGGCACATTGCCACCAACGCCTGCATGCAGGTCTTCGGCGGCCACGGCTTCATCAAGGAATGGGGCATGGAGCAGCATGTGCGCGACAACCGCATCAATATGATCTATGAAGGCACCAACACCATCCAGTCGCTGGACTTGCTGGGCCGCAAGGTGCTGGGCAACAACGGCGCCACGCTGACCAAGTTTGGTAAGTTGATTGCTGCGCTCGTGGCTGAAGAGGGCGTGAACGAAAAAATGGCCGAATTCATCAACCCGCTGGCGCAACTCGGTGAGCAGATGACCAAGTTCACCACCGAGATCGGCTTCAAGGGATTTCAAAATCCTGACGAAGTGGGCGCCGCCGCGGTGGACTACCTGCGTGTGGCCGGTCATCTGGTGTTTGCTTATTTCTGGGCACGCATGGCGCAGGTGGCGCTGCGTGAAATCGCCGCCGGCAACACCGACAGCTTTTACCTGGGCAAGCTGCAGACTGCCCGGTTTTACTTTGCCAAGCTTTTTCCTGAAACCGCCACATTGATGCGCACGGCCCGCAGCGGCGCCAGTGCGCTCATGGACACCGATGCGGCCCTGGTCTAAATCACCTTAAAGAAAGCGACAACATGAAAAATATCCTTGCTCCTCTTTTCTTTGCTGCATTCGCCCTGCCTGCCCTGGCCCAGATGACGCCGGCCGGCTTGTGGCGCAGCATTGACGACAACTCCGGCGAGGCCAAGGCCGAGATCAGCATCAAAGACAACGGCAAGGGCGGGCTCAATGGCGTGGTTGAGCGCAGTTTGCTCAAGACCAGCAGCGAGCCCAATTGCTCGCTGTGCACAGACGACCGCAAGGACAAGCCCAAGGTCGGCATGGAGATCATCCGTGGCGCGGTCAAGGCCGCCAGCGAGGACATCTGGGAGGGCGGCACCATCATTGACCCGGAAAACGGCAAGGTCTACAAACTGCGATTGACGCCTATCGAGGGCGGCAAAAAACTTCAGGTGCGCGGCTACATCGGCCCCTTCTACCGCAACCAAGTCTGGCAGCGTGTGCAATAAAAGGAAAGCTCTTCATGTCACGTTTTTTTGTGAAAAAAGTCGCCGTGCTCGGCGCAGGCGTGATGGGCGCGCAGATCGCCGCCCATCTGGCCAACCTGCGGGTGCCGGTGCTGTTGTTTGACCTGCCGGCCGCCGAGGGCCCCAAAAGCGGCATCGCCATCAAGGCCATTGAAGGCCTGAAAAAACTCAAGCCCGCACCGCTGGGCGTGCCTGAAGACGCGGCGCTGATCGAGCCGGCCAACTACGAAGAGCACCTGGCGCTGCTCAAGGGCTGCGACCTGGTCATCGAGGCGATTGCCGAGCGCATGGACTGGAAGACAGCGCTCTACGAAAAGATTGCGCCTTTTATTGCGCCACACACCATCGTCGCCAGCAACACCTCGGGCCTGTCGATCACCGAGATGAGCCAGGCCTTGCCCGAAGCGATCAAGCCGCGCTTTTGCGGCATTCATTTTTTCAACCCGCCGCGCTACATGGCTTTGGTTGAATTGATCAACACCCCCAGCACCGGCGCCGAAGTGCTCGATGCGCTGGAAGCCTTTGTCACCAGCACGCTGGGCAAAGGCGTGATTCGCGCATTCGACACGCCCAACTTTGTGGCTAACCGCGTGGGCGTGGCTGGCATGCTGGCCACCATGCACGAGGCTGAACACTTCGGCCTGAGCTACGACGTGGTCGATGACCTGACCGGCAAAAAACTGGGCCGCGCCAGCTCGGGGACGTTCCGCACGGCCGACGTGGTCGGGCTGGACACCATGGCGCATGTGATCCGCACGCTGCAAGACAATCTTGGCGACGGCAAGAATGCCGACCCGTTTGCCGAGCTTTACGTCACGCCGCCAGTGCTGGCCCGTTTGCTGGAGGCCAAAAGTCTGGGCCAGAAAAGCGGCGCCGGCTTTTACAAAAAACAGGGCCGCGACATCCTGCGCCTGGACCCGCAGACCATGGACTATGTGGCTGGTGGCGCCAAGGCCAATGATGTGGTCGGCCGCATGCTCAAAAAGCCGGCCGGCGAGCGCCTGAAACTTTTGCGCGAAGCCGAAGGCGCAGAGCCCCGCTTTTTGTGGGCCATTTTGCGCGACCAGTTGCACTATGCGGCGGTTCATTTGCAAAGCATTGCTGAGACGGCGCGCGACATTGATTTGGCGATGCGCTGGGGCTTTGGCAGCAAGCAGGGCCCGTTCGAGCTCTGGCAGGAAGCCGGCTGGTTGCAGGTGGCGCAATGGATTCAAGAGGACATTGATGCCGGCAAGGCGCTGTGCCGCGAGCCGCTGCCGGCTTGGGTGTTCAAAGGCCCTGTGGCCGAGGCCGGCGGCGTGCACACGCCGCAAGGCTCGTGGAGCCCGGCCGCGCAAGCCTTCATACCGCGCCGTCAGTTACCGGTCTATGCGCGTCAGCATTTTCCCGAAGACGTGGCGGGCGCGCTGGCTGCTTCGCCGGCCACGGCGGGTCGCACTTTGCACGAAGACGCGGCCATGCGTTTGTGGACGCTGGACGAAGAGGTCTTGATCGCCAGCATCAAAACCAAAATGCACGCCATCAGCCCCGAAGTCGCCGCCGGGCTGGCGCGCGGCGTGGACCTGGCAGAAAAAAGTTTTCAGGGCATGGTCATCTGGTCTGAGGGCGAGATGTTTTCAGCCGGTGCCGACCTGCAGGCCATGCTGCCGGCTTTCATGATGCTGGGCGTGGCCGCCGTCGAAGAAGCCGAAGCCGACTTGCAAAAAGTCATGCTGAAAATGCGCTACGCCAGCGTGCCGGTGGTCTCTGCCATTCGCGGTCTGGCGCTCGGTGGTGGTTGTGAGATGGCTGTTTATTCAGCCCGGCGCGTGGCCGCTGTGGAAAGCTATATGGGCCTCGTCGAAGTGGGCGTGGGCTTGGTGCCCGGTGCGGGCGGGCTGACCTATATCGCCCGCCGCGCGGCTGAGAATGCGCAAAGCTCGACCGGCAAAGACTTGATGCCATTTTTGAGTGAAGGCTTTGCCGCCGCCGCCATGGCCAAGGTGGGCACCAGCGCGCACGAAAGCCGCAAGCTGGGTTACCTGCTGGAGGGCGATGTGATCGTTGCGCACAAAGACGAGTTGCTGTTTGTTGCGATCAGCCAAGCCAAGGCCCTGTACACGGCCGGCTACCGGGCGCCGGCACGGCGTTTGTTCGCCGTAGCAGGGCGCGACGGCATCGCCACCATACGCGGGCAGCTGGTCAACATGCAGGGCGGCGGCTTCATCAGTGCGCATGACTTTCACATTGCCAGCCTGATCGCCGGCGTGGTGTGCGGTGGCGATGTCGATGCCGGCTCGCTGGTCAGCGAGGAGTACCTCATGACGCTCGAGCGCAAGGCTTTTTGCGCCTTGATTGAGCACCCCAAATCGCAAGAACGCATCATGGCCATGATGAACACAGGCAAACCGCTGCGCAATTGAAGTGAACTGACTCCTAGCGAAAGAATTTCAAAATGTCCCAACAAATCCAAGACGCCTACATCGTCGCCGCCACGCGCACACCCATAGGGCGCTCGCACCGCGGTTTTTTTCGCCACATGCGCCCGGACGACTTGCTGGTTCAGGCGCTGCGCGCCGCCCTGGCCCAGGCGCCCAGCCTGGACCCTGCGGCCATTGAAGACATTATTTGCGGCTGCGCCATTCCGGAAGGCCCTCAGGGCCTGAACATTGCGCGCATCGGGGCGGTGCTGGCGGGTTTGCCCCACAGTGTGGGCGGCATCACGGTCAACCGCTTTTGCGCCTCCGGTCTGTCAGCGGTGCAAATGGCGGCGGACCGCATACGCGTCGGTGAGGCCGACATCATGATCGCGGCCGGCACCGAGAGCATGAGCATGGTGCCGATGTCGGGCAATGCACCTTCGCTGTCGCCGGCCATGTATTTGCAGAACGAGAACATCGGCCTGGCCTACGGCATGGGCCTGACCGCCGAAAAGGTGGCGCAGCAATGGAAGGTCTCGCGCCAAGCGCAGGATGAATTTGCCTGCGCCTCGCATGCCAGGGCGCTCAAAGCGCAGCAAGCCGGCGAGTTCAAGGACGAGATAACTCCCGTGCAGGTCAGCCATCGCAGCCCCAATTTGCAAAGCGGTGAGACCGAGCTCAGCACCCGCACCGTCAGCCTGGACGAAGGTCCGCGCGCCGACACTTCGATGGAGGGCCTGGCCAAACTCAAGACGGTGTTTGCCGCGCGCGGCTCGGTCACAGCCGGCAATTCCTCGCAAACCTCAGACGGCGCAGGTGCGCTGATCCTGGCCAGCGAAAAAGCCATCCGCACGCACGGCCTCAAGCCGCTGGCGCGCTTTGTCAGCTACGCCAGTCGTGGCGTGCCGCCGCACATCATGGGCATAGGCCCCATCGAGGCCATTCCGGCGGCGCTGGGCTATGGCGGTCTCAAGCAGGCAGACATCGACTGGTTTGAGCTCAATGAAGCCTTTGCCGCGCAGTCGCTGGCGGTGATGCAGACGCTGGGCCTGGACCCGGCCAAGGTCAACCCCATGGGCGGCGCCATTGCGCTGGGTCATCCCCTGGGTGCCACCGGCGCCATCCGTTCGGCCACGGCCATTCATGCCTTGCACCGGCACAAGCTGCGCTACGCCATGGTCACCATGTGCGTGGGCATGGGGCAGGGCGCGGCCGGTATTTTTGAGCGGGTCTGAGCCGCATGCATCCCTTTGACGAGGCACTGCGCCTGGAGCTGCTGGATGAAGCGCGGCCCGGCGTTTTCAAGGGCAGCAGCAGCCCGGCCTACTGGAACATGGTGGGGCCGTTTGGCGGCACCACAGCGGCCACCGCCTTGCAAGCGGTTTTGCTGCACCCGGCGCTGCTTGGTGAGCCGCTGTCCCTCACGGTGAATTTTGCAGCGGCGGTCGCGCCCGGCGATTTTCAGCTGACGGCCAGACCTTTGCGTACCAACCGTTCTACCCAGCACTGGTTCATTGAGATGACGCAACTGGACGCGCAAGGCGCGCAGAGCGTGCTGATGAGCGCCACCGCTGTGACGGCCGTGCGGCGCCCGACCTGGGGACAAAACGACAGCACTATGCCCGTTGTGCCACTGCCGCAAAACTGCAGCCTCGCTGCTTACCCGGACAAACTGGCATGGACACAGCGCTACGAGATGCGGGTGGCGCGTGGGGGCTTGCCTCAGCTGCTGGACGGTGGCGGCAAGGACAGTTTGAGCCAGTTCTGGCTGCGCGACAATCCGCCACGGTCACTGGACGTTTTGGCATTGACGGCCATGGCCGATGCTTTTTACCCGCGCATCTGGTTGCGCCGCGCTAAATTGGTACCCGCCGGCACGGTGTCGGTGACGGTTTACTTTCATGCGGGCGCGGCCGATCTGGAGCGCAGCGGCCAGGGCTATCTGCTCGGACAGGCGCAGGCGCAAAACTTTCAGCAGGGGTTTTTTGACCAGGCTGTGCAGCTGTGGTCCGGCTCGGGTGAGTTGCTGGTGAGTTCGCACCAGATTGTTTATTTCAAGGAGTAAAGATGTCAGACATGCCAGAAATCCTCGTGCACACCGAAGACGCGGTGATGACCATCACCTTCAACCGGGTCGACAAAAAAAACTCGCTCACCGCCGCCATGTATGCTCACTTGTCCGACGCGCTGGACAGTGCGGCCAGCGATGCGGCGGTGCGTGTGGTGGTGTTCCAGGGGCATGCGCTGATTTTTTCAGCCGGCAATGACATCAAAGATTTTTTGAGTGTGCCCCCCAATGACAGTGATGCGCCGGTGTTTCGCTTTTTGCGTGCGCTCAGCACTTTTGCCAAACCGCTGGTGGCTGCTGTTTGCGGGCCGGCGGTCGGCATCGGCACCACCATGCTGCTGCATTGCGACTTGGTTTACGCTGGCGACAACGCCGCTTTTTCGCTGCCCTTTGTCAATTTAGGCCTGTGTCCGGAGGCGGGCTCCAGCCTGCTGCTGCCGCAGCTCATGGGCCATCAGCGCGCCGCCGAAGCGCTGTTGCTGGGCGAGCCCTTCACGGCTGAAACTGCGCTGGAAGTTGGTTTGATCAACCGCATTGTGCCGCCGTCTGAAGCCAACGCCTTGGCGCAAATGCAGGCCAAAAAACTGGCGGCCAAGCCGCTGTCCTCGCTGCTGGAAACCAAGCGCCTCATGAAAATGAGCAACGCCCCTATGGTCGCCGGGCGCATTGCCGAAGAGATCAGCAGCTTTGGCCGCATGCTGCGCGAACCGGCGGCGCGGGAAGCCTTCACCGCCTTCATTGAAAAGCGCCGGCCGGACTTTGCCAAGCTCTGAACGCTGCCCCCAAGCGCTACGCCACAATGTGGCCATGACGTCTCATCCAAAGGCCGCGGCGGCCACCCCTGTCGTTTTCGAGCCCGAATATGTTCGCGGCCTGACTGAGCTGTTTGAAGAAAAAATTGTTTTCAATCGATTGCTCGGTTTAAAGATCGTCTCGATCAAGCCTGAGCGCGTGAGCGCCAGCCTGGCCATGCGGCAGGATCTGATCGGCCATGCGGCTTACAACCGGGTGCATGGCGGCGTGATCAGTGCCGCGCTGGACACGCTGGGCGGGCTGGCCGTGCTGGCTGCCCAGGGCGCGCGCCACATGGACGAAGCGCCTGCGCTGCGCTTGCAGCGTTTTGCCAAACTCGGCACCATCGACCTGCGCATTGACTACCTGCGCCCCGGCATCAGCGAGCATTTTGAGATGCATGCCGAGGTGCTGCGCGTGGGCTCACGCGTGGCCAACACGCGCATGGCCTTTCATGGCGCCGACGGCAAACTGCTGGCAGTGGGCTCAGGGGTTTACATCGTCTCCTGATGCCTGGCCCGGTTACCGGGCTCACTGAGCCGGTAAGTTGCCCGTTTTGTCAATCGAGCGGGGCTTGCCGTCATCGCCGATGGCCACATAGGTCAGGCTGGCTTCAGTGACTTTGATGTAGCGGCCCTGTGCGCGAAAGCGTTCTGCATACACCTCCACCTGCACAGTGATGGAGGTGTTACCGATGCGGGTGACCTCCGCAAAAAATGACAGTATGTCGCCCACCTTCACAGGTTGTTTGAAGATAAATTGGTTTACTGCCACAGTGGCCATGCGGCCGTTGACATAGCGCGCCGGCAGCACCGAGCCGGCCAGATCGACCTGGGCCATGACCCAGCCGCCGAAAATATCGCCGTTGGCGTTGCAGTCGGCCGGCATTGGGATGACCTTGAGCACCAGCTCCTTGTCGACCGGCAGGCTGAGCTTGTCGGATCCCGGGGTACTTGATTCAGAAGACATAGGCACAATCTCACAGTTAAGTTCAGATTTTTTGTATTTCACGATTGTCCTTCATGCGCTCTCGAGCTTCCCACGATAGTTTGGCCCTGCCGGCAACAGCTTCTGCTAACCAGACGACCCGGCCGGCGCGCTCTGACATGGACACGCTCAAGCGGCTTTTTCCTTACCTGTGGGCCTACAAGTGGCGCGTTGTCGCAGCGCTGACTTTCATGGTGGGTGCCAAGGTGGCCAATGTCGGCGTGCCGCTGCTGCTCAAAGACCTGGTCGATGCCATGAGCTTCAAGCCCGGCGACGTGCAGGCGGTGCTGGTGGTGCCGGTGGCGCTGCTGCTGGCCTATGGCCTGTTGCGACTGTCTACCTCGCTGTTCACCGAGCTGCGCGAGCTGGTGTTTGCCAAGGCCACCGAGGGCGCGGCGCGGCGTATCTCGCTGGAAGTTTTTGAGCACCTGCATGCGCTGAGCCTGCGTTTTCACCTGGAGCGCCAGACCGGCGGCATGACGCGCGATATCGAACGCGGCACGCGCGGCGTGCATTCGCTTATTTCGTATTCGCTCTACAGCATCATCCCGACGCTGATCGAGGTCACGCTGGTATTGACACTGCTGGCCGTCAAGTTCGACGTCTGGTTTGCCGGCATCACCATCATTGCGCTGGTGTTTTACATCGCCTTCACGGTGACGGTGACGGAGTGGCGAACGCAGTTCAGAAAGCAGATGAACGAGCTGGACTCGTCGGCGCACAGCCGTGCCATCGACTCGCTGCTGAATTATGAAACTGTCAAATACTTCAACAACGAAGCCTTTGAAGCCAGACGCTACGACGAAAACCTGGAGCGCTACCGGCGCGCTGCCGTCAAGAGCCAGCGCACCCTGAGCCTGCTCAACACCGGCCAGCAACTCATCATCGCCATCGGTCTGGTGGCCATGCTGTGGCGCGCCACCCAGGGCGTGGTCGATGGCCGCATGACGCTGGGCGACCTGGTGATGGTCAACGCTTTCATGATCCAGCTCTACATTCCGCTGGGCTTTCTGGGCGTGATCTACCGAGAGATCAAGCAAAGCCTGACCGACCTGGACAAGATGTTCAACCTGATGGAAAAAGAACGCGAGATTGCCGATATGCCGGGCGCGCTGCCGCTGGTGGTGGCCAAGCCAGCTGGTGCTGCCGGCGTGGCGGGCGACCTGGCGCATGACGCCACGGTGCGCTTTGAAAACGTCAGCTTTGCTTACGAGCCCAGCCGGCCTATCCTGCACCAGCTGAGCTTTGAAATTCCCTCGGGAAAAACCGTGGCGGTGGTGGGTTCTTCGGGCGCGGGCAAGTCCACGCTGGCGCGCCTCCTTTACCGCTTTTACGATGTCAGCAATCCGCAGGAAGGCGGACGCATCACCATTGCAGGCCAGGACATCAAGCAGGTGACCCAGGCCAGCGTGCGCCAGGCCATTGGCATCGTGCCGCAAGACACGGTGCTGTTCAACGACACGGTGGAATACAACATCGCTTACGGCCAGCCCGGTGCCAGCCGCGAGCAGGTTGAAGAGGCCGCCCGCGCCGCGCGCATTCATGACTTCATCAGCGCCACGCCCCAGGGCTACGCCACCATGGTGGGCGAGCGCGGCCTCAAGCTTTCGGGCGGTGAAAAGCAGCGCGTGGCGATTGCCCGCACCTTGCTCAAAGACCCGCCGGTGGTGATTTTTGACGAAGCCACCTCGGCGCTGGACTCGGCCAACGAGCGCGCCATCCAGGCCGAGCTGCGCACCGCCGCGCAAAACAAGACCACGCTGGTCATCGCGCACCGCCTTTCGACCGTGGTGGATGCGCATGAAATCCTGGTGATGGACGCCGGCCGCATCATCGAGCGCGGCACGCATGCCGGCTTGCTGGCGCAGGACGGCCGCTACGCCCAAATGTGGGCCTTGCAGCAGCAAGGGCATGACGAGGCCTGAAGCATCCCTTCAGCCGTAATAATCAAGGCCATGGAAACCAAATGGTTAGAGGATTTTGTCAGCCTGGCTGAAACCCGCAGTTTCAGCCGTTCGGCGCAGCTGCGCCATGTCACGCAGCCGGCTTTTTCCAGGCGCATCCAGGCGCTCGAAGCCTGGGCCGGCACCGACCTGGTGGACCGCAGCTCTTACCCCACGCGGCTCACCCTGGCGGGTGAAACGCTTTACGCGCAGTCACTGGACATGTTGCAAGGCTTGCAGTCAACGCGCGCCATGCTGCGCGGCCACACGGCGGCCGGGCAGGACGTGGTCGAGTTTGCAGTGCCGCACACCCTGGCCTTCACCTTTTTTCCGGCCTGGGTCAGCAGCCTGAGCGATAAATTCGGCCCGCTGAAAAGCCGGCTGATTGCGCTGAACGTGCATGACGCGGTGATGCGCCTGGTTGAAGGCAGCTGTGATTTGCTGATCGCTTACCACCATGACTCTCAGCCCTTTCAACTGGACCCGGGCCGCTACGAGATGCTCACCCTGGGCCAGGAACTGCTGGCGCCGTACGTCAAACCCGCGGCCGATGGCAAGCCCCTTTATGCGCTGCCGGGGCAGGCCGGTCAGCCCCTGCCTTACCTGGGCTACGCGCCTGGCGCTTACCTGGGCCGCGTGGTGGACATGCTGCTCAAGCAGTCGAGCACCGCCATTCACCTGGACCGTGTTTACGAAACCGACATGGCCGAGGGCTTGAAGGCGATGGCACTCGAAGGCCATGGCATCGCTTTTTTACCGCTCAGCGCCGTCAAAAAAGAAGTGCGCGCCAAAAAGCTGGTGAGCGCCGGCACTGGCCTGGACATGTTGATGGAAGTGCGCATTTACCGCGAGCGCCCCGGCGGCAAGGCTGCCCCCAAAAGCCAGGCGCAGGCTTTGTGGAACTACCTCCAAGCGCAGCCCGTGCCCAAAGCCGCGCACCACAGCCGCGCTGGAGCGCGCCCTGAGCCGCGCTAGCCCTGTGCCTGTTTTTGGGACAATGGCCGCATGAGCACTGACACCCGAACCCAACACCTCACCATCACCCGCCCCGACGACTGGCACTTGCATGTGCGCGACGGCGACGCGCTGGCCACCGTGGTGCCGCACACGGCCGCCCAGTTTGGCCGGGCCATCATCATGCCCAACCTGCGCCCGCCCGTGACCACGGCCGCGCAGGCGCTGGCTTACAAGGCGCGCATCCAGGCGGCGGTGCCGGCGGGTGTGAGTTTTGAGCCCTTGATGACGCTGTACCTGACCGACAACTTGCCGGCCGACGAGATACGCCGCGCCAGGGACGCCGGCGTGGTGGCCGCCAAGCTCTACCCGGCGGGCGCCACCACCAACAGCGACGCCGGCGTCACTGACCTGCGCAAGACCTACGCCACGCTCGAAGCCATGCAAAAAGCCGGCATGCTGCTGCTGGTGCACGGCGAAGTCACCAGCCCCGACATTGACCTGTTTGACCGCGAGGCGGTCTTCATCGACCAGCAGCTGATACCGCTGCGCCGCGATTTCCCTGAGTTGAAAATCGTTTTTGAGCACATCACCACGCTGGAGGCCGCACAGTACGTTCTGGACGCGGACCGCTTCACCGGCGCCACCATCACGGCGCACCACCTGCTGTACAACCGCAACGCGATTTTCACCGGCGGCATCCGCCCGCATTACTACTGCCTGCCCGTGCTCAAGCGCGAAAAGCACCGGCTGGCGCTGGTCCAGGCGGCCACCGGCGGCAACGCGCGCTTTTTCCTGGGTACCGACAGCGCGCCGCACCCGGCGCAGCTCAAGGAACACGCCACCGGTTGCGCCGGTTGCTACACCGCGCACGCCGCCATGGAGCTGTACGCAGAAGCCTTTGAAGCGGCCGGCGCGCTGGGCCAGCTCGAAGCCTTTGCCAGCTTCAACGGCGCCGATTTTTACGGACTGCCGCGCAACACCGGCACGCTCACGCTCCAGCGCCAAAGCTGGACGCCGCCTGAGAGTTTTGCTTTTGGTGGGGCTGAACTCAAGCCGCTGCGCTCCGGCGAAGCGCTGGCCTGGAAAGCCGAGCCGCTGGTTTGAGCGAGCTGGCGCAGGCTGTTGATTGGCATCAGCCCTGGCTGGCACCGTGGCACAGCGAAGCTGCCGCTGTGCAGGCGCAGCTGGCTGGCGGCGCGTCGGTGGCCGATGTGCTGAACAAATTGCATCAGCAGGCGACCTCATCCACAGCATCTGTACGCTTTGTTCCTCAGGCTGCTTTACCGGCCGGCCAAGCCTACGAGCAGTTTATTTTTGACACGGGTCAGGTGCCCACGCGCGACAATTTGCATGACTTGTTCAACGGCCTGTGCTGGCTGCGTTTTCCCGAAACCAAACGTTGCCTCAATGCCTTGCAGGCGGCGCAAATTGCGCGCTCTGGCGTGCAGCCCTTGCGCGGCGCCGTGCGTGATGCGTTGACCGTGTTTGACGAAAACGCCGCCTTGCTCAGCGCGCCGCAGCCCCTGTGGGAGGCGCTGCAGGCCCGCCAGTGGGACAGGCTATTTGTGGAGCTGCGACCGCTCTGGCGCCAGGCCCGGCTGGTGCTGTTCGGTCACGCTTTACTGGAAAAACTCACGAACCCGCGCAAGTCGATCACAGCCCACGTGTACCGCGCACCGGCCCCCGCCGGTGAGATGCAAGCGCTGGACCACTGGGCTGCCGGCGCGCTGCGTCAAGCCGACTTGACAGCGAAAATATTTTTACCCCTGCCGGTTTTAGGTGTTCCGGGATGGTGGACGCAAAACGAGGCGCTTTCTTTTTATGATGATCATCTGGTTTTTCGTCCGGCCCCGATAGCTTGATATCGCGGGTTTAATACCCATCTGGACGGTTGTCAGTTTTTTTTGCAACAAGCACAACTCACGAAAGTGATTATTTTATGAAACGCATCTTTTTGTTTGTCATGACCAACCTGGCCATCGTCGTGGTGCTGGGCATCGTCGCGAACGTGCTGGGTGTGAACCGCTTTTTGACCGCCAACGGTCTGGACCTGACGGCCTTGCTGGGCTTTGCACTGCTCATGGGTTTTGGCGGCGCATTCATCTCGCTCTTGATCAGCAAGCCGGTGGCCAAGTGGAGCTCGGGCGTGCGCGTGATCAACCAGCCGCAAAACGCGGACGAAGCCTGGATCGTCGAGGTGGTGAGCCGGCTGGCGCAAAAAGCCGGCATCGGCATGCCTGAAGTCGGTATTTTTGAGGGTGAGCCCAATGCTTTTGCCACGGGCGCCTTCAAAAATTCGGCGCTGGTGGCGGTGTCTACCGGTTTGCTGCAAGGCATGACCAAGGAAGAAATCGAGGCCGTGATCGGCCACGAAATCGCGCACATTGCCAACGGTGACATGGTCACCATGACGCTGATTCAGGGTGTGATGAACACCTTCGTCGTGTTCATCAGCCGGGTGGTGGGTTATGCGGTGGACAGCTTTTTGCGCAAGGGCGATTCGCAGAGTTCAGGCCCCGGCATTGGATACTACGTGACGACCATCGTGATGGACATCGTGCTGGGTTTCGCCGCAGCCATGGTGGTGGCCTGGTTTTCGCGTCACCGCGAGTTCCGCGCTGATGCGGGTGCCGCGCAGTTGCTGGGCCGCAAGCAGCCGATGATCAATGCGCTGGCGCGATTGGGCGGCATGGTGCCCGGCGAGTTGCCTAAGTCTGTGGCGGCTTTGGGCATTGCCGGAGGTGTGGGCGCTTTGTTTGCCACGCACCCGCCGATTGAAGAGCGCATTGCGGCTTTGAAGAACGATTGACGCTGGCTGTCTCTGCGCTTGCTTGAAAAGGCTGCCTTCGGGTGGCCTTTTTCTTTGGGGCCTGTTTGTGCGCGTGGGCTGGGGCGGGTGCTGTGCGCTGCGGCTTGAGCCTGGCGGCGGCTGCCTCATAGGGGGGTACCCCAAATCGGCTGCCGCCGCCAGGCTCAAGCCGCATCTACGGGCGGGGTGGTGCTACGGCTTTTGAGGTCCAGTTCCCCTTTTGCGGACCGTCATCCTCGCGAACGCGGGGATGGATTCCTGCCCCCGATCAGGTCGAGGGCAGGCTCTGCACAGGAATGACGAATCCGCTACGTCATCCTCGCGAACGCGGGGATCCATCTCCAACCCCCCGTTTGAAATAAGTGTGAAGCTCGCCGATAAGCCGGATTCTGTGCGTTTGCCTTTCTTGCGAAAGACAAACGTGACCGCCATTAATCTGGGCCGGGGGTCGCCCCGCCGGCTCAATGCTACCTACCCGCCAGCTCTGCGGAACCACATCAACGCTGGCCTACTTGGTATTGCTGCGCGTAGAGATTGCCCGTTTCACCCGGACTGAACCGGCTCGTCTCTGTTGCTCTGATCCTCACCTTGCGGTGGAGAGGTGTTACCTCCTACGCTGTCCTGTGCAGTCCGGACGTTCCTCCAGTGCCTGGTTTCCCAGATCGCACCAGCGGCGGTCTAGCGTGCTTCACGGGGCTGATTATCCGCGCAGACGGTCTGCTTCAAGACTGCCGCAGGCGCGAGGCCTAAAATCAAGCCCTTGATCCGGAAAACGGATCCACTCCAAAGGACACCGCCATGCTGCGTTTGACCGAGCTCAAGCTCCCGCTGGACCACGACGAGGCCGCCCTGCCGGCGCTGATCGTCAAGACCCTGGGCATCACGCCCGCTGAGCTGGCCGGCCACCATATTCACAAGCGCAGCTACGACGCGCGCAAGCAAAAGTTGCTGCTGGTCTACATCGCGCATGTCACGCTCAGCAGCCCGGCGTTGGAGGAGCAGCTGATCGCGCAGTTTCTAGGCCATCCGCACATCGGCCGCGCGCCTGACCTGGCTTATTACCCGCCCACACAGGCCACGCAAACCCCCGCCATCCGGCCGGTCGTCATTGGCTTCGGGCCTTGCGGTATTTTTGCGGCGCTGCTGCTGGCGCAGATGGGTTTCAAGCCCATCGTGCTGGAGCGCGGCAAAAAGGTGCGTGAACGCACGAAGGACACCTGGGGCCTGTGGCGCAAGCAGGTGCTGCACCCTGAGTCGAATGTGCAATTTGGCGAAGGCGGTGCAGGCACGTTTTCAGACGGCAAGCTCTGGAGCCAGATCAAGGACCCGCGCCACCTGGGCCGCAAGGTGATGCTGGAGTTCGTCAAGGCCGGCGCGCCTGAAGAGATTTTGCTGGTCAGCAAACCGCACATCGGCACTTTCAAGCTGGTCAAAGTGGTCGAGCACATGCGCGAGCAGATCGAGGCCATGGGCGGTGAGATCCGCTTTCAGCAGCGTGTGAGCGACGTGGCGATTGAGATCAACGCAGACGGCCAGCACATCCGCGGCCTGACAGTGGACAAGCTGGCCGACGGCAGCCGTTACGAATTACGCGCCGACCACGTGGTGCTGGCCCCCGGCCATAGCGCGCGCGACACTTTTGCCATGCTGCATGAGCGCGGTGTTTTCATGGAAGCCAAGCCTTTTTCGATCGGCTTTCGCATCGAGCATCCGCAGGGCCTGATCGACCGCGCGCGTCTGGGCCAGCATGCCGGCCACCCGCTGCTGGGCGCGGCCGACTACAAGCTGGTGCATCACGCTGCCAACGGCCGCAGCGTCTACAGCTTTTGCATGTGCCCGGGCGGCACGGTGGTGGCGGCCACGTCCGAAGTCGGGCGCGTGGTGACCAACGGCATGAGCCAGTATTCGCGCAATGAGCGCAATGCCAACGCCGGCATCGTGGTGGGCATTGCACCGGCTGATTTTGTAGAAGGCGCGGTTGCCGGCCAGCCGGTGCATGCGCTGGCGGGCATTGCTTTTCAGCGCCAACTCGAGTCCAAGGCTTACACCCTGGGCGGCAGTAATTATGAAGCGCCGGGCCAGTTGGTTGGCGACTTTCTGGCTGCCCGTGCGTCCACCACGCTGGGCAGCGTGGAGCCCTCGTACAAGCCGGGCGTGCACCTGACCGACCTGGCCGGTGCGCTGCCCGGCTATGCGATTGCGGCGATACGCGAAGCGCTGCCGGCTTTTGGCAAGAAGATCAAAGGCTTTGACATGCCCGACGCGGTGCTGACCGGCGTGGAGACGCGAACTTCTTCACCGCTGCGCATCACGCGCGGCGACGACTTTCAAAGCCTGAACGTCAAGGGCTTGTACCCGGCGGGCGAAGGTGCCAGTTATGCGGGCGGTATTTTGTCTGCGGGTGTCGACGGGATCGAGGTGGCGGAGGCGGTGGCGCTGAGCATGGCGGAGCAGAACCGCGCCATGCCCGCTTAGGCCGAAATCCATCCCCGCGCCATCAAGGCGCCATCGACTCAAGGCGTTGCACGTGCGCCAGCAGCGAGCGTTTGGCCACCGGCCAGATGCGGGCGTCCACATCGTCATAGGCCTGTGCCACCCAGTCGTCCATCGTGCCTTGCGGGTCGGCCTGCATCACTCTCAAGATCTTGGCTTCGCGCTGCAGGCGGTGTACCCGCAGCCTGTCAATCGCCTGGCTGGCCTGGTCCAGCACGTAACCATGCGCCGGCAAAATGAACTCGATCTGGTGCTTTGCACAGGCGGCGCTGAGCAGGTCCAGCGAGGCCAGGTAATCGTTCATGTCACCGTCGGGTGGATCGACCACCGTGGTGCTGCCGTTCAAAATATGGTCGCCGCTGAAGAGCAATCCGTCTTCGAGCAGCACCAGACAAACATGATTGGCCGCATGGCCGGGCGTGTGCAGCACCAGCAAGGTGTGTGTGCTTTCTCCCTGACCCAGTTGCAGGCGCTCTCCATGCGCTAAGGCGCGGTCGGGCACGAACTCGCTGTTGGCGCGTGCGGTCGGCGCTGAGGGCAAACCAAGAATCGGCGGCTTATTAGCGCACGAGGCTTGCAGGGGCTGGGCGCCGGGAGAGTGGTCGGCGTGCGAGTGCGTGCAGACAATCATGCGGATGTCGCCGCCGGCCGCCAGCCACAGGCGCTGTAAATGGTCGGCATCGGCCGGGCCGGGATCGATGACGATGTAACCGGTGGCCGCTTCGCCCACCAGGTAGCTGTTGGTACCCGGGCCGGTCATCACGCCGGGGTTGGGTGCGGTCAGGCGTTGCAGGTTGTGGCGCAGTGGTACGGGCCGCGCTGTTTGCCAGTCCAGCGCGTGAACGATCTGGCCGTCCGGGCTGGTCAGGTGCAGCTCGCCAAACGCTGACTCGTGCTCCATGAACCGGGCCTGCCGGCCTTGCAGCATGCCGGCGCGCGGGCAGGATGTCCACAGGGGCTCTTCGTTGCGCGCGCAGTCGGCCAGCACCGAATTGACGCTGGTGTAGCTGCGCAGACGCTCCAAGGTGCGAATCGTCGGAAACAGCATGAACATCTGGTCCGCCGCATGCCGTGCCAGGGCTTGAGCCGGGCTGAGCCAGACCGGCTCGAACTGCTCGGACTCGTCAGCCACCGCTTGCTGGCCAGCGGGCATGCGCGCCACCAGAAAGGGCACATCAAAGCGTTTGGGCAAGTCGCGGTCTGTCACCCAGTGCGCCAGCACATAAACCTCGTCAGCCGCCAAGCGCAAACCCTGCGCTTGGCACTGCGCAGCAAAAGGCAAGTGGCGGTCTAAGTTGGCGATGTCAGCATCGCTGGCGTGACTGCCATCAGCCCTGCGTGCCAGCAAAATGCCGAGCTCCTCAAAACTTTCGCGGATGGCGGCTATCGCCTGCGTCAGGTGCAGATCGCTTTGCGAGGCGCGACGCGTCGATTGGCCGTGCGCCAGCGCATCTGCGGCATCAATGCCGCCACCCGGAAAGACATAGGCACCGGGGGCAAAACTGGCCTTGGCCGAGCGGCGCGTCATCAGCACCTCGACGCCGCTCTGGCCGTCGCGCAGCAGCAGCACGGTGGCGGCCGGCAGCAAGGGCGCCGGTTCGCGCTGGGGATAGAGGAGTTGAGAGCTTCTTGCCATTCTTGCATTTTGCCTGCAAGCGTGAGCGCCAAGACCGTGTCGATGCAGCCGCTGCTCGGCAGTGAGTAAGTACTTTCCTGAATAGCCAAGCCAAGGCATGTCGCCATACTGGCGGTTTATTGTCAAAGGCAAACATCATGATGAAACACTGGATTTTGAAGTCCGCCCAGACTGTCGCTAGCGTGGCCTGTGTAGTTGCGGCGCTGGCTGCTGCACCGGCCGCCTGGGCGCAAGCTGCCTGGCCTAGCAAGCCAATCAAGTTCGTGGCGGTGTTTCCGCCGGGCGGCTCGGTCGATCAGGTGGCGCGCATTTTGGCCGTGCCCCTGTCGCAGCAGCTCGGTCAAAACATCATCGTTGAGAACAAGGGCGGCGCGTCCGGCTCCATAGGCGCGGCGGCTGTGGCGGCCTCGCCCGCTGATGGTTACACCTTTGCCGTGGTTTTTGACACGCATGGCGTTAACCCCAGCCTGATCCCGGGCCTGCCTTTTGACACGCGCAAGGACCTGGCGGCGGTGTCGCTCATCGGCACTTCGGCCATGGTGCTGGCCACCTTTTCAGGCTCTGAGTACAAGACCTTTGCCGACGTGGTGGCGGCCGCCAAGGCCAAGAAAAACGTCAGCTACGGCAGCATCGGCTCGGGCAGCCTGGGCCATCTGGCCATGGCCTTGCTCAGCAAGAGCGGCAACATCGACTGGCAGCACGTGCCCTACAAAGGGGGCGGTCCGCTCATGACCGATGCCGTGGCCGGCCATGTGCCTTTGTCGATCGGCTCGGTGTTCGTGACCAAGCCGCACATCGACAGCGGCCGTATGCGCCCGCTCGCAGTCACTACCAGCAAGCGCGTACCAGATCTGCCCAATGTGCCGACGGTGGCTGAAAGCGGTTTTGCCGGCTTTGACGCACCCGCCTGGTGGGCTATTTTGGCGCCGGCCAAAACTCCGCCGGAAGTGCTCAAGCGCATGAATGAAGAAATCAACAAGGCCCTGAAAAACCCGGAGATCGCCAAGAAGCTGGACGCCCAGGGCATTGACATCATCGGTGGCACACCCGCAGCAGCAGATGCTTTCATCGGCAAGCAGATCGACATCTGGGCCAAGGTGGTCAAAGACAACGGCATCAAGGCCGACTGACAGCGCTCAGGCTTCAGGCGTCACACCCAGGGCCACCAGAAAGCGCGCCACCATGTTGTAAGTGGCAATCGCGCTGGTCAGCTCGACGATTTCGGTGTTGTCAAAATGCTGGCGCAGTCCGTTGAAAACAGCGTCGCTGACTTTCACGTCCAGCGTCATTTGCGCGGCGTACTGAATGACCAGCGCTTCTATGTCGCCGAGTGCCGGGTGCGCCGTTGACACGCGGGCGTTGTGAATCACCGCGTTCAGTGCATCGAGCTCGGCCTGCTCGCCGCCGGCTTTGAGGAAGTCCGGCGCATGGTGCTTGTATTCGTAGACGGCGCCGGTCAGCAGGGCCACGGTGCAAATACCGAGCTCGCGCAGCTTCCAGCTGGTGGGCAGGCCCGAGCGCACAGCGCCCAGGTAGATGTTCCAGGCGCGCGCCAGCGGCTCGCTCCAGAGCAGCGCCTTGTCCAGGTTGATCATGGTGCCGCCGCGGCGCTTGAGAATGGCGTCGACCAGGTCTTGCGGTTGCGGCTTGAGGGCGGGTGTCCACTCGGGAATGCGCAGCATGTATTTCTTTCTCTGAGTCGGTGTTCTAGGCGCACATGGTAATGCCTCAGCCCCGCCCCCCTAGGCCGGCGGATAATGTGCGGATGCGAATCCGATTCACCAAAATGCAGGGCGCCGGCAACGATTTCGTGGTGCTTGACGAAACCCGCGGGCTGCTGGGTCTGACGGCTGCGCAATACCGTTTTCTGGCCAACCGGCATTTCGGTGTGGGCGCGGACCAGATACTTAGCGTCCGGGCCGCCCCGGCGGGCAGCACGAATATTGATTTTGCTTACGCCATTCACAACGCCGACGGCCAAGAGGTAGAGCACTGCGGCAACGGCGCGCGCTGCTTTGTGCGCTATGTGCGCGACCAGCACCTGAGCGAGCGCGACACAGTGCGAGTGCAAACCTTGAACCGCGTGCTCGCCTTGCACATGGCGGCGGACGGCCGCGTCAGCGTGGACATGGGCGCGCCCGTTTTTGAGCTGTCTGCACTGCCCTTTGATGCAAGCGGTTTGCAAGAGCGCCATACCCTGGGTTGGTCCACCTGGCCCCTGGCGGTGACGGCGCACGGCCAGCAGACCGTGTTGTACACGGCGGTTTTGTCCATGGGCAACCCGCATGCGGTGCAGCTGGTCGACGATGTGGACAGCGCGCCCGTGTCTGAGTGGGGCCCGCAAATCGAAAGCCACACGCGCTTTGCCCGGCATGTGAATGCCGGTTTCATGCAGTTGCTCTCGCGCACTGAAATCCGCCTGCGTGTGTATGAACGGGGTGCCGGCGAAACCCTGGCTTGCGGCACCGGCGCTTGCGCAGCCGTGGTGGCCGGCATCCGCTTAGGTTGGCTGGACAGCCGGGTTGATGTGCACACGCGCGGCGGCCTGCTGACTGTCGACTGGCCTGCCAGCGCCGGGCAATTGGACGCTGCAGTGACCCTGAGCGGGCCGGCTACACGGGTGTTTGACGGCGAAATTGAGATACCGGATACCTGAAGACCGGCTGCCAGCCAGCCCCACTTCATTTTAAGGACAATGCCAGACATGAACCAGAATCCACCCTCTATGCAACACCCCATCACTGAAGACGACATCGCTAATTTTCTGGCCAACACGCCGGACTTTTTCGAGCGTCACGCTGAGTTGCTGGCCACTGTTCAACTCTCCAGCGGCCACGGCGCGCGCGCCGTCAGCTTGCAGGAGCGGCAGGCGGGCATGTTGCGCGACAAGATCCGCGGCCTGGAGTCGCGGCTGGTGGACATGCTGCGGCACGGCCAGGAGAACGTCAACATAGCCGACAAGATGCAAAGCTGGATGCGCAGCCTGCTGATGACGCCCTCGCCAGCGCAGTTGCCGGCGACCATTGCGCGCGAATTGCAAACGCACTTTGCTGTGCCGCAAGTGGCCATCAAGGTCTGGGATGTGGCCCCCCCTTTTGCGGCCAGTGACTTTTCGCTGGGCGCCAGTGAGGCGGCGCGCACAGCTGCTGCGGCCTTGACCACGCCTTTTTGCGGCCCTGCGACGGGGCTGGAAGCTGTCAGCTGGTTGGACGAACCGGCCGCAGCCCGCTCAGTCGCCCTGATTGCGCTGCGCACGCAGCCGGGGCAAACGCCCTTTGGCATGCTGGTCTTGGCCTCCGGCGAGCCACAGCGCTTTGCCAGTGACATGGCCACCGACTTTTTGCAAAGCATCGGCGAGTTGGCCAGCGCGGCCCTGTCGCGCCTGCGTCCTGCGGCCGACGCCAAGGTCTGAGGCTGCAATCCATGCCGGACCCGCTGGTCCTGCGTTACCTCAACCATGTGCGGGTTGAAAAACGCCTGGCCGAGCGTACTGTCACGCTCTACACGCTGGACTTAGACAAGCTCCAAAGCCTGGCGGCTCAGGCCGGTGTGAACTTGTTGGAGGTCGGCCCGGTTCACATGCGGCGCTGGGTTTCACAGATGCACGCCGGCGGGCGAAGCGCCCGTGGTATTGCCTTGATTTTGTCGGGCTGGCGTGGCTTTTATGTCTGGCTGGGGCGCGAGGGCCTGGTCAGCAGCAACCCGGTACAGGGTCTGCGCGCACCCAAGGCGGCCAAGCCGCTGCCCAAAGCGCTGGGCGTGGACGAAGCCGTGCAACTGGCCGACTTCAAGACCGCAGACAGCTTGCATCACCCGGGCTTGCAGGCGCGTGACGAATGTCTGACCGAGTTGCTGTACGGCTGTGGTTTGCGCATCGGCGAGCTGGTCGGGCTGGACGCAGTGGCCAGCGCGCAGGCGCGCGGCTGGATAGACCTGCAAGAGGCGCAGGCGCATGTGCTGGGCAAAGGCAGCAAGCGGCGCAGCGTGCCGGTGGGCAGCAAAGCCTTGCAGGCTGTGCAAGCCTGGCTGGCGGTGCGCAGCCTGTGGATGAGTGCCCTGGCCGAGCCTGCGAGCGCGCTCTTTGTGAGTGAACGCGGCAGCCGCTTGTCACCCCAGCACATTCGAAAAAGACTCAGACTGCGCAGCCTGCAAGCGGGGCTCTCGACGCCGGTGCATCCGCACATGTTGCGCCACTCTTTTGCCAGCCATGTATTGCAGTCCAGCGGTGACCTGCGCGCTGTGCAGGAGTTGCTGGGGCATGCCAACATCAGCACCACGCAGGTCTACACCCGGCTTGATTTTCAGCACCTGGCCAAAATTTATGACGCAGCCCATCCGCGCGCCAGCGTGGCCGGCCGCAAGCCCAAGCCTGAAGCTGAGCCCGGTTCAGACACATCATCCTGACGCGCTGCACCCTTGGGCGGCGAGCCGCGACAATGGGTGTATGAAATCAATTCGGCTTCGAGAAGGCAAGGAGCGCTCTTTGCAGCGCCGCCACCCGTGGGTGTTTGACGGCGCTATCGCCAAGGGCGGCGGTGACGCCGGCGAGACCGTCAAGATTGAAAGCCATGAGGGACGTTTTCTGGGCTGGGCCGCGTTCAGCCCGAGCTCCAAGATACGCGCACGCGTCTGGAGTTTTGAGGAAAGCCAGCGCATTGACGCGGCATTTTTCAGCGCGCGCATCGCTGCCGCGCTCAAGGCCCGCACGCTCTTTGACATTCAAAGCAATGGCATGCGTCTGGTGCACGGCGAGTCCGACGGTCTGCCCGGCCTGGTGGTGGACCGCTACGCCGACACGCTGGTGGCGCAGTTTTCCAGCTGCGGCGTGGAGCGCTGGAAGGGCGTGATTGTCGAAGCCCTGTTGGCACAAACCGGCTTGACGCGTTTGTATGAACGATCGGACGCCAGTGTGCGCGGCCTCGAAGGCCTGCCCGAAGCCACTGGCTGGCTCAGCGGCGCGCCCGAAGGCGGCAGCGCCGGCACCGAGATCGTCATCCGCGAACATGACTGGCAGCTCAGCCTGAACATCGCCGAAGGTCACAAGACCGGCTTTTACCTGGACCAGCGAGACAGCCGCCAGAAGTTCGCCCTGCAGGCGCGGCGCCGGCAATTTCAGCGCGTACTCAACTGCTACTGTTACACCGGTGGCTTCACTGTGGCGGCGCTGGCCGGCGGTGCGGCGCATGTGACCTCGATTGATTCCTCCGGCCCGGCTTTGGACAAGGCGCGAGCCAATGTGGCTCTCAACGGTTTTGACGAAGGGCGCTGCGAGATGCTGGACGCCGATGTCAACGCCATGCTGCGCCAGTACATCTTGGAAGGGCGCACGTTCGACGCTATCGTTTTGGACCCGCCCAAGTTCGCGCCCACCGTTGCCCACGCTGAGCGCGCGGCGCGCGCCTACAAAGACATCAACCGCCTGGCGCTGTCGATTCTGGAGCCGGGCGGCACGCTCTTTACTTACTCCTGCTCGGGCGGCATCAGCGCAGACTTGTTTCACAAAATCGTGGCTTCTGCAGGCACCGACGCCGGCGTCGATGCCTTCATCACCGAGCGCCTGGGCGGCGCGCCCGACCATCCCATGACGGTGACTTTCCCTGAGGGCGAGTACCTCAAGGGCCTGGTGCTGGTGCGCAAGCTGTAGACCCTGCGCCCCAGTCCTGCGTCAGACTCTGACCGTTAAACTCTGCGGCTCTTGTTTTGTTTTTAGCTCTTCTCCTGTCTTGTAAGGCGCAACATGAGTTTGATTCCCGTCACCATCCTGACCGGCTTTCTGGGTTCCGGTAAAACCACCTTACTCAAGCGCGTGCTGACGGAGGCACACGGACAAAAAATTGCCGTGATCGAAAACGAGTTCGGTGAAGAAAACATCGACAACGAGATTCTGGTGAATGACACCAACGAGAACATCGTCCAGATGAACAACGGCTGCATCTGCTGCTCGATCCGTGAAGACCTGCGCGAAACGCTGCAACTGCTGGCCTCCAAAAAGCGCCAGGGCCTGCTCGACTTTGAGCGCGTGGTGATCGAGACCACCGGCCTGGCCGACCCCGGCCCGGTGGCGCAGACCTTTTTCATGGACGAGGAAATCGCCGAGCAGTACCTGTTGGACTCCATCCTCACGCTGGTGGACGCCAAGCATGCTGCCACCCAGCTCAATGAGCGGCAGGAAGCGCGCCGGCAGGTTGGCTTTGCCGACCAGATTTTCATCAGCAAGACCGATCTGGTGAATGGCGATGAAGTGCAGGCGCTGGTGCATCGCCTGACGCACATGAACCCGCGCGCACCGCAGCGGGCTGTGCATTTCGGTGAGGTGGCGCTGAGCGAGGTGTTTGACCTGCGCGGCTTTAACCTCAACGCCAAGCTCGACATTGACCCGGACTTTTTGAAAGACGACGCGCACGACCACGCCGGTCACGACCACGACCACGACCACGCGGGCCATGTGCACGGCGAGCATTGCGACCATCCTTCGCACGCCTCAGTGGGCGAGGGCGGGCATCACCATCATCACGACGATGACGTCAAAAGCTTTATGTTTCGCTCAGACCGCGCCTTCAGCCCGACCAAGCTCGAAGACTTTCTGGGCGCCATCGTCAACATCTACGGTCCGCGCATGCTGCGTTACAAAGGCGTGCTGAACATGGAAGGCACTGAGCGCAAAGTTATCTTTCAGGGCGTGCACCAGTTGATGGGCAGCGATCTGGGCCCCGCCTGGGCGGCGGGCGAGCTGCGCACCAGCAAGATGGTTTTCATCGGAATTGATCTGCCCAAAGATATTTTTCTCCAGGGCCTGGAGCAAAGCCTGGTTTGAGTTAGGCTCTCCCACTTGCCGTGAAAGTGCTTTGGCATGTCCGGTTTAAGTCTGAAATCATTTTTTCCGTTCTTTTTTTGCAACTTTGCCCCCTGCGCTGCCTTGCAGTCAGGCTCACCCGCTAGAATCGCGCGCCGATCTAACATGCCGGCCTCATTGCCTGTACGGGCGCGAGGCCTTCGAGGTTGACCCCACAGGCCAGTACCCAGAGGAGACAAGCAGTGAAAGCCACCGCCAAGAAAAACAAGACGAACGCGAAGGCGAGCGTCAAGCCAGCCAGCAAAGCCGCCAAGGCCAAGGTACCCGCCCGTAAGCCTGCGCCGGCCAAGGCCGTCGTCAAAAAAATCGCTCTGAAGAAACCCGTCAAAGCGCCGCTCAAAACGGTGACCAAGGCCAAAGCGCTTGCCAAGCCCGCCGCTAAGGCTGTCACAAAAGCCAAGCCTGTGGTGAAAGCCAAGGCCGCTGTCAAGGCCAAGCCGGTTGTCAAAACCAAGGTGGCCTTGAAGACCAAGCTGGCAGCCAAAGCCAAGCCTGCTGTAAAAGCCAAGTCCGTCATCAAAGCGAAAATATCTGCTGTTAAAACTGCGGCCAAAGCAGCCTCTCAACCCACCCGGCCGGCGGCGGCTCCCAAGTCGCCTGTCAAGTCTGCCGTCGGCAAGTCTGGACCCGCTTCTGCGAAAGCCAAGACCATGCCGCCTGCGCCTGTGCCGCCCAACCCCTCTGCCAAAGCCAACATGCTCACGCCACCTCCTGCACTCAAACCCGGCCGCCGCAGCTCAGCCCGCGCTACTGCCCACATGCCGCCGCCCGCCCCGATGGTGCCTACCCATGCGCCAGATGCAGCCAAGGCCAGCTACTCGACCATCACAGAGCGTGTGATATCGCCGCCACCGCATGTGGCTGCAAAAAAAGACCCGAAACTGGCCAACAACTGGAAAAACAAAGACGCCACAGCCCTGAGCGATGAAGAAGTTAAGGCCATGCCGGATTCCGAGTACATGAACGACAAGCAGCTGGCTTTCTTTCGCCACAAACTGTCTCTGCTCAAGCAGGAAAT
>JBILIK010000037.1:0-25895 GCA_044350025.1 Polaromonas sp. | reverse complement strand
AAGAGATCAATGCCGCAGGCGGCGTCAACGGCAAAAAGCTGGAGCTGATCATCCGTGATGACAACGCCAACCCCGGCGAAGCCGTGCGCGCCGCTGAAGAGCTGTTCTCGCGTGAAAAAGTCGATGTACTGACCGGCTCCTTCCTGTCACATATCGGCTTGGCCTTGACCGACTTTGCCAAGCAAAAGAAAATTTTCTTTCTGGCTTCTGAGCCGCTGACTGACAAGATCGTCTGGCAAAACGGCAACCGCTACACCTACCGCCTGCGCACCTCGACTTACATGCAGGTCGCCATGCTGGTACCCGATGCTGTTGCCATGAAGAAAAAGCGCTGGGCCATCGTGTACCCCAACTACGAATACGGTCAGTCGGCCGCCGCCAGCTTCAAAGAGCTGCTCAAGGCCGCGCAGCCGGACGTCGAGTTTGTGGCCGAGCAGGCGCCGCCACTGGGCAAGGTAGATTCGGGCAGCGTGGTGCAGGCCATGGCCGATGCCAAGCCGGACGCTATTTTTAACGTCTTATTCGGCGCTGACTTGGCCAAGTTCGTGCGCGAAGGCAACACACGCGGTCTCTTCAAGGGCCGTGAAGTGGTCAGCCTGCTGACGGGCGAGCCCGAGTACCTGGACCCGCTCAAAGAAGAAACACCCAACGGCTGGGTTGTCACCGGCTACCCCTGGTACGGTATTCAAACACCTGAGCACAAAGCTTTCTACAACGCTTACAACGCCAAGTACAAAGACTATCCGCGCCTGGGCTCGGTGGTGGGTTACAGCGCCATCAAGTCGCTGGCTGAAGGCATGAAAAAAGCCAAGTCCACTGAAACTGAAAAGATGATCGCCGCCTTCAAAGGCCTGAGCGTGATGACGCCGTTTGGCCCTGCTGTTTACCGTGCGCAGGACAACCAGTCCACCATGGGTGCTTATGTCGGTCGCACCAAGAACGACAACGGCAAGGGTGTGATGGTGGACTACCGCTACATGGATGGCGCTAAATTCCAGCCTAGCGATGCGGAAGTCAAGAAGATGCGTCCTGCGGACTGATCAATTTGCTTTTGAACGGGGGCCGGGCGCAGTCTGGCCCCCAGTTTTCACCCCTAGGTTGCAAGGTTTGCCATGAGTTTTTCCGGCTTTGTCGTACAGCTTCTCAACGGCCTGGCCGGCGCATCGTCGCTGTTTCTGGTGGCTGCCGGCTTGTCGCTTATTTTTGGCGTCACCCGCATTGTCAATTTCGCCCATGGCTCTTTTTTCATGGTCGGCATTTACGTCGCTTATTCGCTGGTGGCCAACTTGGGTGCCAGCCTTGGTTTTTGGCCTTCGCTGCTGCTGGCTGCGCTGGCTGTGGCCGCCTTGGGCGCTTTGGTCGAGATGCTGCTGCTGCGCCGCATTTACCGCGCACCTGAGTTGTTTCAGTTGCTGGCTACGTTTGCCCTCGGCCTGGTCATCAAGGACGGCGTGCTGTGGTTCTGGGGCCCCGAAGAGCTGCTCGGGCCCCGCGCGCCCGGACTCACCGGCTCGGTGTCGATTCTGGGGCGGCAGTTCCCCTCTTATGACTTGTTTTTAATTGTGGCGGGCCCGGTGGTACTTAGCCTGCTGTGGCTGCTGCTGACCAAAACGCGCTGGGGCACGCTGGTGCGCGCCGCCACGCAAGACCGTGACATGGTCAGCGCGCTGGGCGTCAACCAGGCCTGGCTGTTCACGGCGGTGTTTGCGCTGGGTGCCTTTCTGGCCGGGCTGGGCGGCGCGCTGCAGCTGCCACGCGAGCCGGCCAACCTGGAGATGGACCTGAACATCATCGGCGCCGCCTTCGTGGTGGTGGTGGTGGGTGGCATGGGTTCGATTCCGGGCGCTTATGTGGCGGCGCTGCTGATCGCCGAGCTCAAGGCGATTTGCATCTGGCTGGGGCTGGTCGAGATCGCCGGCATCAGCATCTCGTTTTCCAAGCTCACGCTGGTCGTCGAGTTTGTGGTGATGGCGGTGGTGCTGGTGGCCAGGCCCTGGGGTCTGTTCGGCCGGCCGCAGTCGCCGAGCCGCCATGCGAGCGCAGCCGAGCAACCGCTGCGCGCGCCGGGCCAGGTAGCTGGCTATGCGCGCTGGGCCGTGCTGGCACTGCTGGTGCTGTTGCCGCTGCTGGCGGTGCAATCACCCTATGTCACCGTGCTGATGATTGACCTGCTGATCGCCGCCTTGTTCGCGGCCAGCCTGCACTTCATCATGGGCCCGGCCGGCATGCACTCCTTTGGTCACGCGGCTTATTTCGGGCTGGGCGCTTACGCAGCGGCGCTGCTGGTGCGCAGCCTGCAACTGCCCATGGAAGTGGCCTTGATGGTCGCGCCGGTGGCAGCAGGCTTCGGTGCCTTTTTGTATGGCTGGTTCTGCGTGCGGCTGTCGGGTGTTTACCTGGCCATGCTGACACTGGCCTTTGCACAAATCACCTGGGCCATTTGCTACCAGTGGGACGCCTTCACCGGTGGTAGCAACGGGCTGACCGGGGTCTGGCCGGCCCAATGGCTGTCAGACAAACGCAACTACTACTACCTGACGCTGGCCCTGGTGGCCGGGGGCATCTTGCTGTTGCACCGCATTTTGTATTCACCCTTTGGCTACGCGCTGCGCGCCGGCCGCGACTCGGTGCTGCGTGCTGACGCCATCGGCATGAACGTCAAGCGCCTGCAATGGGTGGCTTTTGTGCTGGCTGGCACTTTTGCCGGGCTGGCCGGTGCGCTCTATGCTTTTTCTAAAGGCAGCATTTCGCCGGAGAGCCTGCACGTGGGCAAGTCGATTGACGGTCTGGTGATGGTTTTGCTGGGTGGCCTGCAAACCCTGGTCGGCCCGGTGGTGGGTGCGCTCACCTTCACCTGGCTGCACGACACGGTGGCGCGCAACACCGACTACTGGCGCGCCATGCTGGGCGCCATCATTTTGCTGCTGGTGCTGCTGTTTCCGCAGGGCATTGCCGGCTTTGCGCGGCAACTCATCAACAAGCGCCAGAGCGCAGCTGTTCGGGAGGTGCAATCATGAGCCTGCTCAAAGTTTCCGGTCTGGGCAAATCTTTTGGCGGCGTGCGTGCGGTCGATGGCGTTCATTTTGAGTTGGCCCCCGGCGAGCTGCTGGCACTGATCGGGCCCAACGGCGCCGGCAAGTCCACCACCTTCAACATGGTCAACGGGCAACTGCGCGCTGATACCGGCTCTATTTTGCTGGACGGCCATGAGCTGATCGGCAAAACGCCGCGGGAGATCTGGCGACTCGGCGTGAGCCGCACCTTTCAGATTGCCGAAACCTTTGCCTCGCTGACCGTGGTGGAAAACGTGCAGATGGCTTTGCTGTCTGCAGACCGCAAGTTGTTTGCGATGTGGCCGCGCGCTGCCGACCATCAGCGCGAGCGTGCACTCGAATTGCTGGACCAGGTCAGCATGAAAGCACAGGCCGACCGGCCTTGCAGCGTGCTGGCCTATGGCGATGTCAAGCGTGTTGAGTTGGCCATCGCCATGGCCAACGACCCCAAGCTGCTGCTGATGGACGAGCCCACCGCCGGCATGGCGCCCAAGGAACGCAATAACCTGATGGCCTTGACCAAAGAGCTGGTGATTGATCGCGGCATGGCGGTACTTTTTACAGAGCACAGCATGGACGTGGTGTTTGCGTATGCCGACCGCATGATCGTGCTGGCGCGCGGTCGCTTGATTGCCGAAGGCAAACCCCTGGCAGTTCGGGACGACCCGAAAGTGCAGGAAGTCTATTTCGGCAGTGGTAAAACATTTGAGAAAGCCGTTTGATGCAAGCCGCAAACGACCCCCTTTTGAAAGTCGCCGGGCTGTGCGCCTGGTATGGCGCCGCACAAATTATTTATGACGTGGGCTTGGAGGTGCGACGCGGCGAAGTGGTGGCCCTGATGGGTCGCAATGGCGCCGGTAAGTCCACCACCATCAAGTCCATCATCGGCATGCTCGAAAAGCGTCGCGGTCAGATCAGTTTCATGGGCCATGACATGGCGCGTGCCGAGCCTCACCAGGCGGCGCGTCTGGGCATGGGTTTTGTCCCGGAAGACAGGCGTATCTTCACCGACCTCACCGTGATGGAAAACCTGGAGGTCGGCCGCCAGCCGCCACGCCACTGGCCCGACGGCAGCCAGGCGCCCAGCTGGTCACCGGAGCGCCTGTTTTCGCTGTTTCCCAATCTGGGAGAAATGCCGCAGCGCCTGGGCGGGCGCATGAGCGGCGGCGAGCAGCAAATGCTCACCGTTGCCCGCACGCTGATGGGCAACCCTTTTCTGGTCTTGCTCGACGAGCCGTCCGAAGGTGTGGCGCCGGTGATTGTTGAGCAAATGGTGCAGATGATCCTTGAGCTCAAAACTCAGGGCGTGAGCATCCTGCTGTCTGAGCAGAACATGCACTTTGCCGAGCTGGTGTCTGACCGCGCTTATGTGCTCGAAAAAGGCCAACTGCGCTTTGAGGGCAGCATGGCTGAGCTGGCTGCCAACGAAACCGTGCGGCGCGACTACCTCAGCGTTTGAAGCCAGGCCAGCCGCATGCACGCCAATCAGCCTTTGCATATCAGCGTCAATGGCGTTCAGCAAACGCTGGCCATCTCCCCCGAGGCTTCGCTCTTGCATCTGCTGCGCAACGACCTGCTGCTCAACAGCCCGAAATACGGCTGTGGCCTGGGTGAGTGCGGCGCCTGCACCGTGCTGGTGGACGGCGTGGCGGCGCGCGCCTGCGTGATTCCGGCCGCCGGTGTGGCCGGCCGCCAGATCACCACGCTCGAAGGACTGGGTTCGGCAGACGCGCTGCATCCGGTGCAGCAAGCCTTCATTGACGCGCAGGCAGCGCAGTGCGGCTACTGCCTGAGCGGCATGATCATGATGGCCGCCTCGCTGCTGGCGCACACACCCGAGCCGACCGAGCTGCAGATTCGCCAGGCCTTGTCGGGCAATCTGTGCCGCTGCGGCACACACCTTGAAATCATCGACGCGGTGAAGCGCGCCGCCCGGCTGATGGCGCAAGCGCGCACAGCTGCCGCTGCCTCACCGGCCTCACAGGCCTGATACCCGCATGAGCCGATCCCGCACGCCACTGACACGCGCAGATTTTCATGCTGCCACTGGGGTGCTGCTGGTCACGCGCGAGCCGCCCGCGCCGCCGCCGCCCGTCAAAGGTCAGCCACCTTTTGTGGGCGGCAACCCTGCCGAAGGACTGGAGATTTTGCTGGCGCTTTGGGATGACGGCAGCGTCACCGCGCTGAACGGCCATGTGGACCTGGGTACCGGCCTGCGCACCGCACTGGCGCAAATCGTGGCCGAAGAACTCGACATCCGCTTGGACCGTGTCCACATGGTGCTGGGCGACACCACGCGCACACCCAACCAGGGCGGCACCATCGCCAGTGCCTCCATTCAAATTCATGCGCAACCTTTGCGCGCCGCAGCAGCCCAGGCACGGGCCTGGTTGCTGGCACGCGCAGCGCAACAACTCCACACCGATGCGGGGCAATTGCAGGTCAGCGACGGCGTCATCGGCGTGGCCGGCAACCCGGCAAACAGTCCCTCTATCACCTATGGCGAATTGTTGGCAGGACAGCACATCGAGCTGACGCTGGCCCTTGGCACGCCGCTCAAGTCGCCTGCCGATTACCGCGTGGTCGGCACCAATGCGTCCCGTGTGGACATACCGGCCAAGGCCACCGGTGAGCTGGTGTTTGTGCACGATATGCGCGTGCCCGGCATGCTGCACGGCCGTGTGGTGCGTCCGCCTTACGCCGGCGCCGATCATGGCGACTTCATCGGCAACACGCTGGAGTCGGTGGACGAATCCTCGATCGCCCACATTCCCGGCATCCGCAAGCTGCTGGTCATCCGTGACTTTGTCGGCATCGTTGCCGAACGCGAAGAACACGCCGAGCAGGCCCTGCGCGAGTTGCGTGTGCGCTGGAAAGCTTGGCCGGGCCTGAGCCCGATGGACGATCTGGCCCAGGCTTTGCGCAACAACCCTTCGACACGGCGCACGCTGGTGGACGATGGTGATGTCAATGCTGCCTTGGCCGGTGCTGCGCAAAGCCTCAACCGTGACTATGTCTGGCCCTATCAGATGCATGCATCCATCGGGCCCTCGTGCGCACTGGCCGACTGGCAGGCCGACCGCCTGAAGGTCTGGACCGGCAGCCAGAGTCCGCACGTGCTGCGCGCCGATTTGTCGCGCCTGATGGGCCTGCCCGATGTGCAGATTGATGTCATCCGCATGGAGGCCTCGGGCTGCTACGGCCGCAATTGCGCCGACGATGTGACAGCTGATGCCGCCTTGCTGTCGCGCGCGGTCGGTCAGCCGGTGCGCGTGCAGCTCACGCGCGAGCAAGAGCACGCCTGGGAACCCAAGGGCGCGGCCCAGCTGATGCAGGTGCAAGGCGGTTTGAATGCCGATGGCTCAGTGGCTGCCTACGATTTTCAGACCAGCTACCCGTCCAACGGCGCGCCCACGTTGGCCCTGCTGCTCACGCGCACCGTTGAGCCGGTGGCGCAAGCCTTTGAGATGGGTGACCGCACGGCGCGCCCGCCTTACGACTATGCCAACCTGCGCGTGGCAGTCAACGACATGGCGCCCATGGTCCGTGCCTCCTGGCTGCGCGGCGTGTCGGCGCTGCCCAATTCCTTTGCGCACGAGTCCTACATCGACGAGCTGGCCACCGCCGCCGGCGTGGACCCGGTCGAGTTCCGCCTGCGTTACCTCAGCGAACCGCGCGCCGCCGAGCTGCTGCGGTTGACGGCCGAGCGCGCCGGCTGGAAGGAACACACGCAGCCTGGGGGTCAAAGCGCGCCGGAGCAGGCCCCCGCAGGCAGCGACCCGGACGTGCTGCACGGCCAGGGCGTGGCCTACGCGCGCTATGTGCACAGCAAGTGGCCGGGCTTTGGCGCGGCCTGGGCTGCCTGGGTGGCCGATGTTGAAGTCAACCGCAAAACCGGCGAGGTGCATGTGCGCCGCGTGGTGGTCGGGCATGACGCCGGCACGCTGATCAACCCGGCGGGCGTGCAGCAGCAGATTCACGGCAATGTGCTGCAAACCACCAGCCGCGCCTTGCATGAGCAAGTGCAGTTCAAGCCGGCAGATAACACGGTGGCCAACCTCGAATGGGGCAGCTACCCTATCCTTAACTTTCGCGATGTGCCGGTGATTGAGGTGGTGACCATGCCGCGGCCCGGCGAGCCGCCGCTGGGCGCGGGCGAGTCCTCGTCGGTGCCCGGCACTGCCGCCATTGCCAATGCGATTTTTGATGCCACCGGCGTGCGCTTTCGCCAACCGCCATTCACGCCGGAGGTGGTGCGGGCTGCGCTCAATCCGAACCTGAATCCGGCACCGGCCGACGAAGTCAAGGCGCCACAGCCGGCACTGCAGGCGCCGCCGCCGGCCACGGCGCTGTGGCCGCGCCGCCTTGGCTGGAAATCGCGCAGTGCCGCCGTGTTGGGCGGCTTGCTCGGTCTGGCTGCGGCATTGGCGGGCTGGCGTTCAGCGCTGCCACCAGCCGGCCAGGGTGTTGGCACGGTGTACACGCAAGCGACCATCGAGCGTGGCCGGCAACTGGCTGCGGCCGGCAATTGCGCGGGTTGCCACACCGCCCCGGGCGGCATGCCCAATGCCGGCGGTCTGGCCATGCAAACGCCCTTCGGCCGCGTCTTCACCACCAACCTCACCCCCGACGCCCAAACCGGTCTGGGCTTATGGTCTTATGCGGCCTTTGAGCGCGCCATGCGCGAAGGCATCTCGCGCGACGGACGCCACCTCTACCCGGCTTTTCCCTTCACCTCGTTTGCCAAAACCAGCGACCAGGACCTGACTGCCATTTACGCCTACCTGATGGCGCAGCCGGCGGTGTCGGCCCCCACGCCGCCGGCCGAGATGGCTTTTCCTTTTAGCGTGCGGCCCCTGATGGCCGCCTGGAACGGTTTGTTTCATGACGCCAAAACTTTTGTACCCGAGCCCGGCCAAAGCGCCGAGTGGAACCGGGGCGCTTACCTGGTCAACGGCCTGGGTCATTGCAGCGCCTGCCACACGCCGCGCAATGCACTGGGCGCTGAAATCGGCGGCAAGGCGTTTTTGGCCGGTGCCATGGTCGATGGCTGGGAAGCCCCGGCATTGACATCGCTGTCACGTGCGCCGGTGCCGTGGACCGAGACCGAGCTGTACCGCTATTTGCGCCAAGGCCACACCGAAGCGCACGGTATTGCCGCCGGCCCCATGGGCGATGTGGTCAAGGAACTGCGCCACCTGCCCGATGCTGACGTGCAGGCCATGGCCCGTTACCTGGCCTCCTTTAATGCTGCAGTCAGTGACAAAGACATCGCCGCGCAAGCACGTCAGGTGGTGTTCAGTGCGCAACAAGCCGAACCCGGCCTGCGTAACGAAGGTCAGCGGCTTTTCAATGGGGCTTGTGCATCCTGCCACCATGACGGTGAAGGACCGCGTTTACTGGGCGTGAACACACCGCTGGCCCTCAACAGCAATCTGCACAGCACCCGGCCCGACAACCTGGTACGCAACATCCTGGACGGCCTACGCACGCCGGCCAGCGCCGACATTGGTTTCATGCCGGCTTTCAGACAAAGCCTGAGCGACGAGCAGATAGCAGCGCTGGCCGGCTACATGCGCAGCCGCTATGCACCGGGGCAGCCGGCCTGGCCGGACATAGCCCAAACCGTCTCCCGCCTGCGGGCCTTGCCGCCGGCCCACTGACATCAGAGACACCGCAGATCAGGCTGGTGCCTGGCGCAGCGCTTGCCAAAGCGGCGAAGATCGTCGACTTTGGGCACACTGGAGCGCGGGTTTTCATGTAGTGCGTACTACATTACTTGGTGTAGTATGCACTACATGAAAATTTTATTGGCTATTGAGGTAGCGCAATTCATTGACTGATTCAAAGGATCGATATGTATGACGTGTTCCAAACCGAGAAACTGATTGAGCTCTGGCTGACAGAGGACATAGGCTACTGCGACCTGACAGCCCAGCTGATGATTGACCAAGACACCGTGGGCACCTTTCACATGAACGCGCGTGAGCCCATGCATGTGGCCGGCATTGACGTGGCGGCCCGGGTGTTTAGCAAGTACGACGCGCAACTCAAAGTCACGCGCTTTGTCAAAGACGGCGACAAAGTGGAAAAAGGCACACGGTTGTTGACCGTGACCGGCCCGGCCCGCAGCATTTTGACGGCAGAGCGCACCGCGCTCAACATCTCCCAGCGCTTGTGCGGCATTGCCACAGAAACCGCGCGCTACAACGCTGAAATCGCCGGCACCCAAGCCCGCCTGATTGACTCGCGCAAGACCACACCCGGCCTGCGCATGCTGGAAAAGCACGCAGTGGTGTGCGGCGGCGGGCTGAACCACCGGCTGGGTCTGGACAACGGCGTCATGCTTAAGGACAACCACATCGTGGTCTCGGGTGGCATCACCAAGGCGGTGGCCAGTGCCCGCAAGCTGCTGCCCATACTCACCAAAATTGAAGTCGAGTGCGACCGCGTTGAGCAAGTGGCTGAAGCCCTGCAAGCCGGTGCCGACGTCATCATGCTGGACAACATGGCGCTGGAAGACATGCGTACCGCGGTGGGCATGGTGGCCGGCAAGGCCAAGATTGAAGCCTCGGGCGGCATCAACTTCAAAACCATCCGGGCGATTGCCGAGACCGGCGTGGACTACATCTCCACCAGCAAGATCACCCAGGCCGCGCCTCCGGTTGACATCGGACTCGACGACTAAGTCGAGACAACCTCCAAGGGAATCGCTATGACAGGCAATTTCTTTTTTGTGGTCGGTCCCAGCGGCGCGGGCAAGGACAGCCTGTTGTCCGGCGTGCAGCCTTTGCTGCCGCCGGGGCAATTCATTTTTGCGCGCCGGGTCATCACACGCGAGGCCGTGGCGCACACCGAAGACCACGACAGCTGCTCTGAAGCCGAGTTTGTGGCGCGTGAGCAAAACGGCGAATTTCTGATCACCTGGCAAGCCCATGGCCTGATGTATGGTTTGCCGGCCCCTTTGCTTGAGGCGATCGCCAGCGGCATCCATGTGATTGCCAATGGTTCGCGCAACATGATTGAGTCCTTGCAGCGCAAAGTTCCAAGCCTCAAAGTCATCGAGGTGAACGCGCCACTTGACGTGCTGCGCGCCCGCTTGAGCGCCCGCAGCAGGGAAAGCCCTGAAGAAATTGAGCGCCGGCTGCAGCGCGCCTCACTCGCGCTGCCCTCTGGTGTTCCCAGCGTGCGTGTGATGAACGACCTGAGCCTGGACATCGGGGTGAGCCGGCTCAAAGCGGCACTGCTGATTGATGCCGTTGCGCCTGCACAAGCTGAATATTTTTTGTACCAGAAAATTTGCGGCGCGGCCCTCAGCCGTGACAACTACGCGCAGCTTTTACCGGCCATCATCCGTGGCGGTTTTCCGCTGGCGGATGTGCAGACTTTTCTGGTCGCCTGCACGCTGCATCTGACGCATGAGGAAATCGTCGGGCTGGCACATGCGCGCACCTTGCTGTATCCGCGCCTGGCCTGGCCCCAGGCCATGGTGGTGGACAAGCATTCGATGGGCGGCATTCCGGGCAGTCGCGTCACCATGGTGGTCATACCCATCGTGGCAGCCCATGGTCTGCTGATACCCAAAACTTCGTCCCGGGCCATCACCTCGGCGGCCGGCACTGCGGATGCCATGGAAGTGCTGGCGCGTGTTGACCTGAATTTCGACGAGGTCCAGGCCTGCGTGCTGTCGACCAACGGCTGCATTGCCTGGAACGGCAAGCTCAATCATTCTGTGCTGGACGATGCCATCAATCCGATTGTGAGACCCTTCGGGCTGGACACCCGCAATTGGTCGGTCGCCTCCATCCTGTCCAAAAAATTCACCGCAGGCGCAACGCATGTGGTCATTGACATTCCTTACGCCGGCAGCGGCAAGGTCAAGACGCTGGAAGAGGCCAGTGAACTGGCCCGCTTGTTTGAAAGCGTAGGCAGCGCAATGGGTCTGGTGGTCAAGGCATTTCCCACCGATGGCAGCGGCCCCATCGGCTGCGGCATCGGCCCTGCGCTGGAGGCGCGCGATGTGATGCTGGTGCTTGACAACCATCCCCAAGCCCCTGCAGATCTGCGGGCCAAATCTCTTTTCTTTGCGGCGCATATTCTGGCGCTGGACCCGGCAGTGGGTAGTTTTGACAACGGTCACAGGCTGGCCACCGAGCTTTTGCAGTCGGGTGCCGCCCGCCGGCGCATGGACGCCATCGTCTCGCAGCAGGGGCTTGTGCCGGCCGACCATCAGGCCACCCAGCATGTTGAAGTGCGAGCCGCTCAGTCCGGGCTGGTGCGCGCCATTGACGGGGGCATTATTTCAGGCATTGCGCGTCAAGCCGGTGCACCGGGCTTGAAACTTGCTGGTGTTGATCTCAAGAAGTCCGTGGGCGACAAGGTGCACAAGGGTGAGCTTCTGTACCTGATACAAGGCACCAACATGGCGCAGTTGCAGCTTGCAAGCCAGCTGGCCGAACAAAACCATGGCTACGCCTTGGAGATCTGAAATGTGCAAGACTGCATCAAAGAAATTCGTCGACCAGAGGTTGCCAGATGATCTCCAGTTCCTGGTTCATCGAACGGGACAAACCGTCCATGTCAGGCCACAAGGAGGCGTAAGTGATGTTCATCCGGTACAACTCTTTCATGGCCTCTTGCCGAACCGACTTGTCCATCACCAGCTGAACCAACAATGACTCACCTTGCGCGCTGTAACTGGCCAGCAGTTCGTCCAGTGTTTTATCAAGCTGACCGGGCACCACAAACAGTCCGGACTGCGCTATCAGCCGCTGGTCCATCTCTGACGGCTCGCCAAACCAGATAAGCGGTAAATGGTTGTCAAAAAAATACTTCTCAAAGTTGTGCGGCACCCGCGGGTCAATGGTCTGGCGCGTGAGCGCGGTATCAAAGCGCGGCACGCGGTGCCAGAGCGCGGGGGTGTTCAGGGCGTACACCACACTGTCGTTGTAGGCCGACTCCAACGCGAAAAAAGCCGCCACAAAAGGCGACTTGGTGAAGTCCAGCAAACGCGTGGCGCCACCGTGATGCTGCATCATGGCCAGGCATCGCAAGTCGTTTTGCAGCAGGTTGGGGTCCGTCACATGTACGTGGGCCTTGCGGCGAAAAATCCGCAAGCTGCGGCGCTCGAGCAAGGGCCAGAGTTGCTGGTTTCCCGAAAAACGCATCAGGCGCCGCGACAAGGAGCTCAGCAAGGGCAGGTCGGCGCGCGGCTGACCCCGAAAAGCCCACTGATCAAGTTGCGAGACCTGGTCCAAAAACTCGGCCCAGCTGTGGATATGGATAGTTTTCACTTCAGTCGTTCTGTCGCACCAATCATTTTGGCAACTTGATGTTACGACAGCCCTTTCAGATTTTTCAACCAAGGAGTGTTTATGTTCAAGCTCAATAAGATGCATGTTTTAGGCGGGGTGGCTTTCTCGATGATGGCGGTGTCTACCGGCTGGGCGCAAAGCACAGAGCCGGTGCAAAACTTTCCCAGCAAGCCCATCACCGTCGTCGTGACCTTCCCGGTCGGCGGCGGCACAGACATCCTGGCGCGCCTGCTTGGCAACCATTTCACTGAGGCCTTCGGCCAGTCGGCCATCGTTGAAAACCGCGCCGGCGCCAGCGGCAACGTGGGCGCCAAGCATGTGGCCGATAAAGGTCCGGATGGTTACTCCCTGTTGATGGTGAACAGCTCCTACGCCATCAACCCCGGTGTTTTCAGCAACATGCCTTTTGATCCCAAAAAGGATTTGTCGCCCGTCATCAACGTGGCATTTATACCCTCGGTGATCGTGGTGCCGGCCGACTCGCCGTACAAGCAACTCTCAGCGCTGATTGCCGCGGCCAAGCCGGCCAAAAATGCGGTGTCCTTCGGCTCTTGCGGCAATGGCACACCCCAGCATTTGGCCGGTGCGGTGATCAACATCAATGGCAAGGTCAACATGACGCATGTGCCCTACGCGGGTTGCGGTCCGGCTTTGCGCGATGTGATGGGCGGCCAGGTACCGATGGCCATCATCACAGCGTCCAGCGCAGCGCCCCACATCAAGTCGGGCAAGTTGCTGGCACTGGGCATCACCTCGGCCGAAAGAACCTTGCAGCTGCCCGCAGTTCCAACAGTCGCCGAGCAAGGTTTCCCCGGCTACCAGATCAACCAGTGGCATGGACTGATGGTGCCATCCCAGACCTCGCCGGCCTTGCAAGCCAAGCTGTATGAGCGCGTGATGAAAATCGTCCAGATGCCGGATGTCAAAGAAAAACTCATCTCGATGGGCTACACCCCCGCGTATGACGACCCGGCGGCTTTCAGGAAAATTGTTCATGAAGACATTGACCGCTTCTCCGTCCTGACCAAAACCCTGGGCCTGAAGTTGGATTGATGCAGCACCCTGCCGCCAAGCGCGGCATGGGCGTCTGAAGCAAAATGGGGATATGAAAAAAATCCTCGTTTTGGGCGGTACCGGCTTTGTCGGCCGCCATGTTTGTGAAAAGCTTGTCAGCGCAGGCTGCCGGGTCACCGTGCCCACGCGCCAGCGGCCGCATGCCAACGCCATCGCCATGTTGCCCACGCTCACCGTTCTGGAGGCCAACATCCATGACGCGGCGGCGCTTGAAGCACTGGTGCAGGGCCATGACGCCGTGGTCAACCTGGTGGCCATCCTGCAAGGCGACGAGGCGGCTTTTGACAAGGCGCATGTGCAGCTGGCCGACAAAATTGCCCGTGCCTGCCAGGCCGGTGGCGTGCGTCGCTTGGTTCACGTCAGCGCTTTGGGGGCTGACGCCCGCAACCCTGCTGCGCTGCCCTCGATGTACCTGCGCAGCAAAAGCCGTGGTGAGCAGCTGCTGCACCATGCCGGCTTGGACTTGACCGTGCTGCGGCCCAGCGTGATCTTTGGCGCAGAGGACAAGTTTCTCAATGTATTTGCCCAGCTTCAGCAACTTTTGCCGGTGATTCCCCTGGCCGGCGCCCATGCGCTTTTTCAGCCCGTGTGGGTAGAAGATGTCGCCAAGGCTGTGCTGCAGGCTTTGCAGGGTGAGTTCCAGCACAGCAGCATCGGCCAGACCTATGAGGCTGTGGGGCCGGATGTGTTCAAACTCAAACAGCTGGTGCAACTGGCCGGCGGCTACGCAGGCGTCAATGGCGGACGAGGCCGGCCGGTGCTGGCGTTGCCTGACGCCGTGGCCCGCGTGCAAGCCCGGTTGATGGAACTCATGCCCGGCGAGCCGGTGCTCAGCCGCGACAACATGGATTCGATGAAAGTGCCCAACGTGACCACTGGCCATTTCCCGGTTCTGAGCGCCCTGGGCATCACACCCGCAGCACTGAGCGCCATCGCCCCCGGCTACCTGGGCAGTCGCGGACTGCGCAGCGGTTTGACGCTCAAACGCAAGACCGCAGGAAGGTTTTAAGACCCACCATGCTCAAGCTCTACATCGGTAACAAAAACTACTCGTCCTGGTCCATGCGGCCCTGGGTTTTGCTCACACAGGCCGGCATTGAATTTGAAGAAGTCATGGTGCGCTTTGACTCATTCTCGCCAGACTCCGACTTCAAAAAAATCATCGACTCCGTCAGCCCGGTCGGCAAGGTGCCGGCGCTGGTCGATGGCGATCTGGTGGTGTGGGACACGCTGGCGATTGCCGAGTACCTGGCTGAAAAGTTTCCGGACAAACAACTCTGGCCGGCAGACGTTAAAGCCCGTGCACGCGCGCGCAGCATCTGCGCCGAAATGCACAGCGGCTTTGCCGCGCTGCGCAGCGCCTGCCCGATGAACATCGAAGCCCACTTGCCCGAGATTGGCCAATTGGCCTGGCGCGACAAACCTGCCGTGCGCGCCGATGTGGCGCGATTGGTGGCCATGTGGAGCGAGCTGCTGGCACAGCACGGCGGCCCCATGCTGTTTGGCACTTTCAGCGCTGCCGACGCTTACTTTGCTCCGGTGGTGATGCGCCTCAAAACCTATGCGCTGCCGGTACCTGACGATATCGCCGCTTACATGCAGCGCGTCTGCGCGCTGCCCGGTGTTCAGGCCTGGGTTCAAGGCGCACTGGCCGAGCATGATTTTCGTGATTTCGAGGAGCCTTTCCGGCTGCAGCGCTGACCTCCTGCGAGCCGCCGGCACCAGGGGCGGCTGAACCTACACTTGGCGCATGCAAATTTACATGGTCGGCGGTGCGGTTCGCGATGCCTTGCTGGGCTTGCCGGTGCAAGACCGCGACTGGGTCGTGGTCGGCGCCACGCCCGAAGCGCTGGTGGCACAAGGCTATGTACCGGTCGGCAAGGACTTTCCGGTGTTTTTGCATCCGGCCAGCCGTGAGGAATATGCCCTGGCCCGCACCGAGCGCAAGACGGCCCAGGGCTACCGCGGCTTTGCCGTGCACGCCGCCCCGGATGTCACGCTCGAAGAAGACCTGGCCCGGCGTGACCTGACCATCAACGCCATTGCGCAAGGCGCAGACGGCCTTCTAACCGACCCCTATGGCGGCCGGCGCGACATCGCTGCCCGTGTGCTGCGCCATGTCACCGAAGCCTTTAGCGAAGACCCGGTGCGCATTCTTCGCGTGGCGCGTTTTGCGGCGCGCTTTCCCGATTTCAGCATCGCCCCTGAAACCCTGGCGCTGATGCAGCGCATGGTGGCTGACGGCGAGGTGGATGCGCTGGTGCCCGAGCGCGTCTGGCAAGAACTCGCGCGCGGCCTGATGGCGCAGCAGCCATCGCGCATGTTCGAGGTGCTGCGCGCCTGTGGCGCACTGACCAAGCTGCTGCCCGAAATCGCCAGACTCTGGGGCGTGCCGCAACGCGCCGAATACCACCCCGAAGTCGACACCGGTGTGCACCTGATGATGGTGTTGGACATGGCTGCGCAACTCAATGCGCCCTTGGCGGTGCGCTTTGCCTGCCTGGGCCACGACCTGGGCAAGGGCACAACGCCACAGGCCGAATGGCCGCGGCACATCGGCCATGAAGAGCGCAGCGCCCGCTTACTCAAAGCCCTGTGTCTGCGGCTGCGTGTGCCCAATGACTGCAGCGAACTGGCCGATGTCGTGGCCCGCGAGCACGGCAACATTCACCGCAGCAGCGAATTCGGCGCGGCCGCGTTGGTGCGGCTGCTCGAGCGCTGCGACACCTTTCGCAAGCCCGAGCGCTTTGCAGATATTTTGCTGGCTTGCGAATGTGACGCACGCGGCCGGCTGGGCTTGAATGAGCAGCCCTACCCCCAGCGCCAGCGCTTGCTCGGTGCGCTGAATGCAGCGCAAAACGTGAGTACTGCCGAAGTGGCCGCCGCTGCCGAGGCTCAGGGCCTGAGCGGTGCGGCCATTGGGCAGGCGGTACACGCGGCCCGCACAGAAGCGCTGAAAGCCTGGTTGTCGAACGACCCCGCTGACAGACACCATTAACCTTTTCACACTTGAACACTAAGGAGACCTTGTTTTGAAAAACTTTCGCATTGCCTGCCTGCTGGCCTTGTCACTGAGCTTTATTTCGGGCACTGGCGCCCAGACGGCTTACCCCGTCAAGCCCATTCGCATCGTCGTGCCTTACCCGGCCGGCGGCGGCATTGATGTGATGTCGCGTTTACTGGGCCAGCAGCTCAGCCAGCGCCTGGGCCAGCCGGTGGTGATTGAAAACAAACCGGGTGCCGGCACCATCTTGGCGGCAGAGAGCGTGGCGCGGTCGGCGCCTGACGGCCACACCCTGATGATGACGACCGATGCGACCATCACTATCAACCCGCATCTTTACGCCAAGTTGCCCTATGACCCGGTGAAAGACTTCGCGCCCATCACGCAACTGGTGTCGCTCAACCAATTGCTGCTGGCCCATGCGGACGTAGCAGCAAGCAACCTCAAGGAATTGATCAGTCTGGCCAAGAGCCAGCCCAACAAGCTCAATTACGCCTCTTACGGCAGCGGCAGCCAGCCCCACCTGGCCATGGAAATGCTCAAAAGCCAAGCCGGCATTGAGATCTCGCATGTCCCTTACAAAGGCATCCCGCAAGCGGTGCCAGCCGCGATTGCCAATGAAGTCCAGATGACTTTTTCGGGTGCCGCCTCGTCAATGGCGCACCTCAAAAGCGGCCGCCTGAAAGCCCTGGCGATCGGTGGCAAAAACCGGTTGGCCCTGCTTCCCGATGTGCCGACTTTTGCAGAACAGGGTTTTCCGGAGATTCCCTCCAACGCCTGGTTTGGCCTGTTCGCACCGGCCGGCACCCCGCGTGATGTGATTGCCAAGCTGCATCTGGAGATCAGCCGCATCGTCAAAGACCCCGAGTTCCAGCAGCGCGAAGTGCTGGCCAAAGGCTATGAAAGCGTGATGAGCACGCCGCAGGAGTTCGCCAGCTTTCTGGCCGCCGACAGCGTGCGCAATGCGCGGGCTGTCAAAATTTCGGGTGCCAAGGTCGAATGAGCACGCCCAAGGTCTGGCTGGACTACGATCAGGCCGCGCTCGACAAGCAGTACAACAGCCGGGGCAGCGTTCCCGATGTGACGATTTACCTGCGCGACTACGCCGAGCGCACGCGGGCCGCCAAGGCCCAACTGGCTTGCACCGAGTCGCTGGCCTACGGCCCGGGTGCCAACGACAAACTCGACATTTACCCGGCAGCCCGGGTGGGTGCGCCTGTCCTGGTCTTTTTGCACGGCGGTGACTGGCGTGCGCTTTCTAAAGAAGACAGCGGCTTTGGTGCAAGCTCGCTGGTGCCCGCCGGCGTAACGGTGGTGGTGCCCGACTTTGACCTGATTCCCCACACCACCATCGAGGCCATGGGCGCGCAAGTGCGGCGCGTGCTGGTCTGGGTGCATCAACACATCGCCAGCCATGGCGGCGACCCGGCGCGCATTTTCATCGCCGGCCATTCCTCTGGCGCCAACCTGGTGAGTCAGTTGCTGACCACCCGCTGGCCGGAAGACTTCGGGTTGCCGGCCGACCTCATCAAAGGCGCGGTGTTCATGAGCGGTCTGGGCGACCTGGAGCCGGTGCGGCTGTCCTTTCGAAACGCTTATCTTCAACTCGACCCTGCCATGGTGGCGCGCACCTCGCTCCTGGCCTGCCCGCAAGCGCCTTGCAACTGCCCCTTGCTGGTATTGGTGGCCGGGCTTGAAAACGACGAGTACAAACGCCAGGGCCAAGCCGTGGCGCAGTACTGGGCGAATCTGGGGCGGCCTTCACGCTTTTTAGAGCTGGCCGGTTGCAACCACTTCACCGGCGTGCTGGCCTGGCTGGAGCCGCAAGGTGAGCCCTTTGCCGCCACGCTGGCCATGATGGGTCTGCGCCCGCCGGTCTGAGCTTGGCCGGCAGGCACTGGGCGCGTTGACGCTCAGACCACCAACGCCAGCGCGGCGTAGTCGCCCACTTTGTCTTGCAGGCCGGCCGGCAGAATTTTGACGCCGGCGGTCAGTGAACTCAGGTGGCCGTCCATGTGCGGCATCAGACGTGGCAGCAAAAAATCCCTGTGATGCCAGAACACGCTGCCGCCCAGGCTGATGGCCTGCAGGTCCAGCGTCACCACCAGGTTGTAAAGCATGCGGCCCATCACCAGGCAAAGCTCGTCCACCAGCGCCAGCGCTACTGCGTCACCCTGGCGCGCAGCGCCCAGCAGGGCTGCGGCATCGGCAAAGCCACGCCCGGCAAAGCGCCTGGCGATGGCATTGCCGCCTATCAGGCCTTCCACATCACCCACATTGCCGCAACCGCACAGCGCGTCCTTGTTGTCGCTCACGTACATGTGGCCGGCATGGCCGGCGTTGGCGTTTTTGCCACGCAGCACATGGCCGTCCACGCACAGCCCCAAGCCGATGCCGGTGCTCCAGGTCACATAGGCGCAATGGTCAAAGCCTTGCAGCGCGCCCCAGCGCCGCTCGGCCTGCAGCGCCGCAATGCCGTCATTGCAAACGCGTACATCGGCAAAGGCTGCGCGCAAAGGCGCTTCGAGCAAAGCGCTGGTCCAGCTGTTGGGCAGGCCGCGGGCCGCGCCGGCCAGGCCACCGCAGATGTTGGGAGCAGCCAGTTCAATCAAGCCTTGGCGCACCACGAAAGGCCCGCAGGAAGACACGCCGACGGCCGATATTTGCGCGGGTGACAATCCCGCGGCCGCACAGCTCTGTCCAATCATGCGCACCAGTTGCAGGCCCAATGCATCGGCGTTACCTTCTTTGGCGGTGGGCTCACTCAAGCGGCCTCGCAGGCCGCGCGCGTCGGCCACGCACACAGCGACCTTGGTACCACCCACGTCCACACAGGCCACGGGCGCAGCGCCTGCGGGCAGGCTCAAGGCGGCAACGGGCAGTTCTCTAGATGCGGCCATAGTTGTCTTCCAGCCGGACGATGTCGTCTTCACCCAGGTAGTCGCCAAACTGCACTTCCACAATTTCCACAGGCTCCGCCGTCAGATTAGACAAACGGTGCACCTGGCCGACCGCAATGTCGCAGGCCTGGCCGGCTTGCAAGTCAAACTGGCGCTCGTCCAGCGTGATGCGGGCCGTGCCCAGCACCACCACCCAGTGCTCGGCGCGCTGATGGTGTTTTTGCAGGCTTAGCTGCTGGCCCGGGTGCACACGGATGCGCTTGACTTTGTTGCCGGCAACTTCCGACACGGTCTCGTACCAGCCCCAGGGCCGTTCGGTGCGTTCTATGGTTTCAATGCGTGAAGTGGTGTTCATGGTCTGGCCTTTGAAGAGCGCAATGCTAACTGCCTCAAATCATCTGGGAGATCAAGCTGGCCACAAAGCTCAGGCACACCGTGGTGGTGAGCGGCAAAAACCACTCCCTGCCAAACAAGCGAAAACGCAAGTCGCCGGGCAGCTTGCCAAAGCCCAGCTTGTGCAACCAGGGCGTGAGCGCGCTGATCAACACCAGCGCCAGAAAAATAACCACCATCCAGCGGATCATGCGGCCAGCCTGCCTGATAAGAAGTTCATAGCGTGTGAGAGCGGTCGCCCGCCGCAAAGCCCAGCGCCTGCCAGCCACTGTAAGGTTGCTGCGGCTTGTCCACCGCAAAAGCAATGACCTTGAACAGCTCGCCCATCTCGTGCTCGTGGATGAGTTTTTGCAACATCACGCGCTCGGGCAGCGGCGCGTCAGCCATGCCGTCCAGCAAGCCGCAGTTCAGCAAAAACCGGCCCTGGCTGGTGTAGCCCAGCACCTGCAAGCCGGCGTCCTGACCGGCCAGCGCAATGCCGGTGAAGTTGACATGCGCCGTGATGTCCTTGAGCCCGACCTGCACCAGCGGGTCGGCGTCAGCCTCGTGCGCGCTGTGGCACATGACGGTGCCTGTGCTGCGCTGCGGGTGGTAGTACTCGTGCTCGGGAAAGCCGTAGTCGATGAGAAAAATAGCGCCTCTGCTCAAACGGTCGGCCAGCGTGCGCACAAAGCCTTCGGCCTGCGCGTGTGTCTCGGTCAGGTAGTCGTGCGGGCCGTCCACGTCCAGCGGCGGGCGCAGTGCGGTCGGCCGGTCGGCCCAGGCCAGGCGGCCCTCATGCCAGACCACGCCGCGTTCCTGCCAGTCCCCGCCCACGCGCGCCAGCAGCTGCACCGGCATGGCGTCCAGCACTTCATTGCCCAGCACCACACCGCTGAAAGTGTCCGGCAGCGCTTGCACCCAGCGCATGCGATCGCCGTACGCGGCCAGCCGCGTTTGCTGGCGCTCGCGCAGGCTGCCAGACAGGTCGACGATGGTGTAGCGTGACAGCGGCGTGCCGGCGGCGTCCAGCGCGGCCATGACTTGCCCGGCCAGCGCGCCCGAACCGGCGCCGAATTCCCAGACCTCATTGACGCCGGTGGCCTGCAGGGCCTGGCCGACCTGACGCGCCAGCGCCCGGCCGAAATGCGGCGAGAGCTCGGGCGCAGTAACAAAGTCGCTGCCCGACTGCGGCATATGGCCGAACTTGCGCGAGCCGCTGGCGTAGTAACCCAGGCCCGGCGTGTACAGCGCCAGCGCCATGAAGGCGTCAAAGCCCAGCCAGCCGCCGGCCGCGTCCAGGGCGCTTTGCAGGACGGACATCATCTCGGGCTCTGCCGGTAAAATAGCGTGTTGGCTCATGGTCTGAAGCCCTGATTGTCTGCCATAGCGCCCAGGCCATTTTGGTCCCCACTCTAGATTGCATGCATGCTCACAACCCAAGGCAGCCAGATTCTCACGCTCACCGGCTTGCGTTTTGACGCCAACCTCGGCATTCTGGAGCACGAAAAAAACGCGCCCCAGCCGATCCAGGTGGACGCCGAGTTGAACCTGGGCACGCAACCCCTGCTGCCCAGAGACGATGACATCAGCCATGTGCTGGACTACCGCAAGGTGCGGCAGATCATCATCAACGAATGCACCATGGAACACATGAACCTGCTGGAGAGCCTGATCGGCAAGCTCGGCCACCGCCTGATGCAGTTGCCCGGCGTGCTGGGTGTGCGGGTGAAGATAGCCAAGCTGGAAATTTTTGACGACTGCGAAGTGGCGATTCGCGTAGAAACAGGACAGTGGTGAACACCATGAACAAGCTATTGAACAACGAGGCCCAAACATGAGCGCCGTCTGGATTGAACCCGAAGAAGCGGCCACCGCGCCGCTGGGCCAGCCTCTGCCCAAAGACTTGAAGATCGAGCGCGAGGACATGAAGCTCGAAAAGCGCCTGTGCCGCGAAGTCGGCCGCGCCATCGTGGACTTCAACATGATCGAAGAAGGCGACAAGGTCATGGTCTGCGTTTCCGGCGGCAAAGACAGCTACGCCATGCTCGACATTTTGCTCAAGCTGCAGCAGCGCGCGCCCATCAACTTCAGCCTGATCGCCGTCAACCTGGACCAAAAGCAACCCGGCTTTCCGGCGCACATCCTGCCCGATTACCTGAGCAAACTCGGCGTGCCCTTTCACATTGAAACGCAAGACACCTACAGCATCGTCAAGCGGGTGATTCCCGAGGGCAAGACCATGTGCAGCCTGTGCAGCCGCCTGCGCCGCGGCATCTTGTACCGCGTGGCCGAAGAGCTGGGCGCCACCAAGATCGCGCTGGGTCACCACCGCGACGACATGTTGCAAACCCTGTTCCTCAACATGTTCTTTGCCTCCAAGCTCAAGGGCATGCCGCCCAAGCTGGCCAGTGACGACGGCAAAAACATCATCATCCGCCCGCTGGCCTATGTGGGCGAAAAAGACCTGGTCCGTTGGGCCCAAGTGCGCGAGTTCCCCATCATTCCCTGCACCTTGTGCGGCAGCCAGGACGGCTTGCAGCGCGTGCAGGTCGGCAACATGCTGCGCGAGTGGGACAAAAAATTCCCGGGTCGGCTTGAGAACATGTTCACCGCGCTGCAAAACGTTGTGCCTTCGCACCTGATGGACAGCAGCTTGCATGACTTCAAAAGCATACACACCACCGGCGTGGCCGACCCTGAGGGCGACAAGGCCTTTGACAAAGAAGAGCTGCCCACGCTGCCCGGCGCCCTGCAGTTCATGGCAAGAGCCCCGGCTGACAGCTGAGAAAATTCTGTGCTGCGCATCTTTTTCTTCATGGCCGCCTTGCTGCTGACCACCGGCTGTTCAAGCCTGCGCGTCATCGACAGCGATGTCACGACCTTTGCGTTGTGGCCGGCTGCGGCGCCCGTACCCGGGGCCAGTTACCGCTTTGAGCGTCTGCCTTCGCAGCAACTCCTGCCGGCCGGCAGCCCCACTGTGGAACTGCCGCAAGATCAGCTCGAAGCTCTGGCGCGTGATGCGCTCAATAAAGCCGGTTTGGTCAACAACCCGGCCGATGCGGCCTTTGACGTGCAGGTCCGCGCCACCACCCGAAAGATTCAGCGCCGGGCATATGACGGCCGTTTCATGGGTGGCCCCTCCGTGGCGCTTGGCGGCGGTACTGCCGGTGGCTTTGTCGGGTTTTCAATGCCTCTCATGGTGTATGAACCGCCCCTGTACCTGCGCGAAGTCAGTCTGGTACTGCGCGATGCCCGCAGCCACGCTGTGCTGTACGAAACACGCGCCACGCATGACGGCATCTGGGCCGATGCGCGTGCGGTTTTGCCGGCCATGCTCGCGGCTGCGCTGCAAGGCTTTCCGGTGCCGCCCGCCGGCACGCGCCGCGTGAACATAGAGATACCGCGTTGAACAGCGCGCAAGCCACCCGCATTCTGGCTATTCGCCATGGTGAGACCTTGTGGAACGTGGACAGCCGCATCCAGGGGCATCTGAACATCGGCCTGAACGACACCGGCCGCTGGCAGGCTGAGCGATTGGGAGTGGCGCTCAAGGACGAGACCATAGCCGCAATTTACGCCAGCGACTTGTCGCGTGCGCATGACACCGCGCTGGCCGTCAGCCGCCGCACCGGCGTGCCCGTGCAGCCCGAGCCGGGTTTGCGTGAACGCAGCTTTGGCGAATTTGAAGGCCGCACTTTTGCCGAGATAGAGACTGCGCTGCCCGAGCAGGCCAAACGCTGGCGCCAGCGCGACCCGAGTTTCACACCGGCCGGCGGTGAGTCGCTGTTTATGCTTAAAGCACGCGTGCTGAGCGTGGCCGCACGCCTGGCTGCGCAGCACCCGGGTGAGCAAATTGCTTTGTTTGCGCATGGCGGTGTGATGGACATTTTGTACCGCGCCGCCACCCGCCTGGACCTGCAAGCCGCCCGCACCTGGACCCTGGGCAACACCGCCATCAACCGCCTGCTGTGGTCCCCGGAAGGCTTTTCATTGGTGGGCTGGGCCGATGTGCAGCACCTGAGCGAGGGCACGCTGGACGAGTCGTCTACCTGACGTGGGCTTGTATTCGGGGATCGATTCCTGCCCCCCGATCAGGTCGAGGGCAGGCTCCGCAGGAATGACACGAAGCAGCGCAGGAATGACGGGAAGGGGCGCAGGAATGACGGTCAGATCCGTCATCCTCGCGAACGCGGGGATCCATGACTTTGCTTCCCGGCATCCTCGTTTACCTGACGCGGACATGTGTTCGGGGATGGATTCCTGCCTGCGCAGGAATGACGGGAAGGAGCGCAGGAATGACGGTCAGATCCGTCATCCTCGCGAACGCGGGGATCCATGACTTCGCTTCCCGTCATCCTCGCGAACGCGGGGATCCATCTTCTCCCCCTCCTTATCCCCAACAGTTTCAAGTCGCCGGCCCGGCCCGGGTGCGCCGGCTTTGCAGCAGGGCGATGTTTTGCTCGCCTGTCACTGTGCTGGCGTAATGCGTGTTGATCACTTCCACGCTGGTGCGTGCATTGCGCGCCAGGGTCAGCAGGTCGATGCCCTGGCCGTACAGCAGCCGGAAAGTAATTGACGAGTGGCGCAAGCTGTACAGGCTGCGCGGCTGGCCGTGCGGGCCTTTTTTCAGGCCGGTTTCAGCCAGCACCCAGTTGAAGTGAAAGCTCAGCACCCAGTGCGCATAGTTGCGGTCTTTGATGGCCGGTAAAAACAAGTAGTCGTCTGGCGCGCCATGCCCGGTTTGCGTTTGTTGCTTGCAGATTTGCTGGTAGCAGCGCACCGCCGGGTACATGGTGACGATGGGCCGTCCGTGGCTTTTGGTTTCTGGCAGCGTCAGACGCAAATAGGTGTTGTTGGCACGCACGATCTCCACGTGCCGGTGCTGCAGTGTCTTCAAGTCACTGGGCCGTATAAAGCTGTTGAGCATGAAGGCTATCGCCCAGGCCAGGTCGGGCGGCATGCGTTGCTCGGCCACGCGGATCTTGTAGTTGGTGCGTATCGTTTCTGCCGGGGCCGGGTATTGCTGGCCGCGCATGCGCCGCGCCGCACGAATAATGTGCCAGTACTCGCTGGGCGTGAATGCGCCACGCGGGGTGGTGACGATCTTGATCTTCGGAAACTCAGGTACTTTCATCAGCACCCCCATGGACACCCCATGCTGCAAAACCTTGCGCACCGCCACCAGGTACTGGCTGACGGTGGTGGTGCTAAAGCGTTGGCTCAAAAAGTGCGTGAACTCCAGCAGCGCCTGAAAGTTAATGGCGTTGGCCGGCACATCCCCCCAGCGCGGCAAGATGTGCGCGTCCAGCCGGTTGCACAGCACCTGGTAGCTGCCCACCGAATATTCACCCCGCGCTGAGCGCGCCTGCTCATTGGTCAGCACCTGGCTGGCCAGCGCCCCGAAGCTGGGGCAGGCTGCCGCTGGCGCCGGCTCGGGTGCTTTACCGGCGGCCCGCTTGGGCGGGGCGGCCGGGCTGAAAAGCGGCCCCTGGCCGGACACCTCTGTGTAACGCTGGGCCATGAGCTGCTCGTAAAACTGCCGGGCAAAGCTCTGCGCCATGCGCAAAGACTGGGTTTGCGTGCTGCGCCTGTAAGTGCGCCCGGCCATCCAGCAGCGCACCTGCCAATAGCGGCTGGCCGCCATTTTGAAAACCACCAGCTTTTGCGGGTAACCCGGCACCGGCGTCAGCGTTTCCGGAATCGGCACCGTACGCTCACGCGCCGGCCGCTGGCTGGATGGGCCGGAAGGCGGCGCTTCATTGGCCGCTTCGCGCTGGAAAAAGGGATTGACTTCTGGCATGTGAGCTCCGAAGTGTTGTACACAAGAAGCATTGTGTCAAGCTGGGTGCAAGCGGCCAAAAATAATGATTTAGTTGATGTTTCTCTGGTGGTATAAATCGTTAAAAAAGAATGAAAGTCTTTTTAATAATAATTATTTATTCATTTAAACTAGGTTTTTTCTTGTACAGTGCGCCAAATACAACAGTTTTAACTGGTTTTCAGCCGGTTTTAAGAGGTGAAAGAGCTGATTTTTAGCATTTTTTAATACTTTCAACCGGTGTGCCCTGGCTGCTTTGGCAGCCGTTTCTGCAGCTTCTGCGCAGTCCACCGCTACCATCTCTGGTTCAATTGCTTTCTCGTTTCAAAAAGATCTGACTGGCGTCACACCTGAAAG
>JBILIK010000036.1:0-26352 GCA_044350025.1 Polaromonas sp. | reverse complement strand
AGGCAGCCATCATGAAGTTTTCGGTGCCTGTCACAGTCACCATGTCGGTGGTGAGGTGGCATCCTTGCAGGCGTTTCAGGCCTGGTGCCAGTCGGGCCACCATGTAGCCATGCTCGACGACAATCTCTGCACCCATGGCCTGCAAACCCTTGATGTGCTGGTCCACAGGCCGCGAACCGATGGCGCAACCGCCCGGCAGCGACACCGTGGCTCGGCCAAAACGTGCCAGCAGCGGGCCCAGTGCCAACACCGAAGCACGCATTGTTTTCACCAAGTCATAGGGCGCCTCTGGCTTGTCCAGCCGGCCCGCATCGATGCGCACGGTTCCGGAGTCGCTCCGGCCGGCAGTGCCCTGCTCGGCGCTCACGCCCATGTTGCGAATCAACTTGAGCATGGTCGACACATCTTGCAGCCGCGGCACATTGGTCAGGGTGACCGGCTCGCTACTGAGCAGCGCTGCACACAACTCGGGCAAGGCGGCGTTTTTGGCACCCGAAATATCAACGGTGCCGGCGAGCGACTGACCGCCCTTGATGCGTAACTTGTCCATGGCGTGGGCTATTCGGTCTTGGCTTGTTGGCTGGCCCATTCGGCGGGCGAGAAGGTTTTCATCGACAGGGCATGCACTTCATTGGTCTGCAAGCGCCCGCCCAGCGTGGCGTAAACCCGCTGGTGGCGCTGGATCAGCCGCTGGCCTTCGAAAGCGCTGGACACGATGGTGGCGTACCAATGCTGACCGTCGCCGGACAGCTCAATATGCTGGCAGTCAAGACCGGCGCTGATGATGGCTTGGAGTTCTTCGCTTGTCATAGTTTGAAGGGCTGGTCGATAAAAAGCCGGCTCAATGGCGGATTTTGTAGCCAATTTTCAGCAGGTGCAGTGCCACCGCGCTAGTGCCCAGCAGCGCCGTGCCGACGATGCTCAGGCTGAGCCAGGGGGAGACATCACTCACGCCAAAAAACCCGTAACGAAAACCGTCGATCATGTAGAAAAACGGGTTCAAGTGGCTGACCGTTTGCCAGGCCGGCGGCAGCGAATGAATCGAGTAAAAAACGCCACTCAAAAAAGTCATCGGCATGATGATGAAGTTCTGAAACACCGCCATCTGGTCAAATTTTTCAGCCCACAAGCCTGCAATCAACCCGAGCGCACCCAGCAAAGACGCCGCCAGCAGGGCAAACACCACAATCCATACGGGTGCCACAAAGCCTGGCTGGCCAAAAAACACGGTCACCACAAACACGCCGGCACCCACCGCCAGGCCGCGCACCACAGAGGAGCCCACGTAAGCCACAAACCAGTGCCAGTGCGACAGCGGTGTGAGCAGCAAGAAAACCAGGTTGCCCATGATCTTGCTCTGGATCAGCGAGGACGAGCTGTTGGCAAATGCGTTTTGCAACACGCTCATCATCACCAGACCAGGCACTAAAAACGCCGTGTAGCTGACGCTGCCATACACCTTGACCTGGTCTTGCAAGACATGACCAAAAATCAGCATGTACAACACCGCCGTCAGGATGGGCGCGCCCACCGTCTGAAAGCCGACTTTCCAGAAGCGCAAGACTTCTTTGTACAAAAGCGCCTGCCAAGCAGTCATCTCGAAACCGCTCTTCATGCTGACACCTCGGCGGGCACCACAGCGCCGGCGACCTTGCCGGACATCACTTCCAGAAACACGTCCTCCAGGTCCGCTTTGCGGATCTCGACGTCTTGCGCCACCAGGCCGGCCTGGCGCACAGCGGCCAGGTAGTTTTCAATCTCAAGCGCGTTGTGCGCCGGAAACTGCACGATACGCCCGGTCACGCGCGCCTGACTCGCCAGCGCGGCAGGCAGTTCACGGTCAATCTTGAAAAGCAGCACGTTGGAGGAGGCGCTTTGGAGCAAATCGGAGGTGGATGCCAGGGCCACCATGCGGCCCTGCTTGAGCATGGCAATGCGGCTGCACAAAGCCTCTGCCTCTTCGAGGTAATGCGTGGTGAGCAGCACGGTACTGCCCTTGCGGTTGAGTTTGGCAATAAACTGCCAGAGGGTCTGACGCAACTCCACATCAACGCCGGCGGTGGGCTCGTCCAGCACGATCACCGGCGGCTTGTGCACCAGCGCCTGCGCCACCAGCACACGCCGCTTCATGCCGCCCGAGAGCTGTCGCATATTGGCCTGCGCCTTGTCGGCCAGGCCCAGGCTCGCCAGCAGCTCCTCGATCCAGTCGTCATTGCCTTTGATGCCGAAGTAACCGGACTGGATGCGCAAGGCCTCGCGCACTGTAAAAAACGGGTCGAAAACCAGCTCTTGTGGAACCACACCGAGCTGACGCCGGGTCAATGCATAGTCGGCGACCACGTCGCTGCCGTGCACCAAAACCCGTCCACTGGTAGCGCGCGAAAGACCGGCCAGAATGCTGATCAAACTGGTTTTGCCCGCGCCGTTAGGCCCGAGTAGGCCGAAAAATTCGCCCTGCTCGATGTCGAAGCTGACATGGTCCAGCGCTTTCACAGCCGAGCCAGCTGCACCCCGCGAAGACTGATATGTTTTGGAGACGGATTGGAATGAGATAGCGGGCATGAACCGGCTATTTTAGGGGCTAGGCGCCTACAGCCCTGCCCGGCCACTCAAGCGGCGTCTGGAATGAGCTCAGCAACGCCGTAAAGGCCGGCCAATTGACGCAAACGGGGCGGAATGCCACGCACATAGAAAGCGCGGCCAAGCGCCTGGGCCTGGCGCCGGCAGGCCAGCAGGACAGCCAGTGCGGAAGAGTCAAAACGGCTCAAACTGCCCGCATCAACGACCACAGGTTCGCGGTTAGCGGTTTCGGCCCGTAACGCCATCTCAAAGGTTTTGGCCAAGACCTTGGCCTGGTCATGGGTCATCACTGCGGGTAGTTTGAGCACGGCAGCAGACTTTAGTTCTTCTTGGGCCCGGCATTGGTCATGGCACCGTTTTTATTGCGAAGCGCCAGCGTGGCGATCAGCCCATCGATACCACGTGCAGAAATTTCTTGCGCGAACTGCGTGCGGTAAGTCTCGACCAGCCAAACGCCAAGCACGTTGAGATCGTATATTTTCCAGCCACCCGCTGTTTTTTCCATCCGGTAGTCCAGCTGGATGGGCTCGCCACGACCCAGAATTTCAGTGCGGACGGTCACTTCGGTGTCCCCTGCTTGCGCACGCAGGGGCTTGACGTTGATGGTCTGGTCTTGGACTTGGCTCAAAGCGCCCGCGTAAGTGCGCACCAAAAGATTCTTGAACTCTTCCTGCAGTCTTTTTTGCTGCTCAGGCGTGGCCTGGCGCCAGCTGCGGCCAACAGCGGAAGCGGTCATGCGTAAAAAATTGACCTTGGGCATGATCATGGTGTCAACAAAGTTGATGATCTTGCGCACATCGCCGTTTTGCACATCCTTGTCGGCCTTGATGGTGCTGAGCACATCCATGGACATGCGGCGGATTATTTCGTCGGGTGCTTCTTCTGCAGCGCGTGCCAAGAGCAGCGTCAAATTCAATGACGCGCCAAAGGCAGTGGCTACAAGCCGGGTCCAGTTTCGGCGGTTTAACAGCATGTCAATCTTTCGGTCGGTCGGCAAGGCTCAATTCAAGGTCGCGGCGGCGGCGAAGCACCGGGCGCAGTCTTATTGTCAGGCTCAGGCAGATCGTAGCGCTCTTCCTGGGGGCTGTTTGGCTCGCCAAGAGATCCCCTGATTAATGAGCGACGGCGCTGCAGGTAAGCGTCACGCGTGAAGCTGTATTTGTCCAGCGAGGCACTGTCAATCATGCGGCCGGTCAGCAACAAACCGGCACGCAAGTCCACCACACGCAAGGCGGTCAAACTGTGACGCAAAGTCGAGTCATCCAGCCTGCCAATCAAATTGCCCTGCCAATTCACAGGCAAAGCAGCTGTGTCGCGCAATGTCGATGGCCCCATCAGGGGAAGCACCAGATAAGGTCCGGTCGGCACACCCCAGTGACCCAGGGTCTGTCCAAAGTCTTCATTGTGCTTTTGTAAATTCAGTTCTGTGGCGACATCCAGCACGCCGGCCAAACCGATGGTGGTGTTCACGCCAACCCTGGCCAGGGTTTCAGCTGACTCCTTGGGCTTGAGCTGGAGCACATTGTTGACCAGCGACCAGACGTCCGACAGGTTGCCAAAAAAGTTAGTGACCCCGGTACGCAGAAAAGACGGCGTGACGTCCTGGTAAGCGATGGCCACAGGCTTGACGACCGCCTCGTCAAGGCCTTCGTTGAAACTATGGACTTGCCGGTTAAAAGGCTCCCAAGGATCGCGGGGGTTGGCATTGGGCGCACTCGCGCAGCCTTGCAAGACAAGCAAGACCAGCCCGGCCAGACTGCATCTAAACCAAGTGCTGGCAGCGGCTTTGCGGCAAAGTGTCATTTGACAGCCCCGCCAGCCGGCGGCACGCTGGAAGCGCCTGGGTCAGCAGCCTTGCTGAAAAGGAACTGGCTGATCAAAGTTTCCAGCACCAAAGCCGACTGTGTCTGGGTGATCGTATCGCCGGCGGAAAGAGTTTTGTCCAAGGATCCGGGCTCAATGCCGATGTACTGCTCCCCCAGCAAACCACTGGTGAGAATTTTCAGCGAACTGTCTTTGGGGAAAATATAGCGCCCCTCCATGGCCAGGTTCACGCGCGCCTGGTAGCTCTTGTCGTCAAAGTTGATGCTCTCGACGCGTCCGACCACCACGCCAGCGCTTTTCACAGCTGCGCGGGGCTTGAGGCCGCCGATATTGTCAAATTTAGCGGACACCGGGTAGGACGTGTCCACCAATTGCAGGCTCAGCAAATTAGCCGATTTCAGTGCCAGAAACAGCAAAGCCAGCGCGCCGGTCAATACAAAAAGGCCGACCCAAACATCGTTTCTAGAACGTGGCATTCTTAACTTTCATGAACATGAAGGGGGTAGATCCGGGGGCTTTAACTTCAGTCAAAGCTTGATGCAAGCCACCGACCCCTTTTTCAAAAACTCTATTCAAATTTTCGCATGAGGCTAGCCCGGCGCAAAGGCGGCTGGCTTGAAATGAAGAAAATAAAGTTTTCAAATGCTGAACATCCATGCGGTGAGCAAAAAGTCAAGCCCGAGCACGGCGAGTGAAGCTACCACCACCGTTCGGGTGGTGGCGCGCGAAACCCCTTCGGGCGTAGGCTGGGCCTCAAATCCCTGGTAAAGCGCAACAAACGTGACAGTCACACCAAACACCATGCTTTTAATGACTCCGTTGCCGACATCCCGCCACACATCGACCCCGCCCTGCATCTGGCTCCAGAAGGAGCCCGCGTCGATGCCGATCATCAGCACGCCAACCATCCAACCGCCTGCGATACCCACAGCACTGAATACCGCCGCCAACAGCGGCATGGCGATCACGCCACCCCACAGCCGTGGCGCCAGAATTCGGCGGATCGGGTCGACCGCCATCATCTCCATGGCAGAGAGTTGCTCGCCGGCCTTCATGAGGCCGATCTCCGCGGTCAGTGCGGTACCGGCGCGCCCGGCAAACAGCAAAGCGGTGATCACCGGCCCGAGCTCGCGCACCAAGCTGAGCGCCACCAGAAGGCCCAGCGCCTCTGAGGAGCCGTAGCGCTGCAAGGTGTAGTAGCCCTGCAAGCCCAGCACGAAGCCGACAAACAAGCCCGACACGGCAATGATGGCCAGCGAATAATTACCCAGGAAAAAAATCTGATCCCGCACCAGCCCAAACCGCAGCAAGGTGGACGGCGTCAGTGCAAACAGTTTGACAAACAGGCGCGCAGCAAACCCGAGCTCGGCCAATTTGCTGCGCACACCCAGGCCCAGGTCCGCCAGCCCTGAAACAAGATCACCGCGCTTCATGTTAAGTCGCCTTTTTGAGGGGGCGGCTTGCTCTGCGATAGCGAATCAGGCAAACCAAAATCGGCAGCGGCGGACGGTCCGGGGTAATGAAACTCCACAGGCCCTTCACGCTGAGCGTTGACGAACTGGTGTACCAGCGGGTCGGTGGAGTTCATGACCTCTTGCGGCGTGCCTTGTGCGGCAATCCCGCCGTTGGCCAGAATGATGACTTGGTCAGCAATGTGAAAAGTTTCTTCCAGATCGTGAGAGACCACGATGCTGGTGATGCCCAGCGTGTCATTGAGCTGGCGGATCAGCTGCGCGGCGGTGCCCAGTGAGATCGGGTCCAGCCCTGCAAAAGGCTCGTCATACATGATCAGTTCAGGGTCGAGCACGATGGCCCGCGCCAGCGCGACCCGCCTGGCCATGCCGCCGGAAATCTCTGAGGGCATCAGCTCGCGCGCGCCACGCAGGCCCACAGCGTCTAGCTTCATCAGCACGATGTCGCGGATCAGCTCAGGGCTCAGGTCGGTGTGCTCACGCAGGGGGAAAGCAACGTTGTCAAAAACGCTGAGGTCGGTGAACAAAGCACCGAACTGAAACAGCATGCCCATGCGCCGCCGGGCTTCATACAGCGCCGTCTGCGCCATAGCGCCGACATCCTGGCCGTCAAAAAGAACATTGCCGGTGCTGGCTTTTTGCTGACCGCCGATCAGGCGCAGCACCGTGGTCTTGCCGCCGCCGGAGGCGCCCATCAGGGCCGTGACCTTGCCACGTGGCACGCTCAGGCTGAGGTCTTTGAGAATGACCCGATCCCCCTTGGCGCCCGGGTAGGCGAAGGTCACTTGTTTGAATTCAACGAGTGAGGACGTCAGTTCAGCCATTCAAAGTGAAAGCCGGCGTGTTGCCGGCTTGGGTCAGGGTAAAACCCTAATGATAAGGCTTTAATGTTAAATAGGCTCCCGCAGGCGGGCCCCGCGCACTGCCGATTAACGCGGCAGGTCGCTGGCGCCCATCAAAAACTCATCGACCGCGCGCGCGGCCTGGCGACCTTCACGAATCGCCCAGACCACCAGACTCTGGCCGCGGCGGATGTCGCCGGCAGCAAACACCTTGGGCACATTGGTGGCGTACCCTCCCGTGAAGTCGGTGCTGGCCTTGGCGTTGCCGCGGTTGTCAGCGTCCACACCAAAGGCCTTGAGCACGGTGCTGACCGGCGCCACAAAACCCATGGCCAGCAGCACCAGATCCGCCTTGAGAAGTTGCTCGGAGCCGGCAACTTCCTGCATCTTGCCGTCTTTCCACTCCACGCGAACGGTTTTCAGGCCCGTCACCTTGCCTTTATCGCCTATGAACTCTTTGGTCGAGATGGCGAACTCGCGCTCGCAACCTTCTTCATGCGAGGAAGAGGTGCGCAGCTTGATCGGCCAGTAAGGCCAGGTCATGGGGCGGTTTTCTTCGACCGGCGGCTCGGGCATCAGCTCAAACTGGGTCACGCTGGCCGCGCCGTGGCGGTTGCTGGTGCCCACGCAGTCGCTGCCGGTGTCGCCGCCGCCGATGACGATGACATGCTTGCCCTCAGCGCGCAACTGGTTCTTGAGCTTGTCGCCGGCGTTGACCTTGTTTTGCTGGGGCAAAAACTCCATGGCGAAATGAATGCCGGCCAGCTCGCGGCCGGGCACGGGCAGGTCACGCGACTGCTCGGAGCCGCCGGTGAGCACCACCGCGTCAAAGTCTTTTTGCAGCTGCGCCGGCGTGATGGTTTCCTTGGCCCAGTTGGTGACTTTGCTGTCTTTCGGCAACTCGCCGACCAGCACGCCGCAGCGAAAGTTCACGCCCTCTGCCGTCATCTGCTCGACGCGGCGGTCGATGTGGATTTTTTCCATCTTGAAGTCGGGAATGCCATAGCGCAGCAGGCCCCCCACCCGGTCGTTCTTTTCAAACAAGGTGACGTCATGACCCACGCGCGCAAGCTGCTGGGCTGCCGCCATGCCGGCGGGGCCGGAGCCGACCACGGCGACTTTTTTGCCGGTCTTGTGTTTGGGCAGCTGCGGCGTGACCCAGCCCTCGGCCCAGGCACGGTCGATGATGGCGTGTTCGATCGACTTAATTCCAACCGCGTCGTCGTTCACGTTCAGCGTGCAGGCGGCTTCGCAAGGCGCCGGGCAGATGCGGCCGGTGAACTCGGGAAAGTTGTTGGTGCTGTGCAGCGTCTGGATGGCGTTTTTCCAGTCCTTGCGAAACACCATGTCATTGAAGTCAGGAATGATGTTGTTGACCGGGCAGCCGCTGTTGCAAAACGGCGTGCCGCAGTCCATGCAGCGCGCAGCTTGCTGCGTGGCTTGTTGGTCGTCAAGGCCGATGACAAATTCTTTGTAGTTTTTCAGCCGCTCGGGCACGGGCTTGTAGCCCTCTTCAAGCCGCTCGAAGTCCATGAAACCGGTGATTTTTCCCATGATGTCTGTCCTCTGATTCTTCTGTACGTTGGGGCGCGCTTAACTTGCGGCCACGGCGGCAAGCTTGGTCGCTACCTGGGCGCTGCCCGTTTCGGTCGCAGCCAGCAACTGGCGCTCCTTGCGCTCGCTCAGGGCACGCTTGTACTCGTTCGGGAACACCTTGACGAATTTCTGGCGGGCCTCGCTCCAGTTGTCTAGCAGTTCGCGCGCGCGCTTGCTGCCGGTCCAGCGGTTGTGGTCTTGCAAAAGACACTTGAGCTGCTCTTCGTCGGTCTCGTCGCCATGCCAGCCGGATTTGTCATGCAAATGCTGGTCGGCGGCGCTCACCACTTTGTCCATGGAGACCATGGAGGTGTTGCAACGCGAAGCGAACTGGCCGTCTTCGTCATACACATAAGCCACGCCGCCACTCATGCCGGCGGCGAAGTTACGGCCGGTCTTGCCGAGCACGGCGACCGTACCGCCCGTCATGTACTCGCAGCCATGGTCGCCGGTGCCTTCGACCACCGCCGTGGCACCCGACAGGCGCACCGCGAAACGCTCGCCGGCCACGCCGCTGAAAAATGCCTCGCCGGTGGTGGCGCCGTACAGCACGGTGTTGCCGACGATGGTGTTCTTCACTGCGTCACCGCGGAAGTCGATGCTCGGACGCACAACGATGCGGCCGCCCGACAGGCCCTTGCCGGTGTAGTCGTTGGCGTCGCCGATCAGGTACAGGGTGATGCCCTTGGCCAGAAACGCGCCGAAAGACTGGCCGCCCGTGCCTTCGAGCTGGATGCGCAGCGTGTCGTCCGGCAGACCATGTGGATGACGACGCGTCAGTTCGCCCGAGAGCATGGCGCCCACGGTGCGGTTGACGTTGCGCGCCACATCAATGAACTGGACCTTCTCGCCTTTTTCGAGCGCGAGTTTGGACTTTTCGATCAGGCGCACGTCGAGTGCTTTTTCGAGCCCATGCTCTTGCTCGTCCACATTCAGGCGCGGTACATCGGCCGGCACATTCGGCTGGTAGAACAGGCGGCCAAAATCCAGGCCGCCGGCTTTCCAGTGCTCAACACCTTTTTGCGTGTCCAGCAGGTCAGCGCGGCCTATCAGATCGTCGAACTTGCGTATGCCCAGTTGCGCCATCAACTGGCGCGCCTCTTCGGCCACAAAGAAGAAGTAGTTGACGACATGCTCGGGTTTGCCGCTGAACTTGCGGCGCAGCACCGGGTCTTGCGTGGCCACGCCGACAGGGCAGGTGTTGAGGTGGCACTTGCGCATCATGATGCAGCCTTCGACCACCAGCGGTGCGGTGGCAAAGCCGAATTCGTCTGCGCCCAGCAAGGCGCCAATCACCACGTCGCGGCCGGTTTTCATCTGGCCGTCGGCCTGCACGCGAATGCGGCCGCGCAGGCGGTTGAGCACCAGCGTCTGCTGGGTTTCAGCCAGACCGATTTCCCAAGGGCTGCCGGCGTGCTTGATCGATGACCAGGGCGAAGCGCCCGTGCCGCCGTCATGGCCGGCAATCACCACATGGTCGGACTTGGCTTTGGCCACGCCAGCTGCGATGGTGCCGACACCGACTTCAGACACCAGCTTGACGCTGATGCTGGCGCGCGGGTTGACGTTTTTCAGGTCATGAATGAGCTGCGCCAAATCTTCGATGGAATAAATGTCGTGGTGCGGCGGCGGCGAGATCAAACCGACACCCGGCACCGAGTAGCGCAGCGCGCCGATGTACTCGCTGACCTTGCCGCCGGGCAACTGGCCGCCCTCGCCCGGCTTGGCGCCTTGGGCCATCTTGATCTGAATCTGGTCAGCCGACACCAGGTATTCGGCGGTGACGCCAAAGCGGCCGGAGGCGACTTGCTTGATCTTGGAGCGCAATGAATCGCCGTCTTGCAAAGGCAAGTCCACTTCGACTTGCTTTTCACCGATCACGCTTTTGAGCGTCTCGCCCTTTTTGATCGGGATGCCTTTGAGTTCCTGGCGGTAACGGTTCGGGTCTTCGCCACCCTCGCCGGTATTGCTCTTGCCGCCTATGCGGTTCATGGCCACGGCCAGCGTGGCATGTGCCTCGGTAGAGATGGAACCCAGCGACATGGCGCCGGTGGCAAAACGTTTAACGATTTCCTTGGCCGGCTCGACCTCGTCTATCGGGATCGCCTTGGACGGATCAATCCTGAACTCAAACAAGCCGCGCAGCGTCATGTGGCGACGGTTCTGGTCGTTGATCAGCTGGGCGTATTCCTTGTAGGTGCTCCAGTTGTTGGCGCGCGTGGCGTGCTGTAGTTTGGCAATGGCGTCGGGCGACCACATGTGCTCCTCACCGCGGGCGCGCCAGGCGTATTCACCGCCGGCGTCGAGCATGGTGGCGAGCACCGGGTCGTCGCTAAACGCTGCGCGGTGCATGCGCAGGGCTTCTTCGGCAATCTCGAACACGCCCATGCCTTCGACCTGGCTGGCCGTGCCGGTGAAGTATTTGGCGATGGTGACGCGGTTCAGGCCGATGGCTTCAAACAGCTGCGCGCCGCAGTAGCTCATGTACGTGCTCACGCCCATCTTGGACATGATTTTCGACAGGCCCTTGCCGATCGCCTTGGTGTAGTTGTAGACGGCTTTGTCAGTGCTGAGGTCGCCCGGCAAACCGGCCGTGAGTTCGGCCAGCGTTTCAATCGCCAGGTAGGGATGAACGGCTTCGGCGCCGTAACCGGCGAGCACGGCAAAGTGATGCACCTCGCGGGCCGAGCCGGTCTCCACCACCAGGCCCGCCGTGGTGCGCAGGCCTTCTTTAACAAGGTGCTGATGCACCGCAGACAGCGCCAGCGCCGCCGGAATGGCAACCTGCGTGGCGCTCACGCCGCGGTCGCTCACGATCAGGATGTTTTTGCCGCTCTTGATGGCGTCCACGGCTTCAGCGCACAGCGAGGCCAGTTTGGCCTCCACGCCTTCATGGCCCCACACCAGCGGGTAGGTGATGTCCAGTGTGTAGCTGCGGAATTTACCCTGGGTGTGGGCCTCAATGTTGCGCAGCTTTTGCATATCGGCGACATTGAGCACTGGCTGGCTGACTTCCAGCCGCATGGGTGGGTTGACCTGGTTGATGTCCAGCAGGTTCGGCTTGGGGCCGATGAAAGACACCAGCGACATCACGATGGCTTCGCGGATCGGGTCGATCGGCGGGTTGGTCACCTGGGCGAACAACTGTTTGAAATAGTTGTACAGCGGCTTGTTTTTGTTGGAGAGCACGGCCAGCGGGCTGTCGTTGCCCATGGAGCCGGTGGCCTCCTCGCCGTTGATGGCCATGGGCGACATCAGGAACTTGATGTCTTCCTGCGTGAAACCGAAGGCCTGCTGCCTGTCCAAAAGATTTGGTTCTCCCCCTTGGCTTCCCACTGCGTGTGGTTCGCCTCCCCCCTCGCTGGGGGCGGCGCCTTGCGTCCGGCTAAGCCGGTCCGCGGCCCCTGCTTGCAAAACCGGAGTCTGTGCGGAAGCCACGACAGAGATGTCGTCGAGTTTGATGCGCAGATTTTCAATCCACTGCTTGTAAGGTTTGCTGTGTGCGAGGTTGGATTTGATCTCTTCGTCATCGACCATGCGGCCTTGCTCGAGGTCGATCAGGAACATCTTGCCGGGCTGCAAACGCCATTTGCGCACGATCTTGTGCTCAGGCACCGGCAGCACGCCGGACTCCGAAGCCATGATGACCAGGTCGTCGTCGGTCACGCAGTAGCGCGAAGGCCGCAGGCCGTTGCGGTCCAGCGTCGCGCCGATCTGCCGGCCGTCGGTGAAGACAATAGACGCAGGGCCGTCCCAGGGCTCGAGCATGGCGGCGTGGTATTCGTAAAACGCTTTGCGGCGCTCGTCCATGGTGGTGTGCTGCTCCCAGGGCTCTGGGATCATCATCATCACGGCCTGGCTGATCGGGTAACCGGCCATGGTCAGCAACTCGAGGCAATTGTCGAAAGTGGCGGTGTCGGACTGGTCGGCAAAGCTGATCGGGTAGAGCTTTTGCAGATCCGGGCCCAGCACCGGCGAAGACATCACGCCTTCGCGCGCTTTCATCCAGTTGTAGTTGCCCTTGACGGTGTTGATCTCGCCGTTGTGCGCCACATAGCGGTAAGGATGGGCCAGCGGCCACTCGGGAAAAGTGTTGGTTGAAAAGCGCTGGTGCACCAGACCCAGTGCGGACACACATCGCTCGTCTTGCAAGTCCAGGTAGTAAGTGCCGACCTGGTCGGCCAGCAGCAAGCCTTTGTAGACCACCGTGCGGCTGGACATGCTGGGCACGTAATATTCTTTGCTGTGCGTCAGCTGCAGGTCTTGAATGGCTGCGCTGGCGGTTTTGCGGATTACATAGAGCTTGCGCTCGAGGGCGTCCTGCACGATCACGTCGTTGCCGCGGCCGATGAAGATCTGCCGAAGGATGGGTTCTTTTTCACGTACGGTGGGCGACATGGGCATGTCGCGGTTAACCGGCACATCGCGCCAGCCCAGCAGCACTTGGCCCTCCAGGCGAACCGCACGCTCCAGCGCCTGCTCGCAGGCCAGACGGGAGGCGTTTTCTTTGGGCAAGAACACCATGCCGACGCCGTACTCACCGGGCGGCGGCAGCTCAATACCCTGCAGCGCCATTTCTTCGCGGTACAGCGCGTCAGGCAACTGAATCAAAATGCCGGCGCCGTCACCCATCAGCTTGTCGGCACCGACAGCGCCCCGGTGGTCCAGGTTTTCGAGGATCTTCAGACCCTGCTGGACGATGGCATGGCTCTTGAGGCCCTTGATGTGCGCCACAAAGCCCACACCGCAAGCGTCATGCTCGTTTTGGCCCGAGTACAAACCGTGTTGTTCAAAATGCTTGATTTCAGCAGCCGTGGTCATGCCAGTTCCCCATCAATGGAAGCGATCAAAAAATTCCCGAGTCGGGAGCATAGTGCAATGCAACAACAATGCCAATCAAAACAAATGGGGTCAGATCCCATTTGTTTTGATTATTCCAGGTACTGTAATTAAAAGGGGACAGATTTAAAACTTCAATCTTTAACGCTTAAAGCTGAATGACCGGGCGGGCGACCCCGCTGGCCAGGCGCAACGCGCCTGCTCGTGTTCTCCTGCAAGCCCCGCTTGAAAGCCTCTGAGCCCAAAGCCCAGCCTGACAGGGTAGAGCTGGTCAGCGCTTGCTGTTGCGACGGGGCAACACCGGCAAGCACCAGTTCTCGGTAAGCAGCTTCCCGCGCAAAAGGGGTGTTACCCAGGCTCCAAAGCAGTGCATGGGGCGTGACCAGCTTGTCTACGGACATTCCTGCGTTATGCCGGTGGCTGGACCAGGGGTAGTCCGCCGCCGTCTCGGCCAGGCCGGCGCGCACCGGGTTGAGCTCGATGTAAGCCATGCAGGCCAGCAGGTAACGCTCGGTCTCTATCAGCGTCGATCGGTAGCGCCCTTCCCACAATGTGCCGCTGCGGCCGTGTCGGTCGTTGAAATAGCGCACATAGCTTCGGCCAACGGCCTGCATCATCCTGGGCACGCCGTCCGCTGTGTCGGGTGTGACCAGCAAATGAAAGTGGTTGCTCATCAGCACGTATGCATGAACAGCCACTTGACAGGCCTGCGCTTGCGCCTGCCACAGCGCCAGCAAAAACTGACGGTCAGCATCGTCCAACACAATCAACTGGCGGTTGTTGCCGCGCTGGATGATGTGGTGCGGATACGCAGCAACAGTGAGGCGGGGTTGGCGGGCCATCGGGTTGGAACTTAAAACCTCATGTTAGAGCGCCAGCGACCAAGCAGCCGGCAAGACTTGCGGCACTCAGCCCGTTTGGAGCAGTTTGAGACCGGTCAGGCGCTCATGCTCCTTGGCGGCAAACCGGTCGGTCATGCCCGCAATGTAATCTGCGACAGCGCGCGCTGCGTCCGGGCGTGCCGCGTGCACGGCAGGCATTTCAGCGGGGCAAAGTGAGTAGGCTTCGAACAACTGGCGCACCACAATCTGGGCTTGACCGGTGGTCTCCAAGACCTGCGGGTGGCGGTAAAGACTGCCAAACAAAAACTGTTTGAGCGCTGCAGACTGCGCATGCATGGCCGCACTGAAGCGCAGCAGCGGGCCGGCCTGGCGGGCCTCGTCAGCATTGGCCGGCGCGGCAGCTTCAATCGCTTGCCGTGTGGCTCCAATCACGTCATAGACCTGAGCGCTGAGCATGCGGCGTATGGTTTCGTAAAGCAGGCGGCGTGCGCGTTGCGGCTCGGCCAAACCAGGGTGCTCGGCCAGAGCCTCCAAGCGATAGCGCTCAAACAACTCCACCGATTGCAACTGCGCCATCGATATCAGGCCGGAGCGCACGCCGTCGTCGATATCGTGCGCGTTGTAGGCAATGGCGTCGGCCAGGTTGCACAGCTGCGCCTCCAGACTGGGCTGGCTGCGGTCAATGAAGCGGCGCGCCACGCCACCGGGCTCTTGCGCTTCCAGCTGCTCGGCGTTGCGCGCTGAACAGTGCTTGAGAATGCCCTCCCGGGTTTCAAAGCAAAGGTTCAGACCATCAAAGCCCGGGTAGCGCTCTTCGAGCTGGTCCACCACGCGCAAGCTTTGCAGGTTGTGCTCAAAGCCGCCGTGCGGCGCCATGCACTCATTGAGCGCGTCCTGGCCGGCATGGCCGAAAGGCGTGTGACCCAAGTCATGCGCCAGCGCAACGGCCTCGACCAGGTCTTCGTTCAGACCCAAGGAGCGGGCGATAGAGCGGCCGAGTTGCGCGACTTCCAGCGAATGCGTCAACCGGGTGCGGAACAGGTCGCCTTCATGGTTCAAAAAAACCTGGGTTTTGTAGACCAGCCGGCGAAAGGCCGTCGAGTGAACGATGCGGTCACGGTCCCGCTGAAAGTCGGTGCGCGTGGGCGCCTGCGGCTCTGCATAGCGACGCCCGCGGGTGCGGGCCGGGTCTGATGCATAAACAGCCAGCGTCATGCGGTGCTGAGCATGTCAGAGCGGCACGCAGCAGGCGTCAATAACCTGACGCACCAACGCATCCGGCGCGCTTTGCACGCGGGCACTGCCAGGGCGGTCAATCACCACGAACTTGATTTCTCCGGCCTCGGCTTTTTTGTCAACCCGCATCAATTCCAGGTAGCGGCCAGCGTTGTCGCTTTGGCTGAGTACAGGCCCTACGGTGGGCAAGCCGGCCAGCGCAATCAAGCGGCGCAAGCGCGCCACAAAAGCCACATCGACCAGGCCCAGGCGCTGTGACAGCTCGGCCGCCATGACCATGCCGCAAGCCACGCCCTCGCCATGCAGCCAGGCGCCATAACCCATGCCCGACTCGATGGCATGGCCGAAGGTATGGCCGAAATTGAGGATGGCCCTGAGACCCGCCTCACGCTCATCCTGGCCGACCACAAGAGCCTTGATCTCACAGCTGCGCTCAACAGCATGCGCCAGCGCTAAGCTGTCCGCAGCACGCAAGGCATCGATGTGGGACTCGATCCAGCTGAAAAAATCCATGTCGGCAATCGGCCCGTATTTGATGATCTCCGCCAGCCCGGCACTGAGCTCGCGCGCAGGCAAAGTTTTGAGCAGGTCAAGGTCGCAAATCACGCGCTGCGGCTGGTAAAAAGCCCCGATCATATTTTTACCCAGCGGGTGGTTGATCGCCGTCTTGCCGCCCACGGAAGAATCGACCTGCGCCAGCAGCGTTGTTGGAATCTGCACAAAAGGCACGCCGCGCATGTAGCTGGCCGCGGCAAAGCCGGCCATGTCGCCCACCACACCGCCGCCCAAAGCAAACAGCACGGTCTTGCGGTCACAGCTGTTTTGCAGCAAGGCGTCAAAAATCAGCTGCAAAGTGGGCCAGTCCTTGTGCGCCTCGCCATCGGGCAAGGTCACCAGCAGCACCTTGGCATAAGTACTGGCCAGCGACTCCTGCAAACGCGCGGCATAAAGAGGCGCCACCTCGGTGTTGGACACGATCAGCGCCGTGCTGGCTCGCGGCAGACCCGCGTAGCTGTGTGCACTGCCTAACAAGGCTGAACCGATCAGGATGTCGTAGGAACGCTCTGCCAACTCGATACGCACCTTTCGGGCGGGCGCTGGAGCGGACATTTGATTGGCTTCTTGGGGCATGGTGGCAAGTGTAGCCAGCAGCAGCTCAGGCAGGCGGCGCAGCAGGTGGTGTGGCCGGCACGAGCTGGAGCGACTGCATGATGCTGGTGACCAGACTGGCCACCGAGGGGCGGCCGGTTTCAATCACCAGGTGCGCCGTTTCGCGGTAAAGCGGGTCACGCAGCACATACAACTCTTTGAGGCGCAACAAGGGGTCGGCCACTTGCAGCAAAGGGCGGTTGAGGTCATGGCGTAAACGCCGGAAAACCTCTTCCGGCGCTGAGTGCAAATAGACCGTGGTGGTTCGCTCATGCAGGTGACGGCGATTCGACGGCCGCAGCACCGCACCACCGCCGGTTGACAAAACACAGTCACCACCGAGCGACAGCTCATCGATCACAGATTCTTCCAAGTCTCTGAAAGCCGGCTCACCCTCACGCTCGAAAAACTCCCGTATCGAACAACCCATCCGGTGCTCGAGCACATGGTCAGTGTCAATGAAACGCAAATCCGCACGCCTGGCCAGCTGGCGGCCGACTGTGGACTTTCCGGAGCCGGGCAGGCCCACGCAAGCGATTCGTAAAGGTTTCGAGTTCAAGGCTGCAAATTGTCGTCAGGTTGGCAGGCTGCTGGGGCCGGCACGCCAGCCCGCTCAAGGCTTAGCGACACCCCAGACCTGAAAGCCTCAGAGCATAACCCTGAGCGGCCGGGGCTATGGGGCAGTCGCCGCTTGGTCCAACAGTTTGGGGGTGATGAACACCATCATCTCTGACTTGCTGCGGCTGCTGCTGCGGTTGCGAAACAGCCAGCCCAGGCCAGGCAAATCGCCAAAAACAGGCACTTTGGTGTCGTCTGTACGCTCAATTTCCTCAAAAATACCGCCGATAGAAACCGTCCCGCCGTTTTCCACCAACACCTGGGTTTGCACATGCTTGGTGTCAATGGCAAAGCCTTTGGTGGTCAGCCGGCCTACGCTGTCCTTGTTGATGTCCAGGTTCAAGATGATGTTGCCCTCCGGCGTGATCTGCGGCGTGACTTCCAGTTTGAGGTTGGCCTTGCGAAATGCCGTTGTGGTCGCGCCACTGGCCGATTTTTCCTCGTAAGGCAGTTCGGTGCCCTGCTCGATCAAGGCCTTGACCTGGTCGGTCGTGACAATGCGCGGGCTCGAAATTATTTTGCCCTTGCCATCAGCTTCCATCGCAGATATTTCCAAATTCAGCACCCGGGTCAGCGAGGCATTGAATAACGAGACTGCGAAAGAAGCCGCGTTGTAGCCGTTTTGCGCAGCTGCGGGCATATTGACAAAGTCGCCGGCTGTGACCCCGAAGGCGGTCTGCTGAGACGTCGCCCCTGCAGCGGGTGACAAGTAACTGGCGCCGGCCTGGGTGTTGATGTTGTTGTTCAAACTGGTCGCCCGGCCACCCAGACGCACGCCCAGCGAGCGGCCGAAATTATCGGAGGCCTCGACAATGCGCGCCTCTATCAACACCTGCCTGACGGGAATGTCGAGTTTTCGGATCAAGTCTTGCACTTGCACCAGCCGGGTGGGCATGTCGCTGACAAAGACCTGGTTGGTTCGCAGATCCGCCAACACACTGCCGCGCGCCGACAAAATGCGCATGCCACCCGGCGCGTTGGCGCCCGCACCCGAGCCCGTGAGACTGCGCGCCACATCAGCAGCGCGGGCATAGTTCAGCTTGAACTCCTGCATGCGCACCGGGCCCAGCCCCTGCAAAGCCTGTTGCGCTTCGATTTCAGTTTTCTCTCTGGCTGCCAGCTCAGCCTTGGGTGCGATTTGTAAAACATTGCCCAGCTGACGCATGCCAAGACCATGCGTCTCCAGGATGATGTTCAGCGCCTGCGCCCATGGCACCTCTTTCAGGCGCAGCGTGACTGTGCCGGTCACGCTGTCAGACACCACCAGATTCAAGCCCGTGAAATCTGCCATCACCTGCAGCAAAGAACGGATGTCAATGTTCTGAAAATTCAGCGTCATCAGGCCCCGCCCATCCTGGCTCATTTGCTCCGCAGACGGCTGCCCGGCGGGTGAAGCTTGCTGCGCTGATACCGGCCAACAAGCCCACAACAGGCACATCGCCAGATACAACTTACGGGGGCTGTGTGCGGCCATCCAAATCGATGCAGAGTTCATGGCGTTTTCTCCAGCAAGTTCATAAAGCGTGTCTGCGTTACCTTGTTGGCACCGGGAACTGAACTGTGTTCGTACAACATCAGCCGCGACGCGCTGATCTCAGCGACTTGCGCTTCTTCAAGGCCCAGCACATCGCCCACACGCACCAGGTAAATCCTGTCCTTGACGCGAACCAGCGCCGTCGCCTGCCCCTGGCTCAGCATGCTGCCCACCAGGCTCATGTTGGCCAGCGGTTCGGATTGCAGCGGCGCCCTGGCGCGGCCGGGGGCGGGGCGCGCCAAGACATTGGCTGCGAGCAAGGGCGCTGGCGGCCACAAACGCTCGCTGCTAAATGGTGCCAAGCCTGGCGCTATGGCAGGCCGAAGGCGCTCATTGCCGGCATATTGAAGTGCTGAAGGTTCGGGCAGTGCCGAAGGATTCCTGGCGTGCGGTGACCTCAAGCTGATCAGCACCATGTCCATGCGCAGCAAGTCGGTTTGACCGGGCACCAAGCTGAAACTGTGCACAGCCCAGCGCCACGGCAAGGCAGACAGTTCACGTGCAAAGCCGCCCAGGTCTTCAAAACGGCCGGTCAACTGCAGCGTCAGCCGCTGCTCCTCATAAAGTACGCCTGCAGTCGGCGCCTGGGGCTTGATCATGGCCAGCTGTAAGCGCCAGGCTTTTGCACTGCGACTCAGGCTGGACATCAGCTGGTTCATGTCGGAGGCGCCGGGCAACCGTAATTCAAGCTCTGACAGCCTGGACTGCGTCTGCGCCAGCTGCGCTTTGAGTTCTGCCATCGCGACCAACTGCACGTGCCTTTCACGCAAACCGTTCTGCAGTTGAGCATGCGACTGCTGCGCCAATGCAATGTCTTGCGAAAGCCCTTGCAGCCACACAGACCAGAGCAGCAGCAAAGTCAGGCCGAAGACCGGCACCAGGGCCAAATGACGCAGCCAAACAGGCCATTGCATGGGCGCGTTAAGCGCTAGCGGCGGCAAGCTGAGAGCCTTCATGGCGGACTGTCCGTCTTTTTGTCGGCTTGCCCTGCCAGCAACTCTGCTCGGATCACAAATTGCATGCCAGGCGGATACCCCTCTTGCTGCACAGCCGCCGCAAGCGTCATGTCCAGCAGCTCAGGCTGCTGCAACCATGGCGCTAAAGCTTGCATCTGCGAGAGCAATTCAAAAACCTGCGAGCTCGAGCGGGCTGCGCCTTTGAGCAGCACCACCCTGTTGTCCTGGCTGACTGCACTCCAATAAAGACCATCGGGAAGTTGTTCAGCCAGAGGCCACAACCAAGCCGCCGGTTGCGCCCTGTCTGTTTGAAATTGTTGCAAGACGGCCTCCCGCATGCGCGCAGCCTTGAGTTCAGTTTGCAGGCCTGCCGTGCTTTTGAGTTGAGCGTCCAGCGCCTTTAATTCCTGCCGCAGTTGCAGGCTACTGTCTTGAGCACGCGCCAACTCCTGTGCCAACAGCTGGCTCAGGCCCAGCGCCGTCAGCAGGGCCGCCAGGCAGGCCAGGGCCATGTTTTGCACAAAGGATCGGCGCTGCTGCGTCAGCGAAACCTTGCGATGCGGCAGAAAGTTAATCAGCATAGGTCCTTGAACCTCCTCAGTGCAAGCCCGCAAGCTGTCATCAGCCCGGCGCAGGCCAGCGGAGCTGGCGCAAAGCTGGGCACTTGTTGGCCTTGCACCAGGGACCTAACCGGGTCGGCCCACTGGCAATCGCAGCCGAGCTGAAATCCCAGCGATTCGCACCATGACGGCTCTTCAGGGCTGTCGCCGGTCAGCAAAATCAGCTCCAAGCGGGCCGCCAATTCACCCTGAGCCAGACTTGCCATCCCTGCTTCTAAATGCCGCTCAAGCTCGAACACGGTTGGCAGACCCGGGGGCAAGACCTCAGACTGGTACACCACTTTGTGACGCAGCAAGAGCTGCAAAGAAGTGCCCTCTGACATCAACTGGACCAAGGCCGATACGCCGGACGGGTTCTTCTGTGGCCGCAGTCGCAGCAACAGTGCAGCGGCGCGTGCGCAGGCCTGGGCCTGGCCGTCCACCACCGTGGGCAACAAGCCGGCTGACTCTGCCAGACCCAATCGGTCTTGCAACATGTCCAGCGGCGTGGCGGCTGTCCAGACCTGTTGCCCCCTTGTGCCGCCTGGACCGGGCACATGGCCGTAATCTATGGCCAGGGCTGCAAGCGGTGAATCGCGGTCAAGTGCCATCGCTTGCCGGACCTCCTGCTCAAGCTCGCCCGGACTGCAAGGGCCGGGCAGGGTCAGCACTTGGGTCTGGACGGCGGACGCTGGCATGGCCAGCGCCACGCGGCGGTGCTTGCTGCCGGTGGCCAGTACCAAGCGCTTGAGTGCAGCGCTTACGTCCTCAAAGCGTTCAATCTGCCCTTGAACGATGCAGCCGGGTGCAAGAGGCTCTGCAGCGCAGCGTTCTAGCCCTAAGCGCGAACGCCCATCGCGGGCCAACTCCACCCAATGCAGGCTGTCAGCGCCGATGTCCAAGCCGATCAGCGGCTCAGGTTGGGCTTGAAAAAAAGAGATCAAAGAATTAAATTGAAATTCAAAGAACTCAAGTATGGGCAATCAAGCGCTATTTAACAATACCAAAATACTCACTTTAAAATTTTCAACTTCTACCGTTGCGCAGGCAAAGTCGCTGAAAGCAACGGCCCACGTATAGTTTGGCGACTGAGCCCCGCAGACACCCTGAACCGTCAGGCCGTTTTTTATAATGGTCAACTGTTCCCACGATTGAGTCCATGCCCCGGAAACCCACAGACACCCCAAAGCCCGCCAGCCAGGCACCCAACCCGCCCGAGGCCACGCCACGGAAACTGTTGATCCGGCTGCTCCAATGGGCCGCAGGTCTGGCGACGGCCGGCATGCTGGCGCTGCTGATGGTGATTGCGCTGGCTTTGTCAGTGGCCTACCCTAATTTGCCCGATGTTTCGGACATGCTGAACTACCGGCCTAAGCTGCCGATGCGCGTTTTTTCAGCAGATGGCGCACTGATCGGTGAGTTCGGCGAAGAGCGGCGCAGCCTGACGCCCATCAAAGATATTCCGCAGGTGATGAAAGACGCGGTGCTGGCCATCGAAGACGCGCGCTTTTTCCAGCACGGCGGCGTGGACTATCTGGGCGTGGTGCGCGCCGGCTTGGCCAATGTGGGCCGCTCCAAAAGTCAGGGCGCATCCACCATCACCATGCAAGTGGCGCGCAATGTGTATTTGTCTGCAGAAAAAAGCTATATGCGCAAAATTTATGAAATTTTGCTGACCTTCAAGCTCGAACACCTGCTGACCAAAGACCAGATCCTTGAGATCTACATGAACCAGATTTTTCTGGGACAACGTGCTTACGGATTTGCCGCAGCCTCTGAAGCCTATTTCGGCAAACCTCTGCAAAAAATCACGATCGCCGAAGCCGCCATGCTGGCCGGCCTGCCCAAAGCCCCTTCGGCCTACAACCCGATCAGCAACCCTCAGCGAGCCCGCTCCCGCCAGCTCTACATCATTGAGCGCATGGAGGAAAACAGGTTCATCACCGCAGAGCAAGCGATTGCGGCTAAAAAAGAGCAGCTCAAAATACGCAAAGGCCAAGACGACGGGCGGGTGCATGCCGAGTACGTGGCGGAGACTGTTCGCCAACTGGTCTATAGCCAATACGGGGACGACACCTACACCCGCGGCCTGAATGTTTACACCACACTGTCTTCGGTGGAGCAAACGGCCGCCTATAAAGCGCTGCGCAAGGGCATCATGGATTTCGAGCGGCGCCAGATCTACCGTGGCCCTGAGAAATTCATCACCCTGCCTGAAGACCCGAAAGAGGCCGAGGACGTGATTGACGATGCGCTGGCCGACAACCCGGACAACGGCGACGTGATGTCCGCCGTGGTGCTGGAAGCCTCGCCCAAAAAAATCAAAGCAGTGCGGCAAAACGGTGAGCTTGTGGAGATCACGGGCGATGGCTTGAAGCCCGCCGAGTCAGGGCTCAGCGCCAAGGCGCCTGCCAATATCCGGCTGCGCCGCGGCGCCCTGATACGGGTGGCCAAAACCTCCGAGACGGCCTGGGAGATCACCCAGCTGCCTGAAGTCGAGGGCGCATTTATCGCTATGGACCCGCGCAACGGCGCCATACGCGCCCTGGTTGGCGGTTTTGATTTTAATAAAAATAAATTCAACCACGTGACACAGGCCTGGCGGCAGCCGGGCTCGAGCTTCAAGCCTTTCATCTATTCAGCAGCGCTAGAAAAAGGCTTCACGCCGGCCACGGTCATCAATGACGCGCCGCTGTTTTTTGACGCCAGCGTGACCGGCAGCCAACCTTGGGAGCCGAAAAATTACGACGGCACTTTTGACGGGCCCATGAGCCTGCGTACAGCCCTGAAGAAATCCAAAAACATGGTGTCCATCCGCATTTTGCAAGCGGTCGGTCCGCAAAACGCGCAAGACTGGATTGCCCGCTTCGGCTTCGAAGCTGACAAGCACCCGGCCTACCTGACCATGGCGCTTGGTGCCGGATCGGTGACGACGATGCAGATGGCCACGGGCTACTCGGTGTTTGCCAACGGCGGCTACCGCATCAATCCCTACCTGATCACCAAAATCACCAACCAGCAAGGCCGCACCTTGGTGGAGACACCGGCACCCGTTCTCAATGAGAGCATGCGCGCCATTGAGCCACGCAATGCCTTCATGATGTCCAGCCTGCTGCAGGAAGTCACGCGCTCAGGCACGGCAGCCCGCGCGCAGGCCACGCTCAAACGCCCCGACCTGTACGGCAAAACCGGCACCACCAACGACTCGATTGACACCTGGTTTGTCGGCTATCAACCCACGCTCACTGCGGCTGTCTGGATGGGCTATGACAAGCCCCGCAAGCTCGGCGACCGCGAAACCGGTGGCGGCCTGAGTTTGCCGATCTGGATCACCTTCATGGAAACAGCGCTCAAATCAACGCCGGTGACCGAAATACCGGTACCTGCCGGGGTGGTCAACGTCGCTGGCGAGTGGTTTTATGACGAGTTTGCGCGTGGTGCCGGCGTCAGCAGCTTAGGCATCGAAGGCCGACCCTCAGGCTTAGCGGTTGACGCCAGTAACCCGCCCCTGCCAGGGGCAGCGCCACCCGTTCAGGTGATGCCGGCGGCCGATGAACGCCGTCGCATCCTGGACCTGTTCAAGAACTGAAACGCAAGGGCCGGCCGGCCTGCTCGCTGGCGTAGCGAGACAGGTCGGCAAAAAATTCGCCTGCGCCCTTGGTGTCTTGCCAATGGCCGTTCACGCACTTGTAATGAAAGCCGCCGGCGCGCGCGGCCATCCAGATTTCCTGCAAAGGCTTTTGCAAATTGATGATGATCTGGCTGTGGTTGTCAAAGCTCAGCGTGACCATGCCGCCGGTGCGCTGGTTGTCGATGTCGGCGTCCGTTTCATCGTTGATGCGGTCGCAAGCACTTTCTACCGCTTGCAAAACGGCTTCGGCCAGGTCCAGGTATTCGAGCTCGGTCATTACAATCCCATCATGTTTGCTTTACTTCTCCGTCAGACCCGAATTTTAGGCCGCCGTGCGCTGGCGCCCCGCCAGCATGGTCTTGCGGCTTTTGGACTCAGCGCCCTGCTGCTATTGGCATTGACGGGCTGCGGCCAAAAAGGCCCGCTGTTTTTACCACCCGGACAAGCCATGCCCCCAAGTGTTGTACCCGCCCCCAACACTGCAGCACCCGTCCTGCAGGCACCAGCTGCCGTCAAAGCCCCCTCCGCGCCATGAAGCCGCAACATGTGAGCCCAGGCGATACGCCCGCCCTGCCCGGCCATCCTTTTGTGGCTTACCACGGCGCGGCATTGCAAATAGAAGACGTGGCCTTGAGCAGCCTGGCGGCGCAACACGGCACGCCGCTGTTTGTCTATTCCAAAGCGGCCATGCTGTCTGCACTGGCCGCCTACCAGCGCGGCTTCGCCGGCCGCGATGCGCAGATCTGCTACGCCATGAAGGCCAACTCATCGCTGGGCGTCTTGCAGGTTTTTGCCCAGGCCGGCTGCGGCTTTGACATCGTCTCGGGCGGTGAGCTCGAGCGCGTGCTGGCCGCGGGCGGTCAAGCATCCAAGATCATTTTTTCAGGCGTTGGCAAGACTCGCAGCGAAATGCGCCAGGCACTGCAAGCGGGCATAGGCTGCTTCAATGTCGAGAGCGAAGCCGAGCTCAATGTACTCAGTGAGGTGGCGCTATCCATGAGCTTGCGCGCCCCGGTCAGCATCCGCGTGAACCCGAACGTAGACCCTAAAACCCATCCTTATATTTCGACCGGTCTCAAAGGCAACAAGTTTGGCGTGGCGCATGAGGATACCTTGCGCATCTACCGGCATGCCGGCAGCCTGAGTGGTTTGCGTGTGGTCGGTATTGACTGCCACATCGGATCGCAAATCACCGAGACCGAACCCTACCTGGACGCCATGGACCGCGTGCTGGACCTGGTCGCTGGCATCGAGGCCGACGGCACGGTGCTTGAGCACATCGACTTCGGCGGCGGTCTGGGCATCAACTACAACAGCGACACGCCGCCGGCTGCCGACGTGCTGTGGGCGCAACTGCTGAGCAAAATTGACGCCCGCGGCTTCGGGAAGAAAAAACTCATGATCGAGCCCGGCCGCTCACTGGTGGGCAACGCAGGCGTGTGCCTGACCGAGGTGCTGTATGTCAAACCCGGCGAGCAAAAGAATTTTTGCATCATCGACGCCGCCATGAACGATTTGCCCCGCCCGGCCATGTACCAGGCTTTTCACGCGATTGTTCCGCTGCAGCAAGCAGCCGGCGCTCGCACGCAGGCGGTGTATGACGTGGTCGGCCCGGTCTGCGAAAGCGGCGACTGGATAGGTCGTGACCGCACGCTGGCCGTGCAAGCCGGCGACCAGCTGGCCGTGCTGTCCGCAGGCGCCTATTGCATGAGCATGGCCAGCAACTACAACACGCGCGGCCGCGCGGCCGAGCTGTTGGTCGACGGCAGCAAAGTGCATGTGATTCGCGAGCGCGAGAGTGCGGCCGAGCAGATGCGCCATGAGCGCTTAGTGCCCTGACGCTGAGTTGTCAACGCGGCCGAGGCCGCAGCTTGCGCAGTCGCCAACCCAGCAAGAGCGCCAGAATGCCGGCGTAAACCGCCACTTCGGCAAAGTCGTTTTTGCCTGCGCGCATCCAGAAGAAATGCAAGACCGCCAGCCCTGCCACCGCATACACCAGCCGGTGCAGGCGCTGCCATCGCCTGGCACCCATGGTCTGGATGGCTGCGTTAAAGGAAGTTGCAGCCAGCGGTGTGAGCAGCAGCAGCGCCAGCGAGCCCACCAAAATGAAGGGCCGCTTGACAATGTCGTTGAATATGTCTGCCACATCAAAGCCCATGTCAAAGCCGCTGTAGCTCAAGAAATGCAGCAGTGCATAAAAGTACATGAACACGCCCAACATGCGGCGGTAACGCACCAGCGCTGACAGCCCGCTGAGCTCGCGCAGCGGTGTCACCGCCAGCACAATCACTAAAAACCGCAAGGCCCAGTCGCCGGTGGCGCGTATCAAAGCCTCTTGCGGGTTAGCTCCCAGCTGGTCTTGCACCACAAGGTAAAGCAGCCAGCTAAGTGGAAGCAAACACAGGGCAAAAACCAAAGGCTTGGCCCAGCGGTGGGACAACAGCCGGTTCATCAACAAACAGCCCTCCAGCCCTTGCAGCCTGAAACGCGCGCCGGTTTAGAAAAGTTTTTTGAGGTCCATGCCGGCATACAGCTGCCCCACCTGGGCCTCGTAGCCGTTGAACATCAGGGTCTTGCGTTTTTTGGCGAACAAGCCGTCTTCACCGATGCGCCTCTCGCTCGCCTGGCTCCAGC
>JBILIK010000035.1:0-26383 GCA_044350025.1 Polaromonas sp. | reverse complement strand
TCATGAGCGTGTACCGTCAGTCAGGGTTGCCGGCGTGCTCTGGTCTGCCCTGCGGCATTTTTTCCAGCATCAGACAGACGGCCACGGCAGCGGCAATCGCCACCAGGATGTTGAGTTTGAGGGGCAGTGCAAAGGCGGCAACGGCCGCTGCGCCGGCGACGCCCGCCGAAACGGCACGCAGGCGCGTGGTGGCCAGCGAACACAAGATGCCCAGCAGCGCCAAAATGGCAGCAAAGCCCAATCCCCAGGACAGCGGAATCGAATGCGCCAGCACAATGCCCAGCAGGCTGGGGCCCACCCAGGCCGACCAGCTCATGGCGGCATTGCCGGCCAAATAAGCTTCTTGTGCGCGGCGAGTCAGCGCTTCATCGCTGGGATGCGGATAGCGTTTGGTGAACAACACATAGCTCAGATCGGCTGTGAAAAAACCGCTGCCCAGCCGCCGCCACAACGGCTGGTGCATCAGGTAAGCGCGCAGATGGGCGCTGAAAACAATGAAGCGCAGGTTCACGCAAAACGAGGTGGCCAGAATCACCCAAATGGGTGCGCCCGCCGCCAACAGCGGTATGGCCGCCAGCTGTGAGCTGCCGGCAAACACCAGCAAGGTCATCAGTACCGCTTCAAAACCACTCATGCCGGACTTGGCCATGGCGACGCCGGTCATCAGGCCCCAGGCCGCCAGACCGGGCGCCACGCTGGCCATGTCTTTCAAGCCGAGACGAAATTCAGGGTGTTTGAACAAGGCAGTCAAAAGGGGCTCATTTCAATGTGTCCGTGTGGTTTGCCGCCGCAAAAATCTGACCGGGGTGCAGCGCAAAGCCATGCAAAAAGTCGGCAGCCTCCAGCGGTTTGCCGCCTGCTTTTTGCAGCCGTGTGGCGCGCAGCACGCCTGACGCTGTGGCGATGTCGACACCTTCAGTGCTGACAGCGATAACTTCCCCCGGCTGAGCGGGCCGTGAGTGCGGCGGCAGTGCCTGGGCGCGCCAGAACTTGATGGTCTCACCGCCCAGCACGCTGCTGGCGACCGGAAAAGGGTTGAAGGCACGCACACGGCGCGCCAGCGTGGTGGCCGGCTGCGTCCAGTCGAGCGCGGCTTCGCGCTTGTCGATCTTGTGTGCATAGCAAACGCCGTCGGCAGCTTGGGCCACGCCTTGCAAAGCGCCGGTTTGCGCCTGCTGCAAGGCCTGCAAGATCAAGCGGGCGCCCAGTGCAGCCAGCGCATCGTGCAGTGACTCTGTGGTGTCCTGCGCGTCTATGCGCAGCGTTTGCACCAGCAGCATATCGCCGGTGTCCAGCCCTGCGTCCATTTGCATGATGGTCACGCCGGTTTCTGCGTCACCCGCTTCAATGGCCCGGTGAATAGGCGCCGCGCCGCGCCAGCGCGGCAACACCGAACCGTGAATGTTCAAACAGCCAAGACGGGGTAAGTCCAGCACCCACTGCGGCAGGATCAGGCCGTAGGCGGCGACCACCATCACGTCGGCGCGGGCTGTTTCGATGGCGGTGCGGGCAGCGGCGGCGTCTTCAGGGTATTTGCCGTCCAGGCGCAGGCTGCGCGGCTGGGCGACGGGGATCTGGTGCGTCTGCGCCCACTGTTTGACAGCGGAGGCTTGCAGTTTCATGCCGCGGCCGGCGGGGCGGTCGGGCTGTGTCAGCACCAGGACGATCTCAAAGCCGGCCTCGTGCAAATGCGCTAAAGCCACGCGGGCGAATTCAGGTGTACCGGCAAAGATGACGCGCATGCGTCGATTCTAGGTGGCCGCCCGGGTGCGGGCGACCACAAGGCGGCCTCAGCCTGCAGCGTCACGCTCTTCGTCTTTCTTTTGCTTGACCAGTTTGGTTTTGATGCGGTTGCGCTTAAGTGGCGAGAGGTATTCAACAAACACCTTGCCCATCAGGTGGTCCATCTCGTGTTGAATGCACACCGCCAGCGTGCCTTCAGCTTCGTAAGTTTGCAGCTGACCGTCCAGGTTGAGGGCCTGCACCTTGACCGCGAGGGAGCGCGCAACACCGTCGTAGATGCCGGGCACCGACAGGCAGCCCTCTTCGCCGAGCCGGGTTTCCTCACTGCGCCACACCAGCTCGGGGTTGATCAACACCAAGGGCTCGTCGCGTTTTTCGCTCACGTCAATGACGATCAGGCGTTCATGCACGTCCACCTGTGTGGCCGCCAAGCCAATGCCGGCAGCTTCGTACATGGTTTCAAACATGTCACTCACCAGTTGTGACAGGCGTTGGTTGACATCTGCCACCGGTTTGGCGACGGTGTGCAGGCGAGGGTCCGGGTATCGAAGAATGGTCAGTTGGGTCATCGGGCGTGAAGTCTGAAAAAAGCAGCGACCATTTTCGGTCAGATTGGCGCGCTTGGCCGGCCAAAGGACGATTCATCCTATTAGATTCATTTTTAAAGTTGTTGGCGCTTAAAAAGGAATTAAATTAACCTACAGGTATTCATTTGATTCGACCTGGGGATCCAGCATGTTTAGCCACCACTTGAGCAGCCATGAGGCCAATGAGTTAAGCGCCTGGCTGCGGCTGTTCCTGACAGAGGGCGTGGGCAACGAAACCGCGCGGCAGTGGCTGGCGGCTTATGGCCTGCCGCAAGCAATTTTTGAAGCTGACCCGGGTGCTTTGAGCGCGCCGCCAAGCGAGCGCTTGCGCCGCGCCATCGAGACCGTGCCCGAGGCCTTGCCGGCGCTGCTGGCCAGTACCCTGGACTGGCTGGCGCAAGGGCAAGACCGCTGCATTGTGACGCTGGGTGATGCCCATTACCCGGCCTCTTTGCTCAACATCGCAGACCCGCCGCTGATGCTTTACATGATGGGCAGCCTCGTACCCCGGCCCGAAGCGAGCGCCAGCCAAGGCGTGGCCGGCATGCCCTGCATTGCCATTGTCGGCAGCCGCAACCCGACGCCGCAGGGTCAAATCAATGCTGCGCAATTTGCCCAGGCGTTGGGCGCTGCGGGTTGGTGTGTGGTGTCGGGCTTGGCCATGGGCGTGGACGGTGCGGCGCACGAGGGCGCGTTGAACGCCGGGGGCTACACAGTGGCGGTGGTCGGCACGGGGCTGGACCGGGTGTATCCCCGCAAGCACTTAGCGCTGGCGCACCGCATTGCAGAGCGGGGCCTGATCGTCAGTGAGTTTGCGCTGGGCACGCCGCCACTGACAGCCAACTTCCCCAGACGCAACCGCTTGATTGCCGGCCTGAGCCAGGGCACGCTGGTCATCGAAGCGGCGCCCCAGTCGGGCTCGCTCATCACAGCAAGGCTGGCCGCCGAGCAGGGCAAGGAGGTGTTTGCCATACCCGGCTCAATCCACTCGCCGCTGTCACGCGGTTGCCACCTGCTCATCAAGCAGGGCGCTAAGTTGGTGGAGTCGGCGCAGGACGTGCTCGAAGAATTGCCCGCACTGCCGGCTAAGTTGCTAAGGCCAGAGATTGACGGGGCCGACCAGCCCCCGGACGGCACCCCGGCGCTTGACGCGCAGCCGGACCCTCCCTTGTTGCGGGCGCTGGGCTTTGACCCTGCCAGTCTGGACGAATTGCAGGCCCGCACCGGCTTGGCAACGGCCGCTTTGCAGGCGCAATTGCTGGGGCTGGAGATGGACGGCGATCTAGCCCGCTTGCCGGGTGGAAAATTTGTACGCATTGCCAAGGGCTGATCAAGCCAGATGTCAAAAACTTGCGTTATATTGAGGCCATATGTTTGAAGTGCTGGTGTACGTTTATGAAAATTATTGGCAAGGTGACGCTTGCCCGGCGCTGCGTCAGTTAAGCCGCAAGCTGATCGCCGCCGGCTTTGAGAGCGACGAAATTGAAGCGGCCCTGATCTGGCTCAACGGCCTGCAAGTCGCGGCCCACAACACACGCGCCACGGACCCGAGCAAAGAAGACACCGCCCCCCGCCCCGAGCACCCTGTTTTGCTGCAAGCGCAATCGGCCGACAGCATGCGTGTTTATTCTGTGGCCGAGCAAGACCACCTGGGCGCCGAGACCCTGGGCTTTGTGAGCTTTTTGGAGTCGGCCGGCGTGTTGCCGCCGCACATGCGCGAGATCGTCATGGACCGCGCCATGGCCGCCCCCGGCGACCCGCTGGACCTCGACGACCTGAAAATCATTGTGCTCATGGTTTATTGGAGCGTGGGCGAAGAACCCGACGCTTTGGTGCTGGACGAACTTTGCGAAGACGCTTACTACCGCGTTGCGCATTGAAGCGCCATCAAGGCGCCACCAAAGCGCAATTATTCAGCCACAAAAAAGCCCGCTGTCAGCGGGCTTTTTTGTGGCCAGGGGCAGTGGCCTCAGACGGTTGCGCCAGCGTTCGGGTCGTTCGGGTCTTCGTCTTTCTTGCTGGTGGGCTTGATCAGGTCTTCGCGCTTGATGCCCAGCCACATGGCAATCGCTGCCGCCACAAAAACCGACGAGTAAATGCCGAACAAAATGCCAATGGTCAGCGCCATGGCAAAGTAGTGCAGCGTCGGGCCGCCAAAGAGCAACATCGACAACACCATGATCTGCGTTGAGCCGTGCGTGATGATGGTTCGGCTGATGGTCGAGGTGATCGCGTTATCGATGATCTCCACCGTCTGCATCTTGCGAAAGCGCCTGAAGTTCTCGCGAATCCGGTCAAAGATCACCACCGACTCGTTGACCGAGTAACCCAGTACCGCCAGCACCGCAGCCAGCACGGCCAGTGAGAACTCCCACTGAAAGAAGGCAAAAAATCCCAGGATGATGATGACGTCATGCAAGTTGGCAATGATGGCTGCTACAGCGTATTTCCACTCAAAGCGAAAAGCCAAATAAATCATGATGCCGACCACCACCATGGCGAGAGCTTTGAGTCCGTCTTGCGCCAGTTCTTCGCCAACCTGCGGGCCGACGAACTCGGTGCGTCGCAGTTCTACCTGGGCGTCCTGCGCTTTGAGCGCAGTCATCACGCGGTCACTTTGCTGCGCCGTGCTCACGCCTTTTTGTGCGGGCAGCCGGATCATCACTTCGCGTGCAGAGCCGAAGGTCTGCACTTGCACATCGGTATAGCCCAAGCTGGCGACGGTGTCGCGCACCTTGCCGACGTCAGCCGCTTGCGTGTAGCCCACTTCCATGACGGTGCCGCCGGTGAACTCCACCGACAGGTGCAAGCCGCGCGAGAACAGGAAGAACACCGCCAGCACAAAGGTGGCAAAGGAGATGACGTTGAAAATCAGGGCATGCCGCATGAACGGAATGTCCTTGCGGATTTTGAAAAACTCCATGGCTTGCTCTTTTCTGTCGGGTCGGGTTCAGGGGGCTGAAGGCAGTGTGTTGCGTGCCGGCTTGGCGCCTGCTGCCGTATCAGGCGCAGGGCGCCAGATAGTGCCGATAGAGACGGACTTGAGTTTTTTCTGCCGGCCGTACCAGAGGTTGACCAGGCCGCGCGAGAAGAACACGGCCGAGAACATGCTGGTCAAAATACCAATGCAGTGCACCACCGCAAAGCCGCGCACCGGGCCCGAACCGAAAGCCAGCAAAGCCAGACCGGCAATCAAGGTGGTGATGTTCGAATCCAAAATGGTGGCCCAGGCACGGTCATAGCCGACCTGGATGGCGGCTTGCGGTGCAGCGCCGTTGCGCAGCTCTTCGCGCACACGCTCGTTGATCAACACGTTCGAGTCAATCGCCATGCCCAGCGCCAGCGCCATGGCGGCCATGCCCGGCAGCGTCAACGTGGCTTGCAGCATCGACAGCACGGCGACCAGCAGCAGCAGATTGACGGCCAATGCCAAGCCTGAGAACAGGCCGAACAACATGTAGTAAACCGTCATGCAGGCCACGATCACCAGAAAGCCCCAAATCACGCTGGAAAAGCCTTTGGCAATATTTTCCGCGCCCAGGCTCGGGCCGATGGTGCGCTCTTCAATGATGTCCATGGGCGCGGCCAGCGAGCCGGCACGCAACAGCAGCGCCAGGTCGTTGGCTTCGCTCACGTTCATGGTGCCCGATATCTGAAAGCGGTTGCCCAGCTCGCTTTGAATCACCGGCGCAGTCAGCACCTCGCCCTTGCCTTTTTCAAACAGCAAGATGGCCATGCGTTTCTTGACGTTTTCGCGGCTGACGTCGCGCATGATGCGCCCGCCCTTGGCGTCCACCGTCAGGTCCACCTTGGGCTGCTGGGTTTGCGAGTCAAAGCCGGGCTGGGCGTCGGTCAGGCTGTCGCCTGTCAGGATGACCTGCTTTTTGACGATGACCGGGCGGCCGTTGCTCTCTAAAAAGCGCTCGGAGCCGAAGGGCACGATGCCGCCGCCGCTTTCGGCCGCGCGGGCTTCGGCGCTTTCATCGACCAGGCGCATTTCCAGCGTGGCTGTGCGGCCGAGAATGTCTTTGGCCTTGGCGGTGTCCTGCACGCCAGGCAGCTGCACCACGATACGGTCCAGACCTTGCTGCTGAATTACCGGCTCGGCCACGCCGAGTTCATTGATCCGGTTGTGCAGCGTGACAATGTTTTGCTTGAGCGCTTGCTCTTGAACGCTGCGGGCGGATTGCGGCTTGATGCTCGCTGAGAGCTTGAACTCGCTGCCGTCCGGCGCACCTGTTGTTTGCAGGTCGGCGAACTGGTCTTGGATCAGGCGGCTGGCAGCGTCCAGCGTGGCCTGGTCGCGCAAGCGGATTTCAATACTCTGGCCGTTGCGGCTGATGCCGCCGTGGCGAATGTTCTTTTCGCGCAGCATCAGGCGCAAGTCGCCGGCCAGTGACTCGGCTTTCTTGGTCAGCGCTGCCTGCATGTCCACTTGCAGCATGAAGTGCACGCCGCCGCGCAAGTCCAGACCCAGGTACATGGGCTGCGCGTTCAGCGCAGTCAGCCAGGCCGGTGAGCGCGAGAGCAGGTTCAGAGCCACCACATAAGACGGCTCGGCCGGGTTGGGGATCAGCGCTTTTTGAATGGCGTCCTTGGCTTTGAGCTGGGTGTCTGTGCCCGCAAAACGAGCGCGCACCGAGTTGCCGTCCAAGCTGACTTGCTCGGCCGCCAGGCCCGCGTCCTTGAGGGCCTGCTCAACCCTTGCCACCGTGGCGGCGTCTACCTTGTTGGCAGACTTCAGGCCGGAGACCTGCACCGCCGGCGCCTCGCCAAAAAAATTGGGCAGTGTGTACAGCCCCGCCAGCATCAGAGCGATCAAGATGATGGCGTACTTCCAGACCGGATAACGATTCATGGGATGGTTTTCACAAAGGCTTAAGGCGGCAATCGCCCGGGCGGCGACAGGCCGGATTTACTTGATCGTGCCTTTGGGCAAGACTTGGATGACAGCGCTGCGCTGCACCTGCACTTCAACCCCGGCAGAGATTTCCAGGCTCATATAGCCTTCGCTCAGGCTGCTGACCTTGCCCAGTACGCCGCCGGCGGTGGCGACTTCGTCACCCTTGGCCAGTGCGTCGATCATGGCGCGGTGCTCTTTTTGCTTCTTCATTTGCGGGCGGATCATGACGAAATAGAGCACCACAAACATCAGTACCAGCGGCAGCATGCTGGTGAGCGAGGACATCATGTCGCCACCGGCGGCAGCTGCGGCGGGGGCGGTCTGGGCAAAAGCAGAAGAAATAAACACAGGCATCTCCACGTAGAGTCAATAAAAGTCAAAACGGCAAGAGGGACCTCAACGCCCGCCAGCTGCTTTGTAAAACGGTCGATTGTATGCGCGGCCCTCGCGCGGCATGCCGTCTGCGGCCGCTGTTTTTGTAGGGCTATTGGCTTAAAGGCCGAGCATCAGTTGCAGGTTTTGCACCGCCGCGCCCGAAGCGCCCTTGCCCAGGTTGTCCAGGCGTGCAATCAGCACCGCATGGCGGTGCTCTTCGTTGCCGAAGACGCGCAGCTCCATCCGGTTGGTGTCGGCCAGCGCCGTGGCGTCCAGCTTGCCGGAATCTCCCGCCGCTTCAACCGTCACCCAGGGGCTGCCGGCATAGTGCGCGGCCAGGGCTTGCTGCAGTTGAGCCGCCCTTGGCTTGCCAGGCAGCATGTCCAGGTGCAGCGGCAATTCGACCAGCATGCCCTGGCGGAAATTGCCCACCGAGGGAATAAAGATGGGCCGGCGTGTCAGGCCCGTGTAGCGGGTGATCTCGGCCAGGTGCTTGTGCGCCAGACCCAGGCCGTAGATCTCAAAGAGCGGCGCGGTGCCGGCGTCGTAAGCTTCAATCATGCTGCGCCCGCCGCCGGAGTAACCACTCACAGCCGGCAAACACATTGGAAAATCAGCAGGGATCAGGCCGGCGTCAATCAGCGGGCGGATCAGAGCGATAGCGCCGGTAGCGTAGCAGCCGGGGTTGGAGACGCGGCGTGCGGCTTGCACGGCGGCTTTCTGGCCGGGGGCCAATTCGGGAAAGCCGTAGACCCAACCGGGCGCTGTGCGGTGGGCCGTGGAGGCGTCAATGATTTTGGGGCCGGGCTGGCCGCTGGACTGGGCCATGGCGTCAATGACGGCCACGGTTTCGCGGGCAGCGTCATCGTGCAGGCACAAGATGACGACATCCACGCCGGCCATCAGGGCGCGCTTGGCGTTGGCGTCCTTGCGCAGCTCGGGCGCGATGCTGACCAATTCGATGCCGGCCATGCTTTGCAGCCGTTCACGGATCTGCAAGCCCGTGGTGCCGGCTTCGCCGTCGATAAAAACTTTGGCCATGGTGTTTGTTCCTGTCTTCGCGGGGCTTAGCGGCTAAGTCGTTGGCGCCGTCAGGCACCTGCTAGCACGGTGTAAGGTAAGCGCAATTATGGTGCATCGCAGCATGCTACAGTTATCGGCTGTCAAGTCCGGCACCCGCTGATGTGACATTGTGGAGGATATGCACAGAGCGCGCATTTCCTGAGCAGGCTGTGCGGCGGGCCCCTTCACCGCTGCTTTCTGGAAGCTACTTCATGAAAATTCACGAATACCAAGGCAAGGAAATCTTGCACAATTTTGGCGTGCCTGTGCCGCGCGGCATTCCGGCTTTCACTGTTCAAGAGGCGGTTGAAGCTGCCCAGAAACTCGGCGGCCCGGTGTGGGTGGTCAAGGCGCAAATTCATGCCGGCGGTCGCGGCAAGGGCGGTGGCGTCAAGCTTGCCCGCAGCATCGAAGAAGTCAAAAAGCTGGCCGGCGAAATTCTGGGCATGCAGCTCATCACACACCAGACCGGCCCTGAAGGCCAGAAAGTGCGCCGCCTCCTGATTGAAGAGGGCGCGGACATTAAGAAAGAATATTACGTGTCGGCCGTGACCGACCGTGCGACGCAAAAAGTCGCCATGATCGTCTCCAGCGAAGGCGGCATGGACATCGAGGAAGTGGCGCATTCCACCCCCGAGAAAATCATCACCGACTTCGTCGATCCGGCCGCCGGCCTGACCACGGCACAAGCGCAAAAGCTGGTGGCCGGCATTGGCGTGCCGCAAGCCTCGCAGGCCCAGGCCATCGATGTGCTGCAAAAGCTCTACAAGGTCTACATGGAGACCGACGCTTCGCTGGTCGAAATCAACCCGATGATTCTGGAGGGCAACGGCAACATCAAGGCGATTGACGCGAAGTTCAACTTCGACCCGAACGCCTTGTTCCGCCACCCTGAGATCGTCGCCTACCGCGACCTGGACGAAGAAGACCCGGCCGAAGTTGAGGCCTCCAAGTTCGACCTCGCCTACATCAGCCTGGACGGCAACATCGGCTGCCTGGTCAACGGCGCCGGCCTGGCCATGGCCACCATGGACACCATCAAGCTGTTCGGCGGCGAGCCGGCCAACTTTCTGGACGTCGGCGGCGGCGCCACGGCCGAGAAGGTCACCGAAGCCTTCAAGATCATGCTCAAGAACCCGGAAGTCAAAGGCATTCTGGTCAACATCTTCGGCGGCATCATGAAGTGCGACACCATTGCCGAAGGCGTGATCACCGCTTGCAAGGCTGTGAACCTGTCGGTTCCGCTGGTGGTGCGCATGAAGGGCACCAACGAAGACCTCGGCAAAAAAATGCTGGCCGACTCCGGTTTGCCCATCATTGCTGCGGACACCATGGCTGAAGCTGCGACGAAGATCGTCGCAGCTGTCAAATAAGCCCGGCCCCACGTCTACCGATCAGGAAAACCCATGTCGATCTACATCAACAAAAATACCAAAGTCATCACGCAGGGCATCACCGGCAAGACCGGCCAGTTCCACACGCGCATGTGCCGTGACTATGCGAATGGCAAAAACTGCTTCGTGGCGGGCGTCAACCCCAAGAAAGCCGGCGAAGACTTCGAAGGCATCCCGATTTACGCCAATGTGAGCCAGGCCGCTCAGGCCACCGGCGCCACGGTGTCGGTGATCTATGTGCCGCCTGCCGGCGCAGCGGCCGCCATCTGGGAGGCTGTTGAAGCCAACCTGGACCTGGCGATCTGCATCACCGAAGGCATTCCCGTGCGCGACATGCTCGAAGTGCGCAACCGCATGAAAGCCAAGGAAGCTGCCGGCGGCAAGCGCACGCTGCTGCTCGGCCCCAACTGCCCCGGCCTGATCACACCCGAAGAAATCAAGATCGGCATCATGCCCGGTCACATTCACCGCAAGGGCCGCATCGGTGTGGTCTCGCGCTCCGGCACGCTGACTTACGAAGCTGTGGCGCAGCTCACTGAAATCGGCCTGGGCCAGTCCAGCGCCGTCGGCATTGGCGGCGACCCGATCAATGGCCTCAAGCATATCGACGTGATGCGCGCCTTCAATGACGACCCGGACACCGACGCCGTCATCATGATTGGCGAGATCGGCGGTCCGGACGAAGCCGAAGCGGCCATGTGGTGCAAAGCCAATATGAAAAAACCTATCGTCGGCTTCATCGCCGGCGTGACGGCTCCTGCCGGCAAGCGCATGGGCCATGCCGGCGCGCTGATCTCCGGCGGCGCTGACACGGCGGACGCCAAGCTCGCCATCATGGAAGCTTGCGGTTTCACGGTCACGCGCAATCCGTCCGAAATGGCCAAGCTGCTCAAGGCCATGCTGTAAACGCAAGCCGACTCGCATCTTGATCTCGTTATCAGGGTCATTGCGGTTTGCCACTACATACGGACCGATTGTCTTGATGGACAATTGGTCCTTTTGGTTTATTGCAGGGGATATTGATGGAAGAATTTATGACGGCAACGTTCTGGCTCGCAGTGGGCCAGATCATCATGATCGACATCTTGCTCGGCGGAGATAACGCGGTTGTCATCGCCCTGGCCTGTCGCAATTTGCCGCCCAAGCAGCGGACACAAGGCATTATTTACGGCACCATCGGCGCCATCGTTCTGCGCGTGATCCTGATTGCCTTTGCCCTGGCCTTGCTGTCGGTGCCCTACCTCAAGCTGGTGGGTGCCGTGCTGCTGCTGTGGATTGGTGTGAAGCTGTTGATGCCGGAAGGCGATGGCGACCACAACATCAGCTCCAGTGACAAGCTGTGGAGTGCGGTCAAGACGGTCATCATTGCCGACCTTGTGATGAGCGTTGACAATGTGCTGGCCATTGCCGGCGCGGCGCAAGGTGCGGGCGAAAGCCATCAGATGCCGCTGGTCATTTTCGGTCTGCTGGTCAGCATTCCCATCATCGTTTGGGGCAGCACTTTCGTGCTTAAGTTGATGGAGCGCTTTCCGATGGTCATTACCTTGGGCGCCATGTTGCTGGGCTGGATTGCCGGCCAGATGGCTTACACCGACCCAGCCATCAAGGACTATCTGCCAGCGTCAGCTGTTTGGAGTTACGCCGCAGCCCTCGCTGGTGCGTTGTTGGTGCTATTGATGGGCAAGGTTTTGCAGAGTCGCCAAAAACCTGCTGACCTGGCCTGACCTGATCTTTCAATTGGGGCGCTCGGCCAGCGGCCTTAACCAGGAGGTTTCTATGAAGACGCACATGCAAAAAGGCTTCACCCTGATCGAGCTGATGATCGTGATCGCCATTGTCGGCATTCTGGCGGCCGTTGCGCTGCCGCGCTACCAGGAGTACACGGTGCGCGCCAAGGTGGCCGAGATGATCCTGGCCGCACAGCCTGGCAAGCTGGCATTGGCCGAAAGCGTGCAGACCAACAGCGCCATGCCGGCGACCGCGGCGCTGGTGCTGGAAACTGTGCAAACCACCTATGTGTCGGGCGTGGCTTACGCTTACGGCAGCCAAAATGGAACGAGTGCAACGGGCATCATCACCGTGACCGGCAACACCGATACGAACTTGAACGGCAAGACACTGGCACTCACTGCGACTTACGACACGACCAATGGCCAGCTGACCTGGGCCTGTGCGGCAGGCGACACCAACGGTATTGCCGCTAAATTTTTACCAGCCAGCTGTAAGAGCAGCAGCTAAGCCGCGGCAGCCCTCAGTCAGCGGCCAGCATAGGGCCCAGCACAGCGCCCGCATCAGCGATGCCGTCCAGCGCCATCACCTGCCGGGTCAGCTCGGTGGCTTGGGCTTTCCCCAAAATCGGCGCCATCAGGTCCTCGGCTTTTTCCATCACTTCGGCGCGTGTCATGGGGTCGTCCGGGGTGCCGCGCACAGCTTTGGCGTGATGGCGTAAAACGCGGCCATCGAGGGTGTGCGCGGTCATGATCACTTGGCGTGGCGGTAAGGCGGTGGTCAATTCAGCATTCCCCTGCAAATCAATTTTGGCTTTCACCGCCAAAACAGCCGGGTCTGACATGCGTTCATGTTGGTGTGAGGACTCAAAGTTCAGCCCGCCATCTATCAGGGTCAGGGCCACCAGGTGCTGCACATTGATGTTGGGCATGTTGCGGTTGTTGACCAGCTGGCAGCGGTCGTCCGGCAACTCAATCACCAGTTTGTCAAGTTTTGCGACGGTCAGTCCCTGGCTTTGCATCAGCGCCAGCACAGCGTCTATGGCGCCTTGAATCGGTGAGCCAACGCACCACTTTTTGATGGTGGCCTGCAAAATTTCGTAGCGGCTGCCTAATCCTGTCACCAGTTCTTCAGGGCGCGGATCGGTAGAAAAAGCAGAGAAAAAATTATTCGGTCCGGCCAGTGCATCGGGTACGCCGGTAAAGCCAGCGGCCACCATGGTCGCTGCGGCCATGGCGTTGCGCGCCGGCATACCGCCAAAGTCAAAGGCCTTTTCCACATGGTGCTCGTCGCGCGACCAGCACTGAACGCCCGAAGCTTGCTGCACCGTGTAAGACAACACGTAGCGAACCTGCTCTTCGTTCAGGCGCATTAACGAAGCAGCCGCAGCAGCGCCGCCAAACAGCGGCCCGACGCTGTGGGTGCTGTGGCCGCCGGCGTACAGCTTGCGCGGCCCCAGCGACAGGTTAAAGCGCGTGCCAATGTCGTAGCCCAGCGCCACGGCCCGCAACACGGCCAGCCCGCTGGCAGCTTGCAACTGCGCTGCGGCCAGCACACAAGGCACGATGCCGCAGCCCGGATGAAAGCGTCCGCCCAGGTGTGAGTCGTCGGTTTCGTCACCGTGCGCCATCATGCCGTTGGCCAGTGCGGCGTCGACAGCAGAGGTCTGCAGCCTTGTGCCGGCCACGTTGCAATGACCGCGCCCGTCCAAAGCCTTGACATAAGCGCTGGCCAGCACACCGGCCCGCAAACGCGAGCCCGAGACCATGGCCGCCAGGGTGTCTAGCAAATGATGGCGGGCTTTTTCCAGCACTTCCTCAGGTGCGGCTTGCGCAGCCGCGCCGGCGATATAGGCCGCCAGCGCCCGCGTGTCGTCTGAGATGAAGGGACTGCTTGAACCGGGTGAAGTCATAAAGCTCAGGGAACCACGTTCACGCCTGCACCTTTGAAGATGACGCGCAATTCATTTTGGTACTCGTCCAGGAACTCCCATTGCACCGACTGCTGGAGGATGAAAGCCCCCGGAGCCGTGAGCAAGAGCCCGGCTGGGATGTTGTAGCGATGAAGGGTGGGCATGTTGGTGTTTGAAAGTTTCAAGCGGAAAAATTGCACAAAGTGCAAAGCGGCATTGTCAATCGAAGCCTCAAGCTGGCAGCGCGCACAGCGCCGTCAGTGCGCTGATGTCCGTGCAGGTGTCCAGCGCCCAGACGGTTTGCATGAGTTTTTCGCTGCGCGCCTGGCCCAGCACCGGCACGGCGTTGGCCATGAACTTGGTTTGCAAGGCTGCATCCGTCATCGGGTTTTGTTGCGTGCCTGAGGCGTGGGCAACATGGTGTTCTAGGCGCGTGCCGTCCACCAGCGTGATGCACACATGCGCTTCGTCACGGCCGAAGTCTTCGGCCACCTGCACCTGAACCTTGTCACGCAAGGCGGTGACCTGCGGGTCTGCGGCGCGCGCATCGCTGTACTGTGCCAGGCTGGCAACACCGTCCAGGCAGGCCACGGCCGCGGAGTGGTAAAGGCTGAACTTGGACTGCAGGCCGGTCTGCGGTTTTTCAATGCCGGTGATGCGCACGGTGATCGGGTTGACCTGCAAGGCGATGCTGGTAATTTGCGTAAAGTCGGCGATCTGCGAGCGCAGCGCGATCACGCCGTCAATCAAAGGATGCAAGACCACGCCGCAGGCATAAGGCTTGTGGCCGTTGGACAAAATCTCCCAGGTCTGCCCCAGCTGGGCCGTCATGGCGGTGGACTCGTGGCGCGGAGCAAATGTGGTGGAAAAGCCTTTGCGGCCTTCGATGATTTCGGTCGAGCTGTCAAAGCCCTCACGCGCCAGCAGCGCGGCCAGCAAACCGTTGTGGGCGGCTTTGCCTGCATGAAATGACTTGGACATGGTGCCGCGGTTTTGCTGCAAGCCGGCCGATTGCGTGGCCGCAATACCCAAAGCGTAATTGGTCTGGCTGCCATCGAGCCTGAGCAGGCGGGCGCATGCCATGCCGGCGGCCAGCGTGCCCAGCGTGCCGGTCAGATGCCAGCCTGCGTCGTGATGGCCGGGCGAGGCCTTGCCGATGCGAACACCCGCTTCAAAGCCCAGGGCGTAAGCCACCATCAGGTCCGGGCCTGAGCAAGGCACCAGGGTGGCCGCAGAAAAAAGAGCAGACAAAACCGGCGAGCTGGTGTGCAGCACCACGCCATCCATGTGCGTGTCATCAAAATCGAGCACATGGCCCATCTGCCCGTTCATCAGCGTCGCTTCAAGCACGCCCATTTTGTTGGCGTGCCCTATGACCTGCACCTTGGGCAAGCTGCCTGCGGCGTCCAGCGCAGACTTCAGCCTGCGCACGGTGTCGGTGTTGCTGCCTGCCAATGCGCAGCCCAGCCAATCGAGCAGGCCGCGTTTGCATTCGTGACGTACTTTTTCAGGCAACTGTTCGTACTGGAGCCCGGCCGTAAAGTCGCTGAATAATCGACTGATGCCCAAACCCGTATTGGCTGCGCTGTAAGATAAGTTAGCTTTTGCAGAGCCGCTCACGGTCAAAACTTTCTGTTCATTCGCATAGCCGGTATCTTCACATGCGATTACGCAAGCGTCCATCCGCAATAGTACTGACGCAGCGCTGACATCTTCACTTAGACAATAAGTTCACCATGAAACCACTTTCAGGCCAGACGGCTCTTATCACTGGCGCAGTGCGCCGCATCGGCCGGGCGACCGCCCTGGAGCTCTCTGAGTTGGGCGCGGACATTGTCATCAATGCGCGCTCTTCCCGCGACGAGGCTCTGGCGGTGCAGCAGGAAATCCAGGCTGCAGGCGGGCGCGCCATCGTTTGTCTGGGCGATATACGTGACGAAGTTTTTGTAAGCCAAATGATGGACCAAACCATTGAGGCCTTTGGTCGCCTCGACATTCTGGTCAACAACGCCAGCATCCGGGCAGACAGTGAATTTTTGAGCCTGTCTCTGGCGGAGTGGAAAGACGTCACCAGCATTATTTTGGACGGTGCTTTTGTATGCGCCAAGGCGGCACTGCCGCACATTCTTAAAACCGGCGCAGGCCGCATCGTTAACGTGGGCGGCGTCAGCGCACACATAGGTGCGGCCAACCGTGCGCACGTGGTCACGGCCAAGGCCGGCATCGTCGGCTTGACGCGCGCGCTGGCCTGCGAATTTTCACCCCGCGGCGTGACGGTGAACTGCGTGGTGCCCGGCAAGATCGGCGGCAAGCGCTCAGCCACTTCAGGCAAAGGCATTGACGCAGCGCCCATCACGCCCGAAGAGGGTACTGTTGAAGACGTGGCCCGCATGATCGCTCACCTGTGCCTGCCGGCATCGCGCTACATCACCGGGCAAAGTTTGCACGTGAGCGGCGGCATGTTGATGCCTTAAGGCCATCGAAAGACTCAGATCGGCTCGTTCGAAAGCCTTATGTCGTCGCCGCCCATGAATCCCTGCGGGTGTAAAGTCGGGCGCAAACTGATTCAGAGAGTCTTATGAAACCAGCGCGCCCCGTTGCCAGCGACCAGCTGGGTTTTGGCTTTGAAGAGCCAAGCCCGGCACACGTCCGCCCGGCCAAGCCTACCGCTAAAAAAATCAGCCCGGCGGCGTCTTCACCCCGCACACCTTCCTCTGACACTGCGGGCGATGGCAGCGCTGAAGCCATGGCCCGCAACCTGGAGGCGCACCCTGACTACCGCGTGCTGCGCCGCCTGGTGCCCCGGCTGGTGTTTCCTGCGGCCACCGGCCCGGTCGCTACGCTGCTGGTGCTCGACACCGAAACCACCGGGCTCAACGCTGCGCGCGACAAAGTGGTTGAGCTGGCGCTGCTGCGCGTCACGGTGGATTTGGCCACCGGCCAGCCGGTCGGTGCGGTTCAGGTCTATGACGGCCTGGAAGACCCCGGCATGCCCATGCCCCCGGAGATCACCGTCATCACCGGCATCACCGACGAGATGCTGCGCGGTCAGGCGCTGGATGAAGCCCAGGTGTTGGCCATGATCGAAGGTGCAGATCTGGTGGTCGCCCACAACGCCGGCTTTGACCGGCCCTTTGTCGAGGCGCGCCTGCCGCAGTTTGCGGCGCTGAATTGGTCCTGCTCCTTTGCCGATATTGACTGGAGCCAGGAGGGGCGCGGCTCGGCCAAGCTCACTGCGCTGGCCGGGGAGCTGGGTGTGTTTTATGACGCGCACCGCGCAGAAATGGACTGCCACGCGCTGCTGGCGGTCTTGATGGCGACGCTGCCCAGCACCGGGGCCAGTGGCTTGTTGAGGCTGATCGAGTCCGCCAGAGCGCCAACTTACCGGCTGCAAGCGACCCACGCGCCCTTTGACGCGAAGGACCTGCTCAAAGCGCGCGGCTACCGCTGGGACGGTACGCAAAAAGTCTGGCACACGCGGCTGGCCGACGAGGCGGCGCTGGTGCTTGAATGCGAATGGCTCAAGACGGCTGTTTATAACGGGCGCAGCAGCCGCGTGCAGGTCGAAGAGCTCGACGCCAAAACCAAGTACTCGGCGCGCCAGGGGAAAGTCAGCCAGCGCGAGTTGTAGGCGCTGGGGGAGCAGGCCATCAGTGCACTTCGATGCTGCGTCCGATCTCTGGCCAGCGCTTGTGCAGGTACAGCCAGGCCAGCAGGCCGATGCCCAGCATGCCCAGCGATGTCACTGCCAGTGCCCGGGTGGAGTGCATCACCAGCGGCGCCACCACACCGGCCACAATGCCATTGGCCGTCGAGCCGACAAAGGCCTGCAAAGACGATGCCATGCCGCGCCGCTCGGGGTACAAATCCAGCACCAGCAGCGTCACCACCGGCACCATCAGTGCCCATCCAAAAGCAAACAGGGCGATCGGAAACATGGCCCATGAAGCCTGCGGCACCCACACAAAATTAGCCGCGACATTCACCACAGACACCAGCAACATCACTGAAAAGCCGTAACGTATTTGCTGCTTGGCCGGAAGCCGTCCGGCCATGCGGCCGCTCAGCCAGGCGCCCATCATGATGCCGGCAATGGTCAGCAAAAACAGCCAGAAAAAATCGGGCGGTGCCAGTTGCAAGTGCTCGCCCAGAAACGCCGGCGCTGACAGCACATAAAGAAACATGCCGTTAAAAGGAATGCCGCTGGCCAGCGCCAGCAGCAAAAAACGCGGGTTAGAGCCCAGCTGCCAATAGCCCCGCATCAGGTGTTTCACCTCAAAGGGCTGGCGATGGCTCAGGTGCAGTGTTTCAGGCAGTAGCTTGTAGTTGGCTGCCCACAGCGCTGCGCCCACCAAAGTCAAAAACCAGAAAATACTGTGCCAGTCCAGGTGCACAAACAGCCAGCCGCCAATCAGCGGTGCCACGGCGGGTGCCACACCAAAATAAATGGTGACCTGGCTCATCACCTTTTGCGCCTGAGCCGGGGCAAACATATCGCGTATGACGGCGCGAGACACCACAATGCCGGCGCCGGTAGACAAGCCTTGCAAAGCCCTGAAAAAAACCAGCTGCCCAATGCTTTGCGACATGGCGCAACCGGCAGACGCCAGCGTGAACACGGCAATGCCCCACAGCACCACCGGCCGGCGCCCCAGACTGTCGGACAGCGCGCCATGAAACAGGTTCATGAAGGCAAAACCAAACAGGTAGGCCGACAAGGTTTGCTGCATCTCTGCAGGCGTAGCGCCCAGCGAGCGGGCAATGCCTGAGAAAGCCGGCAGGTAAGTGTCAATTGAAAACGGCCCCAGCATGCCCAGCAAAGCCAGCAGCACGGCCAGCGCCCAGCGCGGAGCGCGCCAGATCTGCGCGGCGTCCGGGTTCATGCCTTCTTCAGTTTCAAAGCAGTCTCATAGAGTTCATTGCGCCCGCCGCCGGTGATCTCAGCTGCTAACTTAACGGCGGTTTTTAAGGGCAATTCGGCCAGCAGCAGTTGCAACACGCGTGCACTGTCGTCTGCTGCGGCAGCCTCTGGCGCGGGATGCAGCACCAGCACAAATTCGCCGCGCAAGCGCTGCGCACTGGCCGCCAGCCAGCCGGCCAAATCAGCCGCGGGCACTGTAGCTATTTCTTCAAACTGCTTGGTCAGCTCGCGCCCCACGGTCAAAGCCCGGCTCCCCAGCGGCGCCAAGGCGCGGGCCAGCGCTTCCATGCGGTGCGGCGCTTCCAGAAAAACCACGGCGCGCTTTTCGCTCAACAGTTCCAGCACGGCTTGGTCGCGCGCCTCGGCTTTGCTGGGCAAAAAGCCGGCAAACACAAACCCGCTGTCGCCACAGATGCCGGCCACGCTCAGCGCCGTGGTCACGCTGCTGGCACCCGGTAGCGGTACGCAAGCAAAGCCTGCGGCGCGCACCGCCGCCACCAAGCGTGCACCCGGGTCGCTGACGGCGGGCGTGCCGGCGTCGCTCACATAAGCCACGCGTTCACCACGCTGCAGCCGTTCAATCACCAGGGCGGCCGCCTCGGCTTCGTTGTGCTCATGCACCGGCAGCAGGGGCTTGCTCACGCCGTACTGGCGCAGCAGCGGTTGGGTGTGGCGGGTGTCTTCGCAGCCGATCGCGTCAACCAGGCTCAGCACATGCAAGGCGCGCAGGGTGATGTCCGACAGGTTGCCAATCGGCGTGGCCACCACGTAAAGTGTGGCCTGCGGGTAATGCTGCAGACCAGCCGCAGCCCGCGCGGCGTCCAGTGCCAGGTCGAAAGAAGCGTTCAATGTTGTTTTCCAAAAAGCGCACGCCCCCAGCAGGGAGCGCGGCGGCAGCATCAAGCCAGCAGATTACCACCAAGCGCCGCGGTGACGCGGCCGAGGCGCTGGCCGCTGAGTACCTGGCCGCGCGCGGCTTGTGCCTGCTGCAGCGCAATTTCAAGACGCCAGGACGCGGCGGCGGCGAGATCGACCTCATCATGCGCGCGCCCGACGGCACACTGGTATTTGTCGAAGTGCGCCAGCGCGCCAGCAGCTCGCACGGCGGCGCGGGCGCCAGCATCACGGGGGTCAAACAGCGGCGCATTATTTTTGCTGCACGCCATTACCTTCAGCGCCTGGCCAGTGTGCCGCCATGCCGTTTTGATGTGGTGCTGGTGCAAGGCGCATCCAAAGCAGATGACAGGCCGACCATCGAATGGCTGCAGTCAGCGTTCGATGCGTCGTAAGACTATTGGCTGAGCCCGGCTGTGCCTAACAATAAAGGTTGATTTCAAAGGTTTTATGAAGCAATAGGTTACGACGATCTTTTGGGCGAATTTCTCTTTAATCAAGCTGATTTCTGAAATCAAACAAAATTGTTAGAGGTGGGTTCTAACGAAGGTGAGGCGGTGCATTACCTTCGTGAGTGCTTGGTCTGGTCTGCATAACGAAAGCGCTATTTCCTAAAGCGTCAAAAAGATAGGTGCTCTTTTCGAATCGCGATCCAGATAGTCGTCTCAACTATGCTCGCGCCAAGGAAGTTGGCCGTACATTCAAAAAACCTGGCCGCTGAGGCCATCCCTTTTTTCAGCTAAGCCTGCCATGCGCAGGCTTTTTTCTGGTTCAGCCCTTGCAGAAGAGTGGGTTCAAACCGCGAGCGCGTCAATGCCCTTCTTTTCAAGGATCTGTAGCAGCTTGGCGGCCGCCCCGCCGGGGTGTTTTCCGGATGCTGGGGACTCCCACTTCTGTACCGTCGAAGTGGTCACATTGAGAAAGCCAGCGAAGACCGACTGGCTCATTTTTGCTTTCTTGATTCGAATTTGCGCGACACGCTGAGCAGAGTACGCCGGGGGAGGCGAAGACAAGCCCTTGACAAGGGCCAGGTCGTTAGCGCAAAGCAACCCATGCTTGTTCAGCAAGAGCGCCATCTCGACCATCTCCGCAGAGATGCGATCAGTTTTCTTGGCCGTCATGACAAATCTCCTTTAAAACACCCGCCTCAACCAATGCCTCGAGCTGCGTGGCAGTAGCCTTTTGAAACGCCTCTCCGATAACCTGGGCTTGGCCGACGTTGGCGTCCGAAAAGTCAGTTCCTGGATCGCTCTTTTGCCGACCGGCAATGAAGAACATACCGCTAACGCACTCCTTGGCCACCAGGGTCCGTGTTGCACCGCTTTTTCCTTGCCCGGTCACTGCAATCCGCTTCTTGCACAACCCGGCCCCTAGATCGGCCTCGTACTGACCGTTGAGGATCTCTTGCGCGGCGGCGCAGAGTTGCTCGTCGGAAAGGATCTTTTTCGCCCAGCGAGCGAAGGTCTTGAGCTTGAATACGCGTTTTTTCACTAGCTATGACTATAGCACTTAGTGCAATGATGTGCCTGGACAACGGCGGCACGGTTTCGGCCATGCAGCGAAAGCTGTTCGAAGGTCGAGTGCCCGAAAAGCTCTGCGACTTCCTTGAGGAGGCGGCCGCCCGCGTTATGAAGCCCCAGCCGCAGGAAGAGAGCGAGCAGCCAACACCGCCGGCGCCGTGAGGTTTGCTACGTGTCGCCAAAGCCATTCTTTATCATTGAGGTAAAGCCACCGCAGGCTTGCGGAATCTTCCCGCCGAAGGTCGGCGCGAGATGCATTGGGATGCTTTAAAAGGAAGCCGCAGACCCATTCGCGTTTGGGTTGCAGAAGATTTTCCCGATATAGGCATCCCGAATAGCTTTGAGACCAGGGTTGAGCCGCAAAGCTCGGTTAAGGCTTGCTGGCTGCATCCCCCAGTGGTGGGCCGCTGTGCTGATAGCCATATCTTCAAGCAAGGCATCCCAAATGTACTTTGGCAATAAGTTTTGGTGAGCCTGGAGTGGGTGTTGGGCACTGCGAGCATCTTTGTTCGTTGCTGAAGTCCTTGACAGTCAACACAAGGATTAAAGATTGATCCATTGAACATTAGCGGCCGTAACACGGCGGCGAGCCGCTATCATTGCGGCCATGATCGAACAACGCATAGAGCAGCACTTCATCGACAGTGCCGATCTCAAGTACCAGGCGGCCCAGGCGCTGTCTGTGCCGGTGGCTGCTGCTGTGGCGGCGGTGCTGGCCAGTGTCACCAGCGGCGGTAAGGTGCTGGCGTGTGGCAACGGTGGCGCTGCTGCGGGCGCGCAAATTTTTGCGGCCCAGTTTGTCGGCCGCTATGAGCGAGAGCGCCCCGAGCTCGCCGCCATGGCACTGGCCGCCGATGTGTCCATGTTGACCGGCATCGCCAGCGACTATGACTTCAATGTGATTTTTTCCAAGCAGGTGCGCGCTTTTGGCGTTGCCGGCGATGTCTTGCTCGCGCTCAGCGCGCATGGCAACTGTGCCAATGTGCTGGCCGCAATTGAAGCGGCCCATGAGCGCGAAATGACCGTGGTCGCCCTGACGGGCAAGGGCGGGGGCAAGATAACGCATGCCCTGCGCGAAACGGATGTGCATGTCTGCGTTCCCAACGACCACGTCCCCCGAATCCAGGAAGTCCACTTGTTGGTGCTGCACTGTATTTGTGACGCCGTGGACGCTCAATTATTAGGTGATCAGGAGGTTTCTTCATGAAGCAGTCAGTTGTTCAACGCGCGCTTGTCGCCGCAGGTTTTTGTGCTGCGGTTTTGGCTTTGACCAGCACGCTGACGGCGTGTGTGCCGCTGGTACTCGGCGGGGCGGCGGCCGGCACCATGATGGTCGCCACCGACCGGCGCACCTCCGGTACGCAGCTTGAAGACGAGGGAATCGAGTTGCGCGGCCTGAGCCGAATACGCGGCGACTTTGGAACGCGCGTGCGTGTCAATGTGACCAGCTACAACCGGCAGGTTCTGCTGACCGGCGAGGTGCCCAACGAAAAAGACAAGCAGGCGGTCGAGCAACTGATCGCCAAAGTAGAGAGCGTGGTGTCTGTGGTCAATTCGCTGGCGGTGAGGAATACGCCCTCACTGGCAGACCGTTCGGCCGACCTGCTGATCACCGGCCGCATCAAAGCCGCCTTGCTTGACGCCAGTGACCTGGAAAGCAATGCAGTCAAGGTGATCACCGAGCACAGCGTGGTTTACCTGATGGGCCGCGTCACCAAGCGCGAGGCCGATCGCATCACCAACATTGCCCGCACCATTCCCGGTGTGCAGCGGGTGGTCCGGGTGTTTGAAGACATCAGCGAACAAGAGTTGCGCGGTCTGCGGCCCGCCAAGAGCGAGCCGGCCAAGCCCAAAGCTTGAGCCCGGCGCTTACTTCAAGCGCTTGATCAGGCTGGAGGTGTCCCAGCGGCGCCCGCCCATGGCCTGCACGTCACTGTAAAACTGGTCGACCAGCGCGGTGACCGGCAGGCGTGCGCCGTTGTGCTTGGCCTCATCGAGCACCAGGCCCAAGTCTTTGCGCATCCAGTCCACGGCAAAGCCAAATTCAAACTTGTCGGCCACCATGGTTTTGCCGCGGTTGTCGAGCTGCCAGCTTTGCGCTGCGCCCTTGCCGATCACGTCCAGCGCCAGGTTCATGTCCAGGCCGGCTTTCTGGCCGAAGGCAATCGCCTCGCTCAAGCCCTGCACCAGCCCGGCAATGCAAATCTGGTTGACCATCTTGGTCAGCTGGCCGGCGCCGCTGTCGCCCATCAGGGTGAAGGCTTTGGCAAACGCCATGCCGACGCTTTGCACCGCGTCAAAAGCGGCGGCGTCACCACCGCACATGACGGTGAGTGCGCCGTTTTGCGCGCCGCCCTGGCCACCCGACACCGGCGCGTCAATGAAGTGCAGACCCAGCGCCTTGGCAGCGGCGTACAACTCGCGCGCTACCGTGGCCGAGGCCGTGGTGTGGTCCACCAGCACCGCGCCCGGCTTCATGCCGGCGAGTGCGCCGTCAGCGCCCAGCACCACGCTGCGCAGGTCGTCGTCATTGCCCACACAGCAAAACACAATGTCTGCGCCGGCTGCAGCCAGCCGCGGCGTGGCCGCCTGGCGCGGTGCGGCGGTAGCTGCAAACTCAGCACACCAGGCCGCCGCCTTGGCGGGGCTGCGGTTGTAAACGGTCACTTGATGCCCGGCCAGCGCCAGGTGGCCGGCCATGGGGTGACCCATCACACCCAGACCCAAAAAGGCGACTTTGAGGGAAGTGACGGCGGCGTAGGTTTTGGGGTTGGTGCTGCTCATGGTGTGATCTCGGTGGTTGGGGTTGGCGCCGCTGCGGGCGCAGGCAAGGTATGTCGCCACTGATTTTCACACAGCCACCGGCGGCGCTGCGGCCGGCCTCAGCCGGCAAACTGGGCTGGCACTTTGGCGTGCAGGCGTGCCTCGGCCGGCGTGATGCGCTGGCGCCGCACCAGCTCGGCCAGGCTCTGGTCCAGCGTCTGCATGCCCAAGCTGGCGCCGGTCTGCAAGCTGGTGTGCATTTGCGCCACCTTGGCCTCGCGGATCAAATTGCGTATGGCCGGCGTGCCCAGCATCACTTCATGCGCGGCCACGCGGCCCGTGCCGTCGGCCGTGCGGCACAAAGTTTGCGCAATCACGCCTGCCAGTGACTCTGACAGCATGCTGCGCACCATGTCTTTTTCAGTTGCAGGAAAGACATCAATCAGCCGGTCTATCGCCTTGGTGGCGCTGGCCGAGTGCAGCGTGCCCAGCACCAGCTGCCCCGTCTCTGCTGCCGTCAGCGCCAGACGTATGGTGTCCAGGTCGCGCAGCTCGCCCACCAGAATCACGTCCGGGTCTTCACGCAAAGCAGCTCGCAAAGCGGCACTGAAGCTGTGGGTGTGACGGCCCAGCTCGCGCTGGTTCACCAGGCCCTGGCCGGGGCTGTGCACAAACTCGATCGGGTCTTCGACCGTGATGACATGGCCGCGTTGCGAATGCAAATAATGGCTGAGCATGGCGGCCAGCGTGCTGGACTTGCCCGAGCCGGTGGGCCCCGTCACTAGCACCAGGCCGCGCGGACACAGCGCCAGCTCAGCCGCTACCGCCGGCACGCCCAGCGAGGCCAGCGTGGGCACCTCGCCAGGTATGCAGCGAAACACCGCCGCCGTGCCACGGCTTTGCATGAAAGCATTCACCCTGAAGCGCCCCAGCCCCGGCAGCGCCAGCGCAAAGTCCAGCTCCAGCGCCGTGGCCAGCACTTGCTGCTGCTCAGCGCTGGCGGCTTGCGCCAGCAAGTGCGCTACAGCGTCGGCGTCCAAGGCCGGCAAGTCCATGGCCTGCATCTGACCATGCACGCGCAACATGGGCTGCATACCCGCCGACAAATGCAAGTCAGAGGCTTGGTGCTTCAGCGCGGCGGTGAGCAGGGCAGTGAGGTCCATGTCTGCTGCTTTGCATGTTGTTAAAGTGCCAGTATGAACAAGCAAGTACCCTCCGCTTCGGCAGAACGTTCAGTGTTGGGCATTTCCAGCCAACTCGCCCTCGTGCACCAGCAGATCGCCCAAGCAGTGGCCGCGTCTGGCCGCGCACCGGGCAGCGTGGCTTTGTTGGCCGTCTCTAAAACTTTTGGCGCAGACGCGGTGATCGAGGCGGTGCGCGCCGGGCAAAGCGCGTTTGGAGAGAACTACATTCAGGAAGGCGTTGAGAAGATTCAGGCGCTGCGCCAGTGGCTGGCTGAGCCCGCACAGGCCGGCTTGCCGGCTTTGCAGTGGCATTGCATCGGCCCCATCCAGAGCAACAAGACGCGGCCCGTGGCCGAGCACTTTGACTGGGTGCAGTCGGTGGACCGGCTCAAAATTGCCGAGCGCTTGAGCGAACAGCGCCCAGCTGATTTGCCGCCGCTGCAAATTTGCCTGCAGGTCAACATCGACGGGGGTGCCAACAAGTCGGGCGTGGCACCCGCCGAGGTGCTGGCGCTGGCCGCCGAGATCATCAAGCTGCCCCGCCTGGTCTTACGCGGTTTGATGACCATCCCTGAGCCGGTGACGGGCCTAGACGCCCAGGTGGCCGTGCACGCCAAAGCACGCGCCTTGTTTGACGAAGTCAAAGCCGCTTTGAACCTGCCCCAGTTCGACACCTTGTCAATGGGCATGACCGGTGACTTACAAGCCGCTGTGCATGCCGGCAGCACGATGCTGCGGGTGGGGACCGCGGTATTTGGCGGGCGAAATTAGGCTGTTTAAAACCTAGGCAAATCCGGATGCTTGATCTGCCCCGCACGCACCAGCATCTTGCCGTACTCGGCGCAGCGGTGCAGGGTCGGGATGACCTTGCCGGGATTGAGTAAACCCTGGCTGTCAAAGGCGCGCTTGACGCCAAACATCTGTTCGTTTTCTTCGGCGCTGAACTGCACGCACATGCTGTTGAGTTTTTCCACACCCACGCCGTGCTCCCCCGTCACGGTGCCACCCATGGCGACGCTGGTCTCCAGAATGTCGGCGCCAAAGAGTTCGCAGCGGTGCAGCTGGTCGGCGTCGTTGGCGTCAAACAAAATCAAGGGGTGTAAGTTGCCGTCACCGGCGTGGAACACATTGAGGCAGCGCAGCTGGTATTTTTTTTCCATCTCCGCAATGGCTTGCAGGATGTCGGCCAGACGCTTGCGCGGAATGGTGCTGTCCATGCACATGTAGTCGGGGCTGATGCGGCCCGAAGCGGGGAATGCATTTTTGCGGCCGCTCCAGAACCTAAGGCGTTGTGCTTCGTCGCGGCTCACGGTGATGGCGGTGGCGCCGCAGTTGCGCAACACCTCGCTCATGCGGCCGATTTCTTCTTCGACTTCTTCGGGCGTGCCGTCGCTCTC
>JBILIK010000082.1:0-7300 GCA_044350025.1 Polaromonas sp. | reverse complement strand
ATGGATTCAGGTTTTACTTGAGGTAAGCGTCAACCATGGCCTTGCCCTCAGGGCCGGCTTTTTCAAGCCATTCCTTGAGCATGACATCGCCCACTTTTTTCATGTCTGCTTTGAGCTGGGCTGAGGGCGCGACGATGCTCATGCCGTTGGCTTTGAGCGTGTCCAGCGAGGCTGTGTTGACCTTCTTGGAGGCAGCCCAGCCGCGAACTTCTGCGTCGGCCGCGGCCTTTTGCACGGCAGCTTTGGTGGCTGCGTCGAGTGCGTTGTAGGCGGCCTTGTTGACGATGACTGCGTTTTTAGGCAACCAGGCCTGGGTGTCGTACCAGAATTTCAGGTGCTCGTAGGTCTTGCTGTCCACCCCGGTGGAGCCCGAGGACATGAAGGATTCAACAACACCGGTGGCCAGGGCCTGCGACAGCTCGGAGGCCTGGATGGTCACAGGTTGAGCGCCCACCAGTTCGGCAATGCGGGCCGTAGCCGGGCTGTAGGCGCGCCATTTCACGCCCTTGAGATCGGCCGCAGAGCTGATGGGTTTCTTGACGTAAATGCCTTGCGGTGGCCAAGCCACGGCATACAGCAGGGCCATACCTTGCTCGTCAAGCTTTTTCTGCAGCAGGGGTTTTTGCGCCTGGTAGAGCTTCATCGCGGTGTCGTAGCTGTCAGCCAGGAATGGCAGGCCGTCAGCACCAAACAGCTGCGCTTCGTTCTGGAAGTTGACCAGCAGGATTTCACCGGCCTGCGCCTGGCCGCCCTGCACCGCGCGCTTGATCTCCGGGGCCTTGAACAGCGAGGCGTTGGCATGCACCGTGATCTTGAGCTTGCCGCCGCTGGCCTTGTCCACGTCGTTGGCGAACTGCACCAGGTTTTCACTGTGAAAGTTGCTGGCCGGATAGGCGGCGGGCAGGTCCCATTTGGTCTGGGCCATGGCGCTGGCGCCCAGGCTCAGGGCGACGGCGGCGATCAATGCGAACTTGAATTTCATGAAGGACTCCTAGTGAAAGAGGTGGATCTAACAATTTTTTACTGAATCCGACAGCATAAAGGCATATTCCGGGCCGACTTACTCGGGCATACCCCAAAGGGTGGCCGGCTGCCGGCTTTGGCTTATCCTCGCAGAATTCGCTGGAAAAACATGAACGCAACATCTCCCACAAAATCAGCCACCCCACCAGCCGGCACAGACCGCTGGCAATTCTGGATCGACCGCGGCGGCACCTTCACCGACGTGGTGGGCAAGCGCCCTGACGGCTCGCTGGTCACGTACAAGCTGCTGTCCGACAACCCCGAACAGTACCGTGACGCGGCGGTGGCCGGCATCCGGCACCTGCTTGATTTGAAGCCTGGCGAGCCGGTGAGCGCCAAGCAGGTGGCCTGCGTAAAGATGGGCACGACGGTGGCCACCAATGCGCTGCTTGAGCGTAAGGGGGAGCCCACGCTGCTGGTGACCACGCGTGGCTTTCGGGACGCGCTGCGTATCGCTTACCAGAACCGCCCGCGCCTGTTTGACCGGCATATTGTGTTGCCCGAGCTGCTGTACAGCGCCGTACTTGAGGCCAACGAGCGCATGGGCGCCCACGGCGAAGTGATTCAAGCGCTGGACGAAGCGGCGCTTAAAGTGCAGCTTGAGGCGCACTACGCGCAGGGTCTGCGCAGCGTGGCCATTGTGTTCATGCACGGTTACCGCTTCACGGCGCACGAAAAAGCGGCGCGCCGGCTGGCAGAAGCTGCCGGTTTCACGCAGATCAGCACCTCGCACGAAACCAGCCCGATGATGAAGTTCGTCAGCCGGGGCGACACCACTGTGGTGGACGCATACCTCTCGCCCATCTTGCGGCGCTACGTCGATCAAGTGGCTGCTGAGATGCCGGGTGTGCAGCTGTATTTCATGCAGTCCTCGGGCGGGCTGACCGACGCGCATGCTTTTCAGGGGAAAGACGCCATCCTGAGCGGGCCGGCCGGCGGCATTGTCGGCATGGCGCGCACAGCCGCCATTGCAGGTATGGACAAGGTCATCGGCTTTGACATGGGTGGTACTTCCACCGATGTGTCGCATTACGCCGGTGAGTTTGAGCGCGAGTTTGAAACGCAGGTGGCCGGCGTGCGCATGCGCGCGCCGATGATGAGCATTCACACCGTGGCCGCCGGCGGCGGATCGCTCTTGAAGTTTGACGGCGAGCGCTTTCGCGTCGGCCCGCAAAGCGCAGGCGCCAACCCCGGGCCGGCCAGCTACCGGCGCGGCGGCCCGCTGGCCGTGACCGATGCCAACCTGATGGTCGGCAAGGTGCAGCCGCTTTATTTTCCCAAGGTGTTCGGCCCCAACGCTGATGAGCCGCTGAGCAAGGCCGCGGTCGAAGAAAAGTTTGCATTGCTGGCAGCGCAAACCGGCCGCAGCGCCGAGGTGGTGGCCGAAGGCTTTATTCACATCGCCGTGCAGCAGATGGCCAACGCGATTAAAAAAATATCGGTGGCGCGCGGCTACGACGTTACCCGCTACACCTTGCAATGCTTTGGCGGCGCGGGCGGTCAGCATGCCTGCCTGGTGGCTGATGCGCTGGGCATGACGCGCGTGCTGGTGCATCCGCTGGCCGGCGTGCTGAGTGCTTACGGCATGGGCCTGGCGGACCAGAACGTGATTCGTGAGCAGGCTGTCGAGGCAACGCTGACAGAAGCGGCCATGGCCGGGATTGCGCAGCAGTTGCAGGCATTGGCAGCCAGTGCCAGTGCGGAGTTGCAGCGCCAGGCGGTGAATGCCGGTGCGCTGCACGTGCACCAGCGTGTGCATGTGCGCTACCTGGGCAGTGACGCGGCGCTCATCGTGCCCTTTGGCAGCTTGGCGCAAATCGAAGCTGCTTTTGAGGCGGCCTACCGCCAGCGTTTTGCTTTTTTGATGCAGGGCAAGGCCCTGGTGGTCGAGGCTGTGTCGGTGGAGGCAGTGGTGGCCGGCGACGCGCCCGTCGAGCAGCGGCATACATTGAATCCGCAGCGCCAGGTGCCGCGCCGCGACACTGTGCGCATGTATTCGCAAGCCCAATGGCACGAGGCCGCGCTGGTGGTGCGCGAAGACCTGCGACCGGGTGATGTGATTGCCGGCCCGGCCATCATTGCCGAGAAAAATGCCACCACGGTGATCGAGCCCGGCTGGCAGGCCAGCTTGAGCGCGCTGGACCACCTGGTGCTGGAGCGGCGCTCAGCGCGCCCCACGCAGTTTGCCGCCGGCACCTCCGTGGACCCGGTGTTGTTGGAGGTGTTCAACAACCTCTTCATGAACATCGCCGAGCAGATGGGTCTGCAGCTGCAAAACACAGCGCATTCGGTCAACATCAAAGAGCGGCTGGATTTCAGCTGCGCACTCTTTGACACCGGCGGCAACCTGATCGCCAATGCGCCGCACATGCCGGTGCACCTGGGTTCGATGGGCGAAAGCATCAAAACGGTGATCCGCGAAAACGCCGGCAACATGCACCCGGGCGATGTGTTCGTGCTCAACGACCCTTACCACGGCGGCACGCACTTGCCGGACATCACGGTCATCACGCCGGTTTACCTGAGCGATAGCGATGCCCAGCCGGCTTTTTACGTGGGCTCGCGCGGCCACCATGCCGACATCGGCGGCATCACGCCAGGCTCCATGCCGCCTTTTTCGACCACTATTGAAGAAGAGGGCGTGCAGATCAACAACGTCAAGCTGGTCGATCGCGGCGTACTGCGCGAGGCCGAGATGCTGGCCTTGCTGCAAAGCGGCCCGTACCCGAGTCGCAACCCAGCGCAAAACATGGCCGACCTGAAAGCGCAGATTGCGGCCAATGAAAAAGGCCTGCAAGAGCTGCGCAAGATGGTGGCGCAGTTTGGCCTGGACGTGGTGCTGGCTTACATGAACCATGTGCAGGACAACGCCGAAGAATCGGTGCGCCGCGTGATCACGCGGCTGAAAGACGGCGCCTTCACCTTGCTGCTGGACAACGGCGCGCAGATTCAGGTGGCGATTCGCGTCAACACCCAAGAGCGCAGCGCAGAGATAGATTTTTCCGGCACATCGGCGCAGCAGGCCAACAACTTCAACGCACCCACCGCCGTTTGCATGGCGGCGGTGCTCTATGTGTTTCGCACGTTGGTGGACGACGACATTCCGCTCAATGCGGGTTGCCTCAAGCCGCTCAAGGTCATCATTCCGGCGGGTTCCATGCTCAACCCGAATCCGCCGGCCTCGGTGGTGGCGGGCAATGTCGAAACCTCGACTTGCATCACCAACGCGCTTTACGGCGCGCTAGGCGTGATGGCGGCCAGCCAATGCACCATGAACAACTTCACCTTTGGCAACGCCCGTTACCAGTACTACGAGACGATTTCAGGCGGCTCAGGCGCGGGCGGGCAGTTCAATGCGCAGGGCGAGCTGACGGGCGGCTTTGATGGCACGAGCGTGGTGCAGACCCACATGACCAACTCGCGCCTGACAGACCCGGAGGTGCTGGAGTTTCGCTTTCCCGTGCACCTGGAAAGTTACGAAATTCGGCAGGGCTCTGGCGGCGCCGGCCAATGGCAGGGCGGCAACGGCGGCGTGCGACGGGTGCGCTTTCTGGAGCCGATGACGGCTGGCATTTTGTCGAACGGCCGCGAACACGGCGCTTTTGGCACGGCCGGTGGACAAGCTGGCAAGGTGGGCGTGAACCGGGTGCTGCGTGCGGGCGGCAGCGTGGAAGCGCTGGCGCACATCGGCCAGGTCGACATGCAGGCCGGCGATATTTTTGAGATTCAGACCCCCGGTGGCGGCGGTTTTGGGCAAGCCTGAAGCGCCAGCTTACTTTGGGCTGTTGGCTTTGTTAGTGTCGGATTTGTTAGAGGCGGATTTGGGCATGTAACTGACACCGTTCACGCTCAGCCCAGCTTCGGAGAGCTTGGCGGCAGAATTTTCTCCCAGACCTTTGACCCGTGAGATCAGGTCGGCCCAGCTCTTGAACTCCGCCTTTTGGCGCTCGGTCAGGATCAGCCGGGTGGTGGCCGGGCCAAGGCCCTTGATGCCATCGAGATCGGCCTCGCTGGCCTGGTTGACATCGACCCCGGCAAAAGCCAGAGTCAGGGTTATGCAGGCTAAAAAAACAATGATTTTTTTATGCATGAGGGCAACTTAATTAGAGGGATTGAAAACCTAACGAAGCTTCGCTGCAACTGGTTGACGGCTTGACAGCTTTATAGCGACAGGCGCAGTGCGATACTCAGCGAGGCACCTCTTTTTTTTCAGTCGGCCGCATGAACCCAGAAGTCATTGTCACCAACATTAAAAAACGCTTTACCGGCGTTTCCGGCACTGTCAACGCCTTGCTGCCGGTGCAGGCGCGCACGCTGCCCATCGCGTACCTGGGCTCGGACATGCCGGGTGCAGTGTTGGCGGCGCAGCAAAGCGGCGAGCGTTTTGCGCGGTTGAGCTTTTGGCAAGCGCTGAGGGTTTCAGCCAAGCGGCTGCCCGACGGCCGCAAGCGCATCTGGCATGTGCGGCGTGACCCTGAAATGATGCTGGCTATTTTCTTGCGCGATGTGCTGCGCTTGCCGATCTCACTGGTTTTCACCTCTGCCGCTAAGCACCGGCATTCGTGGTTTCCGCGCTGGCTGATCGCCAACATGGACGGCGTCATCTCCACCACGCCGGAAGCTGCCAGCTATGTGCCCAACACCACGCGCGTGGTGCCGCACGGCATCAGCCTGGAGCGCTTTTCTCCGCCCGACAACAAGCTCACGGTGTGGCAGCGAACCGGCCTGGTAGGGCGCTACGGCATTGGCGTTTTTGGCCGCGTGCGCCCTGACAAAGGCAGCGATATTTACGTTGAAGCCATGCTCGAGTTGCTGCCTGAATTTCCCGATTACACCGCTGTGATCGCCGGTCTTTGCCAGCCGCAGCATGAAGCCTTCAAACAGGCGCTGGTGGACAAAGTGGCCGCACAGGGCTTGTCAGACCGCATTATTTTTTTAGGCGAGATCGCACCTGACGCCGTGGGGCAGTGGTACCAGAACGTGCTGATCACCGTCGCCTGCCCGCGCTACGAGCCTTTTGGCTTGACGCCGCTCGAAGGTATGGCCTGCGGCTGCGCAGTGGTGGCCAGCGACACGGGCGCATTCAAGACCATCGTTGACGAAGGTGTCACCGGTCATGTGGTGCCCACGGACGATGTCGCTGCATTGGTGGCGGCCTTGCGACAAGTCATGCAAGAGCCGCTGCGCGCAGCCGAGATGGGACGCTTGGGACGCCAGCGCGTCGAGCAGATGTTCTCTGTTGAGCGCGAGGCGGCGGGTGTGGCGGCGGTGTACGCTCAAGTGTGGGACGAGGCTGAGACTGCTTGAACCTGTACAGACTGTTAATTTAAGAACCCAATGAACCTACAAGAAAACTCCAACGCACTGCGCCCGCGGCTCACGGTTGGCATACTGACCCTGAACGAGGAAAAGCGGATCGCCTCGTGCATCAAGAGCGCGAAATTCGCCGACCAGATTCTGGTGATCGACAGCGGCAGCCAAGACAAGACCCGCGACATCGCCGCTGCACTGGGCGCCGAGGTTTTTGAGTACGCCGATTGGCAGGGCTTTGCCGTGCAGCGCAACCGCATACTCCAACACACCAAGGGCGAATACATCTTCTTTTTAGACGCCGACGAGGAAATGCCCCCTGAAATGCAGGCTGAAATTAAAGCGGTTCTGGCATCCGGCAAGGACGAGATCTGGGAAGTGCAATGGAACCAGGTGGCTTATGGCAAACCTTTGTCCCTGATGAAAAGCACTGGCGGTATTCAGCGTATGTTCAAGACAGCCTCGATCAGAGAGTTCACTGGTGTCGTGCATGAAAAAGCCGAAATGACGCCCGGTTCACGCGCGGTCAGACGATTTCGTTCCAGGTTGTTTCACTACTCGCGCGAATCGGTTTACGGCAGCCTGAACAAGCTGGCGCAATACGTGCAGTTGGGCGCTGCTAAAAGGGCGCAAGTTGGCAAAACAGGCGGCGTGCTGCGCGGTCTGGCATCGGGCTTTGCTATCTTTTTGCGCCTCTATATTTTCAGGCGCGGGTTTTTGTGCGGCCCTGAAGGTTTTTTGTTTTGTTTTTTCATTGCGCTGGAATGTTTTTTCCGGTATGCCGCTTTGAAATATGACCAAGAAATACTTAAAAATATTGCGAAGAGATAATTTTTATGAAGGCGGATTCAAGCACGAAGTGCAACTTTGATTAACTGAGGTAAAGGTGGCTGAGAATGTTTAGCATTCAAGGCTTCTTGACCTGCCAGTCGAAGTTGCCCATGAATTACAAACATCTCAGCCAAGT
>JBILIK010000081.1:0-7355 GCA_044350025.1 Polaromonas sp. | reverse complement strand
GGTTTCGTCTCTACGCTCGACTCCACCCATCGTCAGATGTCCAACGATGGCGGCCCCAAGAAGGGCCAGGAAGTCGACAACTACCTGCTCAAGGTAGATAACCCGCTGGTGGTGCCGGTCAATCAGAAGGTGCGCATCATCACCACCGCCAACGACGTGATTCACGCTTTTGCCGTGCCTGCTTTTGGTATCAAGCAAGACGCCATCCCCGGTTTCGTGCGCGACACCTGGTTCCGTGCCGAGAAAACCGGTGACTTCTATGGCCAGTGCCAGGAACTCTGCGGCAAAGAACACGCTTACATGCCGATTCACGTGAAAGTGGTGACAGCCGAGCAGTACAGCCAGTGGACTGACGCCAAGCTCAAGGAAGTTGCGGCCAAAGCCGATGATCCGAGCAAAGTCTGGAACTTGACCGATCTGGTCGCCCGAGGCGAAAAAGTCTACGCTGCCAACTGCGCGGCCTGCCACCAGGCCACGGGCAAGGGCGCTGGCCCGATCAAGGCACTCGACGGCTCGGCCCTCGTTCTGGACAAAGATCACCTCAAACAAATCACGGTCATGCTCAATGGCGTGAACAACGGGGCCATGCCTGCGTGGAAGCAGCTCAGCGACACCGACCTGGCGGCCGTAGTGACCTACACCAAGAACAGCTGGTCCAACAAGACCGGTCAGGTGGTGCAGCCCGCCGAGTTTGTGGCTGCCCGCAAGTAATCCGTCGTCCGCCTTTTTTCGGCCGGCTGGACCGGCAAGCGTAAGAATTCAGTTTTTAAAGGAAGTCAGATGAGTGCCGTACTAGACCATCACGATCACGCCCATGACCACGATCACCACGCCCCCACGGGCTGGCGCCGTTGGGTGTATGCCACCAACCACAAAGACATAGGTACTTTGTACCTGCTGTTCGCTTTTGCCATGTTGATGATTGGCGGTTTGCTGGCCATGGGCATCCGGGCTGAGTTGTACCAGCCGGGCCTGCAATTGGTCAACCCTGAGCTGTTTAACCAGCTCACCACCATGCACGGTCTGATCATGGTGTTCGGCGCGATCATGCCTGCCTTCGTCGGCTTTGCCAACTGGATGATTCCGCTGCAAATCGGCGCGTCTGACATGGCTTTTGCCCGCATGAACAACTTCAGCTTCTGGCTGATGATTCCGGCCTCGCTCATGATCTTGGGCTCTTTCTTCATGCCCGGCGGCGCACCCGCTGCCGGCTGGACACTGTACGCACCGCTGACCCTGCAGATGGGCCCTTCCATGGATGCCGGCATTTTTGCTTTGCACATCCTGGGTGCTTCTTCGATCATGGGCTCGATCAACATCATCGTTACCATTTTGAACATGCGCGCACCCGGCATGACGCTGATGAAAATGCCCATGTTCTGCTGGACCTGGTTGATCACTGCGTACCTGCTGATCGCTGTGATGCCCGTGCTGGCCGGCGCAATCACCATGACGCTGACCGACCGCCACTTCGGCACCAGTTTCTTCAACCCCGCCGGCGGCGGTGACCCGGTCATGTACCAGCACATTTTCTGGTTCTTCGGACACCCCGAGGTGTACATCATGATCTTGCCGGCCTTCGGCATCGTCAGCCAGATCATTCCGGCTTTCTCCCGCAAGCGTTTGTTTGGTTACGCCTCGATGGTTTACGCCACCGGTTCGATCGCCATCCTGAGCTTCGTCGTCTGGGCCCACCACATGTTCACCACCGGCATGCCGGTGACGGGCCAGCTGTTCTTCATGTACTCGACCATGCTGATCGCCGTGCCGACGGGCGTGAAGGTCTTCAACTGGATCGCCACCATGTGGAAGGGATCCATGACCTTTGAAACCCCGATGCTGTTTGCGGTCGGTTTCCTCTTCGTGTTCACCATGGGTGGTTTCACCGGCCTGATCCTCTCGGTCGCACCGATCGACATCCAGCTGCAGGACACTTACTACGTGGTGGCGCACTTCCACTATGTGCTGGTGGCCGGTTCGCTCTATGCCATGTTTGCCGGCTACTACTACTGGTGCCCCAAGTGGACCGGTGTGATGTACGACGAAACGCGCGGCAAGATCCATTTCTGGTGGTCGCTGATTTCTTTCAATGTGACTTTCTTCCCGATGCACTTTTTGGGCTTGGCAGGCATGCCACGCCGCTACGCCGACTACCCGATGCAGTTTGCCGACTTCAATGCGATTGCCAGCATTGGCGGCTTTGCCTTCGGTCTGGCGCAGGTGTATTTCTTCTTCTTCGTCTTGCTGCCCACCATGCGCGGCATCGGCCCCAAAGCTTCCGCCAGCCCTTGGGATGGCGCTGAGGGTCTGGAGTGGGAAGTTCCCTCGCCTGCGCCTTTCCATACCTTTGAGACACCGCCCAAGCTCAATGCCAACGCTACCAAGATCGTTGCCTGAGTGCGCTACGCTGACCATCAAGGTATGACATGACACCGGAGCAAAAGAAGAACAATCGCCGCCTGGGTCTGATCCTGGCCACTGTGGCGCTGGTGTTTTTTGCCGGTTTCATGGCCCGGTCTATTTTGTTGGCCTAGGTTTGAAGGTGCATACAGCATGAGTCAGACCCGCGAAAACTCAAAGATGGTGGGCAAGCTCGGCGTGATCGTGTTGGGTATGTTCGCCTTCGGTTATGCGCTGGTGCCGATTTACAACGCGATCTGCGAGATGACCGGCATCAACATCCTGGCGCTGGGCGACAAGCAAATTCCGGGTGCCTCGTCCTCTCAGGCGGCTAACACGCAAATCGACAAGACACGCACCATCACGGTCGAGTTCGATGCCAATTCACGCGGCCCATGGCACTTCAAGCCTGCTTCGCGCAGCCTGCAGGTACACCCTGGCGAGCTGACCACGGTGATGTACGAGTTTCAAAATATTCAAGACCGCGCCATGTCGGCGCAGGCCATTCCAAGCTATGCGCCGCGCCAATCGGCTGCGCACTTTAACAAGCTGGAATGTTTTTGTTTCAACCAGTACACATTGGCCCCGGGCGAGAAGAAGCAGTGGCCGGTGGCTTTTGTGATTGACACCAAGTTGCCGCGCGAAGTGACCACCATCACGCTGTCCTACACTTTCTTTGAAGTGGGCGGCAAGACACCGGCCGCGCCTGCGGGTTATCAGAGCATTCCTGCAGTCAAGCCTGTGGCGCTGGCGCCCGTGCTGCCTCTGGTTTTGGCCAAGGAGGTAGCCCTTTGAGCGAGCCGCGTGCTTTGACTGGCTTGTCGCTGTGGCGCACTGTGAAGGCCGTGGCCTGGTCTTTTATCGGTTTGCGCGCACGCAGTGAGTTTGAGCAAGATGTTAAAAAACTCAACCCGCTGCACATCATTGCGGTGGCTTTGGTGGGTGTGTTTATTTTCGTCGGAGCGCTGGTGGGTTTGGTCAATTGGGTCGTGCCGGGCTAGCCATAGCGACCCCTCACCCTTTGACAACCGGCGTTTATTGAGTGCTTAACGGTATTTTCAGAATTTAAAAAAAGAGAACAGAGGAACAGATATGTCTTCAGCATCACACGGGGCAACCCCTTACTACTTCGTGCCTGAGCCTTCGCGCCATCCCTTCATGGCCGCCGTGGGCTTGTTCTTCGTCATTCTGGGTGCTGGACAGTGGGTCAACGGCGTAGGCTGGGGCGCTTACTCCCTGGCCTTCGGCTTGGTCTTCTGGCTGGTGGTGCTCTACCAGTGGTTCAGCCAGGCCGTCGGTGAAAGCGAAGGCGGCTTGTACGGCCACAAGATTGACATGTCGTTTCGCTGGAGCATGAGCTGGTTCATCTTCTCCGAGGTCATGTTTTTCGGCGCTTTCTTTACGGCACTGTGGTGGGCACGTGCGCACTCTGTACCAGCGTTGGGCAGTCTTGAAAATGCGCTGTTGTGGCCCGACTTCAAAGCCGTCTGGCCCAGCATGGCCGCGGGTGTGACTGCATCACCGGCCGGCATCATTGAACCCTTCACCACCGTAGGCCCTTTCTGGCTGCCGACCATCAATACCGCTTTGCTGCTGACTTCCGGTGTGACATTGACGATTGCACATCACGCACTGCGTGAAGGTCATCGCGCCCGAACTGTCAACTTCATGTGGGCCACCGTGCTACTGGGTGTGATTTTCCTGGGCGTGCAGGGCTACGAATATGCCCACCTGTACAAGGATCTCAACCTCAAGCTCAATTCTGGTGTTTACGGCTCAACCTTTTACATGCTGACCGGTTTTCACGGTTTCCACGTGTTTGTCGGCATGCTGATGCTGCTGTTTGTCACGCTGCGCCTGCGCAAGGGTCACTTCACGGCGGAGCGTCACTTCGGGTTTGAAGGCGCGGCTTGGTACTGGCACTTTGTTGACGTTGTTTGGCTCGGTCTGTACATCCTGGTCTATTGGCTTTAAGTGCAGGCCCTCGGGCTTTTCAGTAAACGCCACTTTTCAAAAAGGCCGCTGTTGCGGCCTTTTTGGTTTGTTTGGGCTCAATGCTTTGGGCCCCAGCTGTTCAACGAGTTTGAGGCAAGCCGGTGGGCTGTATGTAACCGAGTTTCCAGGCCAGCAAAATGCAGACAAAAAGAAGTACCGAAAAGCCGACCCTGAAAGCCAGCGCGCGCGCCATGTGATTGGTCTTGGCCTTGCCATGGGTGCCGTCTTTCATCATGAAGTAAAGCGCTGCAGCAAGACTGCCCAAAATGGCTAAGAAAGCAAATGTGATGAGGTACGACATGACAGTGATTATCCTTCTATGAAAGCTTTGACAGATCGCAGCCGTTTCTGGCTGGTGACACTGGCCGCGGCGCTGACCGCTGCACTGACTTTTTCGCTGGGCCAGTGGCAACTTGGCCGGGCTTCGCAAAAGCTGGCGCTGCAGGCATCGCTGGAGCAAAAAAAGAGCTTGCCGGTACTGGGCAATACTGATTTGTCGGCATTGTCAGCGAGTGACCCAGTCAGTACGGCAGCGCTGGCCGACCGGCGGGTGGACATTGCAGGTCTGTGGCTGCCAGACCAAACGGTCTACCTGGACAACCGACCCATGAATGGCCGGCCTGGTTTTTGGGTGGTGACGCCTTTGAAACTCAGTGGCACGGACAAGCTTGTGCTGGTTCAGCGCGGCTGGATGGCGCGTGACTTTGTGGACCGCGCGCGTCTGGCCCCGATCGAGACCATCGCCACCGAGGTGCGCATTCAGGGGCGAATGGCCCCCGGGCCTGGCAAGTTATATGCCTTCAAGGGCACCGACACCGGGCTGATCCGGCAAAATCTGGACATCAAGGCGTATGCTGAGGAAATCCGCCAGCCATTGCTACCGGTGTTGGTGCTGCAAACAGGTGCAGCCAGCGAGGGCTTGCAGCGCGACTGGGCTGCGCCGAACACCGGCGTTGATAAACACCACGGCTATGCAGTGCAGTGGTTCGGCTTGTGCGCCCTGGTTCTGGGTTTGTATGCATGGTTTCAGGTGATAGTGCCTTTGCGCCGACGCGCAAAAAGTCCTTGAATCCCCTTGTTTAGATTTTCATTTTGTCTGATGACCTGCCATGCCTGTTGATTCTTCCCGCCCACCGACCACGCCCGACAGCTCCCGGCTCGATAAGCCTTTGGAGCTGACCGTGCACGCTATTCCGCCATTGAGCGCGGCTGCGCCCACGGCTGCCGGACGTTGGAAAATGCTGGGCATTTTGCTGGTTTGCGCCTCGCCGGTCATTGCCTCCTACCTGATGTACTACGTGGTGCGGCCAGAAGGGCGGCGCAATTACGGCGAGCTGATCACGCCGCAGCGCATGCTGCCGGCGGTCAGCGCGATCAGCAGCGATGGCAGCGCAAATCCCCTGACATCGCTGAAAGACCAGTGGTTGCTGATCAGCGTCTCCGGCGGAGCTTGTGAAGCTGTTTGTCAGAAAAATCTGTACTTTCAACGCCAGTTGCGCGAGTCCCTGGGTCGGGAAAAAGACCGGCTGGACTGGCTTGTTTTGTTCAACGACGACACCCCGGTGCCGCCCGCTCTGGCGCCGGCGCTCAAGGACGCGAATGTCTTGCGCGTTCCCGCCCGCGAACTGGCCCAGTGGCTTGAGGCCGAACCCGGCCAAGCGCTGACTGCACATTTGTACCTGGTCGACCCCTTGGGTCACTGGATGATGCGCTTTCCTGCCAACATGGACGCCGCTGGGGCGGCCAAGGCCAAGCAGGACCTTGAGCGCTTGCTGCGTGCCTCCAACAGCTGGGACAAGCCCGGACGCTTGCCCGCAAAGGCCCCATGAACGAGGTAGCTCTTTATGACCTCGACCCGGCTCTGTGGCTGATGCTCACAGGTTTGCTGGTGGCCATCGGGCCTCTGGCCTGGGTCTGGTGGCGCAGCCGTCATGCGCCCCTGCCGCAGCGCTTGCGCCTGCTCACACTGGTGACCTTGTTTTTAACCTTTGACCTGGTTTTGTTCGGTGCCTTCACCCGCCTGAGCGATTCAGGCCTGGGTTGCCCGGACTGGCCGGGTTGCTATGGCAATGCCAGCCCCTTGGGTGCGCATGCTGAGATCACGCAAGCGCAAAGCGCCATGCCCAGCGGGCCGGTGACGCATCCCAAGGCCTGGATCGAAATGATTCACCGCTACCTGGCCACCGGCGTGGGCGTGCTGATACTCACCTTGGCAGCGATGACATGGGTGGCCTACAAGCAGGCTCGCCAGGGGACGCCGGCAAACCCGATGGGGGCTGCATTAAAGCCCTGGTGGGCTAGCTTCACCTTGCTGTGGGTTTGTTTGCAAGGTGCTTTTGGCGCCTTGACGGTCACCATGAAACTGTTTCCCTTGATCGTCACCCTGCACTTGCTGGGCGGGCTGGTGTTGCTGGCCTTGTTGCGCGCCCAGTCGCAGCGTTTTGCGCGTGCCGCCGGCGAGCTCAAAGTGGTGGGTGTGTCGCCCTTGACCTGGCTACTGTTATTGACCACCTTCGGCTTGCTGTGGTTCCAACTGGCGCTGGGCGGTTGGGTCAGTACCAACTACGCGGTGCTGGCCTGTACGGAATTTCCAGGCTGCCAAGGCTCGCTGTGGCCTGCCATGGATTGGCAGCAAGGTTTCACGCTCTGGCGTGCTTTGGGTGCTGGCCGGGATGGCGGCTACATCAGCTTTGAGGCCCTGACGGCTATTCATTACGCCCATCGTCTGGCCGCGTACCTTGTGTTGGCGGCACTTTTGCTGCTGGCGCGCCAGCTGTACAAAGTGCCTGCTCTGCGTTCACAGGCCCTGTGGGTGCTGGCGCTGGCACTCTGGCAGCTTGCCACGGGCTTGAGCAATGTGCTGTATGGCTGGCCGCTGCTGGCGGCTGTGTCGCACACCGGCGGCGCCGCCGGGCTGGTGGTGGTGCTGACCGGCGCTTTGTTTAACTGCCGTCCGGCCA